>NZ_CP026265.1:0-635000 GCF_003071665.1 Aminobacter sp. MSH1 | reverse complement strand
TGTGAGAGACACCCCCGCCGAAAGTCCAAGGGTTCCTGCTTAAAGCTAATCTGAGCAGGGTTAGCCGGCCCCTAAGTCGAGGCGGAAACGCGTAGACGATGGGAACCACGTTAATATTCGTGGGCCTGGAGGTAGTGACGGATCGCACAAGTTGTCGGGTCTTATTGGATTGATCCCGGCAGCGGAGCGGTTCCAGGAAATAGCTCCTCCATTATAGACCGTACCCGAAACCGACACTGGTGGACTGGTAGAGTATACCAAGGCGCTTGAGAGAACTATGCTGAAGGAACTCGGCAAATTGCACGCGTAACTTCGGAAGAAGCGTGACCCTTTCATGCGCAAGCATGTGGAGGGTGGCACAGACCAGGGGGTAGCGACTGTTTATCAAAAACACAGGGCTCTGCGAAGTCGCAAGACGACGTATAGGGTCTGACGCCTGCCCGGTGCTGGAAGGTTAAGAGGAGAGGTGCAAGCTTTGAATCGAAGCCCCAGTAAACGGCGGCCGTAACTATAACGGTCCTAAGGTAGCGAAATTCCTTGTCGGGTAAGTTCCGACCTGCACGAATGGCGTAACGACTTCCCCGCTGTCTCCAGCATAGACTCAGTGAAATTGAATTCCCCGTGAAGATGCGGGGTTCCTGCGGTTAGACGGAAAGACCCCGTGCACCTTTACTATAGCTTTACATTGGCATTCGTAGTGGCATGTGTAGGATAGGTGGTAGGCTTTGAAGCCAGGGCGCCAGCCTTGGTGGAGCCACCCTTGAAATACCACCCTTATCTCTATGGATGTCTAACCGCGGCCCGTTATCCGGGTCCGGGACAATGTATGGTGGGTAGTTTGACTGGGGCGGTCGCCTCCTAAAGAGTAACGGAGGCGCGCGATGGTGGGCTCAGACCGGTCGGAAATCGGTCGTCGAGTGCAATGGCATAAGCCCGCCTGACTGCGAGACTGACAAGTCGAGCAGAGACGAAAGTCGGTCATAGTGATCCGGTGGTCCCGTGTGGAAGGGCCATCGCTCAACGGATAAAAGGTACGCCGGGGATAACAGGCTGATGACCCCCAAGAGTCCATATCGACGGGGTTGTTTGGCACCTCGATGTCGACTCATCGCATCCTGGGGCTGGAGCAGGTCCCAAGGGTATGGCTGTTCGCCATTTAAAGCGGTACGTGAGTTGGGTTCAGAACGTCGTGAGACAGTTCGGTCCCTATCTGCCGTGGGTGTAGGAATATTGAAAGGATCTGTCCCTAGTACGAGAGGACCGGGATGGACGGATCTCTGGTGGACCTGTTGTGGCGCCAGCCGCATAGCAGGGTAGCTATATCCGGACGGGATAACCGCTGAAGGCATCTAAGCGGGAAACCCACCTTAAAACGAGTATTCCCTGAGAACCGTGGAAGACGACCACGTTGATAGGCCGGGTGTGGAAGTGCGGCAACGCATGAAGCTTACCGGTACTAATAGTTCGATAGGCTTGATCGTTCTCATTCCTAATGCTCATCGCTGCCGAAAGGCAGGATAAAAAGGCACACAAAGACCAGCGAACAGCCTGAGAGGCACCCGACAGCTCCGCTGTCGACGCCTCTTGACGCTCCTTCGCTCAAAAAGCTTCTCGAACAACGTGCGTTTTGCCGACCTGGTGGTTATGGCGGAGCGGCTGCACCCGATCCCATTCCGAACTCGGCCGTGAAACGCTCCAGCGCTGATGGTACTTCGTCTCAAGACGCGGGAGAGTAAGTCGCTGCCAGGTCTGCCAAACGCACGTTAAATCCACGCATCGCAACGCGATGTTGCAATCTTCTCGATACAAACCAAGGCCCGCCAACGGGTAGACGGGCCGCGCAAGCGGCCCTTTCCATTGGCAGACAGCCTGAAATCCTCGCAATCGCGTGGGCAAATGCCTACATGAAGCAAGGAATCGCCGGAATATCCGCAGGCACAGCTTGCGAAAATGGTGGCGCGGGGTGGAGCAGCCCGGTAGCTCGTCAGGCTCATAACCTGAAGGTCACAGGTTCAAATCCTGTCCCCGCAACCAAATACAAAAAGCCCCGCCTCGAGCGGGGCTTTTTGTATTTGGCTGCCAGGTGACGGTCCGATTGGAACCGCATCAGCCGCCCCCAAGCAGGCCAACGCCGACAAAGCCGGACAGAAAAGACAGAATCCTGGCTCCAAAATCAAAAAGGCCCGCACGGTGAAAACCGGCGGGACTTTGTCGTATCAAGCGCCGGCTTCAGCCAGCGGAGCGCTTCACTTCTGCCAGGCTGCGAACGGCGCCGGGCACGACCGGTGTGCCGCGATGCGTCGAGGCGATCGCGGCGAAGGTCAGTCCAAGGCTCCGCAGATTGGCCCGGGCACCGTTGAGCGGCTCGCGGCCGTCTTCGATGGCCGACAGAAGCTCCCCCATCGTGCCGGCAAAGCCGTCGTTGAACCAACTGCCTGCGAGTTCCGGCCGTGCCGTGCCGGCCATGGTCGTCAATACGATCGCCTGAATGCCGAGGTCGGGGCCGGTGCTCGACAGGCTGCCTCTAGTGCCGGCGATATAGGTGCGGTCCTGCGGGCCGAAGCGCGTCGCACCGTCGAAGGCCAGAGAAGCCTGCCCACCGTCGAATGCGACCAGCGCCTGGGCGAGTAGCGGCGAAAGAAAAGTGAGCAGTCGATGGGCCGGCATCGTGTCTTGGCGTTGACCGCTCCAATGCCAGAGGCTGATTCCAGGTGCCTTGCGGTCATGAAAAAGGCCCGCGTGAAGCGGGCCTGATCATGTGGCAAAGGCTGGCCAGAGAGGCTTCTCCGGCCAGCCTGCCGGGCTCTCAGGAGCCGGTAATGAAGGGCATCAATTCGTGGGCGCCGCGATAGATCATCTCGCCGGCGACATAGAGGATGATCGCCAGGCCGACATAGGCGATCCAGCGATGCTTCTGCAGCAGGTTGGCGATAAAGCTCGCGGCAATGCCCATCAATGCGATCGACAGGACAAGACCGAAGACCAGAACGTTGGGATGGTCGCGCGCAGCGCCGGCGACGGCGAGCACATTGTCGAGCGACATGGACACGTCGGCGATGAGGATCTGCCAGGCTGCCTGGCCAAGGGTCTTGCGCGGGGCAGCACCTGCAACCTTGCCGTCCTTGTCGATGTCGCTTTCCGAAAGCGCCTCGATGGCCTGCGTTTCCTCGGCATGGTTCTGGCGAAGCTCGCGCCACATCTTCCAGCACACCCACAACAGCAGCACGCCGCCGGCAAACAGCAGTCCGACGATCTGCAGCAGCTGGGTGGTAGCCGCGGCAAAACCGATGCGCAGCACGGTTGCGGCAACAATGCCGATGAGAATGGCCTTTGCGCGCTGGTCCTTGGGCAGGCCTGCAGCGGCAAGGCCGATGATGATCGCGTTGTCACCCGCCAGGACCAGGTCGATCATGATCACCTGGAATAGAGCGGTCATTGCTTCGGGAGTGAAAAATTCTGTCATGCGGCACCCTTTGCTTTCAGCTGGGGGCGGCGCGGCTTGCAATCATAGCCGTAGGCAACGCGGATTCCGCGCGTGTCAAAAAGTGCTGCTACAGCGTAGGGATTTCAAAAGCCAGGCCACCCGGATTGGAACGTCCAGTCCGACATCACAGTCCTGATGGACTGCCAGAGGGGCCCGGCCTGGTAGCGACTAGCTAATTGCCGGACGCGAGAAACTCAAGGCCAAATTTCGCAATGCAGAGCGGATTGGCGGCGATTAGCTGACCTCCCGGCGTGACGAGGGCACACACCGCATGGTACGCACGTCCTTCATGGCAGTGTGCAGGAGCGCGCGTGATAAGCCCGGAACAATTTCTGTCGTCGGTATTCTGGGCGCGGGAACTGCCGGAGGATGAGCGTGAGCGTGCGCGTCGCGGCATCATGCTGCGCATCCTTGAGCCGGGGACCTATTTCATCCATCGCGGCGATCGCATCGACAACTGGATCGGCGTCGTCAGCGGACTGTTGCGGCTGGGTTCGATCACCACCTCGGGCAAGGCCGTGACCTATGCCGGCCTGCCGCCGAGTTGCTGGTTCGGCGAAGGGTCGTTGCTCAAGGACGAGCCGCGCCAGTATGACGTTCTTGCCCTGCGGCGTACGCAGGTGGCACTACTCAACCGCTCGACATTTTTCTGGCTCTTCGAAAACAGCGTCGCCTTCGACCGGCTGCTGGTACGGCTCATCAACGAGCGGCTCGGGCAGTTCATTGCGCAGGTCGAGCATGATCGTACGCTCGATTCGACCGGCAAGGTGGCGCGCAGCCTGGCCTCGCTGTTCAACCCGGTGATCAGTCCCTTCGTCGGTTCGCACATCGACATCAGCCAGGAGGAGATCGGTTTGCTGGCCGGCGTGTCGCGGCCTGTAGCCAACCGAATCCTGCAAGAACTGGAAAAGGCCGGCTTGCTCCGCAATGAGAGCGGCGGCGTTACGATCCTGGATCTGGAAAAGCTGCGCGGCTACGGCGAGTGACGTGGCAGTCACTGTGACGTTGGACGCTAAAATATCAATGATTTCAAATATGTCGGCGTGAAATAGCGCTCAAGGGGCACAAGGCCGGTACCCAAGACTGAACATTGGCGTCCTGTCTGTCAAGCCAGCCCTTGAAAAAGCCTGCCAAGGTTGCGAGCTTCGATCCAACGACCGGGAACACCCGGCGATCTACGAGGGAACAAACGGGAGGCGTGCCTTTGGCACAAGGGAGCGTAACGCGCGAGCTCGATACGTTTGCCAAGCTGCTGTGCGAGCATGCTCGCCTGCGGCCCAACCGCCCGGCGATGCGTCACAAGGATCTCGGCATCTGGCGGACATGGGACTGGAGCGAGCTGGCCCAAACCATCCGCGCCTATGCCGCCGGCTTGCAGCAACTCGGTCTGGAGCGCGGCGCGACCATCGCCGTCATCGGCGCGAACCTGCCGGCCATGTACTGGACCATTCTCGCCGCGCAATGGCTGGGGGCGATCCCCGTGCCGGTCTATGCCGATGCGGTCGCGGACGAGATGGCCTATGTGCTCGACCACGCCGACGTCGCCTTTGCGGCGGTGCAGGATCAGGAGCAGGTCGACAAGCTGATCTCGGTCCAGGACCGCGTGCCCAAGCTCCGCACCGTTCTCTATGACGAGCCGCGCGGCTTGCGCGACTACGATCACAGCCGGCTCCACGCCATCGGCGGTATCATCGAGCAGGGCCGCGAGCTTCTGCGGACCGATCCGGCTGCTGCAAGGGCGGTCGATGCCGAGCGCGATCGTGGTCAGGCCAGCGACATCTCCATCATCCTGTATACCTCCGGCACGACAGGCCGATCCAAGGGTGTGCTGCTGACCGCCGGCGGCTCGATTGCGGCGGCGCGCGATACCGTCACCTTCGACAAGCTCACCGACCGCGACGAAGTGCTCGCCTACCTGCCGCTGGCCTGGGTCGGCGATCACTACCTCAACTATGCCCAGTCTATGGTCGCGGGCTTCTGCGTCGCTTGTCCCGAAAGTCGGGAAACGGCGGAAGCCGACACGCAGGAGATCGGACCGAGCTTCTATTTCGCGCCGCCGCGCGTGTTCGAGACGTTGCTGACCCGGATCACCATCCGCATGGAGGATGCCGGAGCGCTCAAGCGCGGTATGTTCAATTACTTTATCGGCGTAGCCAGGCGTTGGGGTGAAAAGATCCTCGACGGCGAGACCGTGCCGCTCGGCGCCCGCCTCGGCTACGCGATCGGGAACCTGCTGGTTTACGCACCGCTGAAGAACGTGCTCGGCTTTTCCCGCATTCGCGTCGCCTACACGGCCGGCGAGGCAATCGGACCGGACCTGTTTTCCTTCTACCGGTCGCTCGGCCTCAACCTGAAGCAGCTCTACGGCCAGACAGAGGCCTTTCTCTATGTCACCGCGCAGCCTGACGGGCAGATCCGCGCCGGCACGGTCGGGCCGGCGACGCCCAATGTCGAGATCCGCATCGCCGACGATGGCGAGGTGCTCTATCGCTCACCCGGCCAGTTCGTCGGCTATTACAAGGACGCTGAACGCACGGCAGAAACGGTCACCCCGGAAGGTTACGTGAAGACAGGCGACGCCGGCTTCTTCGATCCCGACGGCCACCTCACCATCATCGACCGCGCCAAGGATGTCGGCAAGCTGAGCTCGGGCGCGCTGTTCGCGCCGAAATACATCGAAAACAAGCTGAAGTTCTTCCCCAACATCAAGGAAGCCGTTGCCTTCGGCCAGGACCGCGACTTCGTCACGGTCATGCTCAACATCGACCTGACGGCGGTCGGCAACTGGGCGGAGCGCAAGAACATCGCCTACGGCTCTTACCAGGAGCTGGCGCAGCGCCCCGAGGTCTATGAAATGTTCACCGGTCACGTCGCCGAGGTGAACCGGGCACTGGCCGCCGAGCCGCGCATGGCGGCGGCGCAGATCAAGCGCTTCCTTATCCTGCACAAGGAACTCGACGCCGACGACGGCGAGATGACGCGCACGCAGAAGGTGCGGCGCGGCTTCATCGCCGAACGCTACAAGCCTCTGGTCGACGCGCTCTACAATGGCTCGGAGGCCGCCGACATCTCGACCGAAGTGACCTTCGAGGACGGCCGCAAGGGTATCATATCCGCCAGGGTCCGCATCGCCGAGGCTGAGGTTGCGCAAGTCGCCAAGCTTGGGGTCGCCGCATGAACGCACCCGAAACACTGCTGGCGGTCGATGGCGTATCGCTGTCCTTCGGCGGGGTGAAGGCCATCACCGACGTGTCCTTCGACATCCGCAAGGGCGAGATTCGTGCCATTATCGGCCCCAACGGTGCCGGCAAGACCTCGATGCTGAACGTGGTCAACGGCTTCTACCACCCCCAGCACGGCCGCATCACCTACAAGGGCAAGACCCGTCCGCGCATGCGGCCCTATCAGGCCGCCAGCCAAGGCATCGCCCGCACCTTCCAGAACGTGGCGCTGTTCCGCGGCATGAGCACGCTCGACAACATCATGGTCGGCCGCACGCTGAAGATGCACCGTGGACTCTTCTGGCAGATGCTGCGTTACGGCCCGGCAATGCGCGAGGAGATCGAGCATCGGCGCGTGGTCGAGGACATCATCGACTTCCTGCAGATCGAGTCGATCCGCAAGACCCCTGTCGGCAAGTTGCCCTACGGCCTGCAGAAGCGCGTAGAGCTTGGCCGCGCGCTGGCGATGGAGCCGGAACTGCTGCTGCTCGACGAGCCGATGGCCGGCATGAACATCGAGGAGAAGGAGGACATGTGCCGCTACATCCTCGATCTCAACAAGCATTTCGGTACCACCATCGCGCTGATCGAGCACGACATGGGCGTGGTCATGGACCTGTCCGACCGCGTGGTGGTGCTCGAATACGGACACAAGATCGCCGACGGCACCCCCGAGGTGGTCAAGGCGGACCCCAAGGTCATCGAGGCCTATCTCGGCGTGGGGCATTGACCATGCCGGTGTCTGGTGGAGGAGGAAAAATCCGCATGAACACGAGACGCACGGCAGCAGAAACGATGGCAGACGGCTCGGAATGCCGCTGGGCCTGCTCGGCACGCCGGGCCGGGTGAGGAAGGGAGACCGATGCTCTACAACATCTTCATCGATCCCTTCGTGCAGATGGTGCAGATGCCCGACCTTTTGGTCCAGACCCTGTGGGAGGGGCTGGTGTCGGGCGTCCTCTATGCGCTGATCGCCCTTGGCTTCGTGCTCATCTTCAAGGCGTCGGGCGTGTTCAACTTCGCCCAGGGCATCATGGTCGTGTTTTCGGCGCTTACCCTCGTCGGCTTCTACGAGAAGTTTTCGGCCGCGGGCTTTTCCGGCCACACCGCGGCCTTCGTCGCGCTGATCCTGACGGCGGGCGTGATGTTCGTTCTGGCGATGCTGGTCGAGCGCGCCGTGCTGCGGCCGCTGGTCAACCAGCCCGACATCATCCTGTTCATGGCGACGTTCGGCATCACCTATGTGCTGATCGGCTTCGGCGAGATGGTGTTCGGCGGCGACCCCAAGCAGATGATCGCAAGCGAGCTGTTCCTGCCCAGCGGCTCGGTCGACGTCGAGATGCTGGGTGGACTGGTGAGCTTCCAGAAGATCGACATCGCCGCCGCCGTCATCGCCTCCGTGATGATCGTCGGGCTCGCCCTGTTCTTCCAGAAGACCCGCATCGGCCGGGCCTTGCGCGCCGTTGCCGACAGCCACAAGGCAGCGCTTTCGGTCGGCATATCGCTCAACCAGATCTGGGTCATCGTGTGGTTCGCCGCAGGCCTGGTCGCACTGGTGACCGGCATCATGTGGGGCGCCCGTTCCGACGTCTCCTTCGCGCTCGAGATCGTGGCGCTCAAGGCGCTGCCGGTGCTGGTGCTGGGCGGGCTGACCTCGGTGCCCGGCGCGATCGTCGGCGGGCTGATCATCGGGATCGGCGAAAAGCTCGGCGAATTCTACTGGGGCCCTCTGCTCGGCGGCGGCATCGAGAGCTGGTTTGCCTATGCCATTGCCCTGCTGTTTCTGCTGTATCGGCCGCAGGGCCTGTTCGGCGACAAGATAATCGAGCGGATCTGACCAGATGTTCTATCGCGAGACGGGCCAGTTCAAGCAAAGCTACGCGGCCGACCAGGCGGTGTTCCCGATCCTGCAGGACCGGCTCGGCCTGGCCTTCATCCTGCTCATTGCCTTCGTCGCGGTGCCGCTGTTCGGCAACGAGTTCCTGCTTGCCTCTGTGATGGTGCCGTTCCTGATCCTGTCGCTCGGCGCAATCGGGCTCAACATCCTTGTCGGCTACACCGGACTGCTCTCCCTCGGCTCGGCCGCCTTCATGGGGGTCGGCGCCTATTCGGCCTACAAGCTGTCGACCATTTTTCCAGGCGTCAACATCCTGGTCTGGATCCTCTGCTCGGGCTTCTTCGCCGCAGGCATCGGCGTGCTGTTCGGCCTGCCCTCGCTGCGCATCAAGGGCTTCTACCTGGCGGTCGCGACGCTGGCCGCGCAGTTCTTCCTGCAGTGGTGCTTCGTGCGCATCAGCTGGCTCTACAACGACAATCCGTCCGGAGCCATCGAAGTGCCGGCCCGCACGCTGTTCGGCCTGGCCATCACCGGCCCCTCCGCGACGCCCGTCACGCGCTACCTCGTGGTGCTGGTCATCGTCGTCGTCATGACCCTGCTCGCTTCCAACATCGTCCATGGCAGGATCGGCCGCACCTGGATGGCGGTGCGCGACATGGACATTGCAGCGCAGCTGATGGGCATCCGGCTGCTGCCGGCAAAGCTGCTGGCGTTTGCGGTGTCGTCCTTCTACTGCGGTGTTTCGGGCGCGCTCATGGTCTTCCTCTGGCTCGGGGCCGCCGAGCCGTCCGCCTTCGACATCAAGCTGTCGTTCTTGCTGCTGTTCATGGTCATCATCGGTGGCCTCGGCTCGATGATCGGCAGCTTCTTCGGCGCAGCGCTGATCCACATCCTGCCGATCGTCATCCGCATGCTGCCCGAGGCGCTTGGCCTGCCCATCGCCGCCGCAACGGTGGAGCACCTGACGTATCTGATCGTCGGCGCCCTCATCATCTTTTTCCTGATCGTCGAACCGCACGGCCTCGCGCGGCTCTGGCAGATCGCCAAGCAGAAGCTTCGTGTGTGGCCCTTCCCTTACTAGGGGCCATGCACAAGACGGAAATGCAAAAGAAGTAGGGAGGAGAACGAAATGTCGCTCAAGAACTGGCTATACGCACTTTCTGCAGCAGCATCGCTGACCTTGCCGGCCGTGCACGGCGCGCAGGCCCAGGAAGAATCGATCTACGTGCCGCTGTTCACCTATCGCACCGGCCCGTTTGCCGGGTCCGGAACGCCGATCGCCAACGGCATGCACGACTACCTGACGCTTCTCAACGAGCGCGACGGCGGCATCGGCGGCGTCAAGCTGATCGTTGAGGAGTGCGAGACCGGCTACGACACCAAGAAGGGCCTCGAATGTTATGAATCGGTGAAGCCCAAGAAGCCGGTGATCGTCAATCCGTGGTCGACAGGCATCACCTTGCCGCTGATCCCCAAGGCCGCCGTGGACAAGATCCCGGTGCTGTCGATGGCCTACGGCCTGTCGGCCTCGGCCAAGGGCGACACCTTCCCCTGGATCTTCAACCCGCCGGCAACCTACTGGGACGGCTTCACCCAGATCCTGCAATACATCGCCACCCAGGAAGGCGGCGGCATCGACAAGCTCAAGGGCAAGAAGATCGGCTACATCTATCTCGATGCCAGCTTCGGCCGCGAGCCGCTGCCGCTGATCGAGCAGCTGTCGAAGGAACTCGGCTTCGAGGCCAAGCTCTATCCGGTGGCCGCCGCCGACATGCAGAACCAGTCGTCGCAGTGGCTGAGCGTTCGCCGCGACAAGCCCGACTACATGATCCTCTACGGCTGGGGCGCGCTGAATGCCACCGCCGTCAAGGAAGCGGTGAAGACCAACTACCCGATGGAGAAGTTCATCTCGATCTGGTGGCCGAGCGAGGATGACGCCAAGGGTGCCGGCGACGGCGCAAAGGGCTTCAAGACGCTGAACTGGCATGCCGTGGGTGCGGACTTCCCGCTTCTCGCCGACATCCAGAAGCACGTCGTCGATGCCGGCAAAAGCCAGGTTTCTGGCAAGGACAAGGTCGGCCAGGTTCTCTACAACCGCGGCATCTACAATTCGATGCTGATCGCCGAGGCGATCCGCAAGGCGCAGGAGATCACCGGCAAGAAGGCGGTCACCGGCGAGGATGTTCGCCGCGGCCTGGAAGGCCTCAACATCGATGACGCGCGGCTCAAGGAAATCGGCCTCGAAGGCTTCACCGGTGCGGTCAAGCTCTCCTGCGCCGACCACAACGGCCACTTCTCGACCTTCGTCCAGAGCTGGAACGGCACCACCTACGAGAAGGTATCCGACTACATCGCGCCGATGAGCGACAAGGTCGGACCGCTGCTCGATGCCGACGCCAAGGCCTATGCCGAGAAGAACGCGCCGTGGCCGGCCCGCGCCGAGGCCTGCGACGCCTCGTAAGGCTGCAGCTTGAACCCTGTCCCTTCCCCGTCAGGGGGGAGGGACCTTTGTCCCGGAGCTTGCTGATGTCTGAACATGCTTCCAACGCGGTCGAGCCGGCCCGCCCGATGCTGTCGGTCAACAACATCGAGGTGATCTACGATCACGTCATCCTCGTTCTCAAGGGCGTGTCGCTCACTGTCCCGCAGGGCGGCATCGTCGCCATCCTCGGCGCCAATGGCGCCGGCAAGACGACGACGCTGAAGGCGATCTCAAATCTTCTGCATGCCGAGCGCGGCGAGGTCACCAAGGGCTCGATCGAGTTCGACGGCGAACGTGTCGACAGCCTCAGCCCGAACGAGTTGGTGCGGCGCGGCTGCATCCAGGTGATGGAGGGGCGGCACTGCTTTGGCCATCTCAGCATCGAGGAAAACCTGCTCGCCGGTGCCTTCACGCGGCGCGACGGCAACCGCGCCATCCGTGACGACCTCGACATGATCTACGACTACTTCCCCCGGCTGAGGCAGCGCCGATCGTCGATGGCCGGCTACACCTCGGGCGGCGAGCAGCAGATGTGCGCCATCGGCCGCGCCATGATGAGCCGTCCCAAGATGATCCTGCTCGACGAGCCGTCGATGGGGCTCGCGCCGCAGGTGGTCGACGAGATCTTCGAGATCGTCAAGGACCTGAACGACAAGCAGGGCGTGTCGTTCCTGGTGGCCGAGCAGAACACCAACATGGCGCTGAAATACGCCACCTACGGCTACATCATGGAAACCGGCCGCATCGTCATGGATGGCGACGCCGCCTCGTTGCGCGACAACGAGGACGTCAAGGAATTCTATCTCGGCATCGGCGGCGAGGGCCGCAAGTCGTTCCGCGAGGTCAAGAGCTACAAGCGGCGCAAGCGCTGGCTCGCCTGAACCGCTTCATTTTCCGGGTGCTGCGCGGTCATGCCGTTGGGCGGCGCGCCCTCATCGTCCAGAACCTAGGTGAACCATGGTCACGAACGCACATTACGATGCCGCGGAAACCCAGGATCCGGCCGTCCGCGAGGCCGCACTTTTTGCCAGGTTGCGTTCGCTGCTCGAGACCTCGCAAGCCGGCGCGCCGGCGCTGCGCCAGCAGCTCGAGGGCATTGCGTTTGCGAGCCTTATCGACCGTGCAGCGCTCCAGCAGGTGCCGGTCATCCGCAAGGGCGACCTGCTTGCCTTGCAGGCCAAGAATCCGCCCTTCGCCGGCCTGTCGCCCGTCAGGCCTGGCGCGCTGAAGCGCCTGCTCGTCTCCCCCGGGCCAATCTTCGATCCCGAAGGCCGCGGCGACGACTGGTGGGGTGCGGCGCGGGCCCTTTTCTCTGCCGGCATGCGTCGGGAAGACATCGTCCACAATGCCTTCAGCTACCACCTGACGCCGGGCGGACACATGATGGAATCGGGTGCCCATGCGCTCGGCTGCGCGGTGATCCCGGCCGGCGTCGGCAACACCGACCAGCAGGTCGAGGCGATCGTGGCGCTTAGGCCGTCCGGCTATATCGGCACGCCCGACTTCCTGAAGATTCTGCTCGACCGCTTGAGCGCCACCGGTGCCGCCAGCCCGTTCCGCCACGCCTTGGTTTCGGGTGCCGCGTTCCCGGCCTCGCTGCAGCAGGAGATCGCCGGTGCCGGCATCGACGCCTATCAGGCCTATGCCAGCGCAGAACTCGGCGTCGCCGCCTATGAAACCACGGCGCGCTCGGGCCTGGTGGTCAACGAGGGACTGATCGTCGAGATCGTACGCCCGGGCACTGGCGAGGCTGTGGCCGATGGCGAGGTTGGCGAGGTCGTGGTCACACGCCTCGTCCCGGAATATCCCTTGCTGCGTTTCGGCACCGGCGACCTGTCGCGGGTGCTCTCCGGCCTCAGCTCCTGCGGCCGTACCAACATTCGGCTCGCCGGCTGGATGGGCCGCGCCGACCAGCGCACCAAGGTCAAGGGCATGTTCGTCGACCCGGCCCAGGTTGCCGCCATCGGACGCAGGTTTCCCGGCCTCGGCCGGCTTCGTCTCGTCGTCGGCCGCGACGGCGCACAGGACACGATGCTGCTCAAGGCCGAAGCCGGCGCGGCGAGCGACGAACTCCGTGCGGAGCTCGAGGTGGCATTGCAGGCCGCGACCAAGATGAAGGGCGCCGTCGAGATCGTCGCCCTTGGCAGACTTCCCAATGACGGCAAGGTCATCGCCGACGAACGTCCGGTCGAATAGTCCCCGGCAGCCGCGGCCTCAGTAGGCCGTCCGGTAGATCGACAGGATGTCGCCTCGCGCCAGTTCGCGCGGGTTGTTGTCGAGCAGACGGCGGATGGCGAAGGCGTCGTCTGCCATCGTCTCCAGGTCGTTCTCCGGCACGCCGAGCTGGGACAGCCGCATCTCGATGCCGAGCGAGGCGCAATAGTCATGCGTCGACCCGAACACGTCCTGCACGGCATGGGCCTCCGGCAGCCCGAGGGCCGACAGGATATGGCTCGTCTTTTCCGAGGCCGCCGGTAGGTTGAAGGCGAGCACATGCGGGAATATCAGCGCGTTGGCCGCACCATGGGCGATGTGCCAGCGCGTGCCCAGCGGATAGGCGAGCGCATGGCCGCCGGCGGTGTTGACCGGGCCGAGGCAGAAGCCGCCATAGAGCGAGGCGAGCGCCAGCCCGGCGCGGGCCTCGACGTCGCTGCCGTCCTTCACCGCGCGGGCGAGATAGCGGCCGACCAGCTTCACGCCTTCCAGCGCGTAGAGGTCGATCATCGGATGCGCCTTCTTGTTGGTGTAGGCCTCGACGCAATGGGCCATGGCATCGACGCCGGTGGCGGCGGTGACGGCCGGTGGCACGGTCATCGTCAGCGCCGGGTCGACGACGGCGATGTCGGCCAGCATTTCGATGCTTTCGACGGCGAGCTTGGCCTGCGTTACGGGATCGGTGACGAGGGCGCGAATGCCGGCCTCGCTGCCGGTGCCCGACGTCGTCGGCACCTGAGCGAGCGCGACCCGGCGCTTGGCCGCCTTGCCGACGCCGACGATGTCCTGCAGCCGCTGCCCGCTACCGGCCATCACCGAGACGAGCTTGGCGAGATCCATCGCGCTGCCACCGCCGAAACCGACGATCAGGTCGGCTTGCGACAGCGCGGCAAGTTCCAGCACTTTTTCGAGATTGGGCAGGTCAGGCTCGGGGCGCACTTCGCCGAAGACGACGGTTTCGATGCCGAGATCGAGTGTCGCCACGCGCGTGGCGTTGAAGGCGTCGGCAACGACGAGTGCCTTCTTGACGTTGCGCGCCTTCACCCAGCCGGCAAGCCGCGAAATCACGCCGGGACCGAATTCGATGACCGGCGGCCGAACGATCGATATGGGCGTGCTGAGACCGGTCATCGTCTATGCTCCTGCTGGATATGGTCGCCGCGATCACGCATCAGCTGTCGGCCGGGGAGAGGCGGACGTACTTGATGGCGCGCCGGAAATAGGTGAAGGCGACATGGATCGTGCCGTCGTCAGTCGCCAGGATCGACGGGTAGGAAAACTCGCGGTTCAGCCCGTCCTTCGAATTGTTGGTCAGGCAGAAGCCATCGCCGGTCTCGAGGTCGATCCGTTCGCCGAAGGTTGCGCCGCCATCGGACGAGAAGGCGAGGCTGAGCGGCGCGCGCGGCACGCCCCAGACGGCCTTGCGGCCCTCCGGCTCGGCAGCAGGCTCGGTCGCGACCGGCTCGTCGCCCTCGATCTCGTCATAGAGCGAAAGGCGCCGGTCATCCGACATCGACGCATTGGCGTGGTTGTACACGATGGCAATGCGGCCATCGCCTGTTCGCACGGCCTGAATGGACGAGTTGTTGTTGGGCAGCTCGGTCGTTTCAGGGGCGCTCCAACGGCGGCCGCCGTCATGCGAGCGGCTGCGCAGCACCTGCTCGGAGAAGCGGTTGCGGTAAAGCGCTACCATCTCGTCACCGCCGAGCGGCACGATGTTCATGTGCACGGCGCCGATGCTGTCGGGCACGTCATGCATGGTCCAGCTTGTGCCGGCATCGGTGGAGATGAGCACGGCAGCGGTGTCGACATCGCCGCTCCAGCGCGTCCCCGGTCGGCCGATGCAGCGGAACACCGGCAGCAGCCACTCGCCGCGATCATTGACGATGATCGGTTGGCGCACGAAGGTGCCGGGGATGTCGCAGAGCACCGACACCTCGCCGAAGCTCTTGCCGCCGTCATTGGAGATGCGCCGCTTGACCACCGCACCGTCCTGATGGCCCGAGGTTTGCGAGGTGTAGAGCAGCCACACCTTGCCGTCAGGCGCGTTGAACAGCAGTGGGTTCTGTTCTGATTTCTGCGCATCGTCCGACATCTTTTCCGGTGCCGACCAAGTGTCGGAACCGGGTGCCAGACGCGACAGGTAGACCGAGATGTCGCCCATGCCTTCCATCGTGCCGCCGAACCAGACGCAGGCGAGCGTGCCGTCGGGCAGCAGGCTGAGGTTCGCGGCGTGGTTCTGCACCGTCGGCGACGGCAGGAAGGCGTCGGTGCGTCCCGCAGACGCCTGGTGCAACTTGCCGTCCATCTGCGCGGCAACATCCGCGTGGGTCATGCCTGCAGCGGATGATTGTGCTGGGGCCGCGGTGGTGGTCATCGAAACCTCCTTACGGCAGCTGTTCGAGCTGCGGCTTCAGCTCTGCCATCTCGCCGTCGCTCAGCCCGACCAGCGGCGGCCGCAGCCGCTGCCATGCCTTCTCGCCGTGCTTCAGGCCGACCATCGCCTTGATGGTCGGGATCTGGGCGTAGCTGTTGGAGAGGTTGCGCCAGGCATTGATGCGCGCCTGCGCCGCCTCGACCTTGGCTTCTTCAGCCGGGTTGGCTTGGTGGTCGAACACCGTGCGCAGCGAATCCGCGATCAGGTTGGATGTGGCGGTGATGCAGCCGGCGCCGCCTTCGCGCAGCAGCGGCAGCATCAGCGGATCGGCGCCCGGGAACACAGCAAAACCGGGATTGGCCTTCACCAGCGCCTGCATGTTGGCGAAGTCGCCCTTGGATTCCTTGATCCCGACGACAGTCTTCGGGAAGGCCGCGATCAGCCGCCCGACGAGTTCCACCGACAGCGGAATGCCCGACACCTGCGGGATGTGGTAGAGCACCACCTTGAGCCGGTCGTCGGCGACGCCTTCGAGGATGCGGGCATAGGCGTCGAACAGCCCGCCATCGGACACGCCCTTATAGTAGAAGGGCGGCAGCATCACGACCTTCTCGATACCGATCGACAGCGCATGGCGGGTCAGCTCGATGGTTTCGGGGATGGCGGCGACGCCAGTGCCCGGCATCAGTCTGTCGGCAGCAACGCCTGCCTTGACGACGCTTTCCAGCATCGCCTTGCGCTCGTCGATCGAGAACGAGTTGGCCTCGCCGGTGGTACCGAGCAGCGCCACGCCATGGCAGCCCTCGTCGAGCAGCCTTTGGCAGTGCGCAGCCAGCAGGCCGTGGTCGGGCGAAAGGTCGGCATTGATCGGCGTGGCGGCGGCGGAGAAGACGCCGGAGATGGCAAAATTGGTCATGCGGTCACCCGAGGCGTTCCGGCGAGCTTGCGCGCATAGGCGATCGCCGCGTTCATGTTGACGTGATTGGCCTTGCCGCTCCCGGCAATGTCGAAGGCGGTGCCGTGGTCGACCGAGGTGCGGTCGATGGGCAGGCCGAGCGAGATGTTGACGCCGCTGTCGAAGGCGACGAGCTTCATCGGGATGTGGCCCTGGTCGTGATACTGCGCGACGACGAGGTCGAAGGCGCCCGAATAGGCGCGGTGGAAGACGGTGTCGGGCGGAACCGGACCGTAGGCGTCGATACCCTCGGCCTTGGCCGCGGCCACTGCGGGAGCGATGAACTCGTCGTCCTCGGTGCCGAACAGGCCGTTCTCGCCACAATGCGGGTTGAGCCCAGCGACCGCGATGCGTGGGTATTCGACGCCGATGCGACGCAGATGGCGGTAGCCGGTGCGGATCGTCTCGAGAATGCGCTCCGGCTTTACCCGCGCGATCGCCTCCTGCAGCGATACATGCGTCGAGACATGGATCACCGACATGCGTTCGGCGGCGAGCAGCATCCAGGACGAGCGCGAATGGGTGAGATGCGCCAGCATGCCGGTGTGGCCGTCATAATGGTGGCCGGCAAGGTTCAGCGCTTCCTTGTTGATCGGCGCGGTGACGATGCAGCCGATCTCGCCTGCGGTCGCCGCTTCCACTGCGCGGGCGATGAAGCGGAACGAGGCGTCGCCGGCGCGGGTGTCGATCTTGCCGAAGGCGATTGGGCCGCCCTCGATGGCGACATGCTCGACGGCCACCGTGTCGGCTCCATCGGAGACCGAGGCGAATTTCAGCGGCGCGCCGACAATCCTTGCCGCCGCCTCCAGGCTGTCGCGATTGCCGAAGACGCGCATGGTGGCGCGGTCGGCGGCATTCATTTCGGCCAGCGACTTGCAGATGATCTCGGGGCCGACCCCGGCGGGGTCCCCCATGGTGATGCCAATCGTGCGGCTAGAACTCGCCATCGCTCCCTGTCCGTCTTGTCCGCAGGCAGTACCGGTCGTACGGCACCCCGCTTGCTGGAATCCTCCCGAGCGCATGCCCCTCGGGGGCGCAAACTGCACTTGGCTTTATGGTCGGAAACTGATCGCAAGCAGAGAAGTTGTCAAGTTGCTTTTTCCGTCGGCAGGCTGCCGATCCTTCCGGCTTACCGCGTACAATATTGATTTTGTGAGGTATTTCTTACTGCATTTCACCAAGTTCTAATTTTCGTGCCACGCTATCTGAAAAAATGAATTGACATGTTTACAATATGGCGGCATTTGTTCGGCCACGGTTGCCGCTTCCGTGTCTGCTGCCATTGCATCCGACCAGAGCATCGCCGTTCATGGATTTCACGGGAGGAATGTCATGTCGAAACGGATTTCCGAGACTGCACGGCCACGCGCCGGGATGACCCGCCGCGATGCGCTCAGGCTCGGCCTGGGCGGTGCTGTCGGCTTCACCTTGCTCGGGCTTGATGCCAAGATCGTCTTTGCACAGGAAGGCCAAGTGCTGAAGGTCGCCAATCCTGCCTTCAACCAGGACTGGTCGCCACTGCGCGGCGGCGGCGTGCCCTATCGCTGGAACTCGGCCTGGTGGGCCTCGCCGATGTATTTCGACAGCGAAGGCAAGATCCATCCTTACGTCTTCGCCAGCTGGGAAGGCTCGGCCGACTCCAAGACCTGGACCTTCAAGCTCGACCCCAAGGCGACCTTCTCCGACGGCAGCAAGATCACCTCTGCCGACGTCGCCGGTTCGTGGAACGTGGCTGCGATGCCCAGCACCAAGAGCCAGCGCGCCGATCAGGTCCTGGCCAAGGTCGCTGGCTTCGCCGAGGTGACCGGCGGCACCGCCACCGAAATCTCGGGCGTCGCCACGCCTGATGAGGGCACCGTCGTCGTGACGCTGACCGAAGCCGACCCGATCTATTTCATGCGCGTCGCCAACCACATCGTGCCGATCACCAAGGCCTCGCAGTCGCGCGGCGAAGACGGCAACGAGATCCAGGACTGGTTCACGCCGGATGCAGGTGCGGTCTATTCCGGTCCGTTCAAGCTGACCAGCATCGACATCGACGGCGGCAAGCTGGTGTTCGAGCCGAACGAGAACTTCTTCGGCCCGAAGCCCAAGCTCGCCCGCATCGAGATCACCTCGATCGAGGACAATGTGACGGCGACTTCGCTGCTCAAGTCGGGCGAATTCAACGCCCACACCGAGCTCGTCACCTCGACCATCGTCCAGGACCTCGGCGCCGACTTCGCCGCCGGCCCGATCATCCCGACCGGCCAGCACTTCTGGTTCAATTCCAAGCGCGCGCCGATGGATGATCCCAAGGTGCGCCAGGCGCTGATCATGGCGGTCGACCGCGATGGCCTGATGAAGGCCTCGTTCCCCGATGGCCCGCACAAGAAGACCGACCAGATACTCAACTCGGTGCCCGGCGCCGACAATTCCGGCTTCGAGCCTTATCCCTACGATCCGGAAGGCGCCAAGAAACTGCTCGCCGAGTCGACCTATGGCGGCCCCGAGCGCCTGCCCAAGATCCTGTTCGTCGGCATCTCCTCGCCGGCCAACGAGGCAGCGGCCCAGTTCATTGCCGAGCAGTGGCGTCAGAATCTCGGCATCACCGCCGTCGACATGAAGCCGCAGCAGGACGCCTATGCCGGCCCGGACCAGAACGCGGTGCAGATCTTCCGCGACGACGTCGGCACCCGCGTGCCCGATGCCGCGAGCTATCTCGCCGGCTCGATCGCTTCGACTTCGTCCAACGCCCAGAACAAGCTCGGCGGCTACAAGAACGACAAGGTCGACCAGTTGCTGGCCGAAGCTGCCAGCAAGGCGGCGGACGACCCGCAGCGCATCGCCCTTGCCCAGGAAGCCCAGAAGGCCTTCCGCGAGGACTGGACCTTCATCCCCTGGTACGCACAGGCGATGTCGCGCTGGGCCAATGCCAATGTGAAGGGTATCGACAAGAACCTCGACTGGCAGGTTGTCGCCCCTTGGGAAATCACCGTCGGCTGATGCCCCGGTGAAGCGCACGGGGGCTCGGCCCCCGTGTTATGCTCCTCTTTGGAACTTACCGAGCGGTGGGAGGCCGCCCGCCATGCTGCGTTATATTGCAACACGGCTGCTGCTGTGGATCCCGTCCGTTCTGCTGGTCATGCTGGCCGTCTATGCCATGGCCTATTTTGGCGCCGGCGACCCGATCAAGCTGATCTTCCTGCGCGCCCCCGGCGACGTCGCCTACAATCCCGAGAAGATCGAGGCGATCCGCGATGCCGCCGGCCTCAACCGGCCGTTTCTCGTCCAGTTCGGCAGCTATATCCTCAACCTGATCCAGGGCAATTTCGGCAATTCGCTGACCTCGGGCCGTTCGGTGTGGGCGATGGTTTCGGCGGCAGCTCCGGTCTCGTTCAAGCTCGGCCTCTGCGCCGTCGTGCTGACGGCCATCGTTGCCGTCCCGCTCGGCATGATCGCGGCGATGAACCAGAACACCAAGATCGACTACGCGATCCTCGGCTCGGCGCTGTTCCTCTGGGCCATCCCGGCCTATGTCGCCGGCCCGTTGCTGATGGTGCTGCTGATCTTCATCCTGCCCGGCGGCAGCGTTCCTTACGGCTGGGGCGGCATCTTCGACGCACGCATCATCCTGCCGTTGCTCGTTCTTTCGTTCCAGCCGATCGCGCTGATCGTGCGCCAGACCCGCGCCGCCGTCATCGAGGTGCTGTCGGAGGATTTCGTCCGCACTGCCCGCGCCAAGGGCGTGCCCGAGATGGTGGTGGCCTTCCGCCACATTCTCAGGCCCGTGTTGACGCCGGTCGTCACCCAGCTTGGCCTGATCATGATCACCATCGTCAACGGCGCCATCTTCGTCGAGCTGGTGTTCGGCCTGCCCGGTCTCGGTCGCCTCACCGTCTCGGCGCTGACCAATTCCGATTATCCCGTCATCCTGGCCATCACGCTGATCGGCTCGTTCCTGGTGATGCTGTCGAACCTTCTGGTCGACGTGCTCTATCCGCTGCTCGATCCGCGCGCCAACGACACGATGAGGAGCCGCTGACATGACGATGACCCCCGTCAATCTCTCCTCCACCGTGGCCGACGACGAGCCCCCCGTCAGCCTGTGGCGCGATGCCTGGCACCGCCTGCTGCGCAACAAGCTGGCGGTCGCCGGTCTCGCCGTCGTCATCCTGCTCGCCTTCGTCGCCGTCGTCGGTCCCTGGCTCACGCCTTACGACTTCCTGACCCAGGACCTCGCCGCCCGCAACCAGGCGCCGTCGCTGGCACATCTGTTCGGCACCGACGATCTCGGCCGCGATGTCTTCTCCCGCGTCGTCTACGGCACCCGCACCGCCTTCGTCGTGGCGATCGTCGTGTCGACGATCGCCGTCGTCATCGGCGTCACCCTCGGCGCCATGGCCGGCTATTTCGGCGGCCTCTTCGACCGCATCGTCATGTGGTTCACGGACATGACCATGTCGGTGCCCAACCTGTTGCTGGTCGTCGTCATCAATGCCTCGCTCAAGACGCCGCTCACCGCCTGGATGGAAGCGCGCTACCAGGCGACGCTCAACCCGTTCTACCGCGAGACCATCTGGGTCGACTTCCTGCTGGTCTTCGGCTCGATGGCCCTGATCAGCTGGCCGCCCTATGCCCGCCTGGTGCGCGCCCAGGTGCTGTCGATCCGCGGCCGGCCCTATGTCACGGCGGCGCGCGCGCTTGGCCTGACCAATCGCCTGATCCTTATGCGCTACATCGTTCCGAACGCCATCGGCCCGCTGATCGTCTCGGTCAGCGCCGGCCTCGGAACGGCGATGGTGCTGGAAAGCGCATTCTCCTTCCTCGGCGTCGGCGTCAATCCGCCCACACCCAGCTGGGGCAACATGATCTCCGATGGCCTGCGCGTCTGGCAGCACTATCCGCATCTGCTCGCCGCACCAGCAGCAGTGCTCGGCCTCGCCACCGTCGCCTTCTCCTTCCTCGGCGACGGCCTCAACGACGCTCTCAACCCGAGGGGCAGCAAATGACCGCTCCCGCAGACAACAAGCCGCTGCTCGACGTGCGCGGCCTCACCATCGAGATCGAAACCCGCCGTGGCCCGGCCATCATCGTCGATGGCATCAATTTGACCGTCGGCAAGGGCGAGACCGTCGGCGTCGTTGGCGAGTCCGGCTGCGGCAAGAGCCTGACCATGCTCTCCCTGGTGCGGCTGCTACCCAACAAGATCAAGGTCAAGGGCGGCACCGCCGAATTTGCCGGGCGCGATCTCCTCAAGATGTCGAAGTCGGAGCTGCGCCAGGTGCGCGGCGGCAAGATCGGCTTTGTCTTCCAGGACCCGATGACCTCGCTCAACCCGGTGATGCGCATCGGCGACCAGCTCTGCGAGCCGCTGATCTACCATCGCAACATGAGCAAGGCCGACGCCCGCAAGCGCGCCATTGAACTGCTGAGACTGGTCGGGATCCCGGGCCCCGAGCAGCGCATCACCGCCTATCCACACGAACTCTCCGGCGGCATGCGCCAGCGCGTGATGATCGCCATGGGTCTTGCCTGCGACCCGGAACTTTTGATCGCCGACGAGCCGACGACCGCACTCGACGTCACCATCCAGGCGCAGATCGTCGACCTAGTGAAGGACCTGCGCAAGAAGCTCAACATGTCGGTGGTGTGGATCACCCACGACCTCGCGCTGATCGCCGGCCTCGTCGACCGCGTCGCCGTGCTTTATGCCGGAACGGTGGTCGAGGACGCGCCGGTCGGCGAACTTTTCGCGCGCCCGACCCATCCCTACACACGCGGCTTGCTCGCCTCGATCCCGAAACTCTCCGACGAGCAGGCGAGCCGCCTGTCGTCGATCGGCGGCACGCCGCCCGAGCCGGGCCGTCGTCCCAAGGGCTGTCCATTCGCGCCGCGATGCGCTCTGGCAGAAAGCGTCTGTCATGAGAGCGTGCCGGTGCTCGAGTCGGTCGCAGGCACCAGCGGCCACCGCGTCGCCTGCTTTGTAGCCCAGCGCCAGATGAAGGAGGCCGCGTGATGGCTGCCGAACCGCTGATCAAGGTCGAGAACCTCGTCAAGCATTTCGTCGTCCGCCTCGGCGCCTTCGGCGAGCGCGGCGCCACCGTGCACGCGGTCGACGATGTCAACTTCGACATCTTCGCCGGCGAAACGCTTTCCTTGGTCGGCGAATCCGGCTGTGGCAAGTCGACCACCGGCTTCACCTTGCTCAACCTGCAGAAGGCCACGTCAGGTAAAGTCATCTTCCAGGGCGAGAACATCGTCTCGCTCGACGAGAAGCGCATGCGGCCCTATCGCCGCGAACTGCAGATCGTCTTCCAGGACCCCTATTCGACACTCAACCCGCGCATGACAATCGGCGAAGTCGTCGGCGAGCCGATCCTGTTCCACAAGCTCGCCACCAAGGCCGAATTGCCGGAAAAGGTGACGCGTCTGCTGGCCGATGTCGGCCTGCCCGCACGCTTTGCCTCGCGCTATCCGCATGAGCTGTCCGGCGGCCAGCGCCAGCGCGTGGCGATTGCCCGCGCGCTCGCCTGCCAGCCGAAATTCATCGTCTGTGACGAGGCGATTTCGGCCCTCGACGTCTCGGTCCAGGCGCAGATCATCAACCTTTTGCTCGACCTGCAGGAAAAATACGGGCTGACCTACCTGTTCATCGCCCACGACCTTGCTGTCGTGCGCCATATCAGCGACCGGGTCGGGGTCATGTATCTCGGCCGCCTTGCGGAACTCGCGACGCGCGAACAGCTCTTTTCCAACCCGCTTCACCCCTACACCAGGGCGCTGCTTTCGGCCGTGCCGGAGGCCGACCCGGAACTCGAAAAGACGCGTCAGCGGCAGATCCTCGTCGGCGACGTGCCGAGCCCGCTGGCCCCGCCGGCCGGCTGCCGCTTCCACACGCGCTGCCCGATCGCCATGGACAAGTGCCGCGCGGTGGTTCCCGAGTGGCGCGAGGTCGTTCCCGGCCACCACGTGGCCTGCCATGCCGTCGGGATGGAAACGGCGGGATGACGCTGATGCTCGCCATCGTCGCCGACGACCTGACCGGAGCGCTCGACACGTCGGCGCCCTTCGTTGCGTCGGGCCTCGAGGTGGCGGTGGCGATGACACCAGAGGCGACCGCCAAGGCGCTTGCCAGCGAGCCTGACATTTTTGCCGTCAGCACCGCCTCACGGGCGCTGCCGGCCGATGTCGCCTCGACCCGGGTGCGCGACGTGGCCAAGCGGTTGATGCCGCATGCCCCTGCTATCGTGATGAAGAAGATCGACTCGCGCCTGAAGGGCAATGTCGGCGCCGAAGCCGACGCGCTGGCCGAAGCATCGGGTCGCAACGCGCTGGTGGTGGCACCTGCGGTTCCCGACCAGGGTCGCACGACGCGCGATGGCGCCGTCGTCGGCCGCGGCGTCGAAACGCCGCTGCCGATCCTGCCGGCATTCGCCGGCTCCACCAGACGCGTTTCCGTCCGCAATGCGGCGACAGACGGCGAACTCGACCGGGTGATTGCCGAGACCGATTGGAGCGACGCCGTTGCCGTTGGGGCGAGGGGGCTGGGCCTTGCCTTCGCCCGCCGTCTCCACGCCAATTTCAGGCCCGCCGTCGCACCGACAAGCGATCGGAACGTGCTGTTTGCCTTCGGCTCGCGCGATCCCATCACCGACCAGCAAGTGGCCCGACTGCTTCAGGACAACCCCGATGCCGGCGTCGCGGACGCCCTCAACGGCCTCTTCGCGCTTCCCGATGACACGACCTTGCCTGTTGTCGTTCGCTGCATCGGCGAGATGGTCGAGGAGCCGGCCCGCATCGCCGCCCGTTTCGCCGAGCAGGTCGCCAACGCCGTCGAGCGCCTTCGCCCCTCGACGCTGGTTATGGGCGGCGGCGATACGGCGCTGGCCATACTTGGCGCGCTTGGCGCCGACGTGCTATTTCCGCAAGGCGAGGTGGCGCCGGGCCTGCCCTGGTTCACCATCGCGACACGCCATGGCGAGGGGCTGCGCTGTGTCGTAAAATCCGGTGGATTCGGGACGGTCGCGGTTCTCTCCGATCTCTTGCGACCGCCGGGCCGGGAACAGGCGGAACACACATGACGACCGAATTGCAGCAGGACGGAACAGAGCCTGACGCGACCGAGGCAGGCGAAAAGCCGGGCAACGGCAGCGCCAAGGGCGCCTCCAAGGCGCCCAAGCTGGTCGACAAGGTGTTCGACCAGCTGCAGGAGCGCATCGTCTCGGGCGAATTCCCGTCGGGCTCCAAGCTGCCGGGCGAGCATGATCTGGCGACGCTGCTGGGCGTTTCCCGGCCGGTGGTGCGCGATGCGCTTGGCCGCCTGCGCGACGTCGGCCTCGTCTATTCGCGCCAGGGCTCGGGCACCTATGTCCGCGTCTTCGACACCCAGAAGACCAACCTCGGCTTCTCCCCGGTCAAGACCATCGCCGACATCCAGCGCTGCTACGAGTTCCGCCTGACCATCGAGCCCGAGGCTGCCTATTTCGCCGCACTCCGCCACGACGACGCCGCGATGCAGAAGATGCGCGCAGCACTTTCCGAGCTCCGCGACGCGACGCGAGACCAGACCCACCGCTCCGACGTCGACTTCCTGTTCCACCGTTCGGTGGCCGAGGCCGCCAACAACCACTACTACACCGCCTGTCTCGACGCCCTGCGCCAGCACATCGCCGTCGGCATGAACCTGCACGGCCTGTCGCTGATGGGCCCGCTGACCAAGCTCGAACAGGTCTATGACGAACATCGCGGCATCTGCGATGCCATCGCCGCAGGCGAGGCGGAGCTGGCGCGCGACCGCATGCGCGAGCATCTCGAAGGCTCGCGCAACCGCCTGTTCGAAAACAAGGTGCTCGACCTCTCGCGCTGACCTCGGGTCGGCTGAACTTCAGCCGCGCTTGCGGCACGACAGGAAAGAACGATGACAACGACGATCGTTACGGTCGGCGGCCGGATGGCTGCCGAGGGCCTTGCCATGTTCGAAAATGTCGGGGTCGAGTGCATTTCGACCGAGGCTTATCCCCGGAAATCCGAGGTGTTGGAGCTGATCGAACGGCACCAGCCTGCGGCGCTGGTGATACGGCTGGTCGAGATGGTCGATGCCGACATGCTCGCCGCATCGCGCAATCTGAAGATCGTCGCCAAGCATGGCGTCGGCACCAACGACATCGACGTCGCCGCGGCCAAGGCGCTGGGCATCCCCGTCATCATGGCGACCGGCGCCAATGCCCATTCCGTGGCCGAGCATGCGCTCGGGCTGATCCTGGCGCTGGCCAAGGATTTCCTGCGCCAGGACGGCCATATCCGCAACGGCCTGTGGGACAAGAAGCTCTATGCCGGGCGCGAGCTGCGCTGCCAGAAGCTCGGTCTCGTCGGCTTCGGCCTGATCGGCCAGATCCTTGCCCGCATGGCCGCTCCGATCGGCATGCAGGTTTCGGCCTACGATCCGTTCGTGCCGGATGAGGCCTTTGGCGGCGCTGTCACCCGCGTCGGATCGCTCGACATGTTGCTTGCTGAAAGCGACGTCGTCAGCCTGCACTGTCCGCTGACCGAGGGCACGCGCGGGCTGATTGGCGCACGTGAGATCGGGCTGATGAAGCCGACCGCCTTCCTCGTCAACACTGCGCGCGGCGAGGTGGTCGACGAACCAGCCCTGATCGCGGCCCTTCAGGTTAACCACATCGCCGGTGCCGGGCTGGACAGCTTTGCCGAGGAGCCGCCGGTCGCAAGCCCGCTGTGGCAGCTGCCCAACGTCGTGCTGACGCCGCATGTCGCCGGCGTCACCGAAGATGCGCGCCGGGCCGTCTCCATCATGATCGCCGAAAACGTGCTTGCCTTCCTCCGTGGCGAGCCGCTTGCCCACAACCTTTATGCAAGGGTTTGACCATGGCCTCCGATGACACGCGCCACGACGTCGATACGCTGACCGACCTCGCCTTCGCCCTCTTCAAGGCAGCGGGCCTCGAGCCGGACAAGGCCCATGCGGTCGCCGAAATCCTCGTCGAGGCCGACCTGATGGGCCACACCACCCACGGCCTGGCGCTGGCCCCATGGTATCTCGAAAGCATCCGCAACGGCGTCATGACCAAGGCCGGCCAGCCGAAGATCATTTCCGATCGCGGCGCCTGCGTTGCCTGGGATGGACTGCGCCTGCCCGGCGCCTGGCTCACCTCTACCGCCATGGACCTCGCCGTTGAGCGCGCCGCCACCTATGGCACCGTCACGATCACCATCGGCAACAGCCATCACATCGGCTGCCTCGCCGCCTACCTCACCCGCGCCACCGATCGCGGCTACATGGTGCTGCTGGCCAGCTCCAGCCCCTCGGGCGCCTCGGTCGCCCCCTTCGGCGGCACGCGCGGCGTTTTCACGCCCAATCCCATCGCCGCCGGCATCCCCACCGACGGCGACCCGATCCTGATCGACGTCAGCGCCTCCATCACCACCAACAACATGAGTTCACGGCTCATCGCCGAGGGGCGAAAGTTCGAGCACCAGTGGCTGCTCGACCGCGACGGCAACCCCACCGACGATCCCAACGTGCTGAACGACGGCGGCACCATCTTGCCCGCCGGCGGCCTCGACCACGGCCAGAAGGGTTACGCGCTGGCGATCCTGGTCGAAGCCCTCACCCAGGGGCTCGCCGGCTTCGGCCGCGCCGACAAGCCCGAAGGCACCAACGCCTCGGTGTTCCTGCAGGTCATCGACCCCAGCGCCTTTGCCGGCGAGGCGGCTTTCGTGCACCAGACCGGCTGGCTGGCCGATGCCTGCCGGAACAACCCGCCCCGGCCAGGCGTCGAGCGCGTCCGTCTGCCCGGCGAAAGTGCTGCCAGCCGCAAGCGCCAGGCACTGGTCCAGGGTGTCGCACTTCATCAAGGCGTATTCGACAAACTGCGTGCCGAGGCTGCCCGGCTCGGCGTCGATTTCATCTAGTTCGGGCGCTGCCGGGTGCCCGGCGCCGCAACCGTTCGTTGATCAATTGAGTCTTCGGACGCTAAAATTTTACATACTGTGGTATGCACCGCCAGTTTACCAAAAGAAAAAAAGAGAAAAGATCACATATCAAGATATATATTAGTGGATCGCATTAGGTTGCAATGACGATTGGCGCCTTGTTCTGTCGAGCCAATTAGGCAGGGGGATATGGCGATGGCGACCAGTATTGAGTTTGAGAACGTCTCGGGTGCACTCGAAGGTGCTTCGGCAGCAGGCACGGTCCAGTTGGCGCAGGCCGAAGGCGTCTCGCCACAGCAGCCGGCAGCTCAAGCCGATCCCGTTCCCGTCGACGCAGGTTCCGGCCAGCCGGTCCAGGCCCAGCCGAGCGCAGCCGCTCCGGCGCAGGCGCAGGCCGAATATGTCGCTGACGCTTCCAATGTCGTGCACCTGCCGGCCAGCGTCTCGATCGACAACATCAAGGTCGACGGCGACAACCTGGTTCTCGAACAGGCCGACGGCAGCGTCATCGTCATCAAGGACGCCGCTGCCAACGTGCCGACCTTCCTGCTCGGCGATGTCGAAGTTCCGCGCGTCGCGCTGATTGCGGCCCTTGAAGCCGGCGGCATCAACGTCGCCTTCGGCGCCGATGGCTCGATTTCGGCTGCTGGTGGCTCGGCCTCGAGCTCGGGCGGCAACTTCGAACTGCCTGCCGGCGGCATCGGCGACGGTTTCGACCTGTCGGCCCTTCTGCCGCCGACCGCGCTGGCCTTCCCCGAATACGATGGCCGCGAACTGACCCTCGGCGAGAACGCCGATCCGGAATTCGCCGGCTTCTCGGTTCGTCTCTCGGAAGAGGGACTCGGGGGCGGAATCCAGGATGATCTGGGTGATCCGGACGACAAGTCCAACAGCGCCAGCTACTCGGGCTTCTTCGGCGCGACCGATCCCAACGGCGATGCGCTGACCTACAGCCTCGGCCTGCCCACCACGCCCGGCCTCACCTCCGGCGGCCAGCCGATTACCTGGGAACTCGTCGGCCCCAACCTGCTGGTCGGCAAGATCGATGGCGGCGAAGGTCCGGATCAGGAGATCATCCGGCTGGAGATCACCAATCCCGGCACCGGTGCGTTCCAGGTCACGATCATGGGGCCGATCGACCACCCCGTGAACAGCGTGGAGGATGTCATCGGTTTCGACGTGCCGGTGACCGTCAAGGACCTCAACGGCGGTTCGGCGACGGCCAATGTGAATTTGCAGATCGAGGACGACAGCCCGGAAATCAGCCTGGCTGATGCCGGCGAGCCGGAGCTTGTCGTCGACGAATCTAACTTCGCCGACGACGCAACGACGTCGTTTGCGTCGAGCTTTGTCACGGCATTTGGCGCCGACGGCGCAGGAACGGTCACTTACGCCTTGAGTGTGGTTGCCGGCGAGTCCGGTCTCCTGGATACCGCTACCGGCGAGCAGGTTCTGCTCAGCATGAACAACGGCGTGGTCGAGGGCAGGACCGCTGTCGGCAATGCCCTGGTGTTTACCGTCAAGGTTGACGCTAACGGCAACGTCACGCTCGACCAGTCCCGCGCAGTCAAGCATGCCGATCAGGACAATCATGACGACAGCCAGAGCCTCCTCGACAATCTGGTCAAGCTGACCGCGACCATCACCGACGGAGACGGAGACTCCAAGTCCGCCTCGCTGGATATCGGTGCGAACCTTGTGTTCAGGGACGACGGTCCCAGCGTGTCCGAGAACAAGGTTGTGCTTCTCGACGACGACGCGCTGGGCGGCAATCCCAGCGGTACCGGCGACGACGCCGACAGCGCCAACGTCTCCGACAATCTCGGCCTCGATTTCGGTGCCGACGGCGGCTCGGTCGCGTGGCTGATGACGGGTTTCCCGACGGGCTTCGAGTATAAGCCGGGCGCCGACGGTGCGCTGGAGGTCTATCAGAACGGCACCAAGGTGCTCACCGTCACGCTGGACAGCGCCACCGGCGCTTATACCGTGACCCAGAATGCGCCGATCAAGCACGCGACGGGCGATAACGAAAACAACCAGTTCTTCACCTTGACCTATCAGGTCACCGACAATGACGGCGACACCGCCAACGGCACGCTGCAGATCAATGTCGATGACGACACGCCTACGATCGTCAGCAACGGCGATGGGGCCGTGCTCACGGTCGACGAGTCCACCCTCGGCACCAATGCAACCGGGTCCTTTGCCGGCAATTTTGTTACGTCCCACGGCGCTGATGGTCCCGGATCCGTCACTTACGCCCTGAGCGTGGTCGCCGGCAATTCCGGCCTCGTCGACACCGCAACCGGACAGCAGGTCGTGCTGAGCATGAACAACGGCACGGTCGAGGGCAAGACCGCCGGTGGCCTCCTCGTGTTTACCGTCAAGGTCGACCCAAGCGGCACGGTTACGCTCGACCAGATCCGCGCCGTCAGGCACGAAAATCCAGACAATAACGACGACTCCCGCAGCCTGACCGAAGATCTGGTCAAGCTGACCGCCACGGTCTCCGACGCCGACGGCGACAGCCAGTCGGCGACCCTGAACATCGGCGACAATCTGGTGTTCAAGGACGACGGCCCGTCGATCGAGCCGGGCAATGCGTCCGTCAAGGTTGACGAAGACGACATCTGGACTGCGCTTTCGCACGGTACATCGCCCGACGGCGACACCGAGTGGTTTACGGGCGCAGCAAAGGCGTCGGAATCGGTCGCAGGCTTGGTCAACTTCGGTGCCGATGGCGCCGCTGCCGGCGGTGGGTTCGGGTTCACCGCGACGGCGGTCGACCAGATGGAAGCCCTTGGACTGCAGTCCAAGGGTTCGCCTTTGAGCTATGCCGTGGTCGGCAACACGCTTGTCGCCTTCGTCGACAACGTCAATGGCCCGGATCGCCCGGTCTTCACGATGACGCTCGACGGCGATGGCGACTTCACCTTCCGCCTGGTCGACCAGCTCGATCATGTTGCGCCGGCGTCCGGTGCCAATCAGAATGAGGACTTGCAGACCGACGGCGCGCCGATCTCGTCGATCGACTTCGGCTCGGTCATCCAGGCCACGGACCGGGACGGCGATTCCGTCACCTTGGCCGGCAAGGTCAACGTGTCAGTTGTCGACGACATCCCGCAGGTCCACATCAAGGCGACCGGCGCCGCGGTGACGCATGATGAAACGGCAGGTCTCCAGGGCGATGACATCGATGATGCGGACATTGCCGCCCAGTTCGCGTCGCTCGACCAGCCGGCGGCCCTTGGCTACGCACACCAGGGCGACGTGGTCAGATATGGCGCCGACCTTCTTGCGCCGGGTGCCGATGAGCCGATCACGATGTCGATCGCGCTTGCCCTCAACGGCCAGGTTAACGGCACGGATGGCCTTGCTTCCAACCTGCAGACAACCTCCGGCAGCCAGATATCGCTCTACCTCGTGGACGGTTTGATCGTCGGCCGCGTGGACAATGCCGACGGCTCGGCGAATCCGAACGGCCAGATCGCCTTCGCGGTCGCCCTCGATCAGGACGGTGGCGTCAGCATCGCCCAATACCTGCCGCTGCAGCATCCGAAGCCGGGCAATGGCTTGAACGATTCGCACGACGAGCCGGTCAATTTAGGCAACCTTGTCAAAGTCGTTCTCACAGCGACCGACAACGACGGCGATGCGGTCGAGAGGTCGGTCGTCATCGGCAACAAGATCGTGTTCGAGGACGACGGCCCCAAGATCACCGCGCCGGTCGCGAGTGCTGGCGTGGTTCACGACGAAACGCCTGGCAACGATCTCGACGCCAACGACACCGGCACGATTTCGCCGCTGAACGTTCTCAACCCCGGCAGCGACCCGCACGTTAACAACGGCGTCGGCCCCATTGGCGTCGCCCAGTCGCAGGGCGCCATCGTCACGGCAAACGTCGACTATGGTGCGGATGGCGCCGGCGGGCTGACCTACGCGCTCAACATCGGGTCCGCGAGCACGACCCTGCTCACCACCGAAGGTCGGGCGATCCAGCTGTTCAGCGAAGGGGGCATCATCGTCGGCCGCTTCGACGCTGCCGGTGGCCAGATCGACCAGGGCGACCCTGCGGCATTCGCAGTCGGCATCGACCCGGTGACCGGCGTGGTCACGCTTGTCCAGTATGTCTCGCTGCAGCATCCGAACCAGGGCGCCAGCCATGACGAGGAACTGTCGCTCGCAGCCAACAACATCAGGGTCGTCCTCACGGCCAAGGATGGCGACGGCGACACCACCAGCGCCACCGTCAATGTCGGCAACGTCATCAAGTTCCAGGATGACGGCCCGAAGCTGACCGTGACTGCGCCGCAGTCGGTTGCCAACGGCCTGTTCATAGACGGCTTCACAGGCAACAACGGCGCCTGGGGCACGGGCAGCGGCACCGCCGCCACGGGTCAGGCGGCCGGGTGGAAGATCGAAGCCTCCGAGACCGGAGGTGCGGGCACTGTGGTGCTGGAGAAGGTCGCCGATGGTTATCTCGGCGCCGACAGCGCGACCAACAGCGTCATGGTCGATCTCGAAGCCACTCCGGGCAACATCCAGATCTCGCAGACCATCTCAGGCCTGACGACCGGCGAGAGCTATGGCCTGTCCTTCGAGATCGGCGCCGCAAACGGCACGGCTGCCGGCAGCGCCCAGCTCGAGGTGATCTGGAACGGCCAGGTTGTCGGCGTCTACCAGCCGACCCCGGGTCCGATGCAGACCATCGTCATCAACGTTCCGGCCATCGGCGGCAACAACGATACGCTCGAGTTCCGCGAAGTGGGCACGTCCGGCGACAACACCGGTACCTACCTCGCCAACGTCAAGTTGAACGACATCATCGTCATCGACGAGACCGCGACCATCGACCCTGCCTCGGACGAAGTGGCCGCAACCTTGGCCATTGAAAATCTGTTCGATGACGTCAACGCCGGCACCGATCTCGACATGTCGGTGCAGTATGCCCAAGGCACCGGCTCTATCGTCAATGCCGACATTGCCTTCGGCGCCGATGGTCCGGCTGCCAACAACTCTCGGGTCTTCGCACTTGAACTTGCCAACGACAATGGCGTGAATTCCGGCCTGGAGACCACCGAAGGCAAGCCGATCTTCCTCTACAAGGACGCCAGCGGCCGGGTCATCGGTGTCTACGACGCCGACGGCAACGGCGTCACCAGCACCGACAAGGTCGCCTTCGCGCTGCATGTCGATGCCGGCACGGGCGTCATCACGATCGCCCAGTATGTGTCGTTGCATCATCCCGACACCAACAGCCACGACGAAGGCATCACGCTTGCTGCCAACACTGTTTCGGTGAGCGTCACCGCGACCGACGGCGATGGCGACACCGCGACGGGCAGCGCCGACATTTCCGGCCGCGTCCTGTTTGAGGACGACGGTCCGAAGGTGACCTCCGTCGTTCCGACGGTGCCTGCCCTCGGACAGGAGCTGATCCAGAACGGCAGCTTCGAAACTGGCCACGAGAATATCCTCGGCAACCAGGATTGGGAGATCTTCCACTCGCTTGACGGCTGGATGTCCGACGGCAACGTGCCGTTCGAGGTCCAGACAGGTGGTGCCGGCGGCGTAAGCACCCCGTACGGCAACGCGCTGGTCGAGCTCGATTCCGACACGGTCGGCAATCCGTCCAACGGCAATGTCGGTGACATCAACGCCACCTCGTCCACGAACGCCACTATCCAGCAGACGATTGCTGGCACCGAGGCCGGCCAGACCTACCAACTCACCTTCGCCTATTCGCCGCGTGGCGGCGATGGCGCCGGTTCCAGCGGCATGCAGGTCTGGTTCGAAGGCAAGCTCGTCTACGAGATCCCGGCCAACAACAATGTTGCCCCCGGTCTGCAGCAGATCACGATCAACGTGACCGCCACCGGCCCCAACGCCGTGCTCGCCTTTAAGGGTACCGGCAGCGAAAACCAGCATGGCGCCCTGCTCGACAATGTCAGCCTGAAGGCGGTCTACACCACCACCATAGATGACGAGAATGTGCCGGGCGGTGCCACGGGCATTGCGGGCGGCCCCGGCGATGACGGCGCGGGCAATGTCGCGACCGGCAAGATCAATTTCGATGCCGGCAGCGACGGGCTCAAGTCGATCGTTGCAGAAGGCATTGACGGCCTCAAGGCGATCCATGTCGCCAATGGCATCGGGACGCAGTACGATGTTGCCCAGAATTGGGCGCAGAACGGTGCGGATGCTGGCGGCACGCTCACCGGCACGATCGACGTCAACGGTACCAGTGTCACCGTCTACACCCTGACCATCGACGCCTCCGGCAACTACACCTTGACCATGCTTCAGCCGCTGGTGCACTCGGTTACGGACAACCCTGACACGAGCGAGCAGGAGACCTCCTTCGAGGACAATCGTCCACTCGACTTCGGCTTCACAATTACCGACGGCGACGGCGACACCGCGACCGGCAATATCGTCGTCAACGTCGACGACGACAGCCCTGAATTCGTCGATGGCGGCATCGAGGACGGCGCGGTTTCGGCCCTGAATGCGGCTGTCACCGGCGACCTGAACCTTGCCTTCGGCGAAGACGGCCAGCACGCCACGAACGGGCTGCGCATCACCGGTTGGCCCGAGCTCGAGGGCATCACCACCAGCCTCTCCCCCGATGGCAAGACCCTTACAGCCACGATTGGCGGCCAGAACGGCCCAACGCTCTATACGCTTCAGCTCAATGGCGACGGCACCTACACCTTCAACCAGGTGAATTCGCTGCCGGGCGGCGGCAACACGCTGCCGGCCGTGTCCGTTTCTGGTGGCTTCGGGCCGACCGCGACCCGGGACTACGAAGGCTTCACCCTCAAGGGCCTCGACGGCGGCCTGCTCAATGGTTCTGCAGGCATTGGCATTGGCAACAATGGCATGAATCCCGGCGAGAAGTTTGCCGTCGTTTATGATGTCGAGATGACATCGGCCAAGCTTGGCGTCAACCATTTTGGCAATGGAACGGCTCGCCTCGACTGGGTCGCCAAGGATCAAGACGGCAATGTTGTCGCGAGCGGCAGTAGTTTGAACATCAGTTCGGACGGCTTCGTCACGATTCCGCCTGTCCTTGATCCGGGCTTGAAGTTCTTCAGCCTCGAATTCGAGACCGTCGCAGTCGAGGGCAATAGCCCGAAATTCAAGCTCATCAGCGTCGGTGGCGAAACGCATGCCGATGCACTCATCGACAAGTTGAATTTCGAGGTCACCGGCAAGGATGGCGACGGCGACACGGTGTCGGATGCCTTCGACATCAAGCTTGGCGGGTCGAAGCCTCAGGCAGGAAATGTCTGGGCTGCGGTCGATGAAGACGGCTTGCCAGGCGCCAATAACGCCCCTGGTTCAGTCGGAGATATCGACGCGAATGTGGGAGAAGTGGACCCGGGTGATCCGAGCGAGGCGATCTTCCTTGGCAAGCTTGAGGGCAGCGGCGGCGATGGCGCGCTGGTGTTCAGCTTTGCCGACCTGGATACCAAGTATGGTACAGTTGGTCAGGAGCAGGTCATTTATAGCTGGGATGACACGTCGAAGACGCTGACTGCTACTGGACCTCGCGGTGAACTGTTCACCATTCAGATCACCGACACCGCGACCGGCGCCTACAAGCTGACGCTGCTCGACAACGTCCTGCACGCCGCCGGCGGCGACGAAGCAAACGCCTTTACAGCGCTCGACTACACCGTGGGTGACTCCGACGCCAACACGTCGACCACCGACACCGACACCGGCACGTTGACGATCAAATTCAACGACGATGTTCCGACGGCTGCGGCTGATGTGCGTGCGATGGTTGAAGGTGCGGCCTCGGTCGCGGGGAGTGCGGTACTTGGCCAAGCTGGCGGAGACGTTGCCGACCCGCTCGGCGCTGACGGTGCGTCGATTGCCGGTCCGGTGACGGGTGTTGCGGCTGGCAACCAGACGGCTTCTGGCAACATCGCCAATGCCAATGTCGGCGGAGCTGGCGTAGCCGGCGCCTACGGCACGCTGGTGATGGGCGCTGACGGCGTCTACACCTACACGCCCGATTACACCAAGGCGGCGTTCGCGACATTGGCTCCTGGGCAGTTCCTGCAGGACGTTTTCACCTACGAGGTCACCGATGACGACGGCGACGTGTCGGTGACGACGCTGACGATTCAGGTGAACGCGGATGCGCATGTGCCGGTGATCACCGGAGATACTGGGACCGTCTATGAAGACGGTCTCGTCGGCGGCACGCAGGCTTCTACGGCCCGCGAGACGGATGCGACTGGCACCTTCACCGTCACTGCGAATGGCGAAGCCTTCACGCTGACGGTTGGCGGTGCGACGGGAACGACGGTAACGTCGGCGGTTCTCGAGGCTGCTGCCGCTGCCAACAACTTCAGCGGCATCGCTCCAGTCAACACGGGCGAGGGCTCGCTGACGATCACCGGCTACAATGCCGCCACTGGGGTGGTGAGCTACAGCTATGCGCTGACGGCGCCGCAGACTCACACGGGTCAGGGTGCGGGCGCCCCGGTGACCGACACGATCCCGATCTCTGTGACGGACGCCACCGGCGACACAGTGACCGGCGAGATCAACATGTCCATCGTCGACGACGTGCCTATGGTGACGATCGGCGGCGACGACAATGGCAGCCCGACTTCGAGCACGGTCGACGAAGGGACGTCAGTCAGCGGCAATTGGACCATGCAGCCCGGTGCTGATGGCGTGGTGCCTGACAAGCTGACGATCAGCTACGATGACGGGACATCGCATACGGTCCAGGTCAGCTACGGACAGTCTATCGACACTGCCTATGGCAAGTTGACGCTGCAGGCGCCGGTGAATGGCGTGGGTACGTGGACGTTCCTCGCCAACCAGGTGACCGGCAGCAAGGATGTGACCTTCACCATCAAGGCGGTCGATGGCGACGGGGATACGGATTCCGATGCGCACACCATCTCGGTCATAGACGTCAACAAGCCGCTGGTGATCAATCCTGACGGACTCTCCGGCGTCGTCGAGGAAGAGCATGGTCTGTCGGGCGGCATCGACGATTTTGCTGCTTTGGTCCCGGGGCTCGACCTCGATGAGCCAGGAAACCTTGGCAATACGACCAATGTCGCTGGCGGCAACTTCAGCAGCCTCATTACCGGCGGCGACGAAGGAACCCTGACCTTCGCGTTCCAGGAGTTCGCGAACAATCCTGCGGTGCAAACCGTATCCAACGGTGCGCTGAAGTCGGGCGGCGCGCCGGTGTTGTTTGCAATTGATGGCAACGGTGACCTCGTCGGCTACGTCAACAAAGGCGGCCTCGCCGGGTATGAAGCCGTCACCGACACCAAGATCTTCACCATTACGCTCAATCCGACGTCAGGTGAGTACACCTTCACGCTCAACGGTCCCGTGGATCATCCGGTCCATGCGCCGTCCACCGAGGACGCGATAACAATTAACCTGAATGGTTATGTGACGGTCACCGACAGCGGCGGTCCGGCGGGCGATACCAAGGTGCCGCTCAACGCCTCCATCGCCGTGATCGACGACGTACCGGTGGCGCAGAACGACACGGGCGCGCTCAACATCGTTATCGATCAGCTGGGTGTGCAGAACATCGTCGCCAGCTGGACCACAAGCGTGCTTACCAATGGCGGCGAGCCCACCCAGATCGACAGGGATGGTGATGTCGCGATCGATGAAATCCGCTGGGGCGGCACGGGCAGCAACGCCACCGACTCCGGCTACGGCTTTGTCGATGCGCCGCAGGCCAACCTCAACAATCTGGTCACCAACAACACCTTCTCGCTGGGCACGTTTACGCACTTCAACAATCCTATCGATGGTTCGACCCTGAGCACGACCAAGCTCAGCGTGTCGTTTACGGCGATCGTAAACGGTCAGCCAGTCAATGTCGGGCCGATCGTTGTCAGCTTCACTCATGACGAGACGCCGAACGACGGAAACGACAATCCAAATGACGGTGTCGATTCACGCGACGTCATCAAGATTACGTCGACGACGAGTACGGTGATAATCGCTGGTCAAAACTACACGCTCGACGTACTCGGCCTCGTCAAGGGATCGGGCAGTCCTGTCACTGAGATATTCACGAATGAAGGCGCCAGCAATCCGTTCGAGCTCATGGTTCGTTTCGTGTCGTCGAATTCGTCGGCCCTCACGACCAACGGCGCTGTACTGGCCAATGACGACGCTGGTGCTGATGGCGGCTTGACGGTTGTTGGACTCCAGGGAACGAACTCGGACACCGACCCAGCAGGCGGCGGCTTCGTGGTGAACGGCACCTACGGCAAGCTGGTCATGCAAGCTGGCGGCACATACGTATATTCGCTTACCGCCGACGGTAACGACGTTCCCCCCGGTTATGTGGAAAAGTTCAACTACACGGTTCGCGATGGCGACGGCGACACGTCGACCGCCAATCTTGACATCACGCTCAGCAAGACGGTGACGGATGTCAATCTGGCTCCGGATTTACAGCCCAACAGTCCGGCCGAGATCGTCTACGATGCCAGCGGTGCAGCGGTTAAGCTTCTTGCTGCCGGCACTGTCACCGATGCCGACAATCCAACCAACTTCGCCGGCGGCAAGATTACTGCCCAGATCACGTCGGGCGTAGTTGCCGGCGATGGCCTCACCTTGTTCGTCGGTGGGCCGGTGTCGGAGTCGGCCGGCAACGTGATGATTGGCGGAACTGCCGTCGGCACCATCACTGGCTATGGTACGGCGAACGTGACGATCACGCTCAATAGCAGCGCGACCGATCCGCTGGCGGAGACGATCCTCCAGAACCTGTCATTCTCGTCGTCTTCGGCAAATCCGACTGCAGCCGATCGCACCGTCAAGATCACCTTCGATGACGGCGGCAACACCGGCATCGGCGGCGCCAAGCAGGATTCGGTCGATGTGACTGTCAATGTCGTTCCGCCGAACGCTGCTCCCGTTCTTGCGCTCAACGACTTTGGCCCAGGCGCGGCTACGGATGATTTCTCGTCTGGCTACACCAGCGATTCCGGCTGGAAGGGCAGTTGGAGCGAAACTAACGATGGCGGCCTAGCATCTGAAGGCGATATCAGGATTGTGGCGGATAAGGGTGACAACAGGCTTTGGCTGACCGACGGGGATGACTCCGGCTCGGGTGGAACCGACTACATCGCGCGCAGTGTGGACCTTACGGGTGCCCAGTCGGCTACGCTGACATTCGACTACCGCCGCGTATCGCTCGATAACTCCAGCGACACCGTTCAGGTTCAGATCTCGACGAATGGCGGCAGTTTCCAGACGATCCATACGTTCGCACCGGGAACGGATGCGGACTACAAGTCCATCACATTTGATATTTCGTCCTACATGTCTGCCAACACAACCATCCGCTTGGTTGCAGACAACGACCTGGAAGAAGACGGTGAGGGTGTCTATTTCGACAACATCCGCGTCGACTATCAAGGGTTCCTGTCGTCCACCAACAACAGTACCGAATACACCGAGAACGGTGCACCAATCTCCATCGCAGCGGCCGGCCCGACTATTGCCGACGGCGACGACAGCTATATGGAGTCGGCCAGGATCGTACTTACCAACGCCAAGGCTGGTGATGTCATGGGCTGGAGCGGCATGCCTTCCGGCATCGCGGCCGCAGTCGATACCTCGGTTGCCGGCCAGATCACCGTGACGCTAAGCGGGCACGCCTCGCTGTCCGCCTATCAGGCGGCAATCAAGGCGGTCACGTTCCATAGCACGTCGGAGAATCCGTCCACCGAACCGCGCGAGATAGAAGTGACGGTGAATGACGGTCAGGCCGACAGCAACGTGGCGACGACGACAATCAGCGTGACTGCGGTTGCCGATGTTGCCAATGCGGTCAACGACGTCGTCCTGACAAATATCACCGACTATTCGGCGATCCATATTCCCAACGCGGCGTTGCTCTACAACGATGCGCCGGGAAACAACCCGCTGAGCGTTTCGTCGGTACAAAGTCCGGTCGGTGGCACGATCGTCAACGGGGCGGTCTTCGATCCGACCAATCCAGTGGCAATTGGCTTTTCGGCCAACTTCAGCGCAAATGGTTCCGACCTGGGAGGGTTTGTTTATTCTGACCAGGTCTTCGGCGGTACCGGAAATGATGCGAGCGGTGTCCGTGCCTCAACCGGCAATGGAAATGCGGGTGCTCTGCACATTGATCTCGGAGGAGGGACAAACGACAATCGCACGAATATGAACGGTGCATTCAGCAGGACGTTCAATCTCGTCCAGGCTGCCACCATCGTGCTGACCTTCGACTATCGTCTCCAGTTGAGCGGCCAGACCGACAACAACGACGACGCGCGCGTCCTTGCCCGGATCGACGGCACGGCCCTGGGCGTGGGCGGCATCATTCACGAGTTGGAAGGGGATAACGGGTCAACGGCCGGTGACACAGGCTGGCAGACATTCACCGCCACCATCAATCTGTCTGCCGGCAGCCATACGTTGGATCTCGGCGGCTTGATGACGTCAAAGAACAACGCCAACGAATTCGCTGACATCGATTTCGACAATGTCGTGATCAGCGGTACAGCTTCTCCATTCGCCTCGGGCTCGTTCACCTACACCGCGACCGACGGGGCCACGCCGGACACGGCATCGGTGACGGTTACCGGAGTGTCCGGTTCGACCATCACCGGCACGAACAGCGGAGAAATCCTGATCGGTGGCGATGGCGACGACATCTTGGTCGCGCTGGGTGGCAACGACGTACTCATTGGCGGGAAGGGGCTCAACACGCTGACCGGTGGCGATGGCGCCGATCTGTTTGTGATCGAACACCTCGACGCGCCCGACCTGATCACCGACTACGATGCTTCCGAGGGCGACAAGATCGACCTGTCGGCGCTGCTGGATAGCAATTTCGGACCGAACAGCAATGTTGCCGAATATGTCAGGGTTGTCGGTTCCGGATCGAACGCCGACCTGCAGGTCGACGTTGACGGCGGCGGCAACAACTTCGTGACCGTCGCGACGCTTCAGAACTATGATCCGGCGAGCAGTTCAATTAGGGTGCTGTTCGACGGTGAGGAGCATACACCTCCTGTGGTTCCTTGATTGAGTAGCAATGGTCAGATCGATTACTCCACGACTCAATCAGGACTCCGCCGATCTTCCGGCGGAGTCGAACCCGTTGCAGGCCGCTGTACACCTGGCGGTCGATTTGGGGTTGGCATCGCCTTGGGTTGCGGATGGGTCAGATTTGTTGCCCGACAGCGGCCCAACCCTCGCGCCGGCTCCGGTGCCGGCAACCGATCATGCAGCGCTCGGCGAGATCTTCGCCGACGCCCTGTTCGGCGAAGTCATCGAGATCTCCGACCTGATCCCGCATCTGCTGGCGCCCGCGGCCGATCTTGCGGGTTCGGCGCCGGTCGACGTTGTTGTTGCCGAGATGGCCGGGGACACCGCCGTCGCCATGGTGCCGTTCACCATCCTTTTTGAGGAAGATGGCTCGTCCGGGCACGGCACGCTTTGAGGTTTTGAATACGCCTGGTCTTTTCCGGGCGGGGACGTGAATGGGTGACAGCCGGCAACGCCGGCAGGAGAGGGGACTTCTCATGGCTTTCAACTGGAAGATTCGGTCGGCCTTTGCCGGCCTTTGCCTGGCAGCCTTCGCCGGCCAGGCGGCGGCAGCCGACCTGATCGACATGCCCACGGTCAGCTATTGCAGCATGGCCGGCACGTCCAGCCTCGCGCTGAACGAGAATGTCGGCGAGCTGCGCACTGAGGTCGTGCGCTTGATGGACGAAGCGGTTGCGGCGGCGAACAGTTCGCAGTGGATCGATTCCAAACGCCCGGTCTTTGTCTGGGCCTCGGAGGCCAAGGTCGCCTGCGGCAAGGCCTACGGCTATCTCAAGACCAACTACCGCGACGAAGACTACCTCAACAAATGCGAGTGCTTCCACAGCCGCATGGTCGAGTACATGAACTAGCCGGGCAGCGGGCACGAGTTCTCCTGTGGCCTTCGCCGTGGCGATGCCGCCCGATGGGCCCCGGCCCAGCGCGATGGGACGGCGCTTCGCTGCCGCGGCTCTTGGCTGCCTGGCCTTGGCGGCGACCGCGGTTTCCGCCGCCGTTCCCGAGTTCAGGCTGCCGCAGGCCGATCATGTCGCGGCGCCGGCGCAATGCGCCGATCCGGGCGCCGATGCCGGCAGGGAAGCCTTCCGTGCATTTGCCGCCTGCGAGGCCAGGGCCAGGGACCTGCCGGCCGAATTCGCCCTTGCGGTGATGGAGATCGAGAGCTTTTTCGATCCCGAGGCGCGCGGCGGCGACGGCGAGATAGGGCTGATGCAGGTGATGCCGGCCACCGCCCGGCTGATGGGTTTTCGCGGCACGCTCGCCGAGTTGGCCGACCCGCGCACTAACATCGCCCTTGGCGTGCGCTACCTCACCGCCGCGTTCCGGCTTGGCGGCGGCGACCTCTGCACGACAGTCATGAAATACCGCGCAGGCCATGCCGAGACGCGGTTTTCCGCGCTTTCGGTGCGCTATTGCCTCAGGGCGCGGGCGATCCTGAAGCGCGACGGCCACAAGGTGGTCGGCACCGTACCCGAGGCGACGTTCGGTTTCGCAGCCGTCGCCGGCCTTGGCGAATTCACGGCCACCGGGTCGGCGGCACCCAAGGGCGTCTGCGTCAGGCGCTCCTTCGTGCCGGGCCCGCGCTACATGCGCTGCGCCGAATACCGGCCGGCGGCCCAGGCGCGTCACATCCGCAGCTTGCGCGCCAAGCTGTTTGGCGGCTAGGTCTGGATGCGGGGGGTGCCTTGCTGCGCCACGTGTCCCATTGGGCGCGGACGCTGCAGTACTTTGAATCTGCGCACGGCCCTGCCGAAATCGGGGTCTTGCGCCAGGGGAGGAATGATGACGGTATCCCGACAGCGCTACTTGCGGCATGGCGCATTGCTGGCTCTCGCCTTGGCGCTGCCGCTCGGCCTTGGCGCCTGCCAGTCTGGCACCGGCAGCGAGGACGTGCTGGGCACCGCTGCCGACGGCAGTGCCGCGTCCGCGCCTGCAGCTGCCGCGAAGGCAGGCCCGGCGAAGGCCGGTGAAACGCTGGGCAAGGGGCCGGTCAAGGTGGCGATGCTGCTGCCCCTCTCCGCCGGCGGAACCGCCGGCGACCGCGGCCGCAAGATGCGCGACGCGGCAGCGCTGGCCATGGCCGACCTCGGCAATGATCTCATCACGCTCAATGTCGAGGACACCGGCGGCAATGACGGCCGCGCGCGCACGCTGACCACGGGTGCGTTGGCCTCGGGCGCCAAGCTGGTCATCGGCCCTTCCGAACAAGGCGCCGTGCGGCAACTGGCGGCGATCTCGGGTGCCAACCGGCCGCTGGTGCTGGCACTCGCCGACAATTATGCGGGTGCGCCCGGCGTCTATTCGGTCAGGCTCAACGAGGCCGACAGTGCCGCCGCCGGCGCTGCCGCCATCGCCGCCAAGGGTCCGCGCAAGTTCGTGCTGTTCATGGCCGAGGGAGAGGCCGGCAAGGCGGTCGAAAAGCGCGTCGCCAACAGCCTCTCGATCTATGGCGCATCGCTTGCCGTGGCGCTGCCTTTCGGCTCGGGCGGTTCGGAAAAGGCGGTGGCCGACATGATGGCGCTGGTCAGCGATCCGCAGGCGGTCGTTATCGCCAGCGGCGGCGCCAATCCGGCGCCGCTGGTCTCGGCATTGAAGGCCAAGGGCGTGCTCGGCAAGAACGTCACGCTGGTCGGCTCCAATCGCTGGCTCGAGCACGGCATCGACGATCCGGTCTTGCAGGGTGCCTACATCGCCACGCTCGACAGCGCCGAGATCGGGCCGATCGCCGAGCGTTTCCGCAAGACCTACAACTACGAGCCCGACGTCAACGTCGCCTATGGCTACGACACGGTGGCGCTTGCCGCCGGCATCGCCAGTGCCATGGGGCCGAAGGGCTTCACCAGGAAGGTGATCGAAAACCCCACCGGCTTTCGCGGCTCGACCGGCGTCTTCCGCTTCCGCCAGGATGGTGCGGGCGAACGCGCCATGCCGTTCTTCCGCATCGACAAGGGCAAGCTCACGCAGATCGAAAAATCGACCTCGGGCTTCTAGGGCACACACGGCTCGCTGTTGCTGCGGCAACGAAAAAGGCGCCGGAGCGATCTCCGACGCCTTTTTTCGTAACTACCGTGCTCAGGCGTAGCGCGACAGCGCCAGGTCCGAGACGTCGATGTCGGGGCGGGTGCCGCCGATCATGTCGGCCAGCACGCGGCCAGAGCCGCAGGCCATCGTCCAGCCCAGCGTGCCGTGCCCGGTGTTGAGGTAGAAATTGTCGAACCGGGTGCGGCCGATAACCGGAGTGCCATCCGGCGTCATCGGCCTCAGCCCGCTCCAGAAAGTGGCGCGGCTCTGGTCGGCAGCACCGCCGAACAGGTCCTCGACCGAGAACTGCAGCGTTGCCTTGCGCGATGGCGACAGGTCGGTGTTGAAGCCGGCGATCTCGGCCATGCCGCCGACGCGGATGCGGTCGCCCAGGCGGGTGATGGCGATCTTGTAGGTGTCGTCCATGATGGTCGACACCGGCGCCTTGCTTTCGTCGACGATCGGCACGGTGATCGAGTAGCCCTTGACCGGGTAAACAGGCACCCTGAGCCCGAGCGGCTTGACGAAGGACGGCGTGAAGCTGCCCAGCGCCCCGACGAACGTGTCGGCCTCGAACTCGCCTTCGGAGGTGCGGACGGCAACGATGCGATTGCCTTCTTGGCGGAGGCCTTCGAGCTTCACGCCGTAGCGGAACTCGACGCCGAGCCCTTCGGCGAGCTTCGCCAGCTCGTTGGTGAACTTGAAGCAGTCGCCGGTCTCGTCATTGGGCAGGCGCAGGCCGCCGGCGATCTTCTCGCGCACCGGCGCCAGGCCCGGCTCGGCGCCGACGCAGCCGGTGGCGTCGAGCACCTCGTAAGGCACGCCGTCGCTCTGCAGCACCTCGATGTCCTTGGCCATGCCGTCGAGCTGCTTCTGGTAGCGGAACAGCTGCAGCGTGCCTTGCGTCCGATGGTCGTACTGGATGCCGGTATCGTCGCGCAGCGCGATCAGCTGGTCGCGGCTGTATTCGGCGAGGCGTACCATGCGGCTCTTGTTGAGCGCATAGCGGGCCGAGGTGCAGTTGCGCAGCATCGCCGTCACCCAGCGCCAGGTCGAGATGTCGAGCATCGGCTGGATGATCAGTGGCGCATGCTTCATGAACAGCCACTTCATTGCCTTCTGCGGAATGCCGGGGGCGGCCCATGGCGAGGCATAGCCGGGCGAAATCTCGCCGGCATTGGCAAAGCTGGTTTCCAGCGCCGGGCCTGGCTGGCGGTCCAGCACGGTGACCTTGTGGCCGGCCTTGGCCAGGTAGTAGGCGGAGGTGACGCCGATGACGCCGGCGCCGAGGATGACTATGCGCATGATTGCCCCTGTGAGTTAGCGCGCTGCCGGGCTGAGGTAGCGGCGCTCGTAGCGCCGGCCCAGGCTGGTCAGGATTTCATAGGAAATGGTGCCGGCGTCCGCCGCGATCATTTCGAGCGTCTGGTGTGGGCCGATCAGCTCGACCATGTCGCCGAGCTTCAGCGTGCCGGGCTCCAGCGTGGTGATGTCGAGGATGATGCTGTCCATCGACACGCGCCCGACGATGGGCAGGCGCACGCCGCCGAACCAGGCAGCGCCCGTGTTGCTGAGATGGCGCGGCAGGCCGTCGGCATAGCCGGCGGCGATGGTGGCAAGCCGCATCTCAGCCTTGGCGACGAAGCTCGCGCCATAGCCGATTTCTGAGCCGGTCGGCACGGTGCGGGTCTGCACCACGCCGACCTCGAGCCGCACGACCTGATGCATCGGGTTTTCGGCTCCGGCCAGCGGCGCGCCGCCATAAAGCGCGATGCCAGGACGGGCGAGGTCGCCGCGATAGTCCTCGCCAAGGAAGGTGCCGGCCGAATTGGCAAAGGACAGTTTTGCGTCGGGAAAGCGGCTGCGGACGGCGCCCATTCGCGCCAGCTGGCGGGCGTTGGCGGCGTGCGCCGGCTCGTCGCCGCAGGCGAGATGGCTCATGATGATGTCGACATGGATGCTGCCCAACCGCTCGGGCTCTGCCAGCAGGGCGTCGACCTCGGCGGGTTCCAGCCCTAGCCGTGACATGCCGGTGTCGACCTGGAGGGCTGCAGCAAGCACCGTGTTCCGCGCCTTGGCGGTCGCCGACCAGTTGGCGACCTGTTCCAGCGAGTTCAGCACGGGAACGACGCCGAGATCGGCGCAGTCGCCTTCGCTGCCGGGCATCAGGCCGTTCAGCACCAGGATGCGCGCGTCGGAAGCGAGATACGGCTTCAGCCTGACGGCTTCGATGAAATGCGCGACGAAGAAGTCGCGGCAGCCGGCCTCGTAGAGCGCCGGCGCGACATGGGCGACACCCAGGCCATAGGCATCGGCCTTGACGACGGCGGCGGCCTTCGCCGGTGCCGTTTGCCGGCAAAGAAAGTCGTAGTTGGAGACCAGCGCCTTCAGGTCGATGGTCAGGACCCCGCAGGCCGCACGGCTCTCGATGTCGCTACGCACGCTCATGGTCATGTCCGGGGTCTGTCCTCGCCTAGTCAAGACAATACCGCAACAATCGTCGAAAATCTTGCCAATGTGACGCAGCTTGTGCGAACAAGACGAGATTGCTGCAATTATTCTCGCCTGTTTGGGAGGAAATGCGATGCCGTCCCTGGATGCCATCGACCGCAACATCATCCGCGCCCTGCGTGCAAATGCGCGCATCAGCAATGCCAGGCTGGCGGAAGAGGTTGGCCTGTCGCCGTCCGCCTGTCTCAGGCGCGTGCAACTGCTGGAACAGGAAGGCGTGATCCGCGGCTACACCGCGATCATCGGCAATGCTGCCGCCGACGAGGGCATCGCCGTCATCGTCCAGATCACGCTTGAGCGGCAGACCGAGGACTATTTCAATCGCTTCGAGCTTGCGGTGCGGCGCTACCCCGAGATCAAGGAGTGCTACCTGATGACGGGCGACTCCGACTATTTCCTGCGCGTCGAGGTGGCCAGTGCCGGCGACTTCGAACGCGTGCACAAGGAAATCCTGTCGGCGTTGCCGGGGCTCGCCCGCATCCACTCCAGCTTTTCGATCCGCAACATCCTGCAGTCGAAACGGCCGAAGGCGTCGTAAGAAAACCCGGCGCCGCTTGCGACGCCGGGTTTGTTGTCAGTCTCAGACGGCTGCCTGGGTCAGGAACTTGGTGACCAGGTAGGCCTCCAGCGCCTCCGAGCCGCCTTCCGAGCCGTAGCCGCTGTCCTTGATGCCGCCGAACGGCGTTTCGGGCAGGGCGAGGCCGAGATGGTTGATGGTCAGCATGCCGGTTTCGATCTCGGAGCCGAGGTCCGTCACCGTCTTGTTCGACTTGGTGAAGGCATAGGCCGCAAGCCCGTAGGGCAGGCGGTTGGCTTCGGCGACGACATCCTCGAACGTCTTGAACGGCATCACCAGCGCCACGGGGCCGAACGGTTCCTCGTTCATGATGCGCATGTCGGGGCGGACGCCCGAAAGCACGGTCGGCTCGAAATAGGAGCCCTTGTTGCCGATGCGCTTGCCGCCAGTCTCGATCCTGGCGCCGTCGCTCACCGCTTCGTTGATCAGCTTCTCGACCGCCTCGAGGCGGCGTTCGTTGACCAGCGGGCCCATGCGGGTGCCTTCGGCCAGGCCGTCGCCGACCTTCACCGCGCGCACATGCTCGACGAACTTGCCGAGGAAGCGGTCATGCGAGCCCTCCTGGATCAGGAAGCGCGTCGGCGACACGCAGACCTGGCCGGCGTTGCGGAACTTCGAGCCGGCCAGGATTGCCGCTGCCGCGTCGATGTCGGCATCGTCGAACACCATCGCCGGGGCATGGCCGCCCAGTTCCATCGTCGCCCGCTTCATATGCGTGCCGGCAAGGGCTGCGAGATGCTTGCCGACCGGCACCGAGCCGGTGAACGACACCTTGCGGATGATCGGATGCGGCACGAGGTAGCTCGAGATCTCCGGCGGATTGCCGTAGACGAGGTTGAGTACGCCGTCGGGCAGGCCGGCGTCCTTGAACACGTCGGCCAGGCATGCCGGCGACGCCGGCGTCTCTTCCGGCGGCTTGACGATGATCGAACAGCCGGTGGCGAGTGCCGCGCCGATCTTGCGCACCGCCTGCGACACCGGGAAGTTCCACGGCGTGAACGCCGCCACCGGGCCCACCGGCTCCTTGACGACGAGCTGCTGGACACCGGGCGCGCGAGCCGGGATGACGCGGCCATAGGTGCGGCGGCCCTCTTCGGCGAACCAGTCGAACAGGTCGGCCGACGACAGGATTTCCATCCTGGCTTCGCCGATGGGCTTGCCCTGTTCCTGCGTCATCAGCGTGGCGATCTGGTCGACACGCTCGCGCATCAGTTCGGCGGCGCGGCGCAGCACCTTGGCGCGGTCGAACGGCGAGACCTTGCGCCACGCCTTGAAGCCGCGCTCGGCCGCGGCAAGCGCCCGGTCGAGGTCGCCCTTGCCGGCCGAAGCCACCTTGCCGATCACCTCGTTGGTAGCGGGATTGTAGACGTCGATGGTGTTGCCGCCTTCAGCGGCCGTCCATTTGCCGTCGATGAACAGTTTAACGTCAGGGTACATTGCGTGTCCTTGCTGGTCGTTCGTGAGGGGCGGGCTCAGGCTTGCGTCGACGCTGGCCTAAACGCGTAATCGGGTGGTTGCGCTAGACATAGGGTGGCATAATTCTTTGTGCCACCAGTTCGGCGATCGCCAATGACGAGGTCAGCCCCGGGCTTTCGATGCCAAACAGGTTGACGAGGTTCTTGACCCCATGGGCCTCGGGACCCTGGATGACGAAATCGGACGCCGGCTCGCCCGGCCCCGAGAGCTTGGGGCGGATGCCGCTATAGGTCGGGCTCAGGCTGCCGTCGGCCAGGTCCGGCCAGTACCGTCGGATCTCGCCATAGAAATGGTCGGCTCGGCACGGGTCGACCGCGTAATCTTTCGTCTCGATCCACTCGACGTCGGGGCCGAAGCGCATGCCGCCATTGAGGTCGAGCGTCAGGTGCACGCCGAGCCCGCCCGGCTCGGGCACCGGGTAGATCAGTCGGGAGAAGGCCGGCTTTCCGGTAACCGAAAAATAGCTGCCGCGCGCCAGCTTGAGTTCCGGCACGAATTGCGGGTCGAGCCCTTCGAGCGAGGCGGCCAGACTGTTGGCGCCGAGCCCGGCGGCATTGATAAGATGCCGCGCCGCGATCTCGAAGCCGTTGCCGGTCGTGGCGTCGCGCGTTTGCAGCACGAACCGGTCCGCCTCGATCCGCCCCGACACGATTTCGGTGTTGAGGCTGAGATAGGCGCCATGTTCCTCGGCATCGCCGAGCAGCGACAGCATCAGCGCATGGCTGTCGACGATGCCTGTCGAGGGCGACAGCACGGCCGCCACGCAATTCAGCGAAGGTTCCAGCGCCTGCGCCTCGCCGGCACTCAGCATGACCAGGTCGTCGACGCCGCAGGCCCGTGCCTTGTCGATGATCCCGGCAAGCGTCGCCTCCTGCCCGGGCAGCGTCGCAGCTATCAGCTTGCCGCAGCGTTTGTGCGGAATGTTGCGCTCGGCGGCATAGGCATAGAGCCTGTCGCGGCCGGCGACGCACAGCTTCGCCTTCAGGCTGCCTTGCGGATAGTAGATGCCGGCGTGGATCACCTCGGAGTTGCGCGAGCTGGTCTCGGTGCCGATGGCATTCGCCGCCTCGACAATGATCGTCTCCATGCCGCGGCGCGCCAGCTCGCGGGCAACAGCCAGGCCGATGACGCCGGCGCCGGCGACGATGCAGTCGACGCTGTCCATGTCAGGCAGCGTCCCCGGCCGGTTTCAGCGCGCTCAGTTGCTCGATGATGACCGAGCTTGCGCCCCTGATGTCGTCGACGATGGCGCGTTCGGCCCTGTCGGCATCGCGGGCTTCGATGGCGGCGAGTATGACATGGTGTTGGTCGATCATGGCCCGGCCGCCATGCTGGTAGGACGCGGCGATCATCGGCCCCATCTGCAGCCACAGCCGGCCCAGTATGCCGCGCAGCACCGTCATGTTGGCGATCTGGGCAAGGGCGAAATGAAAGGTCTGGTTGAGTTCGAGCGCGCCGGCCCAGTCCTCGTCCGCGATCGCCTGTTCATTGCGGTCGATGAGATCGCGCAGCCGCGCCATGTCCCTGGCCTCGGCCTTCAGCGCCGCCTCGCGGGCGGCCAGCCCTTCGAGATTCATCCTGATCTGGCGTATCTCGAGATAGCGTTCCAGCGTCATCACCGGCACGCGCACCTCGCGCGCCGATTTCTGCACCAGCGCCTCGTCCTGGATCAGTCTGAGGATCGCGTCGCGCACCGGTGTCACGCTGGTGCCGAGGGACTGCGCGAGATCGCGGATGGTCAGCCGCGCGTCAGGCGCGAAGCGACCCTTGATCAGCGCGTCCGACAGCTGGCCGTAGACGATCTCGCCGAGATTGTCGTGTTCCACCGCCTGCAAGCCGAAACTCTCGTTCATCGATCCTTGATCCTGTCGACCTGTCTTGGCCTGCCTGCGGGCGCGCGCTGGCCCTTGACAGTCTGCGGTCGGAAAAACATGATGCATCAAACAGCAAAACACGGATTTTGCAAGTGCGGTCGCAGCCAGGCCGGATCGTTCTTGCATGCGGATCGCCGCCGGTGCGGCTCAGGACCGAACAAAGGAACCGTCATGGACACCCAGCCCAATTCGCCCGAGGCGCGCGACAAGAAATACCACATGCACGCCTACACCAATGCCCGCCGGCATCAGGAAGTCGGTCCGCTGATCATCGAAAAGGGTGACGGCATTTATGTCGAGGACATCTCGGGCAAGCGCTATATCGAAGCGATGTCCGGCCTGTGGAGTGTCGGCGTCGGCTTCTCCGAGCAGCGTCTGGTCGATGCCGCAACCAGGCAGATGGCCAAGCTGCCCTTCTACCACAACTTCACCCACAAGGGGCATTCGCCGCTGGTCGACCTCTCAGAGAAGCTGGTCACCATGGCGCCGGTGCCGATGAGCAAGGCGTTCTTCACCAATTCCGGATCCGAGGCCAATGACACGGCCATGAAGATGATCTGGTTCCGCTCGAATGCGCTCGGCCAGCCCCAGCGCAAGAAGATCATTAGCCGCAAGCGCGCCTATCATGGCGTCACCATCGCCTCGGCCAGCCTCACCGGCCTGCCCAACAACCACCTGTCCTTCGACCTGCCGATCGCCAATGTGCTGCATACCTCGTCGCCGCACCACTGGCGCGAAGCGCTGCCCGGCGAAACCGAACAACAGTTCTCGACCCGACTGGCCGACGATCTCGAAAAGCTGATCCTGGCCGAAGGCCCCGAGACCATCGCCGCCTTCTTCGGCGAGCCGGTCATGGGTGCTGGCGGCGTCGTCGTGCCGCCGGCCGGCTACTGGGAGAAGATCCAGGCCGTTCTGCAGAAATACGACATCCTGCTCGTTGCCGACGAGGTCATCTGCGGCTTCGGCCGTACGGGCAACATGTTCGGCACCGAGACTTATGCGATGAAGCCGGACATCATAGTCATGTCCAAGCAGATCTCGTCATCTTACCTGCCGATCTCGGCGATGCTGATCAACGACAAGGTGTTCGAGCCGCTGGCCGACGAGAGCAACCGCATCGGCACCTTTGGCCACGGCTTCACCGCCGGCGGCCACCCGGTGGCGGCAGCCGTGGCACTCGAAAACATCGCCATCATCGAGGAGCGCAATCTTGTCGCCAACGCCCGCGAGGTCGGCGCGCACATGCAGAAGCGCCTGGCACGCATAGCCTCGCACGACCTCGTCGGCGAGGTGCGCGGCATCGCCCTCATTGGCGCCATGGAACTCGTTGCCGACAAGGCGACCAAGGCTCCCTGGGGCGCTGCCGGCGCGCTCGGCGGCCTGGTCAACGGCATTTTGCAGCAGAACGGCGTCATCTCCCGCAACATGGGCGACGCGCTGGCCTTCTGCCCGCCGCTGATCATCAACGACAAGCAGGTCGACGACATCTTCGACGCGGTCGAAAAGTCGCTCGACGAGGCGGCGAAACAGGTCAAGGCCTGACCGACGGTACCTCTGTCATCAGCAAAAAGCCCGCCAAATGGCGGGCTTTTTCGTTTGGCGATGGCGCCTTCCCTTCTCCCACAAGGCGAGAAGGGAAGCTGGGGCACCACCCGGCCCTCCGCCAAGGCACCGGGCGTGCGTCGTTGGAAAAGCCAAATCGTTGGCTTTTCCTGGCCTGCGGCCACCACTTCTCACCCCACAAGGGGAGAAGGACGAATCGCTTCACACGTGCTGGCCGCCGTTGATGTGGATCTCGGAGCCGGTGACGTAGGATGCCTGGCCCGAGCACAGGAAGTAGATGATGTCGGCAACCTCTGAGGTCAGGCCGAGGCGTCGCATCGGGATCGTCTCGACGATCTTGTCCGTGCCCGGCGACAGGATCGCAGTGTCGATTTCGCCGGGCGCGATCGCGTTGACGCGGATGCCGTGCGGGCCGAAGTCGGCGGCCATTTCGCGCGTCAGCGCGCCGAGCGCGGCCTTCGACGTTGCATAGGCGGTGCCGGCAAAGGGGTGGACGCGCGTTCCGGCGATCGAGGTCACGTTGACCACCGAACCCTTGGCAGCGGCCAGTTCCTTGAACAGGCCGCGCGCCAGCATGATCGGCGCCAGGAAATTGACCTGGAACACGTCGCGCCAGACATGCATCGGCGTGTCGATCGAGTTCATGCGGCCGCCACCCTTGTGCTTGGGCGAGATGCCGGCATTGTTGACCAGCGCGTGCAGCAGGCCGCCTTCTTTTTCCAGCCGTTGGCGGATTTCCGAAACGGCGCTGCCGACGTCGCCCTGGTCGGCAAGGTCGACCTTGATGTGGTCGTCCGGACCGGCGGGCCATGGGCAGTCGTCGGAAAATGCCTGGCGCGAGCAGGTGATGACGCGCCAGCCTTCGCGCGAAAAGCGCTTCACAGTCGCATGGCCGATGCCGCGGCTGGCTCCGGTCAAAACGATCGTCTTTCGCCCTTCGGTTTTCTCGGCCATCGCATCCTCATTTCAAGCTTACAGCGTATGTAGCGAATGCATCTCGCCATTGCGAGGGGGCGCGGCTCTCAGCCGCGCTCGGCGGCAGCTTCGCGGATCGTCTTGAGCAGGATCGAAAATGCCGCTGAAGGCTGCGTGTCGGTGCGCATGGTCAGCCCCACCGGGCCGCGTGTCTCCGTGGTGTCCACCGGCAGCATCTTCAGCGTACCGGCCTTGATCTCGTCGCTGACCACGCCATGCGAGATGATCCAAACGGCATCGCTCTGGCGCACGAAGGCGCGGCCGAACGAGTCCGACACGGTCTCGATCTCGGTCGGGATCGAGGCGACGCCATTGGTGATGAAGAAGCGCTCGACGAAGGGCCGGATGATCGAGCCGCGTGTCGGCATCAGCAGCGGGAACTCGCCCAACCGCTCGAACACGTCGGTGTCGCCCTTGAGCAGCGGATGGCCGGCGCGCACCACGAATACCACCTGCTCGGAATAGAGGTGCTCGAAGAAGAAGCCGGTCATCTTCTCGGGCGCGGCCAGGCGGCCGACCACGAGGTCGAGCTCGCCGAGCCTGAGCTGCTCCAGCAGCACCGCGTTCTCGCCGGTCACGATCTTGATCGTGGCGCCCGTGTCCTCGCCGAGGAAAAGGCTCATCGCCCGCGGCATGATGTGCGCCGAAACGGTTGGCAGCGCGCCGATGCGGATCGGCGGCCCGCCCTCTGCCCGTGCATTGGCGACCGAATCGATGCCCTGGCGCAGCGCGGTGATCGCCATGCCGGCATGCTGCATGAACACTTCGCCCGAGCGCGTGATCTTGATGCCGCGGCCGTCGCGCTCGAACACGCTGACGCCGAGCGCTTCCTCCAGTTCGCGGATCGTCTTGGTCACCGCCGGTTGGCTGACGTTCAGCAGCCCGGCCGCCTTGACCACGCTTTTCTGGCGCGCGACTTCTAGGAATGTCTGGAGGTGGCGGAACCTGACACGGCTTTCGATCATGGGCTTTTCATAACCCAGGAGTTAAGAGAAGGCCACAAAATATCATTTTACCAAACCAAACATCTCATCCACTGTCTTCTAGAGGAGAAATCGAGTGCAATTCACAGACATCGGCGGCGTCACGCTGCACCACCAGCTCATCGGCGGGCCTGCAGACAAGCCGGTCCTGGTGTTTGCCAATTCGCTGGGCACCGATTTCCGCATCTGGCGCGACGTCATCGTCCGCCTTGCCGGCGACTTTCCCATCGTCACCTACGACAAGCGCGGCCATGGTCTTTCGGACACGGGGACGGCTCCTTATTCGATGGACGACCATGTCGGCGATCTTGCCGGCCTGCTCGATCATCTTAACGTCAAGAACGCCATCGTTTGTGGCCTGTCGGTCGGCGGGCTGATCGCGCAGGGCCTCTATGCCAGGCGCCCCGATCTCGTCCGCGCGCTTGTCCTCTGCGACACCGCCCACAAGATCGGCACCAACGACAGCTGGAACACGCGCATCGCCGCCGTCGAACAGGACGGCATCGCCTCGATCGCCGATGGCGTGATGAAGCTGTGGTTCACGCCCGAGTTTCACGAGCAGCGCCAGCCTGACCTCGTTGGCTACCGCAACATGCTGTCGCGCCAGCCGCTCGCCGGTTACACCGGCACCTGTGCCGCCTTGCGCGACGCCGACTACACCGAGGCGGCCAAGGCGATTGCCGTGCCCACGCTTTGCGTCGTCGGCGACCAGGACGGCTCGACGCCGCCTGCACTGGTGCGCTCGATGGCTGATCTCATTCCCGGCTCGCGCTTCAAGATCATCGACGGCGCCGGCCATATCCCTTGCGTCGAAAAGCCGGACGAACTCGTCGCCCTCATCAGGCGCTTCATCGCCCGCCTTCCACTGGAGTGATTTGACAATGAACGCATCGGCGCCAGCCTCGACCAGGTATCGCCAGGGTCTCGCCGTCCGACGCTCGGTACTCGGCGATGCCCATGTCGACCGCGCCGAAACGGCCTCCACCGATTTCGACCGGCCGTTCCAGGAACTGATCACCGAAGCCGCCTGGGGCACGGTCTGGGCGCGCCCGACCTGGACCAAGCGCGAGCGCTCGATGGTGACGCTGGCACTGCTGGCAGCCCTGGGCCATGACGAGGAGGTGGCGATGCATGTGCGCGCCACCGCCAACACCGGGGCGTCGCGCGAGGACATCTGCGAAACCTTCCTCCATGTCGCGATCTATGCCGGCGTGCCGGCGGCCAACCGCGCCATCAAGATCGCCAAGCAGGTCTTTGCCGAAATGGATGCGGGCCGATGAGCATTGACCCCAAGCCGAACCGCCAGCCCGAGATCGGCGCCTTCTTCCAGCGCGACCGCTCCTGGCATCCGCCGGCCTACACGCCTGGCTACAAGACCTCGGTCCTGCGTTCTCCGCAGAAGGCGCTGCTGTCGCTCGACACCACCATTTCCGAGATCACCGGCCCGGTCTTCGGCCACGGCATGCTGGGCGAGCTCGACAACGACCTGATCCACAATTTCGCCAAGCCGGGCGAGAGCGCCATCGGCGAGCGCATCATCGTCTATGGCCGCGTGCTCGACGAGCGCGGCAAGGGCGTGCCGGGCGTACTGCTCGAGTTCTGGCAGGCCAATGCCGGCGGGCGCTACCGCCACAAGAAGGAGGGCTACATCGCCGCCCTCGACCCCAATTTCGGCGGCTGCGGCCGCACCATCACCGGCGAAGACGGTTCCTACGCCTTTCGTACGATCAAGCCCGGCCCCTATCCCTGGCCGAACGGCGTCAACGACTGGCGCCCCGCCCACATCCACTTCTCGGTCTTCGGCCATGGCTTTGCCCAGCGGCTGATCACCCAGATGTATTTCGAGGGCGACCCGCTGATCTGGCTCTGCCCGATCGTCAGGACCATCCCCGACCGGGCAGCCGTCGAGACGCTGATCGCGGCGCTCGACATGCAGTCGACCATCCCGATGGATGCGTGCGCCTACAAGTTCGACATCGTGCTGCGCGGCCGCCGCTCGTCGGTGTTCGAAAACCGTCTGGAGGGCAACTGATGGTCCAGTCGCTGAACCGGCTTAGGGAAAGCCCCTCGCAGACCGCCGGGCCCTATGTCCATATCGGGCTCACCCCCAATTTCTGCGGCATCGCCGGCGTCTTCGAAAAGGACCTCGGCACGGAAATGGTCAACGACAAGACCAAGGGCGAGCGCATCACCGTGCGCGCCCGCGTGCTCGACGGCACCGGCACGCCCCTCAAGGATGCGCTGATCGAGATCTGGCAGGCCGATGCCGCCGGCCTCTACAACTCTCCGACCGAAATTCGCGGCGCCGCCGATCCCAATTTCACCGGCTGGGGCCGCATGCCGACCGACATGGTCTCGGGCGAATGTCTGTTCGAGACCATCAAGCCGGGCCGTGTGCCCTACAAGCCCGGCCTGCTCATGGCCCCGCACATCACCTTCTGGATCGTTGCCCGCGGCATCAATCTCGGCCTGCAGACACGGATGTATTTTGCCGACGAAGAACAGGCCAATGCCGAGGACCCGGTGCTGGCCCGCATCGAGCATCGCTCGCGTGTGCCGACGCTGATCGCCTCGCGCCAGGACGATGTCTATGTCTTCGACATCCACCTGCAGGGTGACAACGAAACCGTGTTCTTCGACGTCTGAGCACATGACCGTGTCTCCCTTCGATCACCCTTTGCTGTCCGGCCTTCTCGGCGACGAGGAGACTGCGCGCCAGTTCTCCGCCGACGCGGAACTGGCCGCCATGCTTGCCTTCGAGCGCGCACTGGCCGAGGCCGAGGCAGGCGAGGGCGTGATCGGCCGCGAGGCAGCCGATGCGATTGTCGCCGCACTCGCCTCGTTCGAGCCCGACGTTGCGGCTCTCAGGAATGCCGTCGCCCGCGATGGCGTGGTCGTGCCCGAACTGGTACGCCAGTTGCGTTCGGCAGTTGGCGCGCCGCATGGCGACAAGGTCCATTTCGGCGCCACCAGCCAGGATGTCGTCGACACGGCGCTGGTGCTCCGTCTCAAGCCGGTTGTCGAGCGCCTCGATGCGCTGCTCGCCGAGGCGGCCGCAAAGCTGGCGGCGGTGGAGAAGAGATTTGGTGCCCGTCCGCTGATGGGCCGCACGCGCATGCAGGCGGCGATCGAAATCACCGTCGCCGACCGTGTCCGCGCCTGGCGCGAACCGGTCGAACGCAACCGCGCGCGGCTGGCTGCGATCCGCCACGAACTTCTCGTCGTCCAGTTCGGCGGTGCCGCCGGTACGCTGGAAAAGCTTGGCGACAAGGCGCTCGCCGTGCGGAAATCGCAGGCCGAAAAGCTGGGCCTCTACGACGCCCCGCAATGGCACAGCCAGCGCGACCGGTTGGCCGATTTCGCCGGCCTGCTGTCGCTCATCACCGGTAGCCTCGGCAAGTTCGGCCAGGACGTTGCCCTGATGGCGCAGGACGGCTCAGAGATTGCGCTCGCCGGAGGCGGCGGCTCCTCTGCGATGCCCCACAAGCAGAACCCGGTGGCGGCGGAGGTGCTGGTGACGCTGGCGCGCTTCAACGCCACGCAACTGTCGGGCATGCACCACGCTTTGGTGCATGAGCAGGAACGCTCGGGATCGGCTTGGACGCTGGAATGGCTGCTCCTGCCGCAGATGGCCGTGGCGGCGGCGGCGGCGCTCAGGCAGGCGGCGGCACTCGCCGGCCAGATCGAAAGCATAGGGGCGCGGCCGGGCAACTAGCTGGCGGCACCCGTCAACAAAACGCCTGAACCTTGGCGTGCCGAAGGCCCGCAGCTCGATGGCAGGCGGTGCGGGTAGAAGGAAAAAAGATGCGTACTCAGGTGGTCATCATCGGCTCCGGCCCGTCCGGGCTCCTGCTCGGGCAACTGCTCGCCAATAGCGGCATCGACAACGTCATCCTCGAGCGCGTCGATCGCTCCTATGTGCTCGGCCGCGTCCGTGCCGGCGTGCTGGAACAGGGCATGGTCGACCTGCTCGACGAAGCTGGCGCCGGCGCGCGCATGCATGCCGAAGGCCTGCCGCACGAGGGCATCTCGCTCGCCTTCGACAACCGGCTGCATCGCATCGACCTTGCCCAACTCACCGGCGGCAAGCGCGTCACGGTCTACGGTCAGACCGAGGTGACGCACGACCTGATGGACAAGCGCGAGGCGGCGGGATTGACCACGATTTACGATGCCAAGAACGTGCTGCCGCAGGGGTTCGACAGCGACACGCCCTTCGTCACCTACGAGAAGGATGGCGCTACCCACCGCATAGATTGCGATTTCATCGCCGGCTGCGACGGCTTCCATGGCATCAGCCGCAAATCGGCGCCCAAAGGCTCCATCAGGACCTATGAGCGTGCATACCCGTTCGGCTGGCTCGGCATCCTGGCCGAGGTGCCGCCGGCCGACCACGAGCTGATCTATGCCAACCATCCCAGGGGCTTTGCGCTGTGTTCGATGCGCTCGACCCACCGCAGCCGCTACTATGTCCAGTGCCCGCTCGATGATCACGTCGAGGACTGGAGCGACGAGCGCTTCTGGGACGAGCTGCGCCGGCGCCTGCCACCCGAGGCTGCGGCGCGCGTCGTCACCGGCCCGTCCTTCGAGAAGTCGATCGCGCCGCTGCGCTCCTTCGTCGCCGAGCCGATGCGCTTCGGCCGTATGTTCCTCGTTGGCGACGCCGCCCACATCGTGCCGCCCACCGGCGCCAAGGGTCTCAACCTCGCCGCCAGCGACGTGCGTTACCTCTACTGGGGCCTGCGCGAATTCTATCAGGACAGGTCGCAGGCAGGCATCGACGCCTATTCGGCCCGCGCCCTGTCGCGCGTCTGGAAGGCGGTGCGGTTCTCCTGGTGGATGACCACCATGCTGCACCGTTTCCCCGACACCGACGACTTCGGCCAGCGCATCCAGGAGGCCGAACTCGACTATCTCGTCCACTCGCAGGCGGCATCCGCCTCGCTCGCCGAAAACTATGTCGGGCTGCCTTATTGATCCAAGGGAATCGCGCCAGTCACATATCTTTCAGGTTATGGATTGCGCGATTCTTTTCATTTTACATTACCGTTTCGAACATGACACTTGGCTACGGACATACCGAGACCGGCGCGCGCGACAGTGCCGGCTCGTCCAGATGGAGGAAAAATTGAAGAAGTCTGTTTTGGCCGCCCTGGCGGTACTTGCGCTTTCCGGCACCGCCTTCGCCGACACCATCAAGGTCGGCGTCGTCGGTCCGTTCTCCGGCCCGTTCGCCATCCAGGGCAAGAACTTCAAGGCCGGCATCGACGCCTGGATCGCGCTCAACGGCGCCAAGGTCGGCGACGACGACATCGAGATCGTCTACCGCGACCTGCCGGCTGCCGACCCGGCCCAGTCCAAGGCGCTGGCCCAGGAACTGGTCGTCAAGGAAGGTGTGCAGTATCTCGCAGGCTTCTATTTCACCCCTGACGCGATGGCGGTCACCCCGCTGCTCGAGCAGGCCAACGTGCCGCTGGTCGTCATGAACGCCGCCACCTCGGCGATCGTCACCAAGAGCCCGCTGGTCGTGCGCACATCCTTCACCACCTGGCAGACCTCGGCTCCGATGGCCAAGGTCGCCAAGGAGCGCGGCGTCAAGAAGGTCATCACGGTGGTCTCCGACTACGGCCCGGGTGTCGATTCCGAGAACGCCTTCAAGACCACCTTCACCGCTGAAGGCGGCGAGGTTGTCGATTCCGTCCGCATGCCGCTGTCGACCAACGACTTCAGCCCGATCATGCAGCGCGTCAAGGATTCCGGCGCCGACGCCGTCTTCGCCTTCCTGCCGTCGGGCCCGACCACGCTCGGCTTCGTCAAGGCCTACAATGACAACGGCCTTGCCAAGGCAGGCGTGCAGTTCCTCGCACCCGGCGACCTGACGCAGGAGTCCGATCTGCCGGCGCTCGGCGAAGCCGCATCCGGATTGCTCACCACCTTCCACTACGCCGTCTCGCATGACTCGGCCGAGAACAAGAAGTTCGTCGAGGCGGCGCACAAGGCTATCGGTAATCCGGCCGAACTGTCCTTCCCCTCGGTCGGCGCCTATGACGGCATGCACGTCATCTACAAGATGATCGAGGCCACCGGCGGCGAGCAGGACGCCCAGAAGGCGGTCGACGCCGTCAAGGGCCTTGCCTGGGAAAGCCCGCGCGGCCCGGTCTCCATCGATCCCGAGAGCCGTCACATGACGCAGAACATCTATCTGCGCGAGGTCGCCAAGGCCGAGGACGGCACCTTCTACAACAAGGAAATCGCGACCTTCGAAAAGCAGGGCGACCCCGGCCTTGCGGCTCTGAAGTAACAGCGTTACGCCAACGACAGGGCCCGGATGCCTGACGCGTCCGGGCTGCTGCTGGATCAAACGATGCAAACCGTTCTCAGCGTTGGGATCGACGCCCTTGCCTATGGCATGGTGCTGTTCGTCATCTCAATAGGACTTTCGGTGACCATGGGCCTGATGCGCGTGGTCAACCTCGCCCATGGCGCATTCGCCATGATCGGCGGCTACATCGCTTCTTACGCCACCCAGACGCTCGGCTTCGGCTACGGCGTCGCCATCCTCGCCGCGGTGGTCGGCACCATCATCATCGCCATCCCGGTCGAGCGGTTCCTCTACCGCCGCATCTATGGCGCGCCCGAGCTTACCCAGGTGCTGATGACCATCGGCATCACCTTCTGCGTCATCGGCATCGCCAACTACGTCTTCGGCCCGACGCTGAAGACCATTCCTTTGCCCGAGACGCTACGCGGTCCGGTCGATCTCGGCTTCCGCTCGATTGCCGCCCACAAGCTGTTCGCCATCGCCTGCGGCGTCGCTGTTGCGGGTGCGCTCTGGTACCTGATCGAAAGGACGTCCTTCGGCGTCAAGCTGCGCGCCTCGGTCGACAATGCCGCCATGGCCGCCTCGCTCGGCGTGCGCACCCGCATCGTTTATGCCGTCAGCTTCGCGGTTGCCGTCGGCCTCGCCGCCTTCGGTGGCATTGTCGGCGCCGAGCTCCTTCCGATCGAGCCCTATTACGCGCTGCGCTACATGGTGACCTTTCTCGTCGTCGTCTCGGTCGGTGGCGCAGGTTCCATCCCCGGCGCACTGCTCGCCTGCCTGCTGCTCGGCGCCATCGACACCACAGGCCGCTATCTTCTGCCCGAATATGGCGAGTTCTTCTTCTACCTCGCCGTCATCGCCATCGTCTGCGTCTTCCCGCGCGGCCTTTTGGGCAGGAGAAGCTAGATGGCCGCCATCGAAACCACCTCCGCCGCCAAGCCTGAGGCCGCCGCTCGTCCGAACTGGCTCAAGCGCGACCTCGTCGGCCTCGCAGTGATCCTGGCCGTCGCTGCCATCGGCTACTTCCTGTTCCCCAACAATCTGGCGCTGCTGACCCGCATCCTGGGCATTGCACTCCTGGTGTTGTCGATCGATCTCGTCACTGGTTTCTGCGGTGTCGCCACGCTTGGCCATGCCGCACTCTTCGGCGCCGGCGCCTACGCCTCGGGCATCGCCGCGGTCCATTTCGGCATCACCGATCCGCTGCTGATGGTCGTGGTTGGTGCCATTGGCGGCGCTGTTGCCGGCATCGTCTCCGGCGCGGTCATCCTGCGCGGCCATGGACTGGCGCAATTGGTGCTGTCCATCGCCGTCGTCCACCTGTTCCACGAGGCTGCCAACAAGGCCTCCGTGTATACCGGTGGTAGCGACGGCCTGTCGGGCATTTCGCCCGACCCGATCTTCGGTATGTTCGCCTTCGATCTCTGGGGCCGCACGGCCTACGGCTTCGCCGTCGCGCTGGTGGTCATCGCCTTCATCGTGCTGCGGCTGATCACCCGTTCGCCCTTCGGCATGCTTTGCCGCGGCATCAAGGAAGACCCGATCCGCATCCGCGCGATGGGCGCTTCGGTCCAGGGCACGCTGCTCAAGATGTATGTCATCTCGGGCGCCGTGGCAGGCACAGGCGGCGCGCTCAACGCCATCTCCACCCAGGTCGTCGGCCTCGACTCGCTCAGCTTCACGCTCTCCGCCGAAGCGCTGGTGATGCTCGTGCTTGGCGGCACCGGCTCGCTCTATGGCGCGCTGATCGGGACCGTCAGCTTCATGTGGTTCGAGGATTTCGTCTCGGCGGCCAATCCGTTCCACTGGCTCACCATCGTCGGTGCACTCCTCATCGCGGTGGTGCTGTTTGCGCCGCGTGGGCTCTACGGCACGGCGCTCGCGCTTGCCGATCGGTTGAGGGGGAACGGCAAATGAGCCCGGTCTTCCAGGTCCAGAACCTCAACAAGGCGTTCGGCGGCCTGGCCGTCACGCAGGACGTGTCGATCACCATGAACCCCGGCGACCGCGTGGCCCTGATCGGCCCCAACGGCGCCGGCAAGACCACCTTCGTCAATCTCGTCACCGGCCATCTCGAACCCGATTCCGGCAAGGTTCTGCTCGGCGGCAACGATGTCACCGCCCTCGGGCCGACGCCGCGTGTCCGCCAGGGCCTCGTCCGCTCGTTCCAGGTCACGCGCCTGTTTCCCGACATGACGCCGGAAGAACACCTGGCGCTCGCCGTGATGCAGCGCACCGGCCGCACCGGCGCGATCTTCGGCCACTACCAGGCCAAGGCGGACGTCATGGCCGAGGTCGCCGAACTGCTGCGCACGCTCGGCCTCGATCACATCGCCACCCGCAAGGTCGCCGAGATCGCCTATGGCCAGCAGCGCCTGCTCGAGATCGCGCTCGCCCTGGCGCTCAAGCCCAAGGTGCTGCTGCTCGACGAGCCGGCAGCCGGCGTACCCCAGAGCGACACGCCGCGCATCGAGGCCGCCCTTGCCGGCCTGCCGTCCGACCTCGCCGTGCTGATGATCGAGCACGACATGGATCTCGTTTTCCGCTTCGCCAGGCGTGTCATCGTGCTCGCCGCCGGCGCCATCATCTTCGACGGTTCGCCGCAGGACGTCACCAGGGACGCCCGTGTGCGTGAAGCCTATCTCGGAAGCTACGCCAATGACCGCAGCGCCGCTTGAAGTCGCCGACCTGAGCGCCGGCTACGGCCCGACGCGCGTGCTGGAGAACGTCTCTTTCTCCGTGCCCGCCGGCTCGCGGCTTGCCGTGCTCGGCCGCAACGGCATGGGCAAGACGACGTTGCTCGCCACCATCGCCGGCCAGACCAGGCGCTATGGCGGTTCCATCCGCCTCGGCGGCACCGATCTCAGCAGCCAGGAAAGCTCGGCGCGTGCTCGCAGCGGCCTCGGCTACGTGCCACAGGCGCGTTGCATCTTTCCTTCGCTCACCGTCGAGGAAAACCTCTTCGTCGGGCTCAAGGGTCGCGACCGCTCGGCGATCGAGGAAGCCTACCAGATGTTCCCGCGCCTCAAAGAGCGTCGCAGGAACCTTGGCTCCCAGCTTTCCGGCGGCGAACAGCAGATGCTGTCCACTGCCCGCACCATCCTCGGCAAGCCGACCGTGCTGTTGCTCGACGAACCTCTGGAGGGCCTGGCGCCGGTCATCTGTGAAGAGCTGATGGTGGCTTTCTCGCAACTGGCCTCGGGCGGCGAGATGACCGTCGTCCTGGTCGAGCAGCGCATCCAGAGCGCGCTCGATTTCGCCGACCGCGCCATCATCCTCGAGCGCGGCCGCATCGCCTGGTCGGGCACGCCTGCGGAGCTGTCCGCCCAGCCCGAAGTGGTGGAAAAGCTGCTCGGCGTCGGCGGCCTGCACTGAGCCGCCGAAAAACGCTCGCTACCCGACAACGGCCTCGGCAGCCTCGGTCGTCGGCGTCGCCTCGCTCGGCTCCTTGATCCTGAACCAGGCGACATAGAGCGCGGGCAGGAACAGCAGCGTGATCGCGGTGCCGGCGAGGATGCCGCCCATCATCGCATAGGCCATAGGCGCCCAGAAAACCTCGCGCGCGATCGGGATCAGCGCCAGGCTGGCTGCGGCAGCGGTCAGTGCGATCGGCCGCATGCGGTGCTCCGAGGCTTCGATCACCGCGTGCCATTTGTCTGCGCCCGTGGCGATCAGCTCCTCGATCTGCACGATCAGGATCACCGAATTGCGGATCAGGATGCCGACCAGCGCTAGCACCCCGAGCAGCGCCACGAAGCCGAGCGGCTGGCCGGTCGGCACCAGCGCCGCCACCACGCCGATCAAGCCCAGCGGCGCCACAGCCACCACCAGGAACAGCCGCTGGAAGCTCTGCAGCTGGATCATCAGCACCGTCGCCATGATGAACAGCATCAGCGGCACGACGGCAATGATCGGACCCTGGCTGTTCACGCTTTCCTCGACCGAGCCGCCGGTCACGACCGCGTAGCCCGCCGGCAGCTTGGCGGCGAAAGCCTCGACCGCGGGCTTGAGTTCTGCAACCACGGTGTCGGGCAAGGTGTCGCCAACCATGCCGGCCTTGACGGTGATTGTGGGCATCCGGCTGCGCCGCCAGATCGTCGGTTGTTCCAGTTCGTAGCGGAAGTCGGCGACCGTCGCGAGTGGGATCGCCTCGCCATTGCCGGTCGGGATCTGCAGGTTGCGCAGCGTCTCGATCGAGCCGCGCTCGACGTCCTGGGCCCGCACCACTACGTTGATCAGGTAGGTCGCGTCGCGCACCTGGGTGATCGCCACGCCGCCGACCACGCTGTTCATCGCGCTGGCGATATCTTCGGAGGTGATGCCGAGCTGGCGCGCCTTGTCCTGCAGCACCTCGACCTTGAGCACGCGCGACGGCTCGTTCCAGTCGAAGCTCGGCGCCTGAATCTTCGGATTGGCGGAGATGATGCCGGCCAGCTGCTGCGACAGGGTCCGTACCGTCTGCACGTCGGGACCGCTGACGCGATATTGCACCGGCCGGCCCACCGGCGGGCCGAGTTCCAGCGTCTTGACGAAGGCGTCGGTGCCGACGAACTGTTCCCGCAGGATCTTCTCGATCGCCGGCTGCACCCGATGCCGCGCTTCCAGATCCTTGGTGACGATGACCGTCTGGCCGAAATAGGGATTGGCCGGCTGCACGTCGTAGGCCAGCACGAAGCGCACTGCGCCCTGGCCGATATACGAGCTCCAGTGGTCGATATCGGCATTGCCCTTCAGCGCGATCTCCTCGAAATGCTCGATCTCGGCGCGCGTCTCGGCGATCGAGCTGTTGTGCGGCAGGTTCCAGTCGACGATCAGTTCGGGCCGGTCGGAGGGCGGGAAGAACTGCTGCTGCACGAAGGTCAGCCCGACGACCGACAACGCGAACAGCACGACGGTGGCGATGATGGTGAGCCAGTGGCGGCGCACCGCCCAATTGAGGATGCGGGAAAAGCCCGCGGCAACGCGGCCTGGCCGCTCGTTGTGCTTCTTCATCGTTGCCGGCAGGAGCGTGACGCCGAGCAGCGGCGCAAACAGCACCGCCACGATCCATGACAAGAGCAGCGACACCGCGATGACCACGAACAGCGTGTAGGTGTATTCGCCGGCCTGGCTGCTGTTCAGCCCGATCGGCACGAAGCCGGCGACGGTGACCAGTGTGCCGGTCAGCATCGGAAACGCCGTCGAGGTGTAGACATAGGTCGCCGCTTTCCTTAGCGAGTCGCCGACCTCCAGCCGCGCTACCATCATCTCCACCGCAATCATCGCATCGTCGACAAGAAGCCCCAGCGCGATGATCAGCGCGCCGAGCGAGATGCGCTGCAGCGAGATGCCCAGATAGGCCATGACCAGGAAGGTGATCGCCAGCACCAGCGGGATCGACAGCGCGACAACGAAGCCGGCGCGCATGCCCAGGCTGATGAAGGAAACGGCGAGCACGATCGCGACGGCCTCGAACAGCGCCCGCGTGAAGCCGGAGACGGCATGCTCGACAATGGCCGGCTGGTCGGCAACCTGGTGCACGCCGACGCCGATCGGCAGTTCGCCCGTCACCTCATGCATCAGCTCCTTCAGCGCTTCGCCGAATTCCAGCAGGTTGGCGTTGGGCTTCATGCCTATCGCCAGCCCGATCGCCGGCTCGCCATTGACCCGGAACAGCGCGGTCGGCGGATCGACATAGCCGCGGCTGATGGTGGCGACGTCGCTCAGCCGGAAGAAGCGGTCGTTGACCCTGAGGTTGATTGCCCTCAGGCTTTCCTCCGAGGTGAACTGGCCGCCGACACGCACCGCGATGCGTTCCGACCCGGCCTGGATGACGCCCGACGGCGCGATCGCGTTCTGCGATTGCAGGCTGGCGATGACTGCCTGCTGGTTGAGGCCGAGCGCCGCGATCTGGCGTGTCGAGAATTCGAGATAGATGACCTCGTCCTGGGCGCCGATCAGCTCCACCTTGCCGGCATTCGGAATGGTCAGGATGCGAGTGCGCACAGTCTCGACATGGTCGCGCAGCTGGCGCATCGACAGCCCGTCCGACGTGAAGGCATAGACATTGCCGAACACGTCGCCGAAGCGGTCGTTGAAGAATGGCCCCTGCACCCCTTGCGGGAAGTTGGGCCTTAGGTCGCCCACCATGTTGCGGACCTGCACCCAGGTCGGGGCGACGTCGCGTGCCTTGGTCGTCGGCTTCAGGTTGACGAAGATGATCGTCTGGCCGGCGGTGGTCACGCTGCGGCTGAAGTCGAGGCTTTCCAGCTCCTCGAGCTTCTTCTCGATCCGGTCGGTCACCTGCCTGGTCGTCTCGTCGACCGAGGCGCCCGGCCAGTTGGCCTGGATCAGCATGGTCTTGATGGTGAAGCTCGGGTCTTCCTCGCGGCCGAGGTTGAGATAGGCGAACACCCCGGCGATCGTGAAGATCAGCATGAAATACCAGACCATCGAGCGGTGGCTCAGTGCCCAGTCGGAAAGATTGAAACCCTTCACGCTACGCCCCCTCTGGAATGCGGACCTTCTGGCCTTCTGCGAGGCTGTTCACCCCGGCAGTCACCACCCGCGTCCCCGCCGTCAAGCCGTCCACGGTGAAGCTGGCGCCATCCTTTGCCTTGACCTCGATATCCTGCAGGCTGACCGTCGACGCAGCCTGGTCGACGACCCAGACGAAGTTCTTGCCATCCTTCTCCAGAAGCGCCGACAGCGGCAGGTCGATCGCCTCGTCGGCCTTCAATACCGGCACGGCCGTCACCGTCGAACCCAGCCGGAAGGCGGTCGGCGGGTCGGTCAGCGCCAGCCGCACCCGCCGGGTCCGTGTCGACGCATCGGCCTGCGGCGCGATCTCGCGGACATGCGCCTTGGTGCGCAGCGACAGCGCCGATTGCAGCGACACTTCGAATTCGACGCCTTCCTTCAGTTCGCTCGCCATCTGGTCGGGAACGTCCACCACCGCCTCGCGGGCGTCGGAGCGCGCCACGGTCACCACCATCTGTCCGGGCGAAACGGTCTGGCCGACTTCGGCGCCGGTAGCGGTGACGATGCCGTCGAAATCGGAGAACAGCCGGGCATAGCCGAGCTGTTCCTGTGCCTTGGCAAGGGCAGCGCGCGCCCTTTCGACGTTGGCAGCAGCCGAATCAAGTGCCTGCTTGGCGGAATCGTAGACTGCCTGCGACGTGTTGGATTCCTGGAGCAGGGTGCGCTGGCGTTCTTCGCTGGCCGAGGCGTTGGCGAACTGCGCCTCGGCGGTCGACAGGTCGGCGCGTGCCGACTGCATCGACAGCTCCAGCGCCAGCGGGTCGATGGCCGCGAGCGTTGTGCCCTTGGCGACCTGGTCGCCGACGCCGACGTCGCGCGCCACCAGCCGCCCGAGCAGGCGGAAGGCGAGGTCTGCGGAAAATTCCGGCTGGATGGTGCCGGCGAAACCCTGCACCGTCCGTGCATGCGGTTCGACGACGATGGACAGCACCGGGCGGATCACCTCGGGAGGCGGGGCCTGTTCCTGGCTGCAGCCGGCCAGTGCCAGCACGGCCATCAGGCCGATCGGCGCGAGTGATCTCATGGTGCCACCTCCACCACCTGGCCGGGGCTCAGCAATTGGCCGCCTTGCGCGACGACGGTTTGCCCTGCCTCCAGTCCCTTCGACACGACCACGACGCCGGAAGCGAACGACAGCACCTCGATCGGCACCATCGCCACCGCCTTGGTGCCGGGGTCGACGGTCCACACGGCCGGCCGGCCATTCTCCGACATCAGCGCCTGCCACGGCAGCACGATGGCCTGTTGTGGCTTGGCGGTGATCGTGCCTGTAATCGCCGCGCCGAGCGGCATCTGTGCCGGCGTGTCGGGCACCGCCACCTTGACGCGGATCGAGCCGGAGGCCGGGTCGACGGCTGGCGAGACCTCGCGCACTTCGCCTGTCGCCTCGATCTTCGGGTCGGAGATCAATGATATCCTGACCACCGGCGCCACCGGGGTCCGGGCAACCATGGCCTCGTCGACGTTGAACACCGCGTCGCGGTCGCCGTCCTCGGCAACGGTGAACACCGTCTGTGCCGCCTGCACCACCTGGCCGACCTCGATCGTCCGTGCCGTCACCACGCCGGACGCACTGGCCTTCAATTCGGTATAGCCCAGCCTGTCCTTGGCATTGGCAAGCTGGCTCTGCGCGGCTTCGACCCCGTTTCGCGCCACGCGCAGGGACTGCTCGGCGAGGTCATATTCGCGCCGCGTCGTGAAGCCCTGGGCCAGCAGGGTCTTCTGGCGCTCGAAGGCAGCCGACGCCTGCCGCAGTTGCGCGTCAGCGGAATCGAGGCTGGCTTGCGCCGCGCGCACGTCGGACTGCTGCTCCTGCGGATCGAGCCTGGCCAGCACCTCGCCCTTCTCGACGCGTTGGCCGACATCGACCGTGCGTTCCGAGACGCGCCCGCCGACTTGGAACGACAGGCTGTTGAGCGTGCGGGCGGCAATCACGCCAGTCAGCGACGTGGCCGGGGCGAAGTCGGACAGCTTCACCTCAATCGCGCGGACCACCACCGGCAGCCGTTCGGCCGCCTCCTGCTTCTGGCAGGCGGCCAGCGGCAATGAAAGGCAAAGGGCAAGCAAGGCAAGCGAGGATGTCGAATTGGCGCGGGCAGGCGTTCTGCCATGATTGCCTGACGGGTTCGGGTTCGCGGAAGTCATGTACATCCCCCAAAATCGCTTCGCCTCAGGCTACGACGGAGAATTCCATCCGGCAACGGCTAGCCGAATTTCTTGTCAGGCCGGTGACGGGTGTTTTGGATCACGGTTTGGGGAGGGTAACACGGGTGTGATGTTTGGCGGATTTGGACACGGAACCCGAGCGATTCCGGTGCGTTGAAAGGGGTTGCAGAGCATCGGACCCGAAGTGGGGAGCCGGTTTGGGGAGATCGGATGCTCAAGGAATGGACGTCGGAGGCCCTTATGGATCGCATGCTCTTTGACAGTCCGGTTTCGATTCGCATCGGACCGGAAAGCACCCAACGCGAGGTCACGACCGTCAAGGGTGCCTACGAGGCGCTGGTTGATTGGCCGCACGCCAAGCGCAGCGGCCCGCTCTACCGCGAGGCGGTCGAGATCGTCTCCGCCGCCTTGGCCGGCACCCGCTCGCACAAGGCGGCGCGGCAGGCTCTCGTCGCTGCTGCCGAGGAGATCGGTATCTTGGTCTGACCCCACTTGCCGCGTTCCCCGGCGCCGCCCGTTCGCCGCACGGCGAACGGCAACGCCCTGTACGCCGCAAAGACGGGCAGGACATTTCCTCGCCGGCCGGGTTTTGCAGCATAAATTAACTCTACAGAGTTTGTAGAATTTACCATCCTGAATGGGCATCGTCATTCAACCCCGAGGGGAAGCCCATGTCAGATTTCACGCGCCGTGCCCTGCTCGCCACCGTTGCCGCTCTGTCTATTGCGCCGTCCGTCGGCTCCCTCCATGCCGAGGACCTCAAGATCACCATCGCCTACCAGACGGTGGTCGAGCCCTCGAAAGTGCCGCAGGCCGATGGCGCCTATGAGGCTGCCACCAAGGCCAGCATCGACTGGCGCAAGTTCGATTCCGGCGCCGATGTCATTGCCGCCATCGCATCCGGCGCGGTCGACATCGGCTATGTCGGCTCGAGCCCGCTGGCCGCTGCCGCCAGCCGCCAGTTGCCGATCGAGACCATCTTTGTCGTCGGCCTGATCGGCGAATCCGAGGCGCTCGTCGCCCGAAACGGTGCAGGCATCGACAAGGCCGCCGATCTCGCCGGCAAGAAGGTCGCCGTGCCCTTCGTCTCGACCACTCATTACAGCCTGCTCGCAGCGCTGAAACACGAGGGCGTCGATCCCAAGTCGGTCGAAATCCTCAATCTGCGCCCGCCGGAAATCGCCGCCGCCTGGCAGCGCGGCGACATCGACGCGGCTTACGTCTGGGATCCGGCGCTGGGCCAGATCAAGACCTCCGGCAAGGTCGTGCTCGACTCGGCCAAGGTCGCCGAATGGGGCGCGCCGACCTTCGACGCCTGGATCGTCCGCGCCGACTTCGCCGAGAAGAACCCGGCCGCCGTGCGTGACTTCGTCAAGGTGACGGGTGCTGCCTATGCCGAATTTCTCGCCAAGCCGGAAGCCTGGGACAAGGGCTCGCCGCAGGTCGAGAAGATCGCCCGCCTGACCGGCGCCAAGGTCGAGGAAGTGCCGGCCCTGCTCAAGGGCTACGTCTTCCCGACGCTGGAAGAACAGGCCTCGGTCAAGTTCCTCGGCGGCGACACGGTCAAGGCGGTCGCGGCGACCTCGGCTTTCCTCAAGGAGCAGGGCAAGATCGACGCCGTTCAGCCTGACTATTCGAAATACGTGACGTCGAAATACGTCACCGAGGCGCTCGCCTCCAACTGAGGCGCCAGCCGGCCCGCGTCCTCCCGCGTGGGCACAGACCCCGGCCGGCTCCTCCCGGCCGGGGCATCCCCTTTTCCAGGAGACCCAACGATGTCGACGCTTACGCTCAGCAACATCGCCGTGCGCTATTCCGGGCAGCCTCGGCCGGCGGTCGAGGGTGCATCGCTCTCCGTCGGCCAGGGCGAGTTCGTCGTGCTCACCGGACGTTCCGGCTGCGGCAAGTCGACCTTGCTTAACGCCGCCGCGGGCCTGGTTGTGCCCGAGCACGGCGAGGTCTCGGTCGACGGCCGGCCGATCGAGGGGCCAGGGGCCGACCGCGCCGTCGTCTTCCAGAGCGACGCGCTGTTTCCCTGGTTCTCGGCGCGCGACAACGTCGCTTTCGCGCTGAGAGTGCGCGGCATCGGTGAGCGGCAGCGCCACGCCCTCGCCAACGAACTGCTCAGGCGCGTCCGGCTCGACGGCCTCGGCGACAAGCCGGTTTGGGAGATGTCGGGCGGCATGCGCCAGCGCGTCGGCCTTGCCCGCGCGCTCGCCGCCGAGCCCGACTTCCTGCTGATGGACGAGCCGCTCGGCGCGCTTGATGCGCTGACGCGCGAGCGCATGCAGACGCTGCTGCTCGACATCTGGGCGCCGGGAAATCTCGGCGTGCTGATGGTCACCCACGGCATCGAGGAAGCGCTGCTGCTCGGCACCCGCGTCGTCGTCATGGCGCCCGATCCCGGCCGCATTGCGCTGAGCTTCGAGGCCGGCTTCAGCCGGCGCTATGCCGCCGGCGAGCCCGTCCGCTCGATCAAGGCCGATCCGGCCTTCGCCACAGCCCGGGCCGAGCTTGCCGACGCGATTTTCGAGGGAGAGCCGGCATGACCCTGCTGCAGGCCGAACGCGGCCGGCGCGACCTGGCCGAACCTGAACGCGCGACGGTGCGCTGGCCGCGCAGCGATACACCCCGTCGCGAGCTGTCGTCGCGCACCATCAGCGCCATCACCATACTGGCAGCCCTTCTGGCATGGACTCTCGTTACCAGGCTCGGGCTGGTCGCGCCGTTGTTCCTACCGCCGCCGCAGGATGTGTTGGCCAAGTTCTGGACGGTGGCCTCCCAGGGGTTCGTCGACGCGACGCTTGCCCAGCATCTGCTCGCTTCGCTGGGGCGCGTCTTCGCAGCATTGGTGGCGGCAACGTTGGTCGGCATTCCGATCGGGCTCGCCATCGGCGCGAGCCGCGTCGGCCGCGGCATCTTCGATCCCGTGCTAGAGTTCCTGCGGCCGATCCCGCCGCTCGCCTACCTGCCGCTGATCATTATCTGGTTCGGCATCGGCGAGTCCGCCAAGGTGCTGGTCATAGCTATTGCCATGGTGGCGCCGATTGCGCTGTCCACCGCCTCGGGCGTGCGCAACGTCCAGCAGGATCGTCTCAGTGCGGCCCGCTCGCTCGGCGCGACGCGCCGGCAGGTCATCCGCTTAGTCGTGCTGCCCAGCGCGTTGCCGTCGATCCTCACCGGCCTGCGCATCGCGCTCGGAGCCGGCTGGACCACGCTGGTCGCCGCCGAGCTGGTGGCGGCAACGCGCGGCCTCGGCTTCATGATCCAGTCGGCGGCGCAGTTCCTCGTCACCGACGTCGTCGTCATGGGTATCCTGGTCATCGCAGCGGTGGCCTTCGTGCTCGAATTCGGCCTGCGCTTTGTGGAGCGCAGGCTGGTGCCCTGGGCCGGGCGCGACTGACCGTCAGGCGGTGGCGAGCTTGGTCCGGGCGGGCTTGGCCTGCTGGGCGCGCTGGCTGAGCCAGACGCTGCCGAGCACGACGATCATGCCGAGGATCTGCGCTGCGCTCAGCGACTGGCCGAGCACCGACCAGCCGAGGATCACGGCGGTCATCGGGCTGAGGAAGCCGAGCGGCGACACCACTGACGGTTCCAGCTTGGCGATACCGCGGAACCACAGGATGTAGGTCAAGGCCGCACCGATCAGGCCGAGCCAGGCGAGGCCGAGCAGGTTGGCGGTCGTCAGCGGTGGCAGCGAAGGCTCCTGCAACAGGGCGATCGGCAGAAGCAACAGGCCGCCTGCCGTCAGCTGCCAGGCGGTGAAGGTCAGCGGTGTGACAGGCGGCTGCCAGCGCCGGCTGAGCACGGTGCCAGCCGCCATCGATACGGCGCCGGCAAGTCCTGCCGCGATGCCGATCGGATCGAGCGCCGCATTGGGCGTCAGGATCAGCAGCGCCACGCCGGCCATGCCGGCGACCGCAGCTATGATCGCCAGCGGGCGGATGGGCGAGCCGAGCAGGGCGCGAGCGAGCAGGATGACGATCAGCGGCTGGATCGCGCCGACCGTTGCCGCCACGCCGCCGGGCAGGCGATAGGCGGCGACGAACAGCAGCCACCAGAAAACAGAGAAGTTGAGCGCGCCGAGCACCAGCACGCGCGCCCACCAGATGCCCTGCGGCAGCTGGCGCACCAGGAGCAACAACAGGAGACCCGCGGGCAGCGCGCGCAGCATCGCCACCGTCAGCGGATAGCCTGCCGGAAGGAACTCGGTCGTCACGATATAGGTGCTGCCCCAGATGGCGGGGGCGATGGCCGTCAGCAGCAGGTCGGAGTTGCGGGACATGGGTGGTTTATCTCCACATCAATAATCTTGACGTCAAGATAATACGAGTTCTCTTGACGTCAAGAGATTTTTTCCCGAAAGCTTGGCCATGGATCGCGTCGACGACATTCTTGCCCAGTGGAACCGCGAACGGCCCGACCTCGACGTCGCGCCCATGGGGCTGATCGGCCGCCTCAACCGGGTGTCCCAACACCTCGGCCGCGAGATGGAAAAGACCTTCGCCGCCCACGGACTGAACTATGCCAGCTTCGACGTGCTGGCGACGCTGCGCCGCTCCGGTGCGCCCTATGCGCTGTCGCCGGGCGATCTCTCTAGCACAATGATGATTACCTCCGGCACCATGACCAACCGCGTCGACCAGCTGGAGAAGGCAGGGTTGGTCGAGCGCCGGCTCAACCCCGACGATCGCCGCAGCTTCATTGTCTCGCTGACTGAAAAGGGTTTCGCCACCATCGACGCGGCCGTCACCGACCACGTGGCAACGCAGTCGCGCATCGTCGAAAGGCTCGCCCCCGAGGAGCGTGCCGTGCTCGGCGCGTTGCTCAGCAAGTTTTTGGTGGGTTTCGAGAGCGCCTGAGGTCGGCTACGGCCAGTTTGAAGCTACCCCCACCCCTAACCCCTCCCCACAAGGGGGAGGGGACCAGGTTTGCCGCCGTCGGAGCGATCTCCTGCCGTCCGAACCAGGAATTAGGTCGGCGCTTTGCTCGATGTGTCAAAGATCTGGTGGCTGCGGTGCCGCAGAATCCCCCTCCCCCTTGTGGGGAGGGGTAAGGGGTGGGGGTACTTGCCGCCCAAGCGCCTTGCCGGCTCACCCCGCCAGCGCCTGCTCCAGGTCGGCGATCAGGTCGTCGCCGTCCTCGATGCCGGCCGACAGCCGCACCAGAGAATCCGAGATGCCGATCTCGGCGCGCTTTTCCGCCGGAATCGAGCCATGCGTCATCAGCGCCGGGTGCTCGATCAGGCTCTCCACCCCGCCGAGGCTTTCGGCCAGCGTGAACAGCTGGGTGCGTTCGAGGAAGCGCTTGGTGCCGGCGAGATCGCGGTCGAGTTCGGCCGTGATCATGCCGCCGAAATGAAACATCTGCGCCTTGGCGATGGCGTGCTGCGGATGGCTTTCCAGTCCTGGATAGATCACCCGGCGCACGTCCTTGCGGCCTTCCAGCCAGCGCGCGATCTTGGCCCCGTTCTGCGAATGGCGCTCCATGCGCAGCGCCAGCGTCTTGATGCCGCGCAGGGCGAGGAAGCTGTCGAACGGCCCCGAGATCGCGCCGATGGCGTTCTGCAGGAACTTCAGCTGGTCGCGCAGTTCCTTGTTGTCGCCCACCACCACGCAGCCGCCCACCATGTCGGAATGGCCGTTGAGATATTTGGTCGTCGAGTGCACGACGATGTCGATGCCGAGCTCCAGCGGCCGCTGCAGATAGGGGCTGCAGAAGGTGTTGTCGGCGACCGACAGCACGCCCTTGCGCTTGGCGAGAGCCGCCACGCCTTCGAGGTCGACGACGCGCAGCAGCGGGTTGGTCGGTGTCTCGACCCACAGCATCTTGGTTTCTGGCCGGATCGCGGCTTTGACGGCGGCAAGGTCTGTGAAGTCGACGAACGTCACTTGCAGCCCGGCCGAGCGTTTGCGCACCCGTTCGAGCAGCCGGAACGTGCCGCCATAGATGTCGTCGGTGGCGACGATATGCGCGCCGCTATCCAGCAGTTCGAACACCGTGCTGATCGCCGCCAGCCCGGAGGCGAAGGCAAAGCCGGCTGAACCGCTTTCGAGGTCGGCGATGGCGCGTTCGAAGGCAAAGCGCGTCGGGTTCTGGCTGCGGGCGTATTCAAAACCCTTGTGCACGCCCGGGCTCTGCTGGCCGTAGGTCGACGTCGCGTAGATCGGCACCATGACGGCCCCCGTGGTCGGGTCGTGGCTCTGGCCGCCATGGATGGTGCGCGTCGAAAATGCCAGCCGGTTCTTCTGTGTCGTCATTTTGTCCGCCTGAGGTGGTTGATGAGGTCGACCCGGGTGATCAGCCCGACGAATTCTTCGCCGTCGAACACGATCGCCACTTCGTTGCGGTCGAAAATCGGCAGCAGCGCATCGAGCGTCTGGTTGGCCTGCAGCGTGTGCAGGTCCTTCGCCATGGCGGTCGAGACGGGCGCGTTGAAGCGGTTCCAGCGGCTGTCATAGGGGCCATCGACCTTGGACAGGATGTCGCCCTCGTCGATGATGCCGACGAGCTTGCCGTCTTCCAGCACTGGCAGCTGCGACACGTCCCCACGCCGCATCCGCCCATAGGCGGTGAGCAAATTGTCCTCGGGGCCGACGAACACCGTGCCGCCTTCGCGATGCGAGCGCGCCACGAGGTCGCTCAGGTCGCCATGCTGCTCCTTCTCGGCCAGCCCCTGTTCGGCCAGCCAGAAGTCGTCGAACACCTTGGAGAGATACTTGTTGCCGCTGTCGCAGACGAAGGTCACCACCCGCTTCGGCGTCTTCTGCTCGCGGCAGTAGCGCAGTGCTGCCGACAAGAGCGTGCCCGACGACGAGCCAGCCAGGATGCCTTCCTTGGCGAGCAGGTCGCGCACCGCCAGCATGCTTGCCTTGTCGTTGACCGAATAGGCCTTCTTCACCAGCGACAGGTCGGCATTCGGCGGCACGAAGTCCTCGCCGATGCCTTCGACCGTCCAGCTGCCGGCTTCCTCCATCTTGCCGGTCTTGACCAGCGGCGCCAGCACCGAGCCGACTGGATCGGCCAGTACCATCTCGGTCTTGGGCGAGACCTTGGCGAAGAACCGGCCCAGCCCGGTCAGCGTGCCGCCGGAGCCGACGCCGACCACCACCGCGTCGACGTCGCCTTCGAGCTGGTCCCAGATCTCCGGTCCGGTCGTCGTCTCATGCGCCTCGGGGTTAGCCGGATTGGCGAACTGGTTGACGTAGAACGAGCCGGGAATCTCGGCGGCGATCTTCTCGGCCATGTCCTGGTAATATTCGGCATGTCCTTTGCCCACGTCCGAGCGCGTCAGCCGGACCTCGGCGCCGAGCGCGCGCAGGTGCTGGATCTTCTCGCGCGACATCTTGTCGGGCACCACGAGGATGATCCGGTAGCCCTTGGGGATGCCGACTTGCGCCAGCCCCAGCCCGGTATTGCCGGCGGTCGCCTCGACGATGGTGCCGCCGCGCTTCAGCTTGCCCTCGCGCTCGGCCGCCGCGATCATCGACAGCGCGATGCGGTCCTTGATCGAGCCGCCGGGGTTCTGGCTTTCGAGCTTGATGAACAGCCGGCAGGGCCCGGTGTCGAATTGCGTCAGCTCGACGACCGGCGTGTTGCCGATCAACTCGAGCACGGACCTGAAGGGCGGGTGCAGGCGGCTCATGGCGGCGTCTCCCTCGGGCAGGGTGCTGAACATATCGCATCTCAGCCGGTCGGGACATCCGCCGGATCTGGCCGCATTTACCGGCGCAGGCCCCTGCGAACAAAGGCAGGCGATTTCGTTTCCGGGCGATGCTTGAGAAGGAAATTCCCGTATGCCCGAAAATGTTCCGCCCGCCGGGTCGGCTGACCGGGCGGGCGGCTGCATGTCTGGTTCTGGCCGCGCCGCGGCGCGGAGAAGTATGCTATTCGAAGTCGCCGAGATCGCGCACGGCGCCGCGGTCGGCCGAGGTGGCGAAGGCGGCATAGGCCTTCAGTGCCTTGGTCACCTTGCGCTTGCGCAGTTCGACCGGCTTCCAGCCCTTGGCGTCCTGCTCGGCGCGGCGGGTGGCCAGCTCGGCCTCGTCGACGCGCAGGCTGATGGTGCGGTTGGGGATGTCGATGTCGATGATGTCACCCTCGCGCACCAGTCCGATCGTGCCGCCATTTGCCGCCTCAGGCGAGACGTGGCCGATCGACAGGCCCGAGGTGCCGCCCGAGAAGCGGCCGTCGGTCAGAAGCGCGCAGGCTTTGCCCAGGCCCTTCGACTTGAGGTAGCTGGTCGGGTAGAGCATCTCCTGCATGCCGGGGCCGCCCTTCGGGCCCTCGTAGCGGATCACCACCACGTCGCCGGCCTTGACCTCGTTGGCGAGGATCGCCTTGACGGAAGCGTCCTGGCTCTCGAACACCCGTGCCGGGCCGGAGAACTTGAGGATCGACTCGTCGACGCCGGCTGTCTTCACCACGCAGCCGTCGCGCGCGATGTTGCCCTTGAGTATGGCCAGGCCGCCGTCCTTGGAGAAGGCATGTTCGGCCGAGCGGATGACGCCCTTTTCCCGGTCGAGGTCGAGGTCGTCCCAGCGCCGGTCCTGGCTGAAGGCCGTCTGCGTCGGCACGCCGCCGGGAGCAGCGAGGTAGAAGTCGCGCACTGCCTGGCTCTTGGTCCGCGAGGTGTCCCAATGGTCGATGGCTTCGCCGATCGTTGCGGTGTGCACCGTTGGCAGGTCGCGGTTAAGCAGGCCGGCCTTGTCGAGCTGGCCGAGGATGGCAAAAATACCGCCGGCGCGGTGGACGTCTTCCATGTGCACGTCGGCCTTGGCCGGAGCCACCTTGCACAGCACCGGCACCTTGCGCGACAGCGCGTCGATGTCGTCCTGGTCGAAATCGATCTCGCCTTCATGTGCCGTGGCCAGGATGTGCAGCACGGTGTTGGTCGACCCGCCCATGGCGATGTCTAGCGCCATGGCGTTTTCGAACGCGCCTTTCGAGGCAATATTGCGCGGCAAAACGCTTTCGTCGTCCTGCTCGTAATAACGCTGTGCGAGGTCGACGATCAGGTGGCCGGCTTCGACGAACAGGCGCTTGCGGTCGGCATGCGTCGCCAGCGTCGAGCCGTTGCCGGGCAGCGACAGGCCAAGCGCTTCGGTCAGGCAGTTCATCGAATTGGCGGTGAACATGCCCGAGCACGAGCCGCAGGTCGGGCATGCCGAGCGCTCGATGATCTTGACGTCCTCGTCCGAAACCTTGTCGTCGGCGGCCGCGACCATGGCGTCGACCAGGTCGAGCGCGACGTTCTTGCCACCGAGCACCACCTTGCCGGCCTCCATAGGACCGCCGGAAACGAACACCGCCGGGATGTTGAGGCGCATCGCGGCCATCAGCATGCCGGGCGTGATCTTGTCGCAGTTGGAGATGCAGACCATGGCGTCGGCGCAATGCGCGTTGACCATGTATTCGACGCTGTCGGCGATGATCTCGCGGCTCGGCAGCGAGTAGAGCATGCCGTCATGGCCCATGGCGATGCCGTCGTCGACGGCGATGGTGTTGAACTCCTTGGCCACGCCGCCGGCCGCCTCGATCTCGCGGGCGACGAGCTGGCCGAGGTCCTTGAGGTGGACGTGGCCCGGCACGAACTGGGTGAAGGAGTTGACCACGGCGATGATCGGCTTGCCGAAATCGGTGTCCTTCATGCCGGTGGCGCGCCATAGGCCACGCGCGCCCGCCATGTTGCGGCCGTGGGTGGTGGTGCGCGAACGATAAGCAGGCATGGGGGCTCTCTCATACAATAGATGGCTAACAGTGGGATTGAGCCACTATCGCCCCTGCGTCAACTATTTTCCACCTCAAGGGCATTCTGGCATGCCGACAGCGGGAAGCTGCCATGCGTCCAGCGCACCACAGCGGTGGTTCAACCCTTCGAATTGGCTGATTTCTTGCCTTTGCGGCCGCGCCTGAGCTCGGCCACGCCGACGGTCAGTCCCATCGCCAGAGCCATGGTCGCGGCCAGCGAGCGGAAGCCGCCGAAATCGGCCTCGGCGACCTCGAACCAGACCTTGGCGAACTGCGCCAGCGGCGAGAATGCGCTGTCGGTGATGGCGATGACGGGCACGTTGTTCGCCGAAAGTATCCGTGCCTCCTCCACCGTCGCCGAGGCGTAGGGCGAGAAGCTGATGGCGATCACCGCATCCCTGGAACTGGCAAACGAGATGATCTCGGGGCTCAGGCCCGAGGCGGATTCGATCAGCTGGCTGCGCACGCCAAGCTTGCCGAGCGCATAGGCGATGTAGCTGGCGACGGGGTAGGAGCGGCGGCGGGCGAGAATGTAGATGGTCTCGGCGCCGTTCAGCAGGTCGATGGCGCGGTCCAATGTCTCGTCGTCGAGATTGCGCGACATCACGTCGATCGATTTGCTGGCCGCGGCCAGGAAGCCGTCGACGATGCGGCGGTTGCTGGTGCCGTCGTCGGCCTCGCCGCGCACCACGGTCAGCCGCTCTTCATAGGAGGTCGTCCGCTCCCTCAATCGTTCGCGGAACACCTGCTGCAGGCTGGTGAATCCGTCATAGCCGAGATGCTGGGCGAAGCGGATCAGGGTCGAGGGCTGCACCCCGGCCGAGCTCGCGATGCTGGCGGCGGTGCCGAAGGCGATCTCGTCGGGATTGTCGAGCGCATAGGCGGCCACCTGGGCGATGCGCTTGGGCAGGCCTTCGCGGCGGTCGAGGATCAGCGCCCTCAGCGCCTCGAAATCGCGCGGCAGTGCCTCCGAAACCGTGTCCGCCATGTCGTCCATTCCGCCTCCGCCTATTCCACCATAGCGCCGCCGCCACGGGCTGTCCAAATAAAATGAACCGTATGTTCCATTTTCGCCAAAATTCGACTATTCAATCCGTCAACGGCAAATGCCCATTCTATAAACCGGGAGAGCGTGAAGTGACAGGTGTAGGTCTTATCGGAACCGGCTTCATGGGCAAGTGCCATGCGCTGGCATGGAATTCGGTGCGCACGGTGTTCGGCGACGTGGAGAAGGTCAGGCTCGTCCATCTCGGCGAGGCCAATGCCGGCCTCGCCGCGATCCGCGCCACCGAGCTCGGTTTCGAGAAATCCTCGGGCGACTGGCGCGCTGTCGTCGCCGATCCCGAGGTCGAGATCGTCTCGCTGACCACGCCCAACCAGTTCCATCCCGAGATGGCCATCGCCATCCTCGAAGCCGGCAAGCACCTGTGGTGCGAAAAGCCGATGGCGCCGACGCTCGCAGAGGCCGAAGCCATGGCCGCCGCCGCCCGCAAGTCGGGCAAGACAGCGGTACTCGGCTACAACTACATCCAGAGCCCGGCCATCCGCCACATCCGCCAGCTGCTCGACGAGAAGGTCATCGGCGAGGTCAACCATCTCCGCGTCGAGATGGACGAGGACTTCATGGCCGATCCCGACGCTCCGTTCTTCTGGAAGCACGAGGCGACATCAGGCTACGGCGCGCTCGACGACTTTGCCGTCCATCCGCTGTCATTGATTTCGGCACTCTTCGGCCGGGTCGAGCGCGTCATGTGCGACATGGCAAAACCCTATCCGGATCGGCAGGTAACGGGCGGCGGCCGCCGCGCGGTCGAGACCTACGACATCGCCTCGAGCCTGATCCATCTCGACAACGGCGTCTCCGGAACGCTTTTGGTCAACCGCTCGGCCTGGGGCCGCAAGGGCCGCATCCAGGTCCAGATATTCGGCTCCAGGGGCTCGATCGTCTTCGACCAGGAGCGTTTCAACGAGATCCAGCTCTACATCACCTCGGACCGTGCGACCGAGCAGGGTTATCGCACCATCCTCGCCGCCCCCGTCCACGAGCCCTACGGCAAGTTCATCCCCGCCCCCGGGCACGGACTAGGCTTCAACGATCTCAAGACCATCGAATGCCGCGAACTCCTCGCCCGCATCGCCGGCCAGCCGGCGCGCGTTATCGACTTCGACGAGGGCCTGGAGATCGAGCGCACCGTGCATGCGATGGCGCAGTCGTTTGCCGAGCAGAAGTGGGTGAAGGTGAGGTAGAAAGACTCCAGCTTGGGTTCCTCGCCCCCACGCAGTGGGGGAGAGGTGTCACAGCAAAGCCGTGACGGAGAGGGGGCGCTTCAATGCGTCCCACTTGGCCGAATGTGTCGGGTGGACACCTCCCACCCCTGCTGTGCCACATAAAACGCCAGCAATATCGCCGCGTTGAGTTCGAGCACTTCCTCGACGGCGGCAAGCGCGCGCGACGATGCAGCGATGTCGATGACCTGCGCCAACCCGATGAAGCTGACATGCAGGAAAAGCAGGGCGTGGCCCGAGAGCCATGTCGTCGCTCCGCCCATGTTGCGCGCGATCTGGCGCAGGGCGAACAACGAGAGCCCCACTGATACCGCGAGCATCAGCACGACCAGCAGCCAGGCGAGGTTGTGGCTGACCTGCTGCAACAGCCGGAACGCCAGGATCAACAGGTCGTGGAAACCGTCGAGCTGCCCGCCGCCATAGAGCGTCAAGGGCTGGAACCCGAACAGCCGCGAGCCGAAGCTGGTTTCATCAAGAAGTTCGGCGAGGGCAATCAGGCCCGCCAGCACCAGCGGCACGCGCGGTCCCCGCAGCGCCGTTGCGGCACCCGCTCCGAGCACGGCTGCCCCGAGGAAAAGCACGGTGCCCATCTCGATGATGCCGTCCTCCTGCAGCAGCAGCGAGCGGATTCCGGGCGCAATGATCGCCGCGAGCGCCGAGGCGACGGTGACTGCGCCGACGAGCGCCAGCGCACAGGCCAGGAAGCGGAAATGGTCACGCCATGGTCCCATGGCGACGTTGCCAACTGCTGGATGCATCATCTGCGCCACGGACCCTCTCCTGTCGCAAAACTGTCAGGGAGCCGTCACATATTGTCCGTTTCGGGCAATGAAAGGGCCGCTGGATCACACTTGGCTAACGATTGTGACGCTTCGCGGTCGGCATTCACCGGGTCGCTCCTGGCAACCCGGTCCACCGTTCCCTGGGCTTCGCTGGCAGGCGAGCTCGCTACAATTTTAATCTTATCCTGTTGTTAATACTTATCTTTCCTTCACCAGCGCCAGTCACACCGGTTCATGCCCGATCATTCATGATTCGCGAGGAGGCGCATGATGGACAAGCGTTACGAACTGGTCCTGGACCCATCCGATCTCTGGACCGTCTGGGACACCATGACCGAGGAGCCCGCCATGCTCGGCTTTGCTCCGCTCATCGGCCTGACCAAGTCCGAGGCGTCGATCGCCTGCGCTCTGCTGAGCGACATCGATCAGAAAAACACGGCGGAAAAGACCAGGGAACGCCGTGGAAAGAGCGCGGCCTGAGCCCGGGATCGGAGCTGAAAGCAGCCCGCACCCAGGTGCGCAGGCCGCGAGACGAGCCAGCGGGCCTCGCACGCGACATTGCCTGATCCCCACATCCGCTGATATTGCGGCCGGGCCGCCTGCGCGGCGCAGATGGCCCGGAACGAACCTGATGACCAAGCTCCCCGACCTGCCGGTTTCGGCGGTCCTGCCGCAACTTGCCGAGGCCCTGGCGTCCGGCAATAGCGCCGTGCTTGTCGCCCCGCCCGGCGCCGGCAAGACCACGCTGGTGCCGCTGGCGCTTCTCGACGCTGCGCAGACGAGGGACGCGCAAAATTCTGCCACGGACCCCTCTGTTACCGTCAAGGATGCATCACGTTAAGCTTCATTCCGGCAAAGAAAGGGTCGCGATGAGCACTGCCTTGGCGACCGAATGTGACAGGAAGCTCCATTCAATTGCTGCAGGTACAATCTGAGCTGTACTACTTGTTGACACCTAAGATCGCGGCTGTATCCAGTCCAACCAGACAGATTCGACTTGCTGTCGTCTGAGGGGGAACCATGAAACGTCTTGCCGTTGCCTCGGCTTCCATGGTCGTGGCTGCCGGGTCGGCTTTTGCGCAGGACGCAAGGCAGGCCGCTGTCGACTGGTCTGGCGCCTATGTCGGCGCCTTTGCTGGTGGCGCCAATGGCGATGCGACTTATGCCAACGTTCCCGTTGGCGTTCCCGACATGGGAGCTATCGATGGCGGCCTTGCCGGCCTGAAAGCCGGCTATCGCTACCAGTACGGCGCGGCGGTCATGGGTGTGTCGGTGGACGGAGCCCTGGGCAACGTCAAGGGCATAGTGGGCAGCTTCAATCACGCCCGGTTCAACGTGGACTGGCTGGCAACAGCCAACGCCCAGTTCGGCCTGGCGTTTGGCCGTGCACTGGTCTACGGCACTGCCGGCGGGGCGCTGGTCGGCATCCAGCACGACTACGACTCCTTTGCGTCCATCGACGTCTCCTACCCCCGGCGCACGCACTCCGGCTATGCCGTCGGCGGCGGCGCGGAATATGCGTTTGCGGAAAAAGCCTCGATCAGCTTCGAGGTCCGTCATTTCGTCCTTGAGGCGCAAACCTTTCCGCAGGTGCTCAATGTGACGGGGCACACTGTCGACGCCGATTTCACGACAGGCACTATCGGCCTGAACGTCAGGTTCTAGATGCCCGCTGGCTTCGGCTGGTGCAACTGGCCTGATGCCAGCTCATCCCCGCGCGGCCTGCACGCTGAAATTGGCCGGGATGCCGTTGTTGCCTGATGCCGGCTTGCGCTGATATTGCGGCCTGGCCGCCTGCGCGGCGCAGATGGCCCGGAACGAACCTGATGACCAAGCTCCCCGACCTGCCGGTTTCGGCGGTCCTGCCGCAACTTGCCGAGGCCCTAGCGTCCGGCAGCAGCGCCGTGCTGGTCGCCCCGCCCGGCGCCGGCAAGACCACGCTGGTGCCCTTGGCGCTGCTCGATGCCCCCTGGCGCGGCGACGGCACGATCATCCTGCTCGAACCGCGCCGGCTCGCCGCCCGCGCCGCCGCCCGCCGCATGGCTTCGCTGCTCGGCGAGGAGCCGGGCGGTATCGTCGGCTATGCCATGCGCATGGAAAACAAGGTCGGACCGAAGACCAGGATTCTTGTCGTCACCGAGGGCGTGCTTGCCCGCATGATCCTCGACGATCCCGAACTGCCTGGTGTGGCCGCCGTGCTGTTCGACGAGTTCCACGAGCGCTCGCTCGACGGCGATTTCGGCTTGGCGCTGGCGCTCGACGTGCAGGGCGCGTTGCGCCCGGACCTCCGGCTCATCGTCATGTCTGCCACACTCGACGGTGCGCGGGTGGCGAAGTTGTTGGATGGCGCCCCGGTGATCGAGAGCCAGGGCCGCAGCTTCCCGGTCGAGATCCGCTACGACGAACGCCCGGCAGGCACAGCCATCGAGGACGCGATGGCCAAGGCGATCCGCGGCGCCCTTGCCGATGAGCCGGGTAGCGTGCTCGCGTTCCTGCCCGGCCAGCGCGAGATCGAGCGCACCGCCGAACGTCTTGAAGGCCGCGTTAGCGCCGATGTGGACGTCGTGCCGCTCTACGGCATGCTCGACGGCAAAGCCCAGGACGCGGCAATCAGGCCGGCGCCTGCCGGTCGCCGCAAGGTCGTGCTCGCCACCGCCATTGCCGAGACCTCGATCACCATCGACGACGTCCGCGTCGTTATCGATTCCGGCCTGTCGCGCCTGCCCAGATACGAGCCGTCGAGCGGGCTGACCCGGCTGGAGACCGTGCGCGCCTCGCGTGCAGCCGCCGACCAGCGCGCCGGCCGCGCCGGCCGCACCAGCCCGGGCATCGCCATCCGCCTCTGGCGCGCCGAACAGACGGCGGCACTTCCGGCATTTTCGCCGCCCGAAATCCTGGAGGCCGACCTGTCCGGTTTCCTGCTCGACTGTGCTGCCTTCGGCGTCGCCGATCCGACCTCGCTTTCTTTCCTCGACGCTCCACCGGCACCGGCGCTGGCCGAGGCGAGGGCGCTTCTGGCCGAACTCGACGCCATCGACACCGACGGCCGCCTGACTGCTTCAGGCCAGGCGATGCGCAGGCTCGCGCTGCCCGTCCGCCTCGCCCACATGGTCGCCGAAGCCGCGCGCCAGGGTGCCGGGCCGGAGGCCGCGCAGCTCGCCGTGCTGATGACCGAGCGCGGCCTCGGCGGCGACAGTGCCGACCTCGAACGCCGGCTGCAGCGTTTCCGCAACGAGCGCTCGCCCCGCGCCAACGCTGCCCGGCAACTGGCCGAGCGGTTGGCGCGGCAGGCTGGCAACGGTGCGCAGCCGTCAGGTGCACCCATCCCCGGCGCGCTTCTTCTCCTCGCCTGGCCTGACCGCGTCGCCAAAGCGCGTGGCGAGCGCGGCCGCTTTGTGCTCGCCAACGGCAGCGGTGCCGCCGTCGACGCCGCCGATCCGCTCGCCGGCGAACAGTATCTCGTCGTCGCCGATCTCCAGGGCAAGGCGCAGAACGCCCGTATTTCGTCCGCCGCCGCGGTTTCCGAAGCCGACATCCGCACCGTCCTTGCCTCGCATCTGGAGCGCAAAACCCAGGCCGCCTTCGACAGGGAAAAACGCTCGGTACGCGTGCGCGAAACGGTCCGCCTCGGCGCCGTCACCCTGTCCGAACGCATGCTGCCGGCGCCCAGGGGCGAAGAGGCCGATCGCGCCATTCTCGAAGCGCTCCGCGCCCACGGCCTCGACCTGCTCGACTGGGGCAAGGAGGTCGAGACGCTGCGCCAGCGCCTCACCTGGCTGCATCGCGGCCTCGGCGATCCCTGGCCCGACATGTCGGACGAAGCCCTGCTTGCCCGCCTCGAGGATTGGCTGCTGCCCTACCTGCGCGGCGAGGCGACCTTTGCCCGCATCGGCGCGGGCGTCCTGCACGATGGCCTGATGTCGCTCGTCCCGCACGACCTCCAGCGCAAGATCGCCTCGCTTGCCCCGACGCATTTCACAGCACCGTCCGGCAGCCATGTGCCGATCCGCTACGATGGCGAATGGCCGGTGCTGGCCGTGCGCGTGCAGGAGCTGTTCGGCATGGACAAGCATCCCTCGATCGCTGGCGGCACAGTGCCGCTCACCCTGGAACTGTTGTCGCCGGCCCATCGCCCGATCCAGACGACGCGCGACCTGCCCGGCTTCTGGCGCGGCTCCTGGGCCGATGTCCGCTCCGACATGCGCGGCCGCTACCCCCGGCATGTCTGGCCGGACAACCCGCTGGAGGCACAGGCCACCGCCCGCGCCAAGCCGCGCGGCACGTGATGCCGACCCGAACCGAAGGTTTGCGGAGCCGTTGATACTGGTTTTCAGAAAAGACCGTGCACGGGCACTTGGCGCGGGCGCGCCTTGCAGCGCATATAGCTGGCATGAACTCGCTGACCCGCACCCCCGACCTCCAGCACAGCCACCGGCTGCGGCTCAACACGCTGATCCGCCTGCGCTGGCTGGCGATCGTCGGCCAGAGCTTCACCGTCGTGGTGGTCGCCTACTGGCTGGAGTTCCCCCTGCCGGTCAGCCTGTGTTTCGCGCTCATCGCCAGTTCCGCCTGGCTCAACCTGTTCCTCGCCTTCCGCTATCCGGCCACCCAGCGCCTCAACCCCTTCGCCGCCTTCGCAATCCTCACCTTCGACAGCTTGCAACTCGCCGGCCTGCTGTTCATCACCGGCGGCCTCACCAATCCGTTCTCGCTGTTGATGACGGTGCCCGTCGTTATCTCGGCGACGTCGCTGCCACTGCGGCTGACCGCCATGCTGGCTGTTCTGGTCATCGTCATGGTCAGCCTGCTTGCCTTCTTCCACCTGCCGTTGCCCTGGTATGAGGGCATCGTGCTGGCGATGCCGTTCATCTACACATCGGGCATCTGGATCGCGGTGTGCTGCTCGATTGCCTTCACTGCCATGTATGCCTTTCGCGTCGCCGACGAGGCCCGCCTGCTCGCCAATGCGCTCGCCGCCACCGAGCTGGTGCTTCAGCGCGAGCAGCATCTGTCGGCGCTCGACGGCCTCGCCGCCGCCGCCGCGCATGAGCTCGGCACGCCGCTCGCCACCATCACGCTGGTCGCCAAGGAGATGGAACGCGCGCTCGGCAACGATCCGAAATATGGCGAGGACGTCACACTGCTGCGCAGCCAGAGCGAGCGCTGCCGCGAGATCCTCAAGCGCCTCACCAGCCTGTCCTCCGAGGGCGAGGAACATCTCGCCCGCCTGCCGCTGACCTCGCTGGTCGAGGAGGTCATCGCCCCGCATCGCGACTTCGGCATCTCCATCAAGCTAGATCCCGGCGAGCGCATCGGGCCCGAGCCGGTCGGTCATCGCAACCCCGGTGTCATCTACGGTCTCGGCAACCTCGTTGAAAACGCCGTCGACTTCGCCCGCAGCAGTGTTACCGTGCGCTGGCGCTGGGACAGCGACGTCGTCGCCTTCAGCATCCTCGACGACGGCCCGGGTTTTCCTGCCGACATCATCGATCGCATCGGCGAGCCCTACATGTCGACCCGCCAGGGCGCCGAGCCGGGCGGCGGTCTCGGCCTCGGCCTGTTCATCGCCAAGACCCTGCTCGAGCGTTCCGGCGCCGAGATCAGTTTCAGCAATTCGAACGGACCGGGCGAGGGGGCGGTTGTCGAGATTTCCTGGCCGCGCGCCATCTTCCTCAATCCCGCCCCCGCCGGCACGACGATGTTCGACACTGCATGAGGTCTTGAACGGGGTGTTCATCGCCCCGGCATTGGACATCGCGGCTTTGCACCTATATCTGCTTGAAAAACGATAAGAACGACTGGGATCAACGACAAAAAGGATCAAAGGCGATGACCACCCAGGACATTGCGGCCGCATTGCCGGGCGAAGACCATTCACTGCTGCTCGTCGATGACGACAAGCCCTTCCTGACACGTCTGGCCCGCGCCATGGAAAGCCGCGGCTTTACCGTCGATACCGCCGAAAGCGTCGAGGAAGCGGTCGCCAAGGTCCGCGCCAATCCACCGGCCTATGCCGTGGTCGACATGCGCCTCGGCGACGGCAACGGCCTCGATGTCGTCTCGGCTATCCGCGAGCGCCGTGAAGACACCCGCACCGTCATCCTCACCGGCTACGGCAACATCGCCACCGCCGTCACCGCGGTGAAGCTCGGTGCCATCGACTACCTCTCCAAGCCTGCCGACGCCGACGACGTCTATGCCGCACTGACCAACGCCTCCGGCGAGCGCGCAGCGCCCCCGGAAAACCCGATGTCGGCCGACCGCGTCCGTTGGGAGCACATCCAGCGCGTCTACGAGATGTGTGAACGCAACGTGTCCGAAACCGCACGCCGGCTCAACATGCACCGCCGTACCCTTCAGCGCATCCTCGCCAAGCGGGCGCCGAGATAAAGCGAATAGTGAGTAGTGAGTAGCGAATAGTGGGCGGCGCTTGATCTTCGGGCGCCGTTTCTCGTCCTGCTATTCCCTATTCGCTCTCCCCCTCCAGCACCGGCACCGAAACCCCGGCCAGTTCCGCTGCCAGCAGCCGGGCCGCGCCGGCGCGGGCGATGCGTAGCATCAGGGCTTTGCGCGTCGCCGCCGCGATCCGGTGCTCCGGTGCCTCGCGCATGATCTCGGCGCCATAGCCGTCGGAGAGGATGAAGCCGCATTCCTCGGGGAAAATCCCGGCCGGCACCTCCGGATGGGTGGCGAAAAAGAAGCGGTCCGAATGCAGCCGGTATTCCGGCCATTTGCGGTCGACGCGGAAGTCTTCGATCGACGACTTGATCTCGATAATCCAGATGTCGCCCTGGCGCGTCAGCGCCACAAGGTCGGCGCGTCGCCCGGTCGCCAGCGACAGTTCGGGCAGCACATGCGCGCCCATCTGCATCAGCAGGCGCTGTACGCCGCGGCGCACCAGCATGGCGCGCTCGGACTGGCGGCCATCGACCAGAGGGTTGGAGGCGACAGGTGAAATGATCGGCATGGACCAATCATTGCATCATTTGTTCACGTTTTGAACCCGTCTGTTGGATTATTCCAGACAGTTTTCCGCCATCCGACTCCGCGCGAACGCAAAATCCGCCATTGCCCCCTATCGTTGAATCTGTTGGCTTTTCCCGCGATGCGTGTTGCCGAAATGCCATAACCCGGACGTTACGTTAACGAGAGCGCGGCTTTGCTGGCCTCCGCCTCTTGGCAAGCAAAATGCCCGACCGGTAAGAATGGTGGCAAAAATGAGGCCGAATCGGCCCGGACACCGCTCTTGCTTGGGAACCCCACATGCGATTGAAGTCTCTTGCCATTGTCGCCGCCCTGGCGCTGACCACCGCACTCGCGGGCTGCTCGACCGACGGCGTCTCGCGCATGTTCTCCAACGACTATGGTGGCCGCGTCGACGCCGGTTACCAGCTGCCGACCATCCCGATCAGCAAGGTTCCGCGCCAGTTCCATCGCCAGATCGTGCGCTACGAAACCAATGAGAAGCCCGGCACCGTCGTCGTCGATACCGGCCAGAAGTTCCTCTACCTCGTCCAGCCCGATGGCAAGGCGATGCGCTACGGCATCGGCGTCGGCCGCGAGGGTTTCGAGTGGCAGGGCACCGCCCGCATCGCGGTGAAGCGCGAATGGCCGGTGTGGACGCCGCCGCCCGCAATGATCAAACGCCAGCCCGAGCTCGCCAAGTGGTCGGGCGGCATGCCCGGCGGTCCGAAGAACGCGCTCGGCGCCCGGGCGCTCTACCTCTTCAACAAGGGTGGCGATTCCGGCTACCGCCTCCATGGCACGCCGGAATGGAACTCCATCGGCAAGGCCATGTCCTCGGGCTGCATCCGCCTGATGAACCAGGACATCATCGACCTCTACAACCGCGTCGAAGTCGGCGCCAAAGTCATCGTCCAATAACTGCGAACCGTCCAGGCAACACGGACGTCGCAAACGAAAAACCGGGCACTTTGGCCCGGTTTTTTGTTTGAGCTGTCACTTGTGGACGGCGAGGGTCTTTCGAGAACTAGCTCCGGCGAGGCATATGGCCTGGATTTCGAGAACAGGAGCGCAGCGGACGTTCAGGTCCGTGAGCACCGGAAGCGCAGAAAGCCGCGTCAGATGGCCGTCGGAGTAGAGTTCGCGAAGATCCTCAGGAGATCTGTTCGACCTGCTGTACCTCAGGCACGAAGTGGCGAAGCAGGTTCTGGATGCCGTGCTTCAGCGTTGCCGTCGAAGACGGGCAGCCGGCGCAGGCGCCCTTCATGTGCAGGAACACGGTGCCGTTCTCGTAGCCGCGGAAGGTGATGTCGCCGCCGTCCTGGGCCACCGCCGGGCGCACGCGCGTGTCGAGCAGCTCCTTGATCGTCACCACGATCTCGGCGTCGGCCTGGTCGAAGAATTCGTTCTGGTCGTCATGATGGCCGCCGCCGCCTGCGGCCTGGCCGGCCATCACGGGAGCGCCCGACATGAAGTGTTCCATGATCGAGCCGAGGATCGCCGGCTTCAGGTGCTGCCAGTCGGGGCCGTCCTTGCTGACGGTGATGAAATCGTAGCCGAAGAACACGCCGGTCACGCCCGGAATGTCGAACAGCCGGCCGGCAAGCGGCGAAGCCGCACGCGCGCTGTCGGCATCGCGGAAATCGGCGGTGCCTTCGAGCAGCACTTCCTTGCCCGGCAGGAACTTCAGCGTCGCCGGATTGGGGGTCGCTTCGGTCTGGATGAACATGGACGTGTCTCCGTGCCCGCGCGCGCGGGAGTGTCAGTTTGGAATAGTTCTAATTAGGCTCAAGACGGCCGACATTCAAGCCGCTGGCGCGCCTCCGCGCCAATATGTTGCGCCCGACCTATTAGGCCAGGCTGTCGATGTCCTCGTCGGACAGGTTCTGCGGCACCACCGTCACCGGGATCGGGAAGGCGGCACCCTTGCCGGCGATCGAGGCGACAAGCGGCCCGGGGCCTTCCTTGCCGGCGCCTGCTGCCAGCACCAGGATAGCGATATCCTGGTCGTCTTCAATCAGCTTGTGGATCTCGTCGGCCGGCCGGCCCTCGCGCACCACCAGTTCGGGCTCGATCCCCAGCGTCTCGCGGACCCGCCCGGCCTGCGAATCGAGGGCGGCATTGGCTGCTGCGGTCGCCTCCTCGCGCATGATCTTCTCGACTCCCAGCCAGTGCTGGAAGTCGTCGGGCTCGATGACGTAGAGCAGCACCAGGACGCCGTTCGTGCTACGCGCCCGCTTGGAGGCATAGGCGACTGCGCGCTCGCATTCCGGCGTATCGTCGATGATCGCCAGGAACTTGCGCCGGTGGCCGGCTTCCTTGCTGAGGCGTTTGGAGACCATGTGCTACCCTGATGCGAGGTTTCGGTTGGCAATCTGCCACCGGCGCCGGCCGCCCGCAAGCAGCCGGCGACGATGTCGTATTCAGTCGCCCAGCAGGCCGATGATGTTGCGAACGTCCTTCATCGTCTTTTCGGCGATGACGCGGGCGCGGTTGCCGCCGTCACGCAGCACGGCGTCGATATGGCCGGGATCGGCCATCAGGCGGCGCATCTCGTCGGCGATCGGCGCCAGCTTCTCGACGGCGAGGTCGGCAAGTGCCGGCTTGAACACAGAGAACTGCTGGCCGGAAAACTGGCGCAGCACTTCTTCCTTGGAAATGTCGGCAAGGCCGGCATAGATTCCGACGAGATTTTCCGCCTCGGGGCGTTCCTTGAGGCCTTCGAGCTCGCTCGGCAGCGGTGCCGGATCGGTCTTGGCCTTGCGGATCTTCTTCGAGATGGTGTCGGCATCGTCGGTCAGGTTGATGCGCGACAGGTCGGAAGGGTCCGACTTCGACATCTTCTTCGAACCGTCGCGCAGGCTCATAATGCGCGCCGCCGGCCCGCCGATGATCGGCTCGGTGATCGGGAAATAGCCGTTCACCGTCTCTTCGCCCACCTGCATCTCGACGCCGATGCCAAGGTCGGCGATGCGGCTGGAGAAATCGTTGTTGAACTTCTGGGCGATGTCGCGCGTCAGCTCCAGATGCTGCTTCTGGTCGTCGCCGACCGGCACGTGGGTGGCGCGGTAGACGAGGATGTCGGCGGCCATCAGGCTCGGATAGGCGAGCAGGCCCAGCGAGGCGTTCTCGCGGTCCTTGCCGGCCTTGTCCTTGAACTGCGTCATCCGGTTCATCCAGCCGATGCGCGCCACGCAATTGAAGATCCAGGCAAGCTCTGCATGTTGCAGCACCCGCGCCTGGTTGAAGACGATATGCTTCTTGGGATCGATGCCCGAAGCCAGGAATGCGGCTGTGATCGAGCGCGTCTGGCCCTCTAGGTCGTCATGGACGAGCTGGGCCGTCAGCGAATGCAGGTCGACGACGCAATAGATGCACTCGTTGGTTTCCTGCAGGGCGACGAACTTGCGGATGGCGCCGAGGTAGTTGCCGAGATGGAGATTGCCGGTCGGCTGGACGCCGGAGAAGATGAGCGGTTTGAAGGCGGCGGTCATGATTGATCCCGTGGCTTGTGGAGGGCCGTTTCGCGCGCGGCGAAATTCGAGTGGCGCTTATGAACGAGCCGAAAGCGTCGATCAAGTCTCGACTGGTCTGGCACTATTGTCGCCGCGCTGTAGTACAGCGTCCTTGTCGCGGTCATTCGGGGTCGATGGCGGCAGGGGCTGCGTTGGTGCGATTGCGCCGGATGTTGCGCCTGATCATGCCGATATCCGCTCCGCCGATGCCGAAGGCGACGCCGAAATAGACCACCATTGCACCCGCCACCAGCACGGCGAGCGCCGCCGCCTGCGTGTAGAAGGGCGCCGCGGAGCCAAGCCATTGCTCGGCTTCGCCAGCGGCGAACCCCAGTCCGGCCGCCATGATCGCCGAGGCGATGACGAGGCGGGGAATGCGTTTCAGCAGTGCAGCATCGCGGTCCCAGTGGCCGCGCCAGATCAGGGTCCCCAGCAGCATCGCCGCATTGGCCCAGCCTGCCACGGCAGCGGCCGCAGCAATGCCGGGTGCGCCCCAGGACGGAAACAGTGTCAGCGCCACCGAGATGTTGATCGCCACCGAAATGGCGGCGAAGTACATCGGCGTCCGCGTGTCCTCGCGGGCGAAGAAGCCGGGCGTAAATGCCTTGATCAGCACGAAGGCCGGCAGGCCGAGGCCGAAGATCGCCAAGATCGCCGACACCACCGGTGTGCTGTTGGTCGCGGCAAACGCGCCGCGCTCGTAGAGCACGCGCACGATCGGCTCCGAGATGACCAGCAATGCCGCCGCTGCCGGCAAGGTCAGGAACAGCGTGAACTCGACCGAGCGGTTCTGCAGGTTGGCGGCCTCGATCAGGTTGCCCGATTTCAGCGCCCGCGACAGCTCCGGCAGGAGAACGATGGCAACAGCCACGCCGACCACGCCGAGCGGCAGCTGGTAGACCCGGTCGGCAAGGTTGAGCGACGACACGGCACTGTCCTGTCCGGAGGCGATCGCCGTGCCGATCAGCGTGTTGATCTGGGTGATGCCGCCGGTGATCGCCGCCGGCAAGGCAAGCCACAATAGGCGCTTGACGTTGGGCGTCAGCTTCGGCCTGCGAAAGCCTATGGCGATGCCGGCGTGGCGCACCGCGATCCAGACGATGCCAAGTTGCACCAGGCCCGCCGCCAGCACGCCCCAGGCCAACGCATAGCCCACCGTCAGCCCGTCATGGCCGCGATACCAGGCGTTGGCCAGCACGCCCACCAGGATGATGTTGAGGAATACCGGGGCGACCGCCGCGGCAAAATAGCGGCGCAGTGAGTTCAGCATGCCGCTCATCATCGCCGCCAGCGACATGCAGATGAGATAAGGGAACATGATGGTGGCCAGCGCCACCGTCAGGTCGAACTTCTCCGGGTTGTCGGCGAAACCGGGCGCGACGACGAAGCGCACGATCAGCGGCATCGCCAGTTCCATGGCGATGGTCAGCGCCAGCAGCGCGGTGAACAGCACGCCGAACACTTCTTCCGAAAACCGCTTGGCGCCTTCGACGCCGTTGGCTTCGATTTCCTTGGCAAACAGCGGCACGAAGGCGGCGTTGAATGCGCCCTCGGCAAACAGCCGGCGGAACGTGTTGGGAAACTGGAACGCGGCATAGAAGGCATCGGCCACCGGGCCGGTGCCGAGTGCTGCCGCCATCAGCATCTCGCGGGCAAAGCCCAGCGCCCGGCTCATCAGCGTGCCCGAGGCGACCGTCGCGAATTTCTTGATCAGTGACATGGGGCGCGACGATGCCTTGCGGATTTGGGCGGGATAATGGCTGCGCTCATTCCGCCGCCGCTTTGGCCTTGGCGCGATCGGCGTTCGGCCCTTCGAGCGTGGCGATCAGGCGGGTGCGAATGTTTTCGAGCCGTGTCGGGTTGTCGATCTTCTGGCCGGTCAGGTCGGTGACGTAGAAGGTGTCGATCACCTTCTCGCCGAAGGTGGTGATGTGCGCCGAGGCGATGTCGAGCGACAGGTCCGACAGCGCGCCTGTGATCTCCGACAGGAAGCCGGGGCGGTCGAGGCCCACCACTTCGACCACCGAGAAGCGGTTCGAAAGCGTGTTGCGGATTTCGGCGCGCGGCTGGATGCGGAATGTCTTTTGGCCGCGCTTGGGTTTTGCCCGCTTGGCGATCATCTCCGGCAGCCAGGACCGGCCCGAAAGCACGTCCTCGATCAGCTGGCCGACGCGCTCGGCGCGGCGGCGTTCGTCCTCGTCGCGGTCGAATTCGCGGGAAATCAGGATGATGTCCAGCGCCCGTCCGTCGGAGGTGGTGAAGATCTGCGCATCGACGATGTTGCCTCCGGCGGCAGCACAAGCGCCGGCAATCACCGACAGCAGGCGCGGGTGATCCTGCGCTAGGATGGTGATTTCAGTGACGGCCTCGAACTCGTGCGTCCGCACCATCGTCGACAGCTGCTTGCCGGCCGCGTCGGCCCCGCGAATGAACTCGGCATGGCGCTTCTGGTCGTCGAGATCGACGGTCAGCAGGTAGTTCTCGTAATGCAGCTTGGCGTACTTCTTGCGGGCCTTCTCCGGCCAGTCGCCAAGTGCGGTGGCCAGCGTCTCGCGGGCGGCTGCCGTGCGCTCGGCCCGCGACAGCTCGGAAAAGCCACCGGTCAGCAAAAGCTCCGTTTCGAAGTACAGCGTGCGCAGCAGCTGGCCCTTCCAGCCGTTCCACACGCCGGGACCGACGCCGCGGATGTCGCACACGGTCAGGATCAGCAGCAGCTTCAGCCGCTCCACCGACTGCACCACGTCGGCGAAGTCGTCGATGGTCTTGCGGTCGTTGAGGTCGCGTGTCTGCGCCGTCATCGACATGACGAGATGGTTTTCCACCAGCCAGGCCACCGTCTCGGTGTCGGCGGGCGACAGCCCCATATGCGGGCCGATGCGGCGGGCGATCTTGCCGCCGGCCTCCGAATGGTCCTCGGGCCGGCCCTTGGCGATGTCGTGCAGCAGCACCGCCACATACAGCGCCTCGCGCTGTTTCTTGAGGCCGGGGATCAGCGTGTGCGACAGCGGGTGGATCTTCTCGCCGTCGCCATGCTCGATCTCGGACAGCACGCCGATGCAGCGCAACAGGTGCTCGTCGACCGTATAGTGGTGGTACATCGAGAACTGCATCATCGCGACGATCCTGCCGAAGTCGGGGATCAGCCGCCCGAGCAGTCCCGCCTCGTTCATGCGCCTGAGGTTGAGCTCGGGATTGCGGTCCGAGGTCAGTATATCGAGGAAGTAGCGGTTGGCCTCCTCGTTGCGGCGCAGCCCCTTGTCCACCAGCCCCAGCGAGCGGGTCAGCAGCTTCAGCGCGTTGGGATGCAGCTCCAGCCCGTGCCGGTCGGCGAACCAGAAGAAGCGCAGCATGTTGACCGGGTCGCGCCGGAACACCTGGTCGTCGGCGACGTTGATGCGCTGGTTGTCGATGATGAAGTCGCTGGTGCCGGCGAGCTTGCGCCGGCGCCGCGAAAAGCCCTGCAGCAGTCCGTGGAAACCGGGCGCGTCCTTGGCCTGCTCCTCCTCCAGCGCCGCACAGAAGATACGGGTCAGGTCGCCCACTTCCTTGGCCACCAGGAAGTAGTCCTTCATGAAGCGCTCGACGGCCGACAGCCCTGGCTGCACCGTATAGCCCAGCCGCTCGGCGATCTCGCGCTGGATGTCGAAATGCAGCCGTTCTTCCGGCTTGCCGGTCAGGAAATGCATGTGGCAGCGCACCGCCCAGAGGAAATCCTCCGCCTCGACGAACTGGCCGTATTCCCCTTGCGTGAACACGCCCTTGTTGATCAGTTCGGCGCCGGTGCGCACGCGGTAATAATATTTGGCGATCCAGAACAGCGTGTGCAGGTCGCGCAGCCCGCCCTTGCCGTCCTTGATGTTCGGTTCCACCAGATAGCGGCTTTCGCCCGATTTGGCATGGCGGGTGTCGCGCTCGGCAAGCTTTGCCTGCACGTATTCGGGCCCGGTGTCCTTCACCAGCTCCTTGTCGAAGCGCTCGATCAGCTCGTCGCAGAGCTTGCGTTCGCCCCACACGAAGCGGGCTTCCAGGATCGCCGTGCGGATGGTGATGTCGCTGCGCGAAAGCCTCAGGCACTCGTCGATGTTGCGGGTGGCGTGGCCGACCTTCAGCCCCATGTCCCACAGCATGTAGAGCATGTACTCGACGATCTGCTCGCCCCACGGTGTCTGCTTGTAGGGCAGCAGGAACAACAGGTCGATGTCGGAGCCCGGGGCGAGGGTGCCGCGGCCATAGCCGCCGACGGCGACCACCGCCATGCGCTCGGCCCGCGACGGGTTCTTGGCGCGGTAGACGTGGGTGACGGCGAAGTCGTAGAGGACGCGAATCACCTCGTCCATCAGGTGCGAGATGCGGATGGCGCAGGCGGTGCCGCCCTCGTCTTCCATCAGCATGTCCTCGGCGATCTTCTTGCCGGCGGCGACGCGCTCCTTGAACATCGCCAGCGCCGTTGCCCTGATTCCCGGGTCTGCCCCGTTGCCGTCCTCGCCGGTCAGCGCGCTCAGGTCGCGGCGCAAGGCGTCCGCGTCGATCAGAAGCTCCAGGTTGAGCGGAATGTCTGTCATGTGCCTCGGCTGGCCTCGCCCTTGAGGCCGCGTCTATAGCGCGATTTTTCCGCCATGGGTATGGCCGGGCGCTGTTGCAGTTCACGCTGATATAGGTTCGCCGGAGCGTCGACCAGGAGCAGTCGCACATCCCTGCCTGAGGCGTGGCCGGTCCTGTGCCCGCCCCACGAGGGCGAGGGTGCACCGGTGCTGCCGTTAGGCGGGAAGTACTTCGAAGACTATCCCCGGCGGGGTGTTGACCTTCCCCGTGCTGGAACCTTTAGGATCGCTGCCACGAGGAATGCGGAACCAGTACAGATGAACGACAAGCACGACCATCGCGGCCACGATCATGCGGCCAAGAGCAAGGCCCCGGCCGAAGGCGAAACCGTGGTGCGCGATCCGGTCTGCGGTATGACCGTCGATCCGGCCGCCGGCAAGCCGACGCTCGAGCATGGCGGCCACCGCTACCACTTCTGCAGCGATTCCTGCCGCAACAAGTTCCAGGCGGCGCCGGACAAATATGTCAGTGCCAACGACCCCGTCTGCGGCATGGACGTCGCCCGCGACACCGCCAGGAACTTCGTCAAGCACGAGGGAACAGGCTACTATTTCTGCTCGTCCACCTGCGAAGGCAAGTTCACCGCCGAGCCGGCAAAGTACCTCTCCGGCAAGCCCGCGGCGGAGCCGATGCCCAAGGACACGCAATACACCTGCCCGATGCACCCCGAGATCATCAGGGACAAGCCCGGCTCATGCCCGATCTGCGGTATGGCGCTCGAGCCGATGATGCCGAGCGCCGACGACGGCCCCAACCCTGAACTGGTCGATTTCACCCGCCGCTTCTGGGTCAGTGCGGTGCTTTCCATCCCGCTCCTGGTCATCGCCATGGGGCCGATGGTCGGCCTGCCGGTGCGCGACTGGATCGGCGAGCCGCTCGCGGCCTGGCTCGAGCTCATATTGGCAACGCCCGTCGTGCTCTGGGCCGCACTGCCCTTCTTCCATCGTGGCTTGGATTCGTTCCGCAACCGTAGCCCCAACATGTGGACGCTGATCACGCTCGGTGTCGGCGCGGCCTATCTCTATTCGGTCGTCGCCACGCTGTTCCCCGACCTGTTCCCGCATCAGTTCCGCGGCCATGGCGGGGCGGTGCCGGTCTATTTCGAAGCGGCCGCAGTCATCGTCGCACTCGTCTTCCTCGGCCAGGTGCTGGAGCTCAGGGCCCGCGAGCGCACCGGCTCGGCCATCCGTGCTTTGCTCGACCTTGCGCCCAAGACCGCTCGCCGCATCGCCGAGGACGGCTCGGAAAGCGAAGTGCCGCTTGACGAGGTGGTCAGCGGCGACCGCCTGCGCATCCGGCCGGGCGATGCCGTTCCGGTGGACGGCATCGTGCTTGAAGGCCGTTCGTCGGTCGACGAATCGATGATCACGGGCGAGCCGGTCCCGGTCGAAAAGGTCGAGGGAGAAAGGGTGACTGGCGGCACGCTCAACAAGAACGGCTCCCTGATCATGCGCGCCGACAAGGTCGGCAGCGAGACGGTGCTGTCGCAAATCGTCGACATGGTCGCCAAGGCCCAGCGCAGCCGCGCGCCCATTCAGGGCCTCGCCGACCGCGTCTCGTTCTATTTCGTGCCCACGGTGGTGCTGATCGCCATCGTTGCCTTCGTCGTCTGGGCAATCTTCGGGCCCGAGCCCAGCATGGTCTTCGCCTTCGTCTCGGCCGTCTCGGTGCTCATCATCGCCTGTCCATGTGCGCTTGGCCTTGCCACGCCGATGTCGGTCATGACGGCCACCGGCCGCGGCGCCCAGGCCGGCGTGCTCATCAAGGACGCCGAGGCGCTGGAACGCTTCTCCAAGGTGAGCACGCTCATCGTCGATAAGACCGGCACGCTGACCGAAGGCCGGCCGCAGTTGACCGACGTGGTTGCTGCCGAGGGCATTGCCGACGACGAGTTGCTGTCGCTTGCCGCCGGCCTTGAAAAGGGCTCCGAGCACCCGCTCGCCGAAGCCATCGTCGAGGGTGCGGTCAAGCGCGGCGTCACCGTGCCCGACGCCCAGGACTTCGACTCCGTCACCGGCAAGGGTGTCACCGGGACCGTCTCCGGCCGCAAGGTCGCGCTCGGCAATGCCGCGATGATGGCCGATCTCGGTCTCGACACGGCGGAACTTGCGGCGCGCGCCGACGCCCTGCGCGGCGAGGGCAAGACGGCGATGTTCGTCGCCGTCGACGGCAAGGCGGCGGGCATCGTCGCCGTCGCCGATCCGATCAAGGCCTCGGCCGCCGAAGCGATCCGCACCCTGCATGATCTAGGCCTGCGCATTATCATGGCGACCGGCGACAACGAGCGCACCGCCAAGGCGGTCGCCCAGAAGCTGGGCATCGACGAGGTCCGTGCCGACATGCTGCCCGAGAGCAAGAAGGCGCTGGTCGACGAGTTGCGCGCCAAGGGGCAGGGCGTCGCCATGGCTGGCGACGGCGTCAACGACGCGCCCGCCCTTGCCGCCGCGGATGTCGGCATCGCCATGGGCACCGGCGCCGACGTCGCCATGGAAAGTGCCGGCATCACCCTGGTCAAGGGCGATCTCGGCGGCATCGTCCGCGCCCGCAAGCTCGCCCAGGGCACCATCCGCAACATCAAGGAGAACCTGTTCTTCGCCTTCATCTACAACGTCCTGGGTGTTCCGGTGGCGGCGGGCATCCTATATCCGGTCCTCGGCACGCTCCTGTCGCCGATGATTGCCGCCGCCGCGATGAGCCTGTCGTCGGTGTCGGTCATTGCCAATGCGCTGCGGCTCAGGGCCATCAAGCTTTGAACCCCGGCCACGAAAAAGGACCTTCCGGATGAACCTGATGAAAAAGATCGTGCTGGCCCTGATGGCCGCGGGCATGCTCGTTGCCGTCGTGCTCGAAACCGCCTCGGCGCAGACCGATCACGGCGGTCACGCCATGGGCATGACCGCTCCCGCCACCGACAGCGCCTCGTCGCAGGCCTACAAGGCGGCGATGGACAAGATGCACCAGGCCATGTCGGCGCTCGAATATTCCGGCGACGCCGACGTTGACTTCGCTCGCGGCATGATCCCGCATCACCAGGCTGCCATCGACATGGCCAAGGTCGTGCTCGAGCACGGCAAGAACCCCGAAATGCGCAAGCTCGCCGAAGAGGTCGTCGCCGCCCAGGAGGCCGAAATCAAGCAGATGGAAGCCTGGCTCGCCGCCAATCCGGCCAAGTAAGGGGAAAACTGCTGCAGCGTCATTGCGGTAGCCAACGGCAAATGGCGCTGTAAGCTGGCGGAAACCGCTGAGGAGACCGCCATGCCATCCACAACCGCGACGTTGCCTTCCGGCGAAGCCGTGCCGGTGCTCGGCCAGGGCACCTGGATGATGGGCGAGGATCGCGGCCGTGCCGCCGACGAGGTGGCAGCGCTGCGGCTCGGGCTCGATCTCGGCGTCACCTTGATCGACACCGCCGAGATGTATGGCAACGGCGGCGCCGAAAAGGTGGTCGGCGAAGCCATCGCCGGCCGTCGCGACGAGGTCTTCCTCGTCTCCAAGGTGCTGCCGTCCAATGCTTCCCGCAACGGCGTCGTCAGGGCCTGCGAGGCGAGCCTCAAGCGTATGCGGACAGATCGCATCGACCTCTATCTGCTGCACTGGCGTGGTGGCGTGCCCTTGGCGGAAACCATTGCCGTGTTCGAGGAGTTGCGCCGCTCGGGCAAGATCCGCCACTGGGGCGTCTCGAATTTCGACGCCGACGACATGGAGGAGATGGAGCGCCTGCCGGCAGGCAAGAACGCCCAGGCCAACCAGGTGCTCTACAATCTCGGCCGGCGCGGCATCGAATTCGACCTGGCACCCTGGTGCCGCGACCATGGTGTGCCGATCATGGCCTATTCACCGGTCGAGCAGGGCGCTCTGGCCGACGATGCGGGGCTTCAGGCCATCGCCGCCCGCCACGACGCAACCGCAGCGCAGCTGGCGCTCGCCTGGGTCATGGCCCGGCCCGGCGTCATCGCCATCCCCAAGGCCACCCGGCTCGAACATGTCAGGCAGAACGCCGCCGCGCGTGACATTCGTCTCACCCCGCAGGATCTTGCCGAGCTGGACACGCTGTTTCCGCCGCCCGCGCGCAAGCGACCGCTGGAGATGATCTGATCCCGATCAGCCCGCCTTGACCGTGCATATGCCGTTGGCGCCGCCCTTGCCGGTGTAGGAAACGCTTGGCGACCCGTCGGGATTGATGCTCAGAGAGATCGTCACCCCGTGGCCGGTGGCCTCGAAGTAATTGTCGTTGAACTTCTTCAGCTTGGCTTCCGTGCCGTTGATGTAGATCGGCCCGCCTTCGTCGGCATGCACCTCGATGTTGCCGGGGCAGGTGGCGTTGACGAGCGGTATGTTGGCGCTGGCTACTGTGGCCATGGCCGAAGCGGCAGCAAGAAATACGGCAGTGGCGAGTGGCTTGTTCATCTGCATGTCCCCTTAGTGGCGCTGTGCTGCCCGCTACTGTCGCGCCGCGCAATTCATCGCGCAAGTCGGGGTCAGCTCGCCAGCGGCAGGCCCGGGGTTGCGCCGCTTGCGGCGCCGAGGCGTCGCCGCTTGCCTGTCGCAAATCCGTCATCGAATGGCTGTGGCCGGGCGATGCCATAGCCCTGCGCATAGTCGACGCCGATGTCGCGCAGCGCGATGGCGATGTCGTCGTTCTCGACGAACTCGGCGATCGTGCGTTTGCCCGTCACCTCGCCGATGTGCTGGATCATCTCCACCATGGCGCGGTCGATGCGGTCGACGAGCATGTCCTTCACGAAGCCGCCGTCGATCTTGAGATAGTCGACCGGCAGCGCCTTCAGGTAGCTGAACGACGACATGCCCGAGCCGAAATCGTCGAGCGAGAAGCGGCAGCCATGCGCCTGCAGTGACTTGATGAAGCGCGCGGCGCTGTCGAGGTCGGCGATGGCGCTCGTCTCGGTGATCTCGAAGCAGATCGTCGACGGCGCCACGCCGCTGCGCACGAACTGCTCCAGCACGTAGCTGACGAAGCTGTCGTCGCCGAAGCTGGCGCCGGACAGGTTGATGGCGCAGATGGCGATCGGGTTGTCGGGCTGCGTCCGCTTGTGCACGGCCAGCCGCTCGAAGGCGGAGCGAACCATCCAGCGGTCGATCAGCGGCATCAGCCCGTAGCGTTCGGCCGCCGGGATGAAGGCCCCCGGCGGGATCATGTTGTTGTCGGCGTCGGCCAGGCGGATCAGGAGCTCGATATGCGCGCCCGTCGTCTCGTCCGCCTGCAGCGGCACGATCTCCTGCGCGTAGATGCGGAAGCGGTTCTGTTCCAGCGCCTCGCGTAGTCGCTGCACCCAGGCCATTTCGCCCAGGCGATGCTCCAGTTCGAGGTCGCCGATCTGCTGCAGCTGGATGCGGTTGCGGCCCTTGTCCTTGGCCATGTAGCAGGCGATGTCGACGCTGCGCAGCGTCTCCTCCAGCGTCATGCTGGCATCAGACAGGCCGACGACGCCGATGCTGACGCTGGTGCTGAAAGCGCGCCCGGCCCAGACGAAATGCAGCTCTTCCACCGCCTTGCGCAGCCGCTCACCCGTGCCGGCTGCCAGTTCGGCAGGACAGTTCTCCATCAGCACGCCGAACTCGTCGCCGCCGAGCCGCGCCAATAGGTCGCCGGAGCGCAGATTCTGCCGCAGCGCGGTCGATACCTTGCGCAGCAATTCGTCGCCGGCGGCATGCCCGCAAGTGTCGTTGACGATCTTGAACTGGTCGAGGTCGAGATACATCAGCGCATGTGTCGACGGGCGCTTTGCCAGGCCTTCGAGCGAGGCGCTCAGCCGCGTTTCGAATTCGAAGCGATTGGCAAGCGAGGTCAGCGTGTCGTGCCTGGCCTGCCAGGACAGTTGCGCCAGGAATTCCTGCTCCTTGGTCCGGTCGTGGAAGACCAGGACCGCGCCCACCACCCGCTGCTCGACATAGAGCGGGGCGCCGACCAGCGAAATCGCGACGCTCGACAGGTCGGGCCGCACCAATTGCTGCGGCACGCCGCTGCCGTCGATCGCTTCGCCGGAGAGCACCCGCGCCATGAAGCTGCGGTCTTCCTTGTCCGCCTCTTCGTTCATCAGGCGAAACAGCTGGTCGAGCGGTTTGCCCCTGGCATCCGTGCCGCGCCAGTCGAGCAGCCTTTCCGCGGCCTCGTTCATGTAGTCGAGCCTGCCTTCCGCATCGGTGGCCACCACTGCCTGGCCGATCGAGGCCAGCGTGATCTGCGCCCGTTCGCGCTCCGCGTTCAGGGCGTCTTCGAAGGCCTGGCGCTGTTGCAGCAGGTTTCCCGTCCGCCGCATGGCGAGCAGGATCAGGAGGGCGGCGGTGATGACGTTGACGCTGAGCAAAAGGGTGGTGATGGCGCGGGATCCACGCCCGAGCGATTGCGAAAACGCATCCGCCAGCGGTGCCGTTTCCCCGTTGAGGCTCTGGATCTTGCGGCTCCACTCGGCACGCATTTCCGGCGACGCGCGGTTGTTCGAGATGTCCTGATGCATCGCTTCGCCAAGTGCTGCGACCTCGAGGATCTTGGGATCGGCGTCGATCCAGCGCTGCACGGCGTTGGACAGGTAGCTGACGTCCCTGAAATTGCGAAACAGCCAGATCATGCCGGGAATGTCTTCGGGATGGTTGCCGGCGCGCAGGAAGCTGTCGAAGGCCGCGTCATAGTCCGGCACCGGCTGCGCCATGGCCAGCCTGGCTTCGCGGTCGGCCAGCGGCACGGCAATCGCCTGCTGGAACCGGTCGTGGAACCGCGCATCGCCGGTGTTGGCATACATGGCGAGGCTGTAGATGGCGTCCCTCTGGCCCTTCGACCAGGCACTTTCGCCGGCCACATAGGCGCGCACTGCCGAGAGCGTATAGAGGCTGGCACCGGCGATGATGGCTTGCACCAGTACCACGGCTATGAACGGCCACAGCAGCGCAAACAGCCGGAATCTGGATTTGATGTCGCGTAGCCTCGTCACATGCCCCAACGAAACGAACTCGCTCTCGCCTGTAGTTGTTGTCGCGTCCCCAGCGCGAATATTTTGCAAAACGTATATCGGCGGGCTTTAAGAATTCCCTTCACGGCAAGGTTCCAGGTACATTCGAGTACATTGACGTAACGGCAAATGTTTCCAGTATGGGCGCGCCTTGGTTCCGTTGCAGGTCGCAGGATAGTGCCTGTACCGCTGGCCGGCCGTCGGGATAGGCTGTGCAACGTCATGTGTTCGAGGGGAATATGCAGGACCGGACTTTCCTTTGCCCGTTGCAAGCTTGCCCGGTCGCGGCGCTGACTAGGGCACAGCCACTCTGATGGCGCCCGTCATCGTCGACCCGGACAAGATCCGCGAGTTCAAGGATGCCGCGAGCTTCTACAGCTGGCTCGCCGGGCACCACGACAAGCAGGACGAAGTCTGGATCAGGGTCCACAAGGTGAGTTCCGGTTTGCCCTCCATCACTCCCAAGGAGGCCATAGACGTCGTGCTGTGCTGGGGCTGGATCGACGGCGTGCGCAAGGGCCTCGACGACACGAGCTTCCTGCAGCGCTACTCGCCGCGCGGCAGGAAGGGCACCTGGAGCCAGATCAACGTCGACAATGTCGCCCGCCTGATTTCAGAGGGCAGGATGACCGAACATGGCCTCAGGCCGGTCGACGCGGCAAAGGCCGACGGGCGCTGGCAGCGTGCCTACAAGTCCGGCAAGGACATGAAGATCCCCGACGATCTCCAGGCCGCCATCGACGCCGAGCCGCTGGCAAGGGCAATGCTCGGCAAGCTCAGCGAGCAGAACCGCTTCGCGCTCGCCTTCCGCACCCACAACATGAAGACCGAGGCCGGCCGCAAGCGGAAGATCGAGGCCTTCGTCGAGATGCTCAAGCGCGGCGAGACGATCTATCCGCAGAGGATGAAGTAGGGCTGTCCGGCACGTGGGCCTTGGCTGTCGGCAGCTCTGGGTTTATGCCCGATACAGCCGCAGCGGCTTGGTCGCCTCGCGGCTGACCACGCCCCGCGCCTCGAGGTCGAGCTGCGCCGCCTTCAGCCACCAGCCGGCCTTGTCGCCACCGGGGAACAGTGCCTCCGGTAGCAGCGGCAGCACGCCCGCCTTGGCCTCGGCCACCGTCAGGCCCGGCGCCTCGGCCGGCAGCACGGAAAGTAGCGCATCGCGCATCGCCGTGTATTTGGCCTTGTCGACGCGCACGACGTGCCCGGGCGAGATCACGTTCCTGATTTCGATCTTCTCAGCTGCCTTGGACATCGAGCTCGCCCTGAACATATGTGAGTTTGGGGGCGCGAAAGCCCATCGCTGCCCAGGCCGACAACAGCCGCCACATGAAGCGGCCGGAATGCTTGGCGTAGCTCGGCAAGCCATCCGAGAACTCCACGCCCGGCCTGCGGTCGGCGGTCATCGTGCGCATCTCGACCGGCGGCTGATCTTCGGGGCGAAACCGCCTCCTATAGACCGACAGCCAGTGCCCGCCCTTGAACTCGAGAAACATTGGCGAGTTGCAGCATTTGGCCACTACGCGCCGGGTCGGTGCCTTCTGGCTCAGCCGATGTTCGCGCAGCAGTTCCGCACCGTGCACGCAGCGCATCCGGTCCTTGCGATAGAGCGCGAAATTCGTGCCGCCGTCGCTCTCCAGCACCGGCTCGCCCCCCGGCAGAGCCTCGAAGATCCCGCCTGCCTTCTGGCAGCTCGAGCAGTAGCAGGCCGCGCCGACGATCGGCGCGCCGCTCGCTTCGAACCCAACCTGGCCGCACCTGCAGGCGACTCGTCGCATGTCCTTCCCGACACAAGCCATGTCATCACCTCGTCCTTCGATCTCAAATTAGACTGTACCGTCTAGTTTGATTTGTCAATCGGATCGGCCTATCCTGCTGTCGGGACTGCCAACATCAGGGAAGGGCTATCCATGAGCGGTGCGAAAAGTCGCCAGCAACGAACGCGCGACGCCATCGTCTCGGCGGCAGCCGTGCTGTTCCTGAAGAACGGCTTCCTCGGCACCAGTATGGACGAGATCGCGGCGACGGCCGACGTCTCCAAGCAGACGGTCTATGCCCATTTCCAGAGCAAGGAAGCGCTGTTCCTCGACGTCGTCAGGGGCATGACCGGCCTTGCCGGCGACGAGCACCAAAAGCAGGTCGCCGAGCCGCAGGACGACCGCCCCATCGCCGAATACCTGCTCGAATACGCCGAGCTTCAGCTGACCATCGTCATGACGCCCAAGCTGATGCAACTGCGGCGCCTGGTCATCGGCGAAGCCGGGCGCTTTCCCGAACTCGGCAAGGCGCTGCACGCGCTTGGGCCCCAGCGCTCGATCGACCGCCTGTCGCGTGCATTCGAGGGCTATCGCCGGCTCGGCCAGATGCAGGCCGACGACCCCCCGGCCGCGGCCGGCTTCTTCAACTGGCTCATCATGGGCGGTCCGGTCAACGATGCCATGCTGTTGGGCGACGGCGCCATCCTGTCGCCCGAGGGCTGCCGCAGTCATGCAAAGGAAGCCGTCCGCATCTTCCTCGCGGCGTACGGGCCGCGCTAGGTGCGGACGCCGCATGGCACTGGCCTATGGCCGGAACCGGGCAGGGCTCATTGCCCGGGAGCCATCAGGTCGCGCACCAACCTGTCCTTCACCAGCGCGATCATCTCGGCATGCAGTTCGCCGCGTGGCCTTGTGGCCTCGTCGGAACAGATCGGATCGATCTCGCCCACCGACTTCAGCAGATCGGCGGCACCTTCCTTGCATTCCGGCAGGAAGCTGAAATGCGTGGCGCCGGCCACCGTCGCATAGCTGCCCCTCGGCGTCAGCTTCGCCAGCCGGTCGGAGATGACAGCCAGGGGAATGGTCTCTGCATTGCCGAGATTGATGAAGTGCATCGGGACCGCGATCTCCGTCAGGCTCTGCGCGTCATAGGCCTGCGCCAGCCCGGGATCGGCCAGCACAGCCGTCTTGATGCGGTGGTCGAGGTTCGATTGCTCGAAGCGCGTCCGGTCGATGCTGCGCAGGTCGAGCCTGTCGACCGTCACCCGCGCTTCGTCGACGTAGCCGACGCCGCCGGCAAACCAGGCGCAGTCCCATTTCTTGTAGCCGTCGCAATAGCTGGCATAGGCCTCGAGATCGGCGCGCGCGCCGGCAAGCTCCATCGCCGCGGCGCCGCGGAGCGAAAAGCCGACCACGCCGATCCTGTCGGCGTCGATGACGCTGTTCCAGGCCGGGTCCCTGGTCATCGCGTCGATGACGGCCGAAAGGTCGCCCGTGCGCTGCCACAGCTTCGGGGTGTCGGCCGGCGTCGAGAAACCGCTGGTCGTGCCCGGATGGTTGGGACCGGCAACGACGAAGCCCGCCTTGGCCAGCTCGGTGGCGAGCCAGCCCATGGCCTGCACGCGGCTGCCCGAGCCGTGCGACAGCAGCACCAGCGGATGGCGCCCCGGCACCGGCGGCGCGTTGAGCGCGGCCGGCGCGCCCATGAAAACCCTGTTGTCGCCCAGGGTCGTCGGCGTGCCGCCGGCGCCGGCCGGATACCAGACGGTAACGGCAAGGTCGCGGCCGGGCTGGACCACGGTCACCTCGCGCACGCCGGCCTCGGAGGCAAGGCAGGCGGAAACGAAGCCGATGAGGGCGGGAATGGTGGTGAGTAGTTGGAGCATGACGAACCTCGCTCTTGTTGCGAAAGAAGACGAGCCAGCAATGGCGAAATCGGGCATCCTGATCGTCCTCGATCGCGATTCAGGTCGTGCTCGATCGCGATGCAGGCCATGATCGGTCGTCTTCTCCTCTGGTGGGATTCGCCTTGATCTTCGTGCCCCTGTCCTTCGTCGCCGCGCTTTTGCTGGTCATCCTGCTCGTCGCGGCGCTGCGCGCCCGGGAAACCACCGGCGGCAACACGGCATTCCTCGTCCTCGTCGCCCTCTGCGCCCTGCAGTCGGTCGTCGTCGGCCTGCGCTGGGGCTACCATGTCGAGGCGGCGCGTTATGTCCTGCCGATCCTGGCAGCCAGCCTGCCGCCGTTGGTGCTCTTCAGTTTCCGCACCTTGCTCCAGCGCGACGATGTCCGGAGCGGCCCTATGCGCTGGCTCCACGCCTCGCCGCCGCTGGTCATGACCGCCCTGGTGCTGTTCGTGCCAGCCCTCATCGACGTCGCGCTGATCGTGATCTTCGTCGGCTATGCGCTCGCCGTGCTGAACCTGGGACGCAGCGGTCCCGACGCCCTGGTCGAGGCACGCCTCGACAGCGCGGTCGCCGCCCACCGCGCGCTGGTCATCGCCGCCGCAGCGCTCTGCCTGTCGGCCCTGTTCGACCTCGGCGTGCTGCTCGCCTTCGAATGGTCGATGGGGGCGAACGCCGAGATCATCGCCAGCAACGCCAACATTCTCGGCCTGTTCTTCATCGGCCTGACCGCCTTCGTCGCCTCGCGCGCCCATCCCTCGGCGCCGACCCAGCCCAGCCCGCCCGAGCCGTCGCCCTCCGAGCAGGACCGCGAAATCCTCGACCAGGTCCAGCGCCTGCTCGTCGGCCAGAAGCTCTATCGCGACGACAATCTCACTCTGTCGCGGCTGGCCCGGCGCGCGGGCGCGCCGGCGCGGCAGATCTCGGGCGCCGTCAACCGTCTCGCCGGCAAGAACGTCTCGCAATACATCAACGACATCAGGATCTCGGAGGCCTGCCGCCTGCTCCGCGACACCGACATGTCCGTCACTGCGGCCATGCTCGACGCCGGCTTCCAGACCAAGTCCAACTTCAACCGCGAGTTCCGGCGCGTCACCACGCTCAGCCCGGCCTCCTGGCGCGAACGGAACCGGCCCCAGGCTGCAGCCTGAGGCCGGACGATCTCCAGCGCATCTTTCTCAGCCCCGCAGCCCGGCAAAGAACGCCGCGACCTCGCCCGCCCAGACCTCCGGCACTTCCATCGCCGCGAAATGGCCGCCGCTGGCAAGCTCGGTCCAGCGCACGATGGTGTTGCCTTCCTCGCCGTAGCGGCGGATGGCGACCTCGTCGCGCGCGAACACGGCAACGCCGGTCGGCACGCCCGAATTCGGCTTCGGCGACCACGCTTCGGGATCATGCGCGTTTTCATAGTAAAGCCGGATCGACGAGGCCGCGGTGCCGGTGAACCAGTAGACCAGCACATTGGTCAGGAAGGTGTCCTGCTCGACCGCGTCAGGGCTGTCGCCGAAGCCGGCAAACATGTCACCCAGCCATGAGATGAGGCCGGCCGGCGAGTCCGTGATGCCATAGGCGAGCGTTTGCGGCCGGCTCGACTGCAGCGCGTTGAAGCCGAAGCGCTCGGCCATGAACTGCTGCAGGCGCTGCAAGCGGCTCTTCTCGGCATCGCTGAACGAGGCGATTTCGTTCGGCTCGATCGGGCCGAGTGGAATGAAGCCCATCGTCGCCGCATTGACATGGACGCCGATGACACGATCCGGCGCCGTGCGTCCGATGGCAGGCGCAATGATCGCACCCGCATCGCCGCCCTGCACGCCGAAGCGCCGGTAGCCGAGACGGGACATCAGCTCGAGCATGGCATTGGCGATGCGGCCGTCGTTCCAGCCCGCTTCGCGCGTCGGGCCGGAGAAGCCGAAGCCGGGCAGCGACGGGATGACGAGATCGAAGCCGCCCGCGGTCAGCGGCCCGATCGCGCCGAGGAACTCGACGAACGAGCTCGGCCAGCCATGCAGCAGGAGCAGCGGCACGGCATTGGCGGCCGGGGACTTCACGTGCAGGAAATGGATCGTCTGGCCGTCGATCTCGGTGACGAACTGCGGATGGCTGTTGATCGTTGCCTCCTCGGCGCGCCAGTCGAAGCCGTTCCTGAGCCGCTCGATCGCGCGGGTGACGAAGCCGGACGCCATGCCGTAGCTCCAGCCCGCGCCCGGGATCTCGTTGGCGAGCCGCGTGTTGGCGAGCCGCGCCTTGAGTTCAGTCAGCTCGGACTCAGGGATGGCGATCTTGAAGGGGGTGATGTCAGGCATTGCCGCGTGTCCATCTTGGTTTCGTGCGCGGTCCCGTTCGAACATCGTTCCAATTTCAGGGACGTGCACGGGGTTGAAAGTGCATGCTTTCTACCCGGCGGCAGGGCCTCGGGGATTGAAGATTTCCGACAGTTTCAGCCCCGCGCGGCCTGCCCGGGAGTGACGCCCATGATCGCCTTGACCGAGCGGATCATGTGCGGCTGGTCGGCATAGCCGAGCGCAAAGGCGACGTCGGCCGCCGGCCGCCCCTGCTGCAAAAGCGCCAGCGCCTTCTGGGCGCGCTCGATCTGGGTGAAGGTCTTGTAGGTGACGCCGGTCGTCTTCAAAAAGTGCCGCTGCAGGGTCCGCTCCGACATTGCCATGGGATGCCCCGAGACGATCGACGCGACGACCCGGTTGTCCTCGATGATGCAGTTGCGCACCAGCTTGCGCACGAAGCCGTCGACGGTATCGAGCGTCGGGATCTCCAGCACGTCGGCCCCGAGCCGGAAGCGGTCCTTGCCGATCAAAGGCAGCACCACCCCCTGGTCGCGCATCAGTTCGCCCGGCATCAGCGGCATGAAGCTGCTCGGCTTGAAGGCAATCGCCAGGATCTCGTCGCCGGCGGCATAGTCATGGGTCACGGCTGCGGTGGTCAGCCCGGTGCGCAGCACGGTGGTCGTGTCGGCATTCCTGAAAACGACCACGTCCCAGCAACCATCAGGCTGCATCCGCATGCTGCCGCCGGTGGCAAACCTGTTCTGCGTCACCGCCTCGACATGCGGCGACGACCACCCCTCCAGTGTCACGACCTCATGCATCTTTGCCGCCAGTCCACCCGCAAGCGCAGTGTCGCCGGAGTTGGAGGGGGATGCAATGGCACTCAGGTAGGAGGCCGCGATCAGCCCGCAAGGCGCCCGCGAAACAACGTGGTGCCGTCGCTCAGGCGTGATCGCGAGATGTCAAGCAATCCAGCCTCGGTCATCCACGCGCGATACTGGCCTTCAGTGTACGCCTCGCCGTGCCGGTAGAGGTTCAGGAAGGTGAGATTCAGAAAGACACCCTCGGGCGGGCCAAGGCGGTCGTCATCGACGACCCCCCACCCCGCAATTGCGATCTCGCCTCCGGGTGCGAGGCAGCGCGCCGCGTTCAGGATCGAACGGCGCGCCTGCTCCGGCGGCAGGACCTGGACGACGGCCTTCAGGATCGCCAGATCGTGCCGGCCGATCGATGGCGCGACAGTGATGTCGCCTTCTTCGACAACGACGTCGTCGGCACCGTATTCCGACAGGATGGCCGGCGCGACGGCTGCGACCGTCGGCAGTTCCATCAGCGTCGCCGCAATCTGCGGCCGTCCCTCGCGCAGGCCGACGAGAATGGTGCCCGGCCCCCCACCGATGTCGATCACCGAACCGACCGCCTCAAGGTCGATCTCTTGCGCCAGCTGCCGGCCGAAAATCACCCCGCCCGGTGCGAGCATGCGGCTGAAGGCCGCCGCGGATTCGGTCCCCGCTTCGGAAAAGTCGTGCAGCGCGGCCGGCCGGTTCTGTCGCAGCGACTCCGCGGTCAAAAGGTCGGCACCCCAGAGCTCGCGCAGCAGCGCATGATCGCCGCCGCGATAGGTCGGCTTGGACGCGTCGAGGAAGGCCGACGCTTCGGCTCCGTTGCGAAACTGGCCACCCTCGACGTCGAGCAGACCGATGCTGGCGAGCGCGTAGAGCAGCCGCGACAGGCGGTCGGGCGCGACGTCGAGCGCGGCCCCGAGGCTGTGTGCCGTCGCCGCGCCGCCACCGAGCCGGGTGAAGACGCCAAGCTCCAGCCCGGCGCGAAGCGCCAAAGCGGGGGGCACCGCTGCGATCAGCTTGTCGATCCGCTCAGAATCCACCATGTCGCATCCCCTTGCGCGATCCGGGCCTTTGAAGCAGTTCGCAAGATCGGAATCAACCGGGCGGGCAAGTACGGCCGCGCTACTTCTCTCGCTTTTCGATCTTCAGGTCTGGCAGGTCGGGTCGCCTGGATTTCACCCCGGCCTCCTTCAAGGCCGTGTATCCCACCTTTTTGAGGAGCTTCTCTGTCTTGGCGCGCTCCTTGTCGAGGGCGCTCTCACCTTTGACCTTGGGCATCCGTCCTCCATTTGGTTCGTTCGCCGGCAAACAGGATTGCCAGCGCGCGCGATATCAGCATTGAGGCCGCGGCAGCGATGACGTCAATGACCGAAATCAGGCGCATTGCCGAACTGGCCTGGAGCTGCCGGCCCGTAGGCGGTCACCCGATGTATACTAAGGCAAGTGCCTTAATGTTCTTGACAGGCTCCGCCGGCCTGCATTACTAAGGCATATGCCTTACCATTCTACCCCTCTCGACCTCGCCTTTCACGCCCTCAGCGACCCGACCCGCCGCGCGGTGGTGTCGCGGCTGGCCGAGGGCGAGGTGCCGGTCAGCGCCCTGGCCGAGCCTTTCGACATGGCGCTGCCCTCCTTCGCCCAGCATCTCAAGGTGCTGGAGGCGTGCGGACTGATCGTCAGCGAAAAGCGCGGGCGCAGCCGCTGGTGCAAGCTGGTGCCGGCGCGCTTCGACGAGGCGGCGGACTGGATGGAAGCGGAGCGCCGGCGCTGGGCCGAGCGGCTGGATCGACTGGAAGTCTACCTGGACAAGACGGAAAGAGGATGAAGCACATGGCAAACCTGTTTGAGACCTGGTCGCTCGATCGCGAGATCGTGCTGGTCAAGCTGCTCAACCACCCGCGCGACAAGGTCTTTGCCGCCTGGATGGACCCCAAGGCGTTGGCGCAATGGTACGGCCCCGCCGGCCTGAGCATCGAAAACCACGAGGCCGACATCCGCGAGGGCGGTGTCTGGCGCTTCGACATGGTGGGCGTGTTCGAGGGCAAGCAGCAGCGTTTCCCCAACCTCATGCGCTTTCTGGAGATCGTGCCCAACGAGCGCATCGTGATCGACTATGGTACGCCCGAGCCCAACGACCCCGACCGCTTCCGCGTCACGGTGACGTTCGACGAGCAGAGCGACGGCAAGACGGTGCTGACCATGCGCCAGCTCCACCCCAGCGCCAAGCGGCGTCAGGTGGTCATCGGCTTCGGCGCGGTGGAATACGGGCTGCAGACGCTGGACGGCCTCGCCGCCTGGCTGGACGGCTGAGCCTTTGGGGGGGGCGGCAGCGGTGGTCAGGTGCGCAGGACGGTGGTCGTATCGGCGTTCGTGAAAATGACCTCGTCCCGGCAGCCATCCGACTGCATCCTCATGGTGCCATCGGTGGCGCACCTGGTGTGCGTCACCTGTTCCGCGTGCGGCGACGACAAGCCCTCCAGTTTCGTGACCTCGTGCATTACGGCCGTCAGTCTCGCCAGATTTGCGGGGAACTGAGCAGACTTTACTTGTGAACTCTGAGCTTTCGACTTCACGCAATACCGCACACGCCTTGTTAAGCTATGTGTTTAGGGTAGCATTCGCTCGCGTGGAGCAACGATTCAGTTTGGGGTGCAATGTCGCCGGACGAAAATTTGAAACTGAAGACTTCGGTGCCCGGTCAATACCTGGGATATGGTCTCCAGCCCACCCGACTCTGTTTTCATCTGATGAATGAAGCGAGCGGTTCCAAGATTTCTCTTGAACACCTCGATGATGTCGCGATCCACCACAAATCCGGTACAGTGATCCTAGAACAATCAAAGAGCGCGCTCTCTGGCAATCCAGCTTCCAATAAATCGGCTGACCTTTGGAAGGCATTGTCTAACTGGGCCGAGTTGCCTAGGTCGCTTTTCGATTCCGTGGACTTATTTCGCTACTATGTAACGCCGTTCAAGAGCGGTGACTTGGTTCGCGAACTGAACGAAGCGAAGGATGTAGGCAAAGCTGCGACGCTCCTGAAACGGTTCAAGACAAAGAGTTTCAAAGGAGCGCCCGGCATAGGTGCTGAGCCACTGATCGCCAAGTTCCTGGCGGCGGGCGATCCAGTCTGCTTGAAGGTCATCGAGCGATTTGAGTTACTGTCGGAGAATGATCCGCTTGAGACTATTCGAGGGAAGCTAGCCGCTCTGCTACCGGAGGAGAATCTCGATCGGTTCTGCGAAGCGGCGATCGGCATGGCGAAAGCTGAGGTCGAGGGTTTGATTCGCAAAGGTAAGGTGCCTTTGATCGAAACTGGTGGGTTTCGGAAGAAGCTCCGTGCATTCATTAGAAAGTATGATTTCTCCAATTTGCTGGCGCCGACGACCAGCGCGCCTGCCGATCATCAGATAAGCGATATTCTGGCGCGGCAGCCAACGTTCGTACAGCAGCTGTCGGCGATCGACCCCTCATCGAGATTGATGGCTATCGCAGTAAGCGATTTTCTCCGAGCGACCGCGGACAAAGTCACGTGGGCAGACGCTGGCAGCATCTTGGAAACGAGTTTGGACGAACTCGACGAGTCGCTTGTTCGTCACCACAGACTGACAGCAGATGAGTTGTCGGACACCCACGCCGAACTGGAGGCGGCGCTGCGTGGTCGGCAACTGTATCGCAGGTGCACCGAGTTGCAGTTGCCGCTTGAGGGCAGAACGCTTCCCGCTTACTTCGTCTCAGGCGAGTACAATTGCCTTGCAGATGACCGCCGTCTCGGATGGCACCCAAATTACTTGTCACTGTTTCCATCGAGATCCCCATGACAAGAAGTGCCCCATCGACTGTCGCTCTGGTCCAAAATCCGGCGCTCGGCGCGCTACTCCTTTGGAGGTTTGGGAAATCCTATCAGGAAGAACGAATCGCTGAAGTGGCACAGCTTCACTCGTTCTTCGTAATCCTTCCTCTCCTTTACCATGCGCCGACCCTGGAACTCATTCGTTCTACACTGTTGGGTTCAGGTCTTTCACAGCTTGCCAAAAAAATGGGTGAGGAGCGGGAACTACTGATTTCGGTGCAAACTCGGGCGTTGAAAATGCGTGAGCTTACGCTGACCTCCATCGGCACAGGCATCTCTACTGGAATGCTGCACCTGACGTATGAAACAGCGAGGCTTCGGAGCAACGAAGCGAAGCCACCGAAGGAGCCTGAACGCTTGCGGCGTCACATTTCCGGTGCCGACAAGCTCGGGCGCTGGTTTGGCAGATTGTCTCCAGATCAAGCCTTTTCGCTTTTGTGGGTGGAGCCCTGACAATGCATTTCCAGATTATCAGTCTGATACTTTGGCCCAAAGACGATCATCCCCCGCGCGTGCTCAATTTCGAGCCTGGAATGGTCAACGTCATAACCGGCGCGTCGAAGACCGGAAAATCAGCCGTCATTCCCATTATCGATTACTGTCTGGCGTCCGGAAAATGCAGCATTCCTGTCGGCACGATACGAAAGTCATGTTCCTGGTTCGGCATCATAGTAGATACGCTTGAAGGCAAGAAGCTTCTGGCTCGACGAGAGCCCGGCGAAGCGAAACAGACAGGTGATATGTTCGTTCTAGAGGGGGACGAGATCGAAATCCCCGAGCGGATCACTGACAAGAACTATAGTGCGGATATGGTAAAACGAAAGCTCGATCAGCTTTCAGGATTGTCCAGCCTGCGCATCAATCCAGATTCGGACGCCGCCTTTCAATCGCGCATAAGTTTTCGTGATTTGATGGCTTTCAACTTCCAGCCGCAGTACATCGTAGCGAATCCGCTTGCTCTATACTTTGGCGCAGATTCTTCAGAACACAGAGAAAAGCTCAAGAATATTTTCCCGTACGTTCTGGGTGCCTTGACGCCGGAAATGGTCGCCGCCCGCTGGGAGATAGAACGTCTTCAACGTACTATGCGGCAGGCCGAAGCTGCCTTGGCGACCGTGAAGAAGGCAGTTCGGGCCTGGCAGGCTGAAACAAATGGCTGGCTTCGCCAAGCACTCGAATTGGGTCTGTTGCCCCGGAACACGATCATACCGGAAGATGATCCCAATCGGACCCTGGATCTGCTGAGGGATGCCACACGCGCCGACACGCGATTGTCGTTCCCATCCGTCTCCTCCATCGAGCCATCTCTGCGTCAGTTGGAAGTTTTGGAGAACCGGGAGGCTGAGGCAGCTGCCAAGCTTTCCGTCCTCAGGCAGAATCTTGCTGAGGTCGAACGTCTTGTTGATAGCAGCCGCAAGTTTGGCGGTGCCATTCGTATTCAAAAGGACCGCTTGGACATAGCCGATTGGCTAAAGGCCAGAACGGCGGCTGCGCATGATCCCATCGTAAATCTCTCAGACAGTCGGGAGAAGCTCGATGCTCTGGTTCAAGCGTTATCGGGCATCGAGATCCAGTTGCGTACTCAGCCCACCCTGTCCGATGCCTTCGACAAGGAACGGCTACGTATCCGTTCTGACCTAGACACGGCGACAAAAGATTTATCTGACGTCCGCCAGCAGATCACGATCCTTGAACGTCGCTCTGAGGAGGTGAGAGCCTCCACCTACCGTCGCGATCGTATCGAACGTTTTCTTGGCCGCCTAGAACAGGCGCTTGAGACATTCGAGCGCGCTGAGGATGGCGGGGTGCAGGCCGAAGAGATCGGTCGCTTGCAAGGCTTGATCGAGGATCAAAAGGCGATTTATTCAGAACAGCAGGTTTCGAGGCGGACCACCAATGCCCTGCGATACGTAGCTCAGATAGCAGCCAGCATTCTTCCCAAGTTGGACGGAGAGTGGCCAAACGCGCCGATTGAGGTGTTGATCGACGACCTCACTATTCGTGTCGTCCACACTGAACGAATGGACTATCTGTGGGAAATCGGCAGCGGAGCAAACTGGCTTGCGTATCACGTCGCCGTGACCCTAGCGCTGCAGCGGTTCTTCCGAGAGCTTCCCAATCATTGCGTTCCAGGATTTCTGATCTACGACCAGCCCAGCCAAGTGTACTTCCCGACAGGTTTCGATGACAGAGGGCGGGATGCGCCCGGGCGCACCCGCGATCAGGACATTGCCGCCGTCCGAGCCGTCTTTTCTGCAATAGCTGACGAGATCATCCAAGCCAAAGGTCAACTTCAAGCGATCATACTCGATCACGCTGGCGCTGACGTATGGGGCGAACTCGTTGGTGTCGTTCGAATTGCCGAGTGGCGCGGCGACGACGCACTTGTTCCCCAAGCCTGGTTATCCAATTCTGAAACCGCTTAGTTGCCAGATCAGAGTTATCAGCGGGCTGCTCCCGGCCAACCCTACAGCGCAGCTAGCGCCCATCGCTTGTCGCGCCCCGCCTAGACGGCCTGGTTGAACACAGCCTCGATAGGATGCCCATCAGGATCAATCACGAAGGCGGCAAATAATTCGGGCCGTAATGCGCCCGCGGGCCGGGACCACCATTGTCGGTACCGCCATGGGCGAGCGCTGCTGCGTGGAACTCCGCGACCGCCTGCCGGTCGGGCGCGGCGAAGGCGAGGTGGAAGCCGGGGCCGGGAGGGCGCTGGTCCTTGCTACGCTGTTTGAGCGCCAGCTTGTCGCCGCCGCCTGTTACACTGTAGCCGACGGCCTGGTCGTCATCTCCGGGTGAAAGGTCTTCCCAGACCCTGACATAGCCAATCGGGGGCAAGGCACGCGTCGTAAAACGCGGCTGCGCGTTCGATATCAGCGACGCCAAGGGAGATATGGTGAAGCATGGGACGCCAACTCCAATGCAGGAACGCCCTCGACTAGCGGCCCGAAAGCCCCTTCAGCCTGTACAGCGCATCCAGCGCCTCGCGCGGCGTCATTTCGTCGGGGCTCAGCCCCTCCAGCGCCTTGGTCAGCGCATCGTTGGCGACGGGTTTCGCCGCCTCGCGCTTTACCGCGACCGAAAACAGCGGCAGGTCGTCGACAAGCCGGTTGGCCTTCCCCGAGGTTTCGCCCTCTTCGAGCTGGTGCAGCACCTCCTTGGCGCGCGCCACCACCGCATCGGGCAGGCCGGCGAGGCGGGCGACCTGGACGCCGTAGGAGCGGTCGGCGGCACCCTTGCCGACCTCGTGCAGGAACACCACTTCGCCTTCCCATTCCTTCACCCGCATGGTCACGTTGTGCAGGCGTTCGAGCTTGCCCGACAGCGCTGTCAGCTCGTGGAAATGGGTGGCGAAGACGGCGCGGCAGCGGTTCTTCTCGTGCAGGTACTCGACCGCCGCCCAGGCGATCGACAGGCCGTCGAAGGTCGCGGTGCCGCGGCCGATCTCGTCGAGGATGACCAGCGACCGCTCGCTCGCCTGGTTGAGGATGGCGGCGGTTTCGACCATCTCGACCATGAAGGTCGAGCGCCCGCGCGCCAGGTCGTCGGAGGCGCCGACGCGGGAGAACAGCCTGTCGACGACGCCGACATGGGCGCTCTCAGCCGGCACGAACGAACCCATCTGGGCGAGGATGGCAATCAGCGCGTTCTGGCGCAGGAAGGTCGACTTGCCGCCCATGTTCGGGCCGGTGAGCAGCCAGATCGCGCCGTTGCGGCCCGTTTGGGAAGGCGACAGGTCGCAGTCATTGGCCACGAAGGGTGCTGAAGCCGTCCGCCTGAGCGACTGCTCGACGACCGGGTGGCGGCCGCCGGTGACCTCGAAGGCAAGGCTGAGATCGACCTGCGGCCGGCACCAGGCTTCGGAAGCGGCCAGCATCGCCAGGGCTGCCGAAACGTCGAGCACCGACAGCGCATCTGCCCCGGCGCGGATCGCCTGGGCGTGGTTCACCGCTTCGCCCACCAGTTGGTCGAAGGCGGCGAGCTCGATGGTCAACGCCCGGTCGGCGGCGTTGGCGATCTTGGTCTCGAGGCCTGCGAGCTCTGTCGTGGTGAAGCGCATCGCGCTCGCCATCGTCTGGCGGTGGATGAAGCGCGCCTTGGCCTCGTCGCTGCCGTTCAGCGCCGCCTGGTTGTTGGCCGTCACCTCGATATAGTAGCCGAGCACGTTGTTGTGGCGGATCTTCAGCGAGCGGATGCCCGTCTCTTCGATCAGGTCGCGCTCCATGCCTGCGATCACCCGACGCGACTGGTCGCGCAGTGCCCGCATCTCGTCGAGTTCGCCATGGTAGTTCGCACGAACGAAGCCGCCGTCGCGCTTGAGCAGCGGCAATTCTTCGCCCAGCGCCGCATCGATATGTCCGGCGAAGTCCTCGGGCAGCGCCGCGATCGCCGCCATCGCCTTGCGCAACTCTTCCGGCAAGGGTGCCGCGCCCAACAGCCCGGCAATGGTGCGGGCGGCGGCAAATCCCGAGCGCAGCGCGCCGAGGTCGCGCGGCCCGCCGCGGTTGAGTGCCAGCCGCGACAATGCCCGCGGCATGTCGGCGACGCCCTTCAGGCTGAGCCTGAGCGCCTCGGTCAGCCTGGTCTCGCCCATGAAGAACGACACCGCGTCGAGCCGCGCTGTGATCGCGTTCGGATCGGTCAGCGGCGACATCAGCCGGTCGGCGAGCAGCCGCGCACCGCCGCCCGTCACCGTGCGGTCGACCGCCCGGAACAGCGAGCCGTCGCGCCCGCCGGAAAGTGTGCGCAGCAGTTCGAGATTGGCGCGTGTCGCCGGGTCGATGAACAGCGTCGAGCCTTCCTGCTCGCGCTCGGGGTGCGACAGCGGCGGCCGCTCGGCCTTCTGGGTCTTTTCGACATAGGCGATCGCGCCCGAAATCGCTGACAATTCTGCACGCGAAAACGCGCCAAAACTGTCCGGCGTCGCCACCTCGTAGAAACGCGCGATGCGCTGCGGCGCCGAGGTGGAATCGAACAGGCTCGGCGGCTGCGGGCTGGCGATGCGGCCGACCAGGTCGAACACCGGCTTGAGCTCCTCGTCATGGAACGCCGGCTCGGCGACGATCAGCTCGCGCGGGTCGATGCGGAAGATGTCGGCGGCGAGCCGCTCCGGCGTCGTCTCGGCCACCCGGAAGACGCCGGTCGAGATCTCGATCCAGGCGAGTGCCAGGCTGGCTTCGCCGGCCCCCTTCACCCGCCCCAGCGCCATCAGGAAATTCGATTCCTGCGGCGCCAGCAGCTTGTCTTCGGTGATCGTTCCCGGCGTCACCAGGCGCACCACGTCGCGCTTCACCACCGATTTCGAGCCGCGCTTCTTGGCTTCTGCCGGGTCCTCGATCTGCTCGCACACCGCGACCCGGTAGCCGAGGCCGATCAGCTTCTGCAGGTAGTCGTCCGCCGCATGGATCGGCACCCCGCACATCGGGATGTCCTGCCCCTGGTGTTTTCCGCGTTTGGTGAGAACGATACCCAATGCCCGCGAGGCCTTCTCCGCGTCGTCGAAGAACAACTCGTAGAAGTCGCCCATGCGGTAGAACAGCAGCGAATCCGGGTTCGCCGCCTTGATCTCGATGAACTGCTCCATCATCGGCGTCGGCGCGGCATGCACCGGGGCGTCGGCCCGGGCTTGCCCCCCGGCTTCCCCGAAGTCAGCTTCCGCGTTGATGGTCGGTCGGTCGTTCACGCCAGGGCCTGCGAAAAAATGAAATCCACCCCTCTGCTTGGCGGTTTACAGCGCCGATGTGTAGCCTTAATCCGGAACGCTCCACAAAAAGAATATTTCAAAGGGACAGGGACGCTTCTCATCATGGCCGCCAACAAGAAAACCGACAACACCGGCCCCTCCGTCAGCGCCGAAGAAGCGCTCGAATTCCATGCCATGGGCCGGCCCGGCAAGCTCGAGGTCGTGCCGACCAAGCCGATGGCCACCCAGCGTGACCTCAGCCTCGCCTATTCGCCCGGCGTCGCCGTTCCGGTGAAGGCCATCGCCGACGACCCCTCCCGCGCCTTCGACTACACCACCCGCGGCAACATGGTCGCCGTCATCTCCAACGGCACCGCGATCCTGGGCCTCGGCAATCTCGGCGCGCTTGCCTCCAAGCCGGTCATGGAAGGCAAGGCGGTGCTGTTCAAGCGCTTCGCCGACGTCGATTCCATCGACCTCGAGGTCGACACCGAGGATGCCGAGGAATTCATCAACTGCGTCCGTTTCCTCGGGCCGTCCTTCGGCGGCATCAACCTCGAGGACATCAAGGCGCCCGAGTGCTTCATCATCGAGCAGCGCCTGCGCGAGCTGATGGACATCCCCGTCTTCCATGACGACCAGCACGGCACCGCCATCATCGCCGCCGCCGGCCTGATCAACGCGCTGGAGATCACCGGCCGCGACATGAAGACCACGCGCCTCGTCTGCAACGGCGCCGGCTCCGCCGGCATTGCCTGCATCGAGCTCATCAAGGCGATGGGCTTCGCGCCCGAGAACGTCATCTTGTGCGACACCAAGGGCGTGGTCTACCAGGGCCGCACCGAAGGCATGAACCAGTGGAAGTCGGCCCATGCGACCAAGACCGAGCGGCGCAGCCTGGCCGATGCCATGGATGGCGCCGACGTCTTCTTCGGCCTCTCCGCCAAGGGCGCGCTGACCCCGGCCATGGTCCAGTCCATGGCCAAGAACCCGATCATCTTCGCCATGGCCAATCCCGATCCGGAGATCACGCCCGAGGAGGTCGCCGAGATCCGCACCGACGCCATCATGGCCACCGGCCGTTCGGACTACCCGAACCAGGTCAACAACGTGCTCGGCTTCCCCTACATCTTCCGCGGCGCGCTCGACGTGCGCGCCACCACCATCGACGACAACATGAAGGTCGCCGCAGCCAACGCCCTGGCCGAACTCGCCCGCCAGGACGTGCCCGACGACGTCGCCGCCGCCTATCAGGGCAACCGGCCGAAATTCGGCCCCAACTACATCATCCCGGTGCCGTTCGACCCGCGCCTGATCTCGGCCATCCCGGTCGCCGTCGCCAAGGCGGCCATGGAATCGGGCGTCGCCCGCAGGCCGATCCTCGATCTCGCCAAATATGCCGACGAGCTTTCCGCCCGCCGCGACCCGATCGCCTCCACGCTCCAGCGCATCTACGACCGCGTCCGGCGCCAACCCAAGCGCGTCGTCTTCGCCGAGGGCGAGGAGGAGCAGGTGATGCGGGCGGCCGTCTCCTACGTCAACCAGAAGCTCGGCACCGCCATCCTGCTCGGCCGCGACGACGTCATCAAGGAAAACGCGAGGCAAGCTGGCATCGACCTCAACAAGCCGGGCCTTGAGATCATCAATGCGCGCCTGTCGCGCCGCAACGCCATCTATGCCGACTTCCTCTACGAGCGCCTGCAGCGCAAGGGCTACCTGCTGCGCGACTGCCAGCGGCTGATCAACAACGACCGCAACCACTTCGCCGCCTGCATGGTGGCGCTCGGCGATGCCGACGGCGTCGTCACCGGCGTCACCCGCAACTACTCGACCGTGCTCGAGGACGTCCGCCGCGTCATCGACGCCAAGCCCGGCCACCGCGTCATCGGCGTGTCGATCGTGCTCGCCCGCGGCCGCACCGTCATCGTCGCCGACACCGCCGTCCACGACATGCCCAACGCCGAGCAGATCGCCGACATCGCCGAGGAAGCGGCCCACTTCGCCCGCCGCATGGGCTACGAGCCGCGCGTGGCCATGCTTGCCTACTCGACCTTCGGCCACCCCGCCGGCGAGCGCTCCGAGCGTGTCCAGGAGGCGGTCAAGATCCTCGACAAGCGCCGCGTCGATTTCGAATATGACGGCGAAATGGCGGCCGACGTCGCCCTCAACCACCGCCTGATGCAGCAGCAATACCCCTTCTGCCGCCTCTCCGGTGCTGCCAACGTGCTGGTCATGCCGGCGTTCCACTCGGCGGCCATCTCGACCAAGATGCTGCAGGAACTCGGCGGCTCCACCGTCATCGGCCCGCTTCTCGTCGGCCTCAACAAGCCGGTCCAGATCGTCCCGCTCAACGCCAAGGACTCCGACATCGTCAACATGGCGGCGATTGCGGCGTACAACGCGGGGACTTGAGAGGGCGGTTCGCGAAGCGAACGAAAAGCCCCAAAATGGGCTTTTCGAGCGCCTCAAGGCCCGGAGCCGTAGCGAAGGGCATAGCGCTGCCGCCTTCCTTGCGCCGCTAGCCGAATGGGCGAAGGCGCCGAAGCTGCTGATCTCCCTCCTTGTGGGGGAGATGCCCGGCAGGGCAGAGGGGGGTGCGAAGGATCGCGAGGCTCCGGTTTTCCGTAGCGCGGCGTTGTGGGTGTAGCTAAGTTGCTCCCAGCAAAAGTAATTCATTGATCATTGAAGAGCTGCGATTAAGCCCTGTACATTGTCGGAAATTACCAAAGGAATTCGAAGTTCCAAAGCCGCACGTCGAGCGGCCACTAGAGAATAATCCTGTTGTTGACGGAGTTCGTCGATTGAACGCATTGGCCGCTTCCGCTGAGAATCTGATTGCCGTCGTTGCCAGATCCTTTCTGGCTCTTCAGTGAGCACAACAATCCGCGATGCACCGATCAGTCGAAACACCCTCGGCTCTACCTTTACCAGGCCAGCTGGCGTATCAATGATGGCATGTCCGTCTAATACAACTAGCCCGCTGTCCGGCACCGCGCGATGAAATCCGTCAATCAGCAAGGTTTGGTTGTCGTCAATGTTGGCCTCCCTCAAAGTGTCGTGGTCTACAAATTTTTGCTGCCGCAGCTCGTGTTCAGCTTTGATTAGCGTGCTAGCTTGTAAGTGTGTGAACGTAAGAGACTTTTGAGCGCGCGCTAGCGCCGACGATTTCCCAACGCCGGAAATGCCTACAACCGCTACTATTCGGCGATTTTTCATGGGGTGAAGCCAAGATCGATACGCTCTAACAATATGCCAAGCTTCTCGGAAGAAATTTGGTAAATTGATTGGGGCGGATGTCCTCCAATTATCTGCATAGATTTGAGCTGTTTCAAATCGATGATCGGTTCGATGTAGGCTGCCAGAGTATAGTTTATTACCTTAACGGGTGAGCTACTGGACGCTTGCCAATTTTCTAGGTCTTGCTCGCTATAAACTGACCGCCCACCTGTCATTTGCAGCAAGTCTCTTGTCGAGTACGCGAGTTTCACATCTTCCAAAATTCCGAGAGCGGACATGGCCTGGGATGGAGGCGATTGCGACTTACCTTTGTAAAAGAACAGAAGCGAACCGGGCCTACCGAGATTGGAAGGGGCCCGGCATAGATAGACTTTCCGGATGGTATTGCCGGGGCGGCGGGGCCCATTGCCGCGGCCTTGTCGGTCGAAGAGATCGAGTTGAGGTTGTTGCCGAAGGTCGGGGTAAAGTACGTCGTGGTAACTCTCCTTGATGGGAATGCCAAACGCAGTCGTATCTGGTGTTAAGATGAAACGTGGATAGTTTAAGCGGTGCCACTCGAATGCGCTTGCAACCTCGCTAGAGCCCGATGACGATGACGAAAATCGCTTTTCATAAATGCGCTCGGTGTCCGGCTTGGTGTGGGTATGCTTGAAACCAAAATACTCAAGAAGGTCTATTAGGGATGTTTGTCCTTCATAGGTTGTTATGTAGATAAGATCATACTTGTTGCGCTGAGCGAACCAGAACGCCTTCTTTAAAAGAAGCTCGCCGATTTTGACGCCTCGCTTTTCAGGGCGAACTTTAAACGTACAGATTTTAAGGATTTTGTTGAGTTTTTGCGTTGCGTCCGTGTCTGCACTCGTCTCGTCTTTGCGGACAAGAAGGCCGGCGATTCCATCGTCTTCTACTATCCAGCAGGGGCGCCGATGCTTTACGCACTTGTCTCTCCACCAGCTGTCGAAGCCGTCATAGTCCTCACGTAGGCTATCAAAGATGGTGTCTGCCAAGGGGATGGAATGAGCTTGGACCTCTTCGACAAAGCGGACTGGGGCTTCGACCGGCTCGAACGTTGTTCGAAGCAGTTGAACTGCGTCAGCTACATAGAGAACCCGGCGTCCGATTTCGGCCGAATGACGCCTTGCACGGTCATGCAATCCCCTGTCTTGCGTGACTAGAAAATCTGCGGCCCCGATGAGTAGTGCATGCAACAGCGTTGCATCTACAACATCGTTCGGCCTGGCTAGTCGTCCGAACGCGGCTTCTAGGTCTGTGGGAGTTATCCCGCGAACCTTAGACAGTTTTTGAAACTTACTCAGCTTGCTGAGCGAAATCCGGCGTCTTTCTAGGTTGCTATCTCGTCCGATGTCATCGCGAGCCGCTTCGTGGACGAAGATGTCGACCTTGTGTTTTGCCGCGAGGTTTGTGAGCGCCGAAAAAGCAGGCTCTACGGTTCGATTGTCTTCTAGGTAAATTATGACGTTCGTATCAATTAGATATGTTTGTGTGCTCATTTTGGAGCGCCATTTGAAGGTTAGGCTTCGCGTATAAAAAGGATTGTGGAGCCTTAAACCCAAATCGCTCCTTTAGCTCAATGAGATTAAGTGGGTGGGAAAACCGCCGCACGTTGGAAATATTTAATGCGTAACCTTCAGAAAGTCCACCAAAGTAAGCATCAAAGTCCAGCTTACGGATAGATGCCGACTTGCCATGTCGCCGCCAAAGCGTAGCAAGTGGAAGCCGCTCAACATCGGTAATCTCAGCTGCGCCGACCAAAGCGCGAACGGGCGACGTCGAATAGATGTACGCGGTCGCACCTTGTCCTACCGACAATGGAAACCGCCTTCGCAATTCGACGGTTTTGACGCCTTCAAGGATTTTGTCTGAGTATGCAGGTTTAATACTAAGGATTACATCTCGGCGGAGAGGGCGGTCATCACCGAAGATTGGCAGAAGGTACTGGTCGTCGTTGTCGATACGGGCGCCGGTTATCTGCTGGAGTGCTTCTGCAGCGAAGCCGATATCCGAAGGAAAGGCCGCATCAATCCTCAGGCGCGCTCCGAGCGCCTCTACATACCTTTGTAGCGAAGAAATCTGGACGTCGCCACGCTGTTCGATCTTCGAGATGGCGGCCTGGCCTACGCTTAGGCGCTCCGCCATTTGCAGCTGCGTCAGCCCCACAGCCTGCCTTAGTGCCTTCAGTGAGAGCCCGACAACACGGCCCGCGTCTCCATCGCCAATGCGGACTGCTTCAACGATTTTTCGGTCAGGTTGCATGCGCTATGTCGACTTTGTTAGAATCAGATGACGGGACAACTATTCCTCGCAGGGAATAATTTGGCTTGCAAGGGCAGCGCTCTATGTTGCGGCCTTTGAAACCCAAGATAGCGGCCAGCCTCCTGTCACCATCTGTCAGCAATCCGCGTGGAGAAACCACCCTTGTTTTTCCACACCCCTCCACCTCCCGTACAATCCCCCGCAGTTCCTCCCGCGGGAACGCCGGTCGCGACGGTGACATGCGGGGAGGAGCCGGCGCCTCCGGCATTGGGCTGACGTAGCCTGTTGCCCGGGGAGGTTCCGTCCAAGGGTTCCCCTCCGGGTAATACGGCCCGGGTGCGCTGGACGATGCGCTAGTGGGGCAGGGGCGAAAATGCCCGTGCTTCGAGAAGCGGAACGGGCGGAGACAGAAATCGCCGGCGGGGCGCGGGTTCGCGCCACTTACTTACATTCGGCAGGCACGGCCCCGCGCCCCGCTTCCCGGATTTTTCACAAGCAATGGCCAGGCGCGAAAGCGAGCGTGGCGAGGAAGGAGTGCGGAATGTTGGAAAATAGCATTCCTTCGCGCCCCCCTCTGGCCTGCCGGCCATCTCCCCCGCAGGTGGGGAGATTGGCAGCGTCGGCCGTCTCGCTCAGCTTGAGAGGTAGAAGGTTGGCGAAGGTCGCAATGACGGCTGATCTCCCCACCTGTGGGGGAGATGGCCGGCAGGCCAGAGGGGGGCAACGTAGGGCGCGACGGGCGAAATCACCGCCTCTGCGGAAAACCCTACAGCAGCCCCGCCTGCTCGGCCTCGCGCTTCAGATTCTGCCGTGGCCGCGGGCCGATCTGCTGGATCACCAGGCCTGCGGCCAGCGAGCCGAGGTCGCCGCAATCCTTGAGCGAACGCCCTTGCGTGTAGCCGAACAGGAAACCGGCGGCATAGAGGTCGCCGGCACCGGTGGTGTCGACCAGCTCGCGGATTTCGGTCGCCTGGATCACCACCGTCTCGTCGCCGCGCACGATGACCGAGCCCTTCTCCGAGCGGGTGACGGCGGCGATCTTGCAGTCCTTGCGGATCTGCGCCAGCGCGTCGTCGAACGAAGACGTCTCGTACAGCGACTTGATCTCGTGGCTGTTGGCAAAGACGATGTCGACGGTGCCCGAGCGCATCAGCTCGAGGAACTCGGCGCGGTAGCGGTCGACGCAGAACGAATCCGACAGCGTCATCGACACTTCGCGCCCGGCGGCATGGGCGTGCGCCGCGGTCATGCGGATCGCTTCCTTGGCCAGCGGCGGGTCCCACAGATAGCCTTCGAAATAGGTGACCTTGGCCCCGCTCGCCTTGTCGGCCTCGACGTCGTCGGGCCCGAGCTCGACGCAGGCGCCGAGATAGGTGTTCATCGAGCGCTCGCCGTCGGGGGTGACGAAGATCATCGACCGCGCCGTCGGCGGGGTGCCGTCGAGCGGTTTCGTGTCGAAGGCGACGCCCTGGGCGTGGATGTCGTGGGTGAAGATGTCGCCGAGATGGTCGCGGGAGACCTTGCCGAAATAGGCCGAGCGGCCGCCGAAGCTGGCGATGCCGGCAGCCGTGTTGCCGGCCGAGCCGCCCGAGGCCTCGATCGCCGGGCCCATGCGCGAATACAGCAGTTCGGCGCGCTCGGCGTCGATCAGGTTCATCGCGCCCTTGATGATGCCGTTGTCGGTGAGAAAGGCCTCGTCGCATTGCGCGATGATGTCGACGATGGCGTTGCCGATGCACAGCACGTCATATTGGTTCATCAGGGTCTCCGCGGCGCTCTCGCCGTTGCTCGCGCCGACGGGTCGGCAAAACGGATTGCGTTTAGCGGCTCGCGGCCCATTTGCCTACCCGGCAATTTGGGCGGCCGGCGCTTGAGGCCGGCCATGCGGCACCTTATCTCAGGCCGGAAACAGGGAGCGACCCCGCCAACATGATCCTCGAAGCCGCCCGCACTGCTGCAAGCCAGCTCTTTACCGCCGAGTTCCGCTCGGTGTTCCTCAAGACGCTGGGGCTGACGATCCTCGCGCTGGCAGCGCTCTGGTTCGGCATCCGCGAGGTCTTCGACTGGCTCGCCTGGCCCTGGATCGAGGCACTGCTGCCCGGCCTGCCGGCCTGGACCGGCTGGCTCGGCCTGATCGCCGCCATCGTTGCCGGCATAGGCCTCGCGTTCGGGCTGGCGCTGCTGATCGCGCCGGTGACGGCCATCGTCGCCGGCCTGTTTTTGGACGACGTCGCCGAAGTCGTCGAAAAGACCAGCTATCCCGGCGACCGCCCCGGACAGCCCGTGCCCGCTTTGCGCTCGCTGGTTCTGGCGATCAAGTTTTTCGGCATCGTCATCCTGGGCAATCTGCTGGCGCTGTTTTTGATGTTCATCCCCATCGTCAACATCGGCGCCTTCTTCCTGGTCAACGGCTATTTGCTCGGCCGCGAGTTCTTCGAATTCGCCGCCATGCGTTTTCGCCCCGAGCAGGAGGCCAAGGACCTGCGCCGCCGTAACGCCGGCACGGTGTTCATGGCAGGCCTCGTCATCGCTGCCTTCCTCGCCGTGCCGATCCTCAACCTTCTCACCCCGCTCTTCGCCGCGGCGATGATGGTGCATCTGCACAAGAGCGTGTCGGCGGCGGAGAACAGGTTCGCGGGCGCCAGAGCATGATCCCGAAAAGTGGGGACCGGTTTTCGGACAGGGATCATGCTCAAGACAAATCTTCAGCCGTCGCGGCCGAACATCGCCTGCAGCTTGCCGTAGGCGATGCCGTCGCGGGCGAATTCGAACGTGCCCTGGCCGAGCATCTCGCGCGACGCCCGCTCCATCATGCCGAAGGCGTAGCTCGTGAGCTTGGAGCCGAGCGAGATCCGCTTCGCCCCCGCCTCGGCCAGCACCGCGACCGAAAAGCCCGGCACGGCCAGCACGTTGACCGGCTTGGTGACCGCGCTGCACAGCGTCCGGATCATCTCGATGTCGGTAATGCCAGGCGCATAGAGCACGTCGGCCCCGGCCTTCTCGAAAGCCTGCAGCCGCTTGATGGTGTCGTCGAGGTCGGGCCGGTCCCAGAGAAAGTTCTCCGACCGCGCCGTCAGCACGAAATCGTGCTTCAGCGCCCGCGCCGCCTCGGCCGCCGCGGTGACGCGCTCCACCGCATGCGAGAACTCGTAGATCGGCTTGTCGGCCTCGCCGGTGTGGTCCTCGAGCGAACAGCCGGCAAGGCCTGCGGCCTCCGCCGCGAAGATCGTCTCGCCAGCACTTTCGGGGCTGTCGCCCTTGCCCTTTTCGAGGTCGGCCGAAACCGGCAGGCCGGTGGCATGTGCCATGTCGCGGCAGTGGTGGATCATCGCCTCGAAGCCGACGCCGCCGTCGGGCAGGCCGCGCGAGAAGGCGAAGCCGGCGCTCGTCGTCGCCAGCGCCTCGAAGCCGAAGGAAGCGAGCAGCTTGGCGGTGCCGATATCCCAGGGGTTGGGGATGATGAAGGCGCCCGGCGCCTCGTGAAGTTTCCGGAAGACCGCGCCCTTGTCCATTGCCTCGCCCTCAAGCTCAACCAATGGCGCAATACTAGCCCGGAGCGCGGAGCCTCACAAATCCTGTTTCAGGCGATCGGGATCAGTCCCGCCAGCTTGCGCATGTCGTCGAACAGCACCGCACCCGTGGCCGCCAAGCCCTCGCGGTCCGAGTGCGGGTCGGCGTGGTAGGCGAACACCCGCATGCCGGCGGCACGCCCCGCCTGGGCGCCGGCGACGCTGTCCTCGATGACGATGCAGTCGGAAGGCTGAAAGCCCATCACGCCGGCGGCGTGCAGGAACAGATCGGGAAACGGCTTGCCGCGCTCGACCATGGTGGCCGAAAACAACACGTCGCGGAAATAGGGCAGCAGCCCGGTCTGGCCGAGCGTCATGTGCATCTTGGCGACACGCGCCGAAGACGCCACGCAATAGGCGATGCCGGCGGACTGGACGGCGGAGACGAAGGTCTCGATGTGCGGGATCGCCTGCACGCCCGTCTCGAACAGCTCAGGCAGTTCGCGATACCAGCGCTCGACGAAATCGGGTCCGAGGATGGCGCCGGTCGCCTCGACTTCTTTCTGCACCGACACCAGGCTGCGGCCGACGAACTGGCGGCGGCAGTCCTCGTAGGTCACGGGATAGCCGGCTTCGGTCAGCCACGACGACAGCCGCCGGTTGGCCAGCGGCTCGGTGTCGACGAGCACGCCGTCGCAGTCGAAGATGACGAGCTTGGGTTTGCTCATGCCGTGCCGGTCGAGCCGAAGCCACCGGCGCCGCGCGTCGTCTCGTTGGCGAGGTCGCGTTCCTCGATCGCAACGCGGGTTACCGAAGCGATCACCATCTGGGCGATGCGCATGCCGCGCTCGACATAGAAGTCCTCGTCGCCATGGTTGATCAGCAGCACCTTGACCTCGCCGCGATAGTCGCTGTCGATGGTGCCGGGCGTGTTGAGGCAGGTGATGCCGTGCTTGAAGGCGAGGCCGGAGCGCGGACGCACCTGGCCTTCGAAGCCTTCGGGGATCTCGAAGATCAGGCCGGTCGGCACCAGCGCGCGCTTGCCCGGCAGGATCAGCAGCGGCCGGTCCTCCGGGACTGCGGCGCGTAGGTCCATGCCGGCGGAACCGCCGGTTTCGTAGGCCGGCAGGGCCAGGTCGCCGGCGTGCGGCAAGCGGACGATCCCGATGACGGGGGCGGAAGAGTTTTCGGCGACGGATTTCATGGCGGCGATCCTATGGGACGGTGCTTGGGGAACGTCAATCCCGATCTCCGCATGGCTTGCTTGCAAGGACGGGGCTGTGTTGCTTTTGCATGACGGTCCGACGTGAACCCTTTGCCACAGCCGCGACACAAACGGATGGAGAAGCTCGGCTGGGTGCGCGTCCGCACATTTACGATTTGTTATCCATGTTGGCCGAGTCTGGGCGCGGTCCTGCGTCCTTATTGCGGGCTGAATTTGAGGTCGAAGAGCCATGTGCCGGTGGGCCGCCTATCTCGGTGAAGAGGTCTTTCTCGAAGACATCGTTTCCGCGCCCTGCCATTCGCTGATCGCGCAGAGCCATTGCGCCCAAGAAGCGAAGTCGGCGACCAATGGCGACGGTTTCGGGCTCGCCTGGTATGGCGACCGGCCTGAACCCGGACTTTACCGCGACATCCTGCCGGCCTGGTCGGATCCCAATCTCAAGAGCCTGTGCCGGCAGATCAAGTCGAGCCTGTTTCTCGCGCATGTGCGCGCAGCGACAGGCGGCGGCACCAGCCGGGCCAATTGCCACCCCTTCGTCTCGGGCCGCTGGAGCTTCATGCACAACGGCCAGATCTCGGGCTTCGAGCGCATCCGCCGCCGGCTCGAGGCCGCCGTTTGCGACACGCTCTACGACCAGCGCCAGGGCACGACCGATTCCGAGCTGTTCTTCCTGCTGATGCTGGAGGAGGGGCTGGATGCCGACCCGCAGGCTGCGGTGGCGCGGGCTGCGCGGCGCGTGATCGAGGCATCGGAGGCTGTGGGCATGGCGGCGTCGTTCAAGCTGACGGCGGCCTTCAGCGACGGCAAGAACCTTTTTGCCGTCCGCTACGCCACCGACGCGCAGGCGCCGACGCTCTACACGCGCGAGGGCGCCACCGGACGCTGCATCGTCTCGGAGCCCTTCGATCGCGAAGGCGAGAGCTGGCAGGCCGTGCCACCATCGAGCTTCGTCACCATGACGCGGCAGGGCATGACGGTCAGCCCCTTCGAACCGGCAGTGGCGCAACTGGCAATGGCCGGCTGAAATCTGCTAGCTGCCAGCGATGCATTGGCCGGTTGAAGCGGCCATCACCCAAGTGTTCTTGACCAACTGGATCGAGCGGCCCGAGAAATGACCCTGTCGGCCCGCTACACCGAACTGAGCCGGCTTGCCGACCTCGGCGAAGAGGTCGAGGCAGTGTGGACCTCCGTCAGCGATCGCGCCGGAAGCTACCGTGTCTTGCCGGATGGTCGTTGCGACATCATTCTCAGATTCGATGCCAAGCAAAGGCCGATCGTTGAGATGGCCGTAGTCGTCACCGGTCCGACAACGCGTTTTTACGATGTGCCGATCGAACCCGGCATGGGCTTTGTCGGCATCCGCCTTCGACCGGGCTGTTTCGAGACCGTTCTCGGCTTCGAGCCGGCGGAACTGACGAACGCCAATCTGATTGGCCCCGACGCACTTGCGGCATGCCCCGATCTGAAATCGCTCTGCCTGCCTGCTCGCGACCAGAACGAGCTCGTTGAGCGCCTCACAGGTTTTCTCCGGCGTCGCGCCGCCGACAGTCGCTTGAAGCCGGCGCCGCTGAGCCGCGGCGTGATTAGCGCCATTCACGCCTCCGGAGGCCGCCTGCGCATAAGTGACGTCGCCGATATGCATGCTATCTCGGAACGGACAGTGCAGCGCGTCGTCTTCAAGGCAACGGGGCTTGCGCCGAAGACCTTTGCCGCAATCCTGCAGTTCCACCGCGCCTTGCGGCTGCTTCGGGATCACCGTCTGAGCCCGGCAAGCGCCGCGCTGGAGGCGGGTTTTTCGGATCAGGCGCATATGAGCCGCGTGTTCCGTCGCATGGGAGGTTTCTCGCCGGCGCGACTTCCCGATGTCACCCTCGTCAGTTTGGGCGACTGATGTCCGATTTGTTCAAGATCGCATTGGAGCACGGTGTATGATTGGCCACTAGGCGGGGCCGGCTCGTTGCCCTGGTCCCTGTTCACGGGCCCTTGTCTGGAGATGTTCGATGGCTGCACGCCTTGGCTACACGATCCTTTATGTTGCCGATGTCGAGGCGACCGTCTCGTTTTACGAAGCTGCCTTTGGCCTGCCGCGCAAGTTCATCCATGAGAGCAATCTCTACGCCGAAATGGACACGGGCCAGACAACCCTCTCCTTCGCCGGCGAGGCCATGGCGGAGATGAATGGCCTGGCCATTCGCGCCAACCGCAAGAACGACGTGGCGGCGGGGTTCGAACTGGCGCTGATCTTTCACGATCCCCAGGAAGCCTATCTCAACGCGGTTGCCGCCGGCGCCACGCCGGTCAAGCCACCGGAAAACAAGCCGTGGGGGCAGATTGTTGGTTATGTCCGCGATCTCAATGGTTGCCTCGTCGAGATTGCCTCGGCCATGCCGGACTGACCCTCCCGCACAACCAATCGACACCTTAGAAGAGGCCGACGGATGCGTCCGACAACTGCATCTCCTTGCATCACGACGAAACGCGTCGCCGAGACGCGCGAATTTTACATCAGGCATTTCGGCGCGCGCCCCGCTTTCGATTGCGGATGGTTTGTCAGCCTTGAATTTGGAGAAGGCCTGTCACTGCAGTTCATGGAGCCGCAGGGGGACCAGCCCTTATGCAATACGGCGGGGCTGACCTACAATTTCTGCGTTGAAGACGTCGATGACGCGCATCGGCTGATGACGGAGGCCGGGCTCGTGCCTGTCATGCCAATCGAGGACCATTCTTGGGGTGATCGTGGCTTCGCGATCCAGGACCCCAATGGCATCGCGCTCTACATCTACTCCAATCGGGAGCCATCTGCCGAGTTCAGGCAATTTTACGCGCCACGAGTTGCCCATGACCGGTAGTCGCATCCAGGCGTTCCTCGACGATCTGCGCGACCGTCACGCAGACCACTTCGCAATGGTGTCGCGCTGCGCGAGATCGTGCTGCAGTCCGCTCCGTCCATCGCCGAGGAGATCAAGTACGGCGGCATCCTGTTTTCGTCGCGGGCGGCGTTTTGCGGTGTCTTCCCATATGCCGGTCACGTCACGCTGGAGTTCAGCGCAGGTGCGTCCTTGCCGGATAGGTACCGTCTGCTCCAGGGGCAAGGCAAGCTGCGGCGCCACATCAAGCTCTTTGCGGTTCCGGATATTCAGGACCGGCATGTGGCAGAGTATGTCGAACTGGCGCGCCAGGCTGCGGATGCGTGATGTCGCTTGCACCATCGGTCGGTGGACCTGAGCGACGCTACTCTGGCTCACTCAATGATGCGTCAGTGCCTTGTTCATCGGCTCCCAGTACATCTTCGTCCAGCCTTCATCGAGCATGGCGTGCGTCGACCTGGGGTAGCCGCTCTGGTCGAACACAAGCCTGGTTCCCGTGCCGTCGGCCTGCAGCTCAAAGCGCACGATCGAAAAGATGCCTTCGGGCCACGCGCGCGAACGCCATGTCTGGACGATGCGGCGGTTGGGCACGAGCTCGATGTTGCGGGCCTCGATGTCGCCACCGAAGATCGACACCTCGCCGCCCTCATGCGTCGAGATATGGGCCGATCGCCCGCCCGTCATCGCCTGGAACCGGGCGGAGTTGAGAAGCAGGTCGTAGATGTCCTTTGGCGTGCCCTTGAGATGCACTTCCTGGTGAATGGTCATGGCGACCTCCCTGATTGTCGAGGAAGCGGCGTCCTGTTCATCGACCATCCAAGAATATTTTCCGCCTGTCGGGCACAACCGTCAACGGCAACATGCGGTCTCGACGCAGCGGCGTTTCAAAATCTCCTGACAGACCCTTGGCAGGAGATTGTTTGCAGTTTCGCGGTTCGGTTCGTATTTGCGCAGAGCCCGTGCGTCCGGACGGACGCACAAGGGTCGGCGCGGGGGCGCTGAACAGGGACGAAACCGATGATGGAAGACCAGACGCAAGCCGCCCCGGCGCTCAAGGAGATTTTCGATCGGGACCGGCTTCGCCATATCGCTGACGAAACGGCCTCCATCTCGCCTGCTTTCGATGCGGAAAAATTCCTTTCCCTGGCGACCGAGAACCTCGATGAACTCGGTATCATGCAGCGTTTGCGCCAGACGGCAACGAGCTTGCATGGCAGCCTGCCCGGCGGCTTCGAGCACGCGATCGAAGTGCTGCACGAACTGGCGCCGCGCATCCAGCATGGCTTCGCCTCGATCGTGCTTTCCGAATATGTCGCACTGTACGGCAAGGGCCACTTCGATCTGTCGATGCAGGCGCTGAGCTCCTTCACCCGCTTCGGTTCGGCCGAGTTCGCCATCCGTCATTTCCTGGCCAAGGATTTCGACAGGACGCTTGAGGTGATGCATGGCTGGGCGCTCGACGACAACGAGCATGTGCGACGCCTGGCCAGCGAGGGTTCGCGCCCGCGGCTGCCGTGGTCGTTCCAGCTCAAGCAACTGATCAAGGATCCGTCGCCGACGGCGCCGATCCTCGAGGCGCTCAGGAGCGACCCGAGCCTCTATGTGCGCAAGTCGGTGGCCAACCACCTCAACGACATTTCCAAGGATCACCCCGACAAGGTCATCGACCGCGTCTCAGGCTGGGACATGGACGACAGGAACACTGCCTGGATCGTCAAGCATGCGCTGCGCACGATGATCAAGAAGGGTGACGCGCGGGCGCTTGGCGCGATCGGTACGACGGGCAAGCCGATGGTGCGTGTCGACACCTTTGCGATCCAGCCGGCTGCCATCCTGCTCGGCGGCCGCATCACGCTCAAGGCCAGCATCGCCTCGACCGCCGAGACGGTCCAGCAGCTGGTGGTCGACTATGCCGTCCACTACGTCAAGAAAAGCGGCGGCAGCTCGAAGAAGGTGTTCAAGCTCAAGGAAATCAACCTGGCGCCGGGCGGCCAGAAGGAGCTTTCGATCAGCCAGGCGGTGCGCGACTTCACCACGCGCAAGCATTATCCCGGCCACCATCTGGTAGAACTGATCGTCAATGGCGAGACGGTGGCCGAGGGTGGGTTTGAGTTGAGGGGCTGACCTGCGCTAGGCGCGACGCCTACGCCTCCCTCCCCCATGAGGGGGAGGACATCGACGCATCGTTCCAATTCCTCGACAGGCGCGGCATCGGCTGTTAGAAGCCCGCCATCACAAGGAATCCCCGATGGCTGAAGACATCGAAAAGGCGGTGGCGCGCCGCCGCACCTTCGCGATCATCGCGCACCCTGACGCCGGCAAGACGACGCTGACCGAAAAGCTGCTGCTGTTCGGCGGCGCGATCCAGCTCGCCGGCGAGGTCAAGGCCAAGAAGGACAAGATCCAGACCCGCTCCGACTGGATGAAGATCGAGCGCGAGCGCGGCATCTCGGTCGTCACCTCGGTGATGACCTTCGAATATGGCGACAACGTCTTCAACCTGCTCGACACGCCCGGCCACGAGGACTTCGCTGACGACACCTATCGCACACTTTCGGCGGTTGACTCGGCCGTCATGGTCATCGACGCCGCCAAGGGCATCGAGCCGCGCACGCTGAAGCTGTTCGAGGTCTGCCGCCTGCGCGACATCCCGATCATCACCTTCGTCAACAAGATGGACCGCGAGGCGCGCAACACCTTCGAGGTCCTCGACGAGATCGAGGAGAAGCTGGCGCTCGACACCGCTCCGATCACCTGGCCAATCGGCCAGGGCAAGACCTTTGCCGGCACCTACCACCTCGCCCAGAACGCGGTGCGCCGCGGCGACGACGAGAAGGAGCGCACCGAGGTCCATGGCCCCGATTCCAACCGCGCCGCCGGCCTTCTGCCCGACAACGATCGCCCCGCCTTCATCGAGGAGCTGGAACTGGCCCGCGAGGCCTGCCGGCCCTTCGATCTCCAGGCGTTCCGCGAAGGCCACCTGACGCCGGTCTATTTCGGCTCGGCGCTGCGCAATTTCGGCGTCCGCGACCTGATCGAGGCGCTGGGCGAATTCGGCCCGGCACCACGCGCCCAGGAGGCCGACACGCGCAAGGTCGAGGCGACGGAGGAGAAGATGACGTCCTTCGTCTTCAAGATCCAGGCCAACATGGACCCCAACCACCGAGACCGCATCGCCTTTGTCCGCGTCTGCTCGGGCGAGCTCAAGCGCGGCATGAAGGCCAAGCTCGTGCGCACCGGCAAGCCGATGAGCCTGTCGGCGCCGCAGTTCTTCTTCGCCCGTTCGCGCATCACCGCCGACGAGGCCTATGCCGGCGACGTGGTCGGCATTCCCAATCACGGCACGCTGCGCATCGGTGACACGCTGACCGAGGGCGAGGACATCCTGTTCCGCGGCGTGCCCAACTTTGCGCCGGAAATCCTGCGCCGCGTGCGCCTGGGCGACGCGATGAAGGCCAAGAAGCTCAAGGAAGCGCTGCACCAGATGGCCGAAGAGGGCGTCGTCCAGCTGTTCCAGCCGGAGGACGGCTCGCCTGCCATCGTCGGCGTCGTCGGCGCGCTGCAGATCGACGTGCTCAAGGAGCGGCTGTCTGTCGAATACACGCTGCCTGTCGATTTCGAGATGGCGCGGTTTTCGATCTGCCGCTGGATCGATGCCGACGATGCGGCCGACCTGCATCGCTTCATCGAAAGCCATCGCGGCGACATCGCCCGCGATCTCGACAACGATCCGGTGTTCCTCGCCCAGCACGAGTTCTCGCTCAACTACGAGGCCGAGCGCTGGAAGATGATCCGCTTCGCCGCCATCAAGGACTATCAGGTCCGCGACAAGGTGGCGTAGCCGAGACTTTGCCGCCTTCTGGTGAGCCCGCTGGCCAAGGCTGGCGGGTGCATTTGCGTGACCACACCCGACATATATTCATGCTGCCATCGAGAGTATTTGGTTTCGCCCAATGGCGACATTTGAGCCGGAATTTTCTACTGGCCTATTCTATTAAATTACTGGAATATATATTCGATTATATAGGTCGGGTTGCAGCGCCCAACGAATGTCCATAGCGCTCATAGATTAGAGCGAGCTTGCGAAGGGCGGGTCACTGCCTTCGGCGGGTGCGAAGCACGGGCCAGCGCCGGTGGAGGCAAATGAACGGAATTGAAAAGCAGGAATACGATTCCACTGGAACAGGTGGAGGAAAGCTGGCTGCGCGCCTGGGTCAATGAGGGCATCATCACGGTCCAGGAATTCGAAACCGAAATGCGGCGGCGGGCGCCATCCGTAGTTTCAAGCCAATCCGGGGAGGTTGATGATGTTGAGCCGCCCCGCTCCGCGTCGAGCGACTAAAGCCCTTCAACGCAACCAAGTCTGTCGATGCGTTGCGTTTCGTCATTCCGTCATGCAAATCGCCTATTGGCATCGCAGCGCCGCCGTCCGCCCGTGGTCCAACCCATGGCGCGTGACAGGGCGGCACCGGAGATGTTCAATGCGCCGTTGCCTGCCAAGGGTCCCGGCGCCGCCGGGCGGGGGTCTGGCATGGAGGATATGACGTCGCATGATGGTTTCAGCATTGATCGAGCGTGAATTGACCCGTGTCGGCGCGCCTGTACGCAACGGGGTGTTCGTCGCCGTCGTTGGTCCCAGCGGCGCCGGCAAGGACACGCTGATTGCCTATGTCCGCGAGCGCCTGACCGACGACGACCATGTCGAGTTCGCCCGCCGCGTCATCACCCGCAACAGCGACGGTGCCACCGAAGACCACGACACGCTGGCCGATGCGGCCTTTGTCGACGCCGAGGCGTCAGGCGCTTTTGCGCTGTCGTGGGAAGCGCATGGCCTGCGCTACGGCATTCCGGCGTCGGTCGACGACGCGATTTCAGTCGGCCACGTCGTCGTCGCCAACACCTCGCGCGGCGTCATTCCGGCCCTGCGCGCGCGTTACGCCCATGTAGCGGTCGTTGAGATCACCGCTGCCCCCGAAATCCTCGCGACCCGTCTTGCCGCGCGTGGCCGCGAGTCGCGCGGCGAGGTTCTGGCGCGGCTCGCCCGCACCGCCCCGCACGATCTCTCCGGCCCGGGCCACGTGCTGATCGACAATTCCGGCACGCCCGAGATTGCCGGCGAGAAGTTCCTGGCCGTTCTGCGCCGGTCCGTCGCCTATTCGGATGTCTCCGGGCTTGTCTAAGCTTGCTGCGTAAGCATAAGCTTACGTTTTTCGCAAATTGATGCGCAGCATGTGATTGTCCCAGACATGCTGCGCATCGTCTGTTTCCTTGCCGCCGGGCGCGACAATAAGGCCGGCGCCGGTCGTGGCGAGGAAGCCGTCGCCGTCGGGCGCGAGGCCGCAGACCTCGACCAGATCGTTCTTCGCCACCACCTTGCCAGTCCTCGCCTCGATCGTCGCCCAGGCGTTGCCCTGTGGCGAGGAGACGGCAATCAGCCCGGCACTGCGGTTGGCCGCCACCGAGCCGATATAGTTGCGGAAGCCGCCCAAGATGCTCTCGGGCATTTCGAGCATCTCAAGCTCTTTGCCGCGCGCGGCGCGTCCGACCAGCAGCGGCTTTTCGCTGGCAGGGCCCTCGTGCTGGCAGCCGAACCACACGGTGCCCTGGGCGTCGATGTCCATGTGCCGGATCGACAGCTGGTGCAGTTTCTCAGGCAGCTCGTGCTTTTCGATGAGGTCGCCGGAAACGCGGTCGACCAGCACGAAGGATGGCTTCATGGTCGGGATGTTGAGCTTGGCGCGGCCGAAATCCGGGTGGGTCTCGATGCCGCCGTTGCAGATGGCCAGCGTGCGGCCGTCGCCGAGCAGGATCAGCTCGTGCGGGCCCACCCCATGGGTCGGGAACTCGCTGAGGCGGCGGAAGCCGTCGCGGGTGTCATAGACGCCGACCATGCCGGCGGCGTTGTCGAAGTCGTTCTCTGTCACGTAGAGCAGTGCGCCGTCGGGCGAGAACACGCCGTGGCCGTAATAGTGGCGGCCGGCGATGCTCGGGATGGTCAGCGGCTCCTCCCGGCCGGTGTGGTCGAACACCAGCATGAACGTGCCCGGCTGGCGGGCAAACACCACCGACTTGCGCGAATTGGGATCGAAGGTCACGTCGTGGCCGCGCTCGGGCAGGGCCACGCTGTGCAGGATCTTGCCGGCCTCCGACAGCACTGCGACGCCGTATTCGCCTGAGCGTGCTTGGTAAGCAGTGGCGAACATAGCGTCGGTGTCGAGCGCCAGCGCACGTTTCATCGGGGCGAGCGCCATCAGGAAGGACGTACCTGCGGCCTTGAGGAAGTCGCGGCGATCGAACAGGGGCGTGCGCATCGCCGAACCCTCAGTCGCCGTCGAGAGAGGAAAAGCCCGCGGTGAGGCCGAGCGCGCCGGCAAGGCGCGTCCCGAACAGTTCGGACAGGCTCGAAGTCACCACGCCGAAATAGCCGAGCTTGCCGCGCTTTTCGGCGTCTGCGAGCGCGGCATCGATCGGGCCGGAGACCGCAGCCACAGCGTTCTGCGCGTTGGCGAACTCGAATTCGATCGACTGGGCAACCCACTGGGAATCGTCGGATAGCAGGCTGCCGAACTTCGAGGCGTCGAACAGCGCCTTCATGCCTGATATGTTGCCGCCGAGCGAAGCAGCAGTGCCTTGCGAGCGCCAGTAGAGCGCCTGTTTCGGCTTGTCGGCTTTTGCCTCCTCGCCGAGGAAGCCGTTGACGCGCACGTCGCGCACCAGTTCGAGCCCGTTGACATAGACTTCGAGCAATTCGGTGACCGCTTCGGTCGCATCGCGGTAGAGCGGGTTTTCGGCGCCCGGATGCTTCCATTGGGCGACGAAACCCTTGTCGTCGCGCCACGCGGCATCGACCTCGGAGGCTATCGAGCCGATGTTGCCAGAGATCGCCTTGCCATAGGCGCAGCGATAGGCGCCTTCGGCCCCGGTGAGCTCGTCGGCGCCCGTGCCGAACAGCACGAACTCCAGCGCGCCAAGGCCCTGCATGGCGACGCTCTTCTGTGCCAGCCTGGCCGCGTCGGTCGCCGTTTCGTCCTTGTCGGCCAGCGCCGCCTGTACCTGCTTGAGGCCGGTGCCCTTGCGGTCCGGCCAGAACAGGATGCGTTCGAGCCGGTTCTGCTCGGTGATCGGGCCGAAGCGGATAATTTCGATTTGCGACCATGTGGCCGTGGTTGCCGAGAACTGTGCGCGTGCGGCATCCAGATTGCCGTCCGACGGCGCCGCGCAGAGCGTAGCCAGCGACTTGCCAAGGGTTCCGGTCGCCTCGACCAGCTTGCCATAGGCGGGCCGGATGAAACCCTCGATGGCGCCTGAGATCACCTTGTCCGAAGCTTCGTTAGCCTGGGCCGCAGGCAGGGCGACGAAAAGCGCGAGGGATGCTGCGAGGACAATCCTAGCCATCAGAGCGACTCCAGGAATTTGATCAGGGCGTCACGGTCGGAAGCAGGCAAGGCTGCGAAGCGGTCGCGGGCGGCCTGTCCTTCGCCGGCGTGCCACAGGATGGCTTCGGTCAGGTTCCGCGCCCGCCCGTCATGCAGGAAGAAAGTGTGGCCGTTGACGGTCCGCGTCAGCCCGATGCCCCACAGCGGCGGCGTGCGCCATTCCCTGCCGGTGGCGTCGCCGACCTGCTGGCCGTCGGCGAGATCCTCGCCCATGTCGTGCAGCAGGAAGTCGGAATAGGGCCAGATCAGCTGGAAGGCCTGCGCCTTGTTTGGCGTGTCGCGCCGGGTGACGAATTTCGGCATGTGGCAGGACGCGCAGCCCGCCTCGTAGAACATCTGCTTGCCGCGCAGCACCTCCGGCTTGTCGATGTCGCGGCGCGCCGGCACGGCGAGGTTCTGCGAATAGAAGGTGACGAGGTTCATGATCGGGTCGGGCGCCTCTGCAGGCCCCAGCCTGTCCTGCACGCCATTGGGCATGGCCAGGCAGTCGCCTTGCGCCTTGGTGCAATCGCCCCAGTGGCGCGGCACGTCGGGCGTCGAGATGCCGATGTCGCCGGCGAACGCGTCGGCCGACTGCTGCCGGATCGACGGCGCCGATGCCTTCCAGCCGAAGCGGCCAAGTGTCAGTTCGCCGGTCTTGTGGTCGCGGACGATGGAGGGCCTGCCGGAGATGCCGTCGCCGTCCTTGTCGTCGGGATCGGCGTTGGCAAGGATGTCGGCGGGGTGGATCTGCTCGACGAGCCCGAGGCCGATCATCTGCGGCGTGACGCGCGGCGACAGCGTCGTCTTGGGGTCCATCGGACCGTAGCCGAGGTCGGACACCGAATAGCTCGGCCAGCGCAGCACCATCTTGGTGCCGCCGGCCAGCTCGACCGGGAACTGCTGGTAGGAAATGACCATCCGGCCTTCGCCCCTGAGCCCAGGCACGGCCAGGTCCTGGAACTGGCCGCCATAGACCGGGTCGGGGAAGTTCAGCACCTTGCGCTCGGCCAGCGCGGCTTTTTCCTCCTCCGTCTCGGCCGGGCGTGCCAGCCTCAGGAACATCGAGGTGGCATCGACATTGCCCTCCGGCGGATGGCCGCGGCCGTCCTTCAGGTGGCAGCTCTGGCAGGCGCGCGCATTGAACAGCGGGCCGAGGCCGTCGGAAGCCTGCGTCGAGGATGGCGACGACACCCAGAGCTTGCGGAACATGCCGTTGCCGAGCTTGAAGGTGCCCTCTTCCTCGAAGGTGATGTTGGCGGAAGAATGCGAGAATGCGTCCTGGTTGACGCGCTTCTCCGAGGTGCCGGCGCCGCCCTGCATCAGCTCGAACTGCTCGGGCCTGGAAAAGTCGGTCGTCGGCCTGACGACCCTATCGACGCGCGCCTTATCCTTGGGATTGAGGTCGTGGCGTTCGGTGGCCAGACCGGGCGAAACCTGTTCGCCCGCGGCCGAAGGTACGGCCGCGGCGATCAGGATCAGGCCCGAGGCAACAACGGTGCGAAGCGCCTTGGCGCTTCGCGTCTCGTTGGCTTGTTTGGTGCTGACAGCTGCACCCGGCAGCTTGCGGCGCGTAGTCAGAAAAGTGCGCCGCATTCCGGCATGTCCTATTCGGCCTTGTCAGCTGTCTCGGCGTTGAGCTGGCCGTACTTCTCTTCGCCGATCTCGTTGAGCAGCTGCAACTGCGTCTCCAGGAAGTCGATATGGCCTTCCTCGTCGGCAAGCAGCTCCTCGAAGAGCTTCATGGATACGTAGTCGCCGTGCTGGGAGCAGACGTCCCGTGATTTCTTGTAGGAGGTGCGGGCGTCATATTCGCCGGCAAGATCGCTCTCGAGCACTTCCTTGACGTTCTGGCCGATGCGCAAGGGGGCCAAGGACTGCAGGTTGGGGTGACCTTCGAGGAAAATGATGCGCGCGACAAGCTTGTCGGCGTGGTGCATCTCCTCGATCGATTCCTCGCGTTCCTTCTTGGCCAGCTTGCCGTAGCCCCAGTCTTCGAGCAGGCGGTAGTGCACCCAATATTGGTTGACCGCGCCGAGTTCGAGGAAAAGCGCTTCGTTAAGCCGCTCGATGACCTGTTTTTCGCCCTTCATTGATCCTACTCCCGAATTGGACCCGCAACTCTCTCACACGATCCATGTGAGAAACGATATCCACCCCACTCGCCTCAGTACGAGCGTGATAGGCTTCGGTTACCCGAATGATCGTTTCGACCACATTTGGAAAGCAGCCGCAACAGCGCCCGCGCTTTTGCAGCGTGTGATAGACCTTTGCCGGCACGATCAGGGACCACGGATCCCTGTCCAGGAGTTCTATGATCGTATCTTCGATCTCCCTTTGGGTGATCAGGTTGCAATGGCAGATCAGCATGACTTGCTCTGGGATGGCTGGCGGCGCGCATCGTGCGCGCCGCGTGGCTTGAATTATCTAGGTACGGCAGGCGCTCACTGGAAGACCTTGTCCGGAGCGTCGAGGCTGTCCGAGCCCTCGAAGGCGATGGCATCGAGCTTGAGCGTCGCCACGGCGCGCTCGATCGACTTGGTCTGGTCGACAAGAGCGTCGATTGCCGCCTGGACGGTGGCGTTGCCCTCGGCATTGCCTTCGCCGATCTGCTGGTCGTAGGCCTCGCCGCCGACGGCACGAGCCTGGATCGCTTCCATCTTGGCAACCGTGGCGTCCAGCTTGCCGGACAGTTCGGTGTCGATGGCGGCGTCGGCTGCCTTGACCATGTCGGAGACCGACGGTCCCTCGACGGTCGAACCGTCGATGCGCTTGTAGCTGCCGTGATAGGCGTTGCGGATGCCGACCGCGTCGTAGAGATGCGAGATGTGCGTGTTGTCGGAGAAGCAGTCGTGCTCTTCCTCCGGATCGTGCAGCAGCAGGCCGAGCTTCATGCGTTCGCCGGCCAGTTCGCCGTAGGACAGCGAGCCCATGCCGGTCAGGATGGTCGAGATGCCGGCATTGGCCTCGCCGTCGAGCAGCGCCTTGCGCGCGGCACCGTCGGCCTTCCAGTTGCCGACCATCTCTTCGAGATCGGCGACCAGGAGGTCGCTTGCGGCCGCGAGATACTGGCCGCGGCGGTCGCAATTGCCGCCGGTGCAGTTGGCCGTGTCGTAGTCGGTGTAGGGGCGGTTGCCGGCACCGGGGCCGGTGCCGTTGAGGTCCTGGCCCCAGAGCAGGAATTCGATGGCGTGGTAGCCGCTGGCGACGTTGGCCTCGATGTCGCCGGCCTCCTGCAGCGTGCCGGACAGGAATTCAGGCGTGATCTTCGAGGCATCGACCTTCTGGCCGTTGATCTCGATCGACGGGTTGGCGATCACGTTGGCAGTGTAGAGCTTGTTCTCGTCGGATTCGGTGCCGTAGGCCTTGTCGACATAGTCGATCAGGCCTTCGTCGAGCGGCCAGGCGTTCACGCGGCCTTCCCAGTCGTCGACGATGGAATTGCCGAAACGGTAGACTTCCGTCTGCTGGTAGGGGATGCGGGCAGCCTTCCAAGCTTCGCGCGCCACAGTGAGCGTTTCCGCCGACGGCTTGGCTATCAGCGCCTCGACCGCGGCGTCGAGTGCCTTGGCTGATGTCAGCGAGTCCTCGTATTTGGCCAGTGCGATGTCGGAATAGGTGGCGAGCACGGCCTTGGCGTCGGTCTCGGCCTTCGCCGGCAGCACGAAGATCGCGGCGGTCAGCGCGCTCGTCGCCGCAATGGCGGCAAGCCTGCCGAAGTGCCGGTTGCGCGAGATGGATGCAGGCATGGTCTCTCCTCAGTGAACCAGATGGCGCTGACGCGCGCCGGAATATCGTGTGCCGACAGCCACTTGCTGCATCGGCGGCATGGATTCGAATGAAAGCTCAGGGGTGGCCGGGCTTCGGACATGCGCACGGTTTGAAGCCCGCTCCGGGCTCGGCAAGACCATGCTGCAAACAGCCGTGCCGTGGCACGGTTCGACGAAGGCAGGCACCCGGTAGGCTCCAATCGAAAGGGTTAAAGGCCCAGACATCAAAGACAGGCGCGGTAAAGCACGGCTTCATAAAAGCGTTGCGTCTGCAAAAGTCAACGCAAAAGCCGCAAAAAGCGTAGCAGGATCAATAGTTTAGAATTATTCTAAACTAATTTTGTCCAGTTTGTGGCGCCGAGAAGCAGCCAAGTCGTTGATTTGTCGAGAGACGCATTGGACCGACGGCATCCTGCCGAGCAACGCCTGCGACAACGCGTAGCGGCTCGGCAATGCGGCCGGTGCAGGCAAAATGCCGCCTTGCGCGCTTGACAGGCCACCATCTGGCTGTCACCCCAAAATCTGCCCCTGGCCCCTTGTGCCCGTGCGGGCCAACGGCCATTTCCCCGGTTGATCCCCAACAGCGAGGCGGGCATGAAGAACGGTGTCGTGATTGTCGGTGCAGGCCATGCTGGGGTCCAGGCCGCCGCCAGCTTGCGCGAGGAGGGCTATGACGGTCCGGTCATCCTGCTCGGCGACGAGAAGGAACTGCCCTACCACAAGCCGCCGCTGTCCAAGACCTTCATCAAGGATCCGGCGGCCCAGCCGCAGCCGCTGCGCGGCGAGGTCTTCTATACTGGCCACACCATCGATTTCCGCCCGGGAACGCTGGTGGAGCGCATCGACGCCGGTGCCAACAGCCTGGCGCTCGCTGGCGGCGAGAGCCTCGCCTACGACCACCTGATCCTTGCCACCGGCTCGCGGCCGCGCATCCTGCCCTTGCCGGGCGCCGATCTTGCCGGCGTGCTGTCCTTGCGCTCGGTTGCCGACGCGCGGCTGATCCGCGACCATAGCGCTGCCTGCGAGGACGTCGTCGTCATCGGTGGCGGTTTCATCGGCCTGGAGATCGCAGCCACGCTCGCCGCCGGCGGGCGTCGCGTCACCGTGGTCGAGGCGCTCGACCGGCTGCTCGGCCGCGCCGTCGCTCCGCTGATTGCTGAGCATGTGCGCCAGCGGCTTGAGGCGTCGGGCGTCCGCATCCTGCTCAAGACCACCATCGAGCGCATCGAGGGCGAGGGCGGCCATGCCGCCGGGGCGCTGACTTCGACCGGCGAAAGGCTGCCGGCGAAGATGGTCATCATCGGCATCGGCGTCGTGCCCAATGTCGAACTTGCCGAGACCGCGGGCCTGGCGATCGCCAACGGCATCCGCGTCGACCAGGCGATGCGCAGCTCCGTCGCCAACATCCTGGCGGTGGGCGACAATGCCAGTTATCGCCACTGGCAGACCGGTGGCGATGTGCGGCTGGAATCGGTGCAGAACGCCACCGACCAGTCGAAGCTCGCCGCCCGGACCATCGTCGGCCATGGCGGCGACTACAGCGCCGTGCCGTGGTTCTGGTCCGACATCGGCGACATGAAGCTGCAGATGGTCGGACTGACGTCCGGCAGCGACCGGCAGATCCTGTCGGGCGACCCGGCCGAGAACCGCTTTTCGGTCTACCACTTCATCGGCGACCGGCTGGCGGCGATCGAATCCGTCAACCGCCCCGCCGATCACATGCTCGGCCGCAAGATGCTCGGCCTCGGCTTCTCGCCGACGACGGAGCAGGTGGCGGGTGGCGCCGAGGCGCTGAAGGCGGCGCTGGCTGCGCAGCCGCCGGGCTGAGGCACTTCGCTCGCCATCCAACCTGGAATTCGTCGAAAGCTGGGTATCTTCTCCCATGGTCGACGGGGGAAGGTGGCTGGCGGCGGCCGAACGAAGGGCTCCCCCAAAAAACCTCATGGTGAGCCTGTCGAACCATGGGTTTTGGGGCAGGCAGGACATGGCTCCCAGCGCCCTCGTGGTTCGACAGGCTCACCATGAGGGCTACTGACATGCCCTGCCTTGCTCGCGGATCGAGGCCTCGAGGATGTCGAGCGCCTCGGTCATCACCTCGTCCTGGATGGTGATCGGCGCCAGGAAGCGGATGACGTTGCCGTGGACGCCGCAGGTGAGCAGGATCAGGCCTTTTTCCAGCGCCTTGAGCCTCACCGCATTGGCGAAATCCGCCGAGGGCAGCTTCGTCTTCGCATCGTTGAACTCGACGGCGTTCATGAAGCCGGGGCCGCGGATGTCGGCGATTTCGGGCACGTCGTCGCGCAGCGATTCCAGCCGCTGCTTGAGCCGCGCGCCGAGCTGGTTGGCGCGGTCGCACAGCTTCTCGTCCTCGATCACGTCGAGCACGGCATGCGCCGCGGCAATGCCGATCGGGCTGCCGCCATAGGTGCCGCCGAGGCCGCCGGGATTGGGCGCATCCATGATCTCGGCGCGGCCGGTGACGGCGGCGAGGGGGAAGCCGCCGGCCAGGCTCTTGGCCATGGTCATCAAGTCGGGCGCGACGTCGTGATGGTCCATGGCAAACATCTTGCCGGTGCGGGCGAAGCCGGTCTGCACCTCGTCGGCGATGAGAAGCATGCCGTGCTGGTCGCAGATCTTGCGCAGCGCCGTCATGAAGTCGCGTGGTACCTCGTAGAAGCCGCCTTCGCCCTGGACCGGCTCGATGATGATGGCGGCGACGCGCGCGGGATCGACATCGGCCTTGAACAGCCGGTCAAGTGCGGCCAGCGCGTCGGCGACCGTCACGCCGTGCAGCGGCACGGGGAAAGGCGCATGGAACACGTCGCCCGGCATCGCGCCGAAGCCTGCCTTGTAGGGCTGGACCTTGCCGGTCAGCGCCATGCCCATGAAGGTGCGGCCGTGGAAGCCGCCGGCAAAGGCGATGACGGCCTGCCGGCCGGTGGCGTTGCGGGCGATCTTGATGGCGTTCTCCACCGCCTCGGCGCCTGTCGTGACGAAGACGGTGCGCTTGTCGCCCTTCATCGGCGCGATGGCATTGAGCCTTTCGCCGAGCCGGACGTAGCTCTCATAGGGCACGACCTGGTGGCAGGTGTGGGTGAAGCGGTCGAGCTGCGCCTTGACCGCTTCGATGACGCGCGGGTGGCGGTGGCCGGTGTTGACCACGGCGATGCCGGAGGAGAAGTCGATGTAGCGGCGGCCCTCGACGTCCCAGATCTCGGAGTTCTCGGCCCGGTCGGCATAGACCTGCGTCGTCATGCCGACGCCGCGGGCGATGGTCTGCATCTTGCGTTGTGAGATTTCGGCGTTCTTCATCGCTCGTCCTCCAACCTTGTGGGCGCCTTGCACGCGCCAGACCGACGCCATTTCTGCACCTCTCCTGGTTTTTCACAAGCCGTCATGACGGACGAAGGCCTCGGTTCCCGATGGCAGCAAAAAAATTGCCGACGCCATGTCGGAATTGCGCATACTCGCGCGTCCTAGTCATGAAGGAACTGAATCGATGCTCTACGCGATCCTCTGCTACAACAACGAAGACGTGGTCTGTGCCTGGTCCAAGGAGCAGGACGACGAGGTGATGGCGCGCCTTCAGGTGGTGACCGAAAAGCTGGCCAAGCAAGGCCGCCTCGGTCCGGTCGCGCGCCTTTTGCCGACGACCGCCGCCACCACCTTGCGCAAGACCAAGGACGAGCCGCTGGTCATCGACGGCCCCTTTGCCGAAACCAAGGAGCAGTTCCTCGGCTTCTACGTGGTCGAATGCGCCACCCTCGACGATGCCGTCGATGTCGCCAAGGAGCTTGCCGATGCCAATCCCGGCGGCGGCTCTTATGAACTGCGCCCGATCGGCGCCTATTTTCCCGCACGAGAGGCTGTATGACCGACCCGGCCTGGATCAACACGGCACTGTCTTCGGCACGGCCCCAGGCCGTGGCGGCCCTACTGCGCTACTTCCGCGATCTCGACACCGCCGAAGAAGCGTTCCAGGAGGCCTGCCTGCGCGCGCTGCGCAACTGGCCGAAGAACGGTCCGCCACGTGATCCGGCCGCCTGGCTGATCTTCGTCGGCCGCAACTCCGGCATCGATGCCGCCCGCCGCCGCAACAAGCAGGCACCGATGCCGCCGGAGGAAACCGTCTCCGACCTGGAAGACGTCGAGGGTGCTGTCGTCGAACGCCTCGACGGCGCACATTACCGCGACGACATCCTGCGGCTGCTGTTCATCTGCTGCCATCCCGACCTGCCGGCGACCCAGCAGATTGCGCTCGCCCTGCGTATCGTCTCGGGCATCCCGGTCAAGCAGATCGCCCGCGCCTTCCTGGTCGGGGAGAGTGCCATGGAACAGCGCATCACCCGCGCCAAGGCGCGCATCGCCAATGCCGATGTGCCGTTCGAGGCGCCAGGGCCGGTCGAGCGCTCGGAGCGGCTGGCTGCGGTGCTTGCCATGGTCTATCTCGTCTTCAACGAAGGTTATTCGGCAGGTGCGACCGAGATCGCCAACCGCGCCCCGCTCTGCGAGGAGGCGATCAGGCTGGCGCGGCTGCTGCTGCGCCTGTTCCAGACCGAACCGGAGGTGATGGGCCTGACGGCGCTGCTGCTTCTCCAGCACGCGCGCGCCGCCGCCCGCTTCGATGCCGAGGGCGAACTGGTGCTGATGGACGACCAGGACCGCAGCCTGTGGAACCGGGCGCTGATCGACGAGGGCCTGGCGCTGATCGACAAGGCAATGCGCCATCGCCGCTCAGGTCCCTACCAGATCCAGGCCGCAATCGCCGCACTGCACGCCCGCGCCGCGCGGCCCGAGGACACCGACTGGGCCGAGATCGACCTGCTCTATTCGGTGCTGGAATCGATGACGCCGTCGCCGGTGGTCACGCTCAACCGGGCTGTTGCCTATGCCAAGCTGCGCGGCCCGGAAGCGGCGCTGAAGCTGATCGAGCCGCTGGAGCCCAAGCTCGCGGGCTACTTCCACTTCTTCGGCGTCAAGGGTGGGCTCCTGATGCAGCTCGGACGCGCCGAGGACGCGCGCGAGGCGTTCGGCCGGGCGATCGCGCTCGCCAATACCGCGGCCGAAGCCGCTCATATCCGCATGCATCTCGACCGCCTGTCGGCCGAGAGCCTCCCGCGCGACGGCATCTCGGCTTAGTCAGTTTCCGCGCAGGTCGAGATCGCCCGCGCGGCTTCTGTTCGGCTTGGCTTCGTCGACTATCAGCGAAGCCAATATGGGAAGTGTCTATCGTCCCCCTCGACGGGAGCAGGTGGCAGTGGCGTCTTCTTGTCGTCCGGGACGTCCACGACTTTGCGATAGAGGTGCCAGGTCGCGTGGCCGAGCACCGGAATGACGATGGCGAGGCCCGCCAGGAACGGCACGGACCCGATCAGCAGCGCGACCGCGACGATCAGGCCCCACAGCAGCATCGGAACCGGATTATCCCGCACCGCCCGTGCCGAGGTTTCGATCGCGGCATAAGCACCGACATCGCAGTCGAGCAGCAGTGGGAAGGCGACGACAGTGGTGCAGAGCACCACCAGGGCGAACAGGAATCCGATCAGATTGCCGAGCACAATCAGCGTCCAGCCACGCTGGGTGGTGAAGAGATCGCTGAAGAACGCTGCCGTCGACTGCGGGGCGTCCGGCCCGTAAAGCCAACCGTACAGCCCCTGCGCGACCAGGAGCCAGGCGACGAAGAGCACGAGCAGCATGATGCCGATGGCCACCATTGCAGGAATGGCTGGCGACTGCCTGACATCGAAGGCATGCTTCCAGGACGTGTCGAGGTTTTGCTCGCGCCGTCGGCTGATCTCGTAAAGGCCGATGCCGGCGAATGGCCCGAGCAAGGCAAATCCCGACATCAGCGGGAAAATGAGCTGCAGGGCGTTGCCGCCCGATGTCCATGTGATCAGAAACACCCCGACGATCGGGTAGATCAGGCACAGGAAAACGTAATGCGACGGCTTGTCCCAAAAGTCTTCGAAGCCACGTCGCAGAGCATCAAACACATCCGCGACCGTTATCCGGCGGATGGCGGGATGCTCGAGCGTATTGGTGGCGCCTGCGTACACATGGAAGCTTGCCATGACCACTCCTCCTTGGGGTGGGTCGCGGCCCGGGCTCGGCATGAGTGGTCACACCAAAACCGCGACCTTCACCATCTCAAATATAACGTGCTTCGAGCGATTTGACGACTCTCGCCGAACGTGTGCGGGGCTCCACGCAAGGTCATCGAATACAGTGGCCATACCCGTTCGTCAGGGCTGCTACCTTCGCGCCGTGTCAGGCGCTGTAGCGCCGCGGGAAGGTCGAGATCGCCCGCGCTGCCGTCTCGACGCCGCGCGCAAGCGCTGCGCCGAGCGATCCGCCCTTTGCAAGGGAAGCGAGGAAGGCGGCATTGAAGGTGTCGCCGGCGCCGACGGTGTCGATGACCTCGACCCTGGGCGATGCTGCATGAAAGTGCTCGCCGCCGGCATAGGCGTGGGCGCCCTGCGCGCCGTCCTTGACCACCAGCGTATGCGCGGCGCCGATCTGCCGGACGAGTAGGGCGGTAGCAGTGTCAAGATCGTCGACGCCGGCTAGCCCCTTGGCCTCTTCGGCATTGATCAGCGAGATGTCGGCGGCGGCGATCCAGTCGCTGACCTGCTGCTTGTTCGCCTCGGTCCAGCCGACCGGCGGCCAGCCCGGGTCGATGGCGGTGCGCCAGCCTTTTGCCGACAGCGCTTCGAGGAGCGTCGTCGTGCCGGCCTCGATGCGCGGCATCAGGTGCCCGCCGGAAATGAGCGCCAGGGCATTGTCGCCCGGGGCCTGGGGCAGCCGCTCGATCAGGTCCTCGAGGCTGGCACGCTGCAGATGTCCCGGCGTGGTGAAGAACACCCGGTCGCCGCCCTTGTGGACGATGCCGACCGTCAGCGTCGTGTCGCACGGCTCGACGATCCATTCGCACGAGGCGGCATCGAACTGTCCGCTCAGCCACGCCCCGTTCGGGTCGTTGCCGACGGATGCGATCATCAGGTGGGCTTCGCCCATCCCGGCCAGCGCAAGTGCGGTGTTGCCTGCGGAGCCGCCCGGCCGCATCTCGGAACGGTCGACGACCACTTCGGTGCCGACGGCCGGCCAGCCGTCGACTTCGCCGAGCACCAGGTCGACATTGACATTGCCGAGAACGAGCAGCGTCCGAACGGTCATAAGGTCTGCCTATGCTATTGCAGCATCCGCCCCGATGGGAGCGGACGCTCGTGTGTCAGTGTCGGTCACGCGCCGGTGCGCGCGACCACCGGCACATAGTTTTCGAGTTCAGGGGCAGGGAAGCTGACTGTTCCGTTGATCTCGGCAGAGCGATAGAGCCCCATCAGGATCTCGACCACCGCAAGCCCGTCGTCGAAGGTTTCGATCGGCTTCTCGCCCTTGCGGAAGCACTCCACCATGTGACGATTCTCGTCGGTATAGCCGTAGATGCCGGCTTCGTCTTCAAGAACCGGCATCAGGCCCTGTTCGGCATTCTGCTTTTCGACCAGGTCCTCGCCTTCGGCGCCCTTGACCTCGCGCGACATGAACACCTTGAGACCGGTGTTGAGCGAATTGAACTCCATCGCGTATTCCGGCCCGAGCAGTTCGAGCTGGATGCGCAGTCCGGCGCCGACATAGGCCCACGAGGTCGTCGCCTCGATCACCAGCTCGTTGCCGTCCTCGTCCTCGAGCAGGATGGTGCCGCGGGCGAAATCCTCGGACGGGCGGTTGCGGTAGTCGACCTCGGTGCCGAAACGCTTCTTCAACTGGTCGGCATAGTTTGGCCGCGTCCATTTGAGGTTGGCGACGGTGCCGCTGACCGACTTGATGGTCAGCGACTTGCGCTCGGCACCAGGCTTGGTCAGCAGGTGCCGCGCCACCTCGACGCTGTGGCACATCATGTCGGACAGGACGCCGCCGCCCTGCTTGTCGCCCTGCCAGAACCAAGGTTCGTGCGGGCCGGAATGTTCTTCCGCGGCGCGCGCCAGGTAGGGCCGGCCGGTGGCCGAGGCGGCGCGGCGCCAGATGATGTCCTTGCCGCGGATGACCGGCGTGCAGAACACCTGGTTTTCGAGGTAGCCGTGGTTGAGGCCGGCGTCGTCGGCTAGGCGCAGCATCTCGCGCGCCTCGGCGATGGTCCGGGCCAGCGGCTTTTCGCAGGCAACCGCGATGACCTTGCTGCGGCCTGCCTTCACCTCTGCGTGCAGCGTGCGCATCACGTCGAGGCGCGTGTAGTTGGGCGACAGGATCCAGATCGCGTCGACATCGTCGGCATTGACCAACGATTCCAGGCTGTCGTGGCTGGTGCACTCGCCGAGGCCGAGTTCAGCGACGCGGTTGGCGAAGCGGGCACGGTTCTCGGCCTTACGGCTGTAGACGCCGGTGACGTCGACATTGCGCACGCCGAGCATGCCCCTGAGGTGGAACTCCGCGATGAAGCCGCTTCCGACGAAGCCGACGCGCAGCCGCTGTTTGGGCAATCCGGTCATGGTCGATCCCTCATTTCCTGGTAACTGAAATCATTTCGGCGCTGGCGCCGTGGTGCCGCGTATCTTCAGCGTCGTCGGCAGCATCGCCGGCTTGCGCGGCGTCAGCCCGCCGGCAAGCATGTCGAGCAGCATGTTCATGGCGGCGCGGCCGATCTCGGCTCGCGGCTGGCTGACGGTGGTCAGCGGCGGGTAGAAGGCCTCGCTGAGGAACAAATCGTCGAAGCCGACGACGGAGACGTCGCCGGGTACGTCGAGGCCTAGGCGGCGCAATTCATGGATCACGCCGAAGGCCATTTCGTCGTTGGCGACGAAGATCGCCGTCGGCGGCTGCGGCAGCTCGAACAGTTCGCGGCACAGCCGCTGGCCGGTGTGCAACAGGTAGTCTCCGACCGGCTCGTAGCTGTCGGGGATCGCGAGCCCGGCCGCCTGCATGGCGGCGCGGTAGCCGTTGCGGCGGCTGACGCTCATGATCTCCGGCACTGGTCCCGAAATGTGGGCGATGCGCTTGTGGCCAAGGCCGATCAGGTGTTCGACGGCGTCGCGCGCGGCGCCCTCGTTGTCGATCATCACATGCGGGAAGCCGGCATCGCGGATCTCCTCCAGCGCCACCACGATGGGCGCGTCGGCGACCGAATCGAGAAAGCCTTCGCGCGCCGGCAGCTTGCCGGTCATCAGGATCATGCCGTCGGCATGGCCATCGCGCAGCATGTCGAAATACTCGACCTCGCGGTCGGAGTCGTTTTCGGTGTTGCCCATCAGGACGGAGTAGCCGGCGGCGCGGGCGGTGGCTTCGACGCCTTTCAGGATCTCGAGATAGAATGGGTTGCCGACGTCGCGGACCACCATTAGCACCGCCATTGCCCGTTGCGTGCGCAGATTGCGGGCGCTGACATTGGGCCGGTAGTTCATCTCGCGGGCGACCTCGCGGATGCGGCTGAGCGTCGGCTCGGCCACCAGTCCGCTGTCGGACAGCGCGCGCGACACGGTAGCCGCGGAAACACCCAGCCGCTCGGCGATGTCCTTGATCTTGGGCCGCTCGTTCATCCGCGCATCGCCCGCCCGCGTCCATAGAACAGCATCAGCAAGAGCAGCGTGGCGCCGAACACCATCTGCCGCCCGGATTCGTCGATGTGCACCGTGGTCAGGATGCCTTGCAGGATGACCAGCAGCAGCGCGCCCGCCATGGTGCCGGTGTAGCCGCCCTTGCCGCCCGACAGCGGCGTGCCGCCGAAGACGACGGCGATGATCGACGCCAGCATGTACTGCTCGCCGACATTGGCGAAGGACGAGCCGGAATAGCCGAGCAGGCAGATGCCGGTGATGGCCGCGAACACGCCCGACAGCATGAACAGCGAGATGCGCATCGCCCTGACCGGCACGCCGGCCATGTAGGCGGCCTGCTCGTTGGAGCCGATGGCATAGATGCGGTGGCCGTAGACGGTGCGGGTCAGCATGAAGGCCATCAAGAGCCCGATCGCCACCCACAGCCAGATGATGCCGGGCAGGCCGAGCAGGAAGGGCTGGGTGACGAAGCGCGACAGGCCGGGTGCGGCGAAGCCCGAGGGGATGCCGTTGCGCACCACCACCAGCAGGCCCTGCAGCACGCCGAGCATGCCGAGCGTCATGACCAGCGGCGGGATGCGCAGAAGCGTCACGCCCATGCCGTTGATCAGGCCGATGAAGGCGCCGGCCGCCATGCAGGCGAGCACCGCCGGCACGATGGCGCTGTCGGCGCCGTTCATGACGTTGCCGGCGATGATGGCGCTGAGTGAGATGACGCCGCCGACCGACAGGTCGATGCCCTCGCGGCCGCCGAGGATGACGAGGTTCTGGCCGGCGGCGACGATGCCGAGCAGAGCCGCGACGATCAGCAGCCTGAGGATCTGCTGGGCCGAGGCGAAGCCCGGCGAGAGCGTTTCGCCGAGGATCAGCAGTGCTGCGATCAGGATCAGCGCCACGACCAGCGGCTGCTTGAGGAAGGTCAGAACGGGCGACGGCGCCGGCGCCTTGGAGTGGGTCTGGGTCGTGGCGGTCATGCGCGTGCCCTCCGGCCGACGAGCACGCCGGCCATCAGCGCGATCAGGATGGCCAGGCCCTGCACCAGGTTCTGCCATTCCGACGGCGTTCCGACGAAGAACACCAGCGAGTTGATGAGGCCGATGATCAGCGCCCCGATGATCGAGCCGACGACGGTGCCGAAGCCGCCCGACAATGCGCTGCCGCCAAGCACCACGGCCGCGACCGAGAACAGGGTCATCTTGCCGCCGACGAGCGGGTCGCCGCTGGCGGTGTCGCCGGTGATGCAGAAGGCGGCGAGTGCCGCGAACAGGCCGCAGAGCGCGTAGCCCTGGATGCGGATCCTGGTCACCGGCAGGCCGCTCTGGAAGGCTGCCTGCGCGTCGTCGCCGACGGCGAGCAACTGGGTGGCGAGACGAGTGCGCGCGAGCACGTAGAGCACGATGGCCAGCAAGACCGCGGCGTAGAAGACGAACGGGATCTCGAAGAAGCGGCCGCCATAGGTACGCCAGAACGCGGCCGGTGCCGGCGTGCCGGCGACAGGCATCACGTAGAGCGCCAGGCCGGTGAAGAAGATGCTGGTGGCGAAGGTGGCAACGATCGCCTGCAGCCTGAGTGCTGCCACCACGATGCCGTTGACGATGCCGCAGGCCAGTCCGGTGAGCAGGCCGACGCCGAGGGCCACGACCACCGAAAAGCCGCTGCCGCCCATCTTTTCCATCAGCACGACGATGACGACATTGACCAGCGAGACGATGGCCCCGACCGACAGGTCGATGTCGCCGGCATAGACCACATAGGTCTGGGCGATGGCGAGCATCATCAGCGCGAGATAGGTCTTCACCAGGCCGGTGATGCCGATGAAGCTGATGCTGCGCGGCTGGTAGAGGCCGTTGAGCGCCAGCAACACCAGCGCGATCAGCAGTGCCGGCAAGAAGGGGTAGCGCTCGACGAGGCGCTTGAGCCCGCCGCCCGGCTTTTGCGTGGAAATGGTCGCGGTTGTCATCACGCGGCCTCGTAAGCTGCCTGGTAGAGATTGTAGCGCGTACGGTCCGCGCCGGTGAGTTCGCGCCGCACCGAGCCGCCATTGAAGACGAGGATGCGGTCGGCATTGTTGAGCAGCTCGGCATCCTCGGAGGAATAGAGCACGATGCCCATGCCCTCTTCGGCGAGCTTGCGGATCAGCGAAAACAGGTCCGCCTTGGCCGACAGGTCGATGCCCTTGGTCGGATCGTCGAGCAACAGGACGTCGGGCCGGTCGATCAGCCAGCGGGCGATGACGATCTTCTGCTGGTTGCCGCCCGACAGCGAATTGATCGGATGGCTGAGCCCGCCGAACTTGGTGTGCAGCGCCTCGAGCGCCGGCTTCACCCGTGCCGCCAGCGCTGCCGGTCGCGCCAGCTTAAGCTTTTGCCGGAGATAGTGGATCGGCGTGGCGTTTTCGATGATCGGCCGGCCTTGGATGATGCCGTCGCGGCTGCGGTCGCCGGAGACATAGGCGAGGCCGCGCCGGATGGCGGTGCGTGGATTGGACGGCGTGAAGGCCGAACCCCCGAGCGTGATCGTACCGCCCGCCGCCGGGTTGGCGCCGAAGATGGCGCGCAGCACCGCTGACTGGCCCTGGCCGTGCAGGCCGCCGAAGCCGAGGATCTCGCCCTTGGCGACCTCGAAGCTGACATTGGCAAAACCCTTGCCGGAGAAGTTCTCGGCCTTGAGCACGGCCGCCTTGCGGTCGGTCGCCGCGGCCGGCGGCGCGCTGGCACCGGCGGCAAGCTCGTCCTGGCCGCCGACCATCAGCCGGATCACGGCGGCCGGGTTGGTGTCGGCGATGTTTTCGGTGCCCACCGTCTCGCCGTCGCGGATGACGGTGACGCGGTCGCCGATGGCGAAGATCTCGTCCATGCGGTGCGAGATGAAGATGATGCTGCGGCCCTCGGCCTTCAGGCCGCGCAGGATTTCGAAGAAGCGGTCGACCTGGGCCCGGTCGAGCGCCGAGGTCGGTTCGTCGAAGATGGTGATCGGCGCTTCGGTTGCCAGCGCCTTCATGATTTCGACCAGCTGGCGCTGGTCGGCGCGCAGGTTCTCCACCACCGCTTCCGCCGAAAAGCCTTCGCCGGCAACCGTTTCGAACAGGGCGATGTAGTGCGCGGCGCGGGTTTCCAGTGCCTTGCGGTCGACGAAGATGCCGCCCGGCATGTCGGGCAGGCAGATGTTCTCCGCCACCGTCCGGTGCCCGGCCAGGCTGAGCTCCTGGTAGAAGATGCCGATGCCGTGCTCGCGCGCCGCATGCGGACCGGTGATGGTCACCGGCTTGCCGTCGATCAGGATTTCTCCGCCGTCCGGCCGCACGCTGCCGGCCAGCACCTTGCATAGCGTGCTCTTGCCCGAGCCGTTGGAGCCGATCAGCACATGCACTTCGCCGGCCTCGACCGTCAGGTCGCCGCGGCGCAAGGCCAAGGTGGCGCCGTAAGCTTTGCTTACGCCGCGCATGATGAGTTTCGACATGGTGGTGGCTTTCCGGTGCTTCGTCGGTCGGGGGACGCGCGGCTGTTTTCAGGCGCGCGTCCCCGTTCGTGGGAGGAAGCTTACTTGAACAGCGCTTCGGCGTCAGCGATCGAAAGCTGGCTGGTGTAGGAGAAGTAGCCCGGCTTGCCGTCGAGCTCCTTGGCGACCTGATCGACGTTCTTGCCGTCGATGAAGGGGATCGGCAGGTACATGGCGTTCTTGTACTGGCCAGCCGTTGCCGGCTCCTTCAGTTCCTTGCCTTCAAGCATCAGCACGGCGACGTTGAGTGCCGAAGCCATGACGCCGGGAGGGTTCACCGAAGCGCCCGAGTTCAGCTTGTCCTTGACCCAGAGGTCGATGAAGTCCTTGCGGATCTCGCCGGTGGCGGCGATCGACGACTGCTTCTTGGCATCGATGATCGACTTCCAGGCGCCGGCCGCCATGCCGTCCTGCACCCAGACACCGTTGATGTCGGGGTTGGTGGCGAGCAGGTTCTGCATCGCCTGCTGGCCCTGGGCCTGATCCCAGTTGGCGTTCACTTCATTGACGATCTTGATGTCGGGATACTGGCCGAACACTTCCTTGTAGCCGGCGACGCGCATCTCGTTGGCCGGGTGGCCGGCGACGCCGTTGATGGCAACGACGTTGCCCTTGCCGCCGAGCGTCTCGGCCAGCCACTTGGCGCCTGCGGCACCCCAAGCCTTCTGGTCGATGCCGACATAGGTGGCGTCGGGCGACGACACTTCGGCGTCGGTCGAGATCACCAGGATGCCGGCTTCCTTGGCCTGGGCAAACACCGGATCGAACGCCGTCGGGCTGTTCGGGTTGATGATGATGGCGTTGACGCCTTCGCTGATGAAGTTGCGGACGTGTGCGATCTGGCCGGGCACGTCGACATTGGCGCTCTGCACCACGACCTCGACATTGACGCCCTTTTCCTTCCAGGCCGCTGCTGCTGCCTGTGCCTGTTCGATCATCTGCGTCCGCCACTCCGAGCCGACCCAGCCGTTGGACAGGCCGATCTTGTAGTCGGCCGCCTGGGTCGAGAACGCCGACACGGCCAGCGCCGCGACGGTGGTGAGCGCCAGTGCTGCAAATTTCTTCATGAATTCCTCCCGATGCAAAAACTGCTGCAGCAGATGATAGCCAGAAAATGTAATCGATTTCAATCGGCATTTTGCAAGGGTTTGCGGAACATTCGATTGCCTCAAAATGAGGTCGCCGGCAGGCCCTTCGAGGTGAACCTTTCCCGGCGTTGGCGCGACCAACGTCCAGGCGCCGCGTGGTGCGGTGTCATGAAAGGAAAACCCAATGACCACAGACACCAGGTGTTGCGGGTCACCGCGAGCACCCGGAGCACGGCGCGACCACCGCCTCAGGGACAGGGTGGACGCGTTGGGCTTCGGGCTTGTTCCATTGACCCTAGGTAAGCCCCGGCGTATCGTCGCGCCGAGGGACAATAGCAGGACTGCAAGGGAGGAAAGTGCCGGGTATCAGCGCTTCGCTCTCGCATGCGCTCCAGCACCTTCTTCCACACAACTCGGGAGAGGTGTCATGCCGTGCTTTCGTGGTGGTTTCGGTGCGCTCGCGCATGCAGCCGGACCGTCAGGCAACCGCCTGGGAGCACTCGCGCTGAACGCCGGCATGATGGCGCTGGCGCTCGCCGCCAATCTCTGGCTGGCGCCACAGGCCGGCGCCCAGGAAACCCAGATCATCAACCCAGGATCGATGGCGGTCACCGGCTTTTCCGGCACAGTCATTCCCGGTATCGAGGAAGGGTTGCCGCCCGGCGTCGACCCGGTAGACGAAACCTTCATCGACACAGAGCGCGCAACCTTGCGCGTTTTCGACGTTTCGGCCCTCGGCGGGCCGCCGTCGGGCCAGCTCGTCAATACGCCGTTGCCCTTCGAGGTCCTCGCCGGCCAGATCGGCCAGGTCTTCGCGCTGACCTATGACGACGGTGTTCGCGACGGCACCCCGTCGGGCGTGCCCGATCTCTACGCGGGCGCGACCTCGCTGCACGGCATCCGCATCGTCACGCCTGATGCCGACGACGACGGACGGCCTGAGCGCCAGCGCCGCGGCATCGCCGGCGCCACCTTCATGGCCGGCCAGTTCGGCGAGGAGAATGGCGGCGGCCCCGGTACGATCTGGCGGATTGACGGCATCTCGGGTGCTGTCACCAAGTTCGCCGACATCGACACCAACAGTGGTCCCGGCATTGGCGACGTTACCTTCGACAAGGTTCATCGCCAGTTCTTCGCCTCCGACCTCGACACTGGCCTGATCCACCGCATCGACGCAACGGGTGCACTGATCGACACCTTCGACCATGGCGTCACGGGCCGCCCGGTGCGCGGGCTGGCACCGACTGCCGATGACGGCGCGGTGATGGACATTGCCGGCGCCGCCTTCGACAGCGAGGACCCCGGCACCTGGGGCTATACCCAGGACGAGCGCCGCGTTTGGGGCGTGGCCTTCCACGGTGGCCGCGTCTACTACGCGGTCGGTGACGAGGCTGAGATCTGGTCGGTCGGCATCGCCCGCGACGGCAAATTTGCCGGCGACCCGCGCTGGGAGCTGACCGTCGAGGCCGACAAGGACCTGCCGGTCACCGACATCGCCTTCGACAGCAGGGGCTTCATGTATCTGGCCCAGCGCGGCGAGGTCGAAAACCGCTTCGACTACAGCCAGTTCGCCGACACCGGCGATGGCGAGGTCATCCGCTACTGGCGTGAAAGTCCCGATGATCCGGCGACCGAAAGCATCTGGGTGTCGGTGCCGCAGGAATATGCGGTCGGCTTTCCCGAAGGCAATCGCCAGTCGGCCGGCGGCATCGACCTGCAATATGGCTATGACGCGCAGGGCTTCATCAACCCCAACGCCTGCACCGACACCATCGTCAAGACCGGCGACAAGCTCAGGGACAACCCGGCCCTGGCCGAGCAGCTCGCCGCGGGTGGTCCGCTTGCCGTCCATGGGGTGCAGATCACCTCGACCTCGCTCGTGAAGCCGGCGAACGTTCCGCCTTTCGGATCGTGGTTCGTCGACTTCGACAGCTTCTATGAAGATCCCGAGGTCGAGGGACATGTCGGCGACGTCGAGATATGGCGGCCATGTGAAGGCCGCGCCGGCTATTACGAGCAGATTCCCTATCCCGGCGACTATCCGACGCCGCTGTGGCCGCCGGATTTTCCGCCGCCTGGCAACATCCCGCCCTGCCTCGACGTCGAGGCAGTCGAGTATTTCTGCACCCCGGCCGGGCTCGAGGCCGATCTCTATGTCCGTGACGTTGCAGGCATCGGCGGCGATTCCGTCAAGGCCGATTCCAGGACGCCGGGCGTTGGCATCTCACCGCTTCAGCAGACCAAGCCGGCAGGCGCGCCGTTCACCATCGGGGTGACCGGCCACTTCCCCGGCGACACGGTCAATGTCGGCCTGTGCTTCTACAAGCAGTCCGACGCCGACAGGGGCGGCTACTACCCTTGCTGCAAGGTGGTGGTGCCGCTCGAAACGCCCGCCGCAAGCTGCGAACCGTGAGGGAGGGAGAGATGAACAGTCGCACTCCCGTCCCGCTCGACAGCAAAGCCAACGTCATGGAGACGATCATGAAACCCCTGTCATTTGCCAGGCGCGGTGCGCGCTGGCTGGTGGCGGCAGGTATCGCGCTCGCCGCCATGCCCCTGTCGCCGGCAGCCGCCCAGCCGTTGCCCGATGTCGTGCCTGAACTGAGGCTCGACCGCATCGTGCCGCATCCCGGGCATGACGACGTCGTGCCGTTCTTCACCAAGAAGGGTGCCCAGCGCAATTGCGACTATGTCGTCTATAATCTGCGCTTCGGTGCCCGCGGCAATCCGGAAAAGTTCTTCGACCCGGCCTTTGCCAACGGTCTCAAGACGTTGCGGATGGATTTCCGCGACCAGCTTGCGCCCGGCCTGAAGATCGTCAACGTGCAGGCCAGCGGCGACGGCACCGATGCCGTCGGCGGACCGTTGCCGGCAGCCGGCATCGGCACCACCGTCAACCCGAACGACACGGCGACCATCGCCGACTTCCGGCTGTCGGCGACCGATCTCGACGGTGTCGGCGCGCCCAACGAACGCTACATCGACATCCGCATCACAGCTCTGATCGACCACGCCGCCTTCCCGGCGCCCACGGTCGTCGACAACCAGGGCTTCGTCAAGCTGTCGGCAGGCCCCGGTTCGATCGAGATCCCCTCGCACGATCCGGCCAAGCCGGACGATGGCGATTTCCGCACTGGCGAGAAGACCCAGATCCGCATCGACGTCACCGACTGCGAGCCGCCTCCGCCACCGCCTCCGGGCGGCGACGAGCCGTGCTTCAAGGTCGAGACCGGCGATGTCGACTGCGTGCCCGGTGGCGGCGCCTACATCTACAACATGCCTGTCGGGCCCGAGATGGCCGGCCGCTGGGTGCAGCTGCGCACCACCACGCCGGGCATCACCATCGACCCGCCGATGCAACTCGTTCCGCCCGGTGGCGGCGTGCTGCACTGGGAGATCGAAGGTGCAGTACCCGGCGATGTCGTGCATCTGATCGTCACCGGCATCGAAACCTATGCCGGTCCGGAAGAGGGCGTCGGCCTGTGCTGCACCCAGACGGTCGACATCGTCATTCCCCCCGACCTTCGCTGCCCGCCCGACAAGGAACAGGACATCAAGGTCGAGAAACGTGCCGACGTTGCCCGCTGCACGGTCCTTGGCGGCTGCAACTTCACTATCCGCGTCACCAATGTCGGCGACGGCCCCTACAACGGCAAGATCGTGCTCGACGAGGTGACCTTGCCCGGCAACGCCACGATAGATTCCGGGCCCAACGCGCCCTGGACCTGTCTGCCGGCAACCAGCCCGATGAGTTGCGAGCATCCCGCGACCACGCTCGATCCCGGCGAATGGGTCGATCTCAAGATCGGCTTCAAGCCCGGACCCGGCTGGGAGGCGAGCTTCATCCGCAATTGCGCCGAGTACGACTACACGGCGAGCGAAAAGCCCGACGTGTTCGGCCGCACCGACAACGACAAGGCGTGCGCCAGCATTCCGATCTGCAAGCGCGGCGATCCCGATTGCCGTCCGCCGGTGGAAAAGAAGGTCGACCTGCGCATCACCAAGGACCCGCGTTCGGTGTCCTGCAGTGCCGATGGCGTCTGCAGCTTCCTGATCCGTGTCTACAACAACGGTACCCAAAACTATGTCGGTCCGCTGACTGTCATCGACGACTATCCCACCGGAGCGCCGACGTCCTCGACCTTTGGCCCGACGCCGCCCTGGGCTTGCGGGCCTGCCGGTCCCGGCCAGTTCCGCTGCGATCATCCGGGCGTGGCACTGGTGCCCGGTGCGTCGGTGCCGCTTTCGGTGGTCGCCATCGTGCCGGCGGACTATCCGTCCGACATGATCCGCAACTGCGGCGAGGTACGGGCGATCCCTGGTGAGACGGTGCTGGTCAACAACAAGGCCTGCGCCACCATGCGCATCCCGCATCCGGGGCGGCCGCGGCTGACCGTTGCCAAGACCGGCGACCGGCAGTGCGAGACGGGCCGGCCCTGCACGTTCGAGATCACCATCACCAACAGCGGCACCGGTCCCTTCAACGGTTCGGTACGCATCGGCGATGCCATCGGCGTGGATGGGCTCGGCAGGCTGGATGGCGTTTCGATCAGCTCGATCGAACCGCCTTTCGGCTGCACGCCCGAGCCAGCGACGCTGCCATTGTCCTGCGTCACCAACATCAGCCTCGGCGCCGGCGAAAGCCGCGTCCACAGGGTGACGGTGGTGATCCCGGACGACGGCCGCCTCGCCAATCTCCCCCGGCCGGTGCCGGCACAGAACTGCGTTGCCGTGCTTCCGCCCGACACGCCGGTTCGCGGGCTGGACCTGGCCGGTGGCACGGCCCTCCCGGGCGGTCTTGGCGCCGGCAGTCCCTATGCCTGCCACCGCTTCCTGATCGACCATGAGGTCAAGCAGGAGTGCTCGGAAGGCTTCGTGCTCAACCAGGCCGGCCGTTGCATCTGCCCCGAAGGCACGGCGTTCCGCAATGGCCAGTGCGTGCCCGATGGCGGCACGGTGACGCCGGTTCCGCCGGTCAAGCCGCAATGCCGCCTGTTGCCGGGACAGATCCGCACCGAGGACGGACGCTGCATCTGCCCGCGCGGCACGGACCTCAAGAACGGCAAGTGCGTGCGGCCGGAACAGCCGCCGGAACGGCAGTGCAAGCTGCTGCCCGGCCAGATCCGGACGCAGGACGGAAGCTGCATCTGCCCGCGTGGCACCGAGCTGAGGAACGGCCGCTGCGTCAAGGATGTGCCGCCGGTACGCCAGTGCACGCTGCTGCCGGGCCAGATCCGGACGCAGGACGGGCGCTGCATCTGCCCGCGTGGCACAGAGCTGAGGAACGGTCGCTGCGTCAAGGATCAGCCGCCGGTGCGCCAGTGCAAGCTGTTGCCCGGCCAGATCCGGACGCAGGACGGGCGTTGCATCTGTCCGCGCGGAACGCAGCTGATCCGGGGCGCATGCCGCAAGGCACCGACGACGCAGTGCCCTGACGGCACGTCGCTGGTGCGTGGCCGCTGCGTGCCGGACCGTCAGGACACCGTCTGCCGCCGTGGCGAGGTGCTGATCAACGGCCAGTGCATGACCATCGAGCGTGAGTGCCCGCGCGGCACGGTCGGCCAATATCCGAACTGCCGTCCGATCCGCCAGCAGCCCACGTTGCAGATCCCGATCAACCCGGATGTATTCCGCGGCCTGATCCCGCAGAGACGGGAGCAGCAACAGCCGAGGACCAACAACATCATTCCGCAGTGATCGTCACAAGCGCATGTAACCCCGCCGGCCGGTCCGGCGGGGTTCTGCTTTTCCGGGGTTTATACGGCGATGTGGCTGCATTCCGGTCTCGACAAGCCGGGCGCCGGAGATTAGGCAAGCCGGAAACCGGCTCTGCCCCTTTCGAAAGGCCTGAACGTGAGCAACAAAACCCTGATTGCGCCCTCGGTGCTGTCGTCGGACTTCTCGAAACTCGGCGACGAGGTCGAGGCCATCGTCGCCGCCGGCGCCGACTGGATCCACCTCGATGTCATGGACGGCCATTTCGTCCCCAACATCACCTTCGGCCCCCCCGTCATCAAGGCGATCCGCAACCGCACCGACAAGGTGTTCGACTGCCACCTGATGATCGCGCCGGCCGATCCCTATCTCGCGGCCTTCGCCGACGCCGGCTGCGACATCATCACGGTCCATGCCGAGGCCGGGCCGCATCTCGACCGCTCGCTGCAGACGATCCGCAATCTCGGCAAGAAGGCCGGTGTCTCGCTCAACCCGTCGACGCCGGAATCGGTGATCGAATACGTGCTCGATCGGCTCGACCTGGTGCTGTTGATGACCGTCAATCCGGGCTTCGGCGGCCAGGCCTTCATCCCGGCCGTTATCGAGAAGGTCAAGCGCGTCAAGGCGATGATCGGCAACCGTCCGATCGACATCGAAATCGACGGCGGCGTGACGCCAGAGACCGCGCCGCTGGTTACTGCAGCGGGAGCCAATGTACTGGTTGCCGGCAACGCCGTGTTCAAGGGTGGGCCGGCTGCCTATGCCGCGAACATCGAGGCGATCCGGGCGGCGGCGGACAAGGCTGCGATCTAAGCGAGAGAATTTGCCCCTCACCCTTACCCTCTCCCCGTGAAGGACGGGGAGAGGGGGGCGTCAACGTTGCCGTTTGTCCCTTCTCCCCGTCATTACGGGGAGAAGGTGCCGGCAGGCGGATGAGGGGCAGCGCCGCCGTACGCGGACTTGGATCCTCGCCCCCAATTCGAACAGTAAATACCCCCGCCCCTAACCCCTCCCCACAAGGGGGAGGGGAACTAGCTCCTCACGGCTTCGGCCTGGATTGTTGAACTTTGGCGCTGAACGGTTGGTCCCCCTCCCCCTTGTGGGGAGGGGTTAGGGGTGGGGTGTGAGCGCGAAAGCAGGTCGTTAGGCAAGCTGCGAGGGAGCATTGCGCCCCATCCAACCTATGCGGAAAACACCTTCTTGCCGTCGATCCAGGTGCCCGACACATCGAGCGTGTCGGTGAGTTGCACGGCGTTTGCCGCATAGCCCCTGGCCAGCCGCCCGAGGCGCTTTTCCTGCCCGACCGCCTCCGCCGGATAGAGCGAGGCCATGCGGATCGCCTCGCCGAAGTCGTAGCCGATTGTCTCGTGCATGAAGCGGATCGCCGAGATCATGTCGAGGTCGGCGCCGGCAAGCGTGCCGTCCTCCAGGGTCAAACGGCCGTTCTCGCGCTTGATGGTGCGGCCGTTGAGCGTGAACGACTTGAGATCGGTGCCGATGGTTGCCATCGCGTCGGTGACCAGGAAGATGCGCGCCGGGCCGTTCTTGGCTTTGAGCGCGATCTGCATCGTCGCCGGGTCGACATGGATACCGTCGGCGATCAGCCCTGCGGAGAACGTGCCGATGTCGACTGCCGCGCCGGCAAGGCCGGGCTCGCGGTTGCCGATCTGGCTCATGGCGTTGAACAGATGCGTCGCCATCGACGCGCCGGCCTCGGCATATTGCTTCGCCGTGCGGTAGCTGGTGTCGGTGTGGCCGAGGCTGACGACGACGCCGGCATCCGCCAGCGCCTTGATCTGCGCTACCGTCACCGATTCCGGTGCCACCGTGGTCAGCAGCACAGGCATCGACGGACGTGCGGCGATGAGCGCTGCCTGCTCCGCCGCGTCCATCGGGTGGATCAGCTTGGGATCGTGCGCGCCCTTGCGGGAGAGCGACAGATGCGGCCCCTCGAGATGCAGGCCGAGGAAGCCGGGCATCTTGCGCTTCGCTGCTTCCGCACCCGCGGCGATGGTCGAGCGCGTGATCTCGGGTGTGTCGGTGATCAGCGTTGGCAGCACCGCCGTCGTGCCGAACGGCATTTGCGCCTTGCAGATGATGTCGAGGGTGTCGACGTCGGGCTTGTCGTTGAGCATCAGCCCGCCGCCGCCATTGACCTGGAGATCGATGAAGCCGGGGACGAGCATGGCGCCGCCTCCGGCCACCGCCACGCCGGCTGGCACGGCATCGCGCCGGACGATGCCCTCGACCAGTCCGTCAACGACGATGAGCGCGGCATCGTCGTGCCACGCCTCTCCGTCGAAGATGCGCCCTGCAGCTATCGCAAAACGATCGCTCATATCGTTTCGGTCACTTTCCTGAGATTGGGCGGGCTGTCGGGGTCGAGGCCGCGATGGCGGGCGAAGGCCTCGACGAAGCCGTAGAACGAGGCGATCAGCATCAGCGGATCGGTCAGCGGATGGCCGGTGGCGACATGCGGCAGCACCTTGGCCTTTTTGGCCAGCGAAGACGTGATGTGGATCGCTGCACCGCGCGCGGCAAGGCCGTCGGCGGCTTCGGCGATCGACGGCTCCGAGGCGTCGCGGGCGGCAAGCGCCAGCACCGGGAAGCCCGGCCGCACCAGTGCCAGCGGGCCGTGCATGACCTCTGCCGCACTGTAGGATTCGGCGTGCATGGCGCAGGTTTCCTTGAACTTCAGCGCCGCCTCGTTTGCGATGGCAAAGGACGGGCCGCGGCCGAGGATGAACAGCGAATTGCCGTCGGTCAGGTCCCCGGCAATGTCCATCCAGTCGCATTCGACTGCCTTGGCGAAATGCTCGGGCAGGGCCTTCAATGCTGCGAGCAACTTGTCGTCGCTGGTCCAGTGGGCGAGCACGGCCAGGCCCGCTACCGCCGAATTGACGAAGGTCTTTGTCGCCGCGACGCTTTTTTCGACGCCTGCCTGGATGTCGATGGCATGGTCGGATGCGGCTGCCAGTGGCGAGCCGGCGGTGTTGGTGAGCGCGATCGTCAGCGCGCCGCCGGCGCGTGCGCCTTCCGCCATGGCGACGATGTCGGGGCTCTTGCCCGACTGCGAAATAGCAAGGCAGGCGGAATCGGCGAGCTTCAGCTCAGCGCCGTAGATCGACGAGATCGACGGGCCAATCGAAGCCACGGGGAGACCGGCGGTCAGCTCGATGGCATATTTGAGGAAGGACGCCGCATGGTCGGACGAGCCGCGCGCAACCGTGGTGACGAAGCGCGGCGCCGCGCGCTTGAGATGCAGGCCGGTTTCGGCCAGTTCCTTGGCCGAACCTTCGAGCAGGCGCGCTGTCGCTTCGGGGATTTCGGCGATTTCGCGCCGCATGTGCGTTGTCGCGTTCAAGCGATGTCTCCTTCTTGCCCATCCGGGCCGGGTAGCCTTAGTTCAGCGACGAAGTCATAGGCGTCGCCACGGTAGATCGACTTGGTGAACTCGATCACCTTGCCGCTGGCAAGGTATGAGATGCGATCGATCTGCAGGCAGGCCGAACCTTCCGGCACGACCAGCAGCTTGGCCTCGGCGCCGCCGAGATTGACCGCCGAGATGCGCTGCACGGCGCGCACCGGCCGGTGGCCGGTCTTGCCCAATGCCATATAGAGCGACGTTGTGACTTCGCGAGGGTCGGGCAGCACCGAAGCCGAGATTGCCGCGCGTTCGATCGCCAGCGGCGTCTCGTCGGCGATGCGCAGGCGGCTCAGCCTGGAGACGAGCTCGCTCGCCGACAGCCCGAGCACCATCATCTCGTCGGGCGAGGGCGGGTAGACGCCGCGCTCGAGCCATTGCGAGCGCGCCGCCATGCCGCGCCGGGCCATGTCTTCGGTGAACGACGTCAGTCGCGACAGCGACTGCTCGACGCGCTCCATGCGCGGCGCCACGAAAGTGCCGGAGCCATGGCGCTGGACCAGCACGCCGGACTTGACCAAGTCCTGCACCGCCTTGCGCACGGTGACGCGGGAAATGTCGGCCTGGGCTGCGATGTCGCGTTCCGAAGGCAGGGCATCGCCGGGGCCGATCAGTCCGCGCCTGACTGCATCCTCGATGTTCTTCTTGAGCTGCAGGTAGAGCGGCGCGCCGCTCTGGCTGACGTCGCGCAGGGCTGCGAAAATCCGCTCGGCGGCGTCATCCATGGCCGCCTCCCGCCTTGCCGAATGTCCTGGCCGCCATTGCCACGGCGCCGCCGAGCGCGTCCTGCAGCGGCGGATGCATGATCGCGCGGTAGCGCTTCGAAAGCAGTGGCGCATAGAGGCCGGCAAGCCCGCCAAGCAGGCACAGCCGCTCGGTTGGCGCCAGATCGAAGACAGCGAGCGTTTCCTCGACGTCGGCGACGGCACGCTCGACAAGCTTCTGGCCGAGAGCGTCGCCTTTCGCTGCGTGCTCGAACACCATTGGCGCGAATGCACCGTAGTCGCCGGGCTTGGCAGCCGTGGTGAATTCGACGATGTCGCTGGGGTCGCGGTTGAAACGCTCGAGCATGATGTCGGCGAGCGGCGTGCCGGCATGGACCTTGTCATGGACCAGCAGCGTTTCCTGCAAAAGGTCGCGGCCGATGCGCGCGCCGCTGCCGAGATCGCCGATCTGGAAGCCCCAGCCGCCGACGGGGCGGAGCTGTCCCTTCTGGCGTGCAAGATAGACCGTGCCGGTTCCAAGGGCGGCAATGGCGCCGTCATATTCGCCGAGCGCGCCTTCGAGCGAGATCAGCGAGTCGTTTTCGATGCGGCTGTTCCGGAACGGCAGCATGGCTTCGAGCCGCTGCTTGTAGTCGCCGACATTGGCGCCGGCGAGGCCGAGCACGGCATCGGTCGTGCCGATCAGCGCGGGGTCGCGGCCGGCATCGGCAAATGCCAGACGTGCGGCTTCGACGATATTTTCACAGGCGCCTGCGAGGTCGGTGCGGATATTGGCGGGTCCGCCCCGCCCGCGACCCAGAATGTCGCCGGTCGCGCTGGCCAGTGCGGCCCGGCAGCCGGTGCCGCCACCATCTATCCCGAGCACAAGATCCACGGCGTTTTCTCCTCGTGATGGATAATACCAATAAAATACCAATAGCCAAGTGTTAAATTCCCGCTTCCGGGCAGGCTTCTGCATAATGTTGAATTTTATAGATTTTTCGGCCTGCCTTGCATTGCAGCAAAGGAATTTGTTAACGCCGCTGGACAAGTGGTATTTTTTTGGTATTGTCGATGAAAGGGAGAGACAGAATGGCGCCAACGCGTACCGAAGCGGTGCATAAAGATGCCGGGGGCATTGATGCCCAGGCACCTGAATCCGTTCTTCGCCTGCTTGCCGCAGCGCAGGTCGAGGCTGCCGGTGCCGTTCACGCTGCCATCCCCGCAATTGCCGAAGCTGCCGCCAAGATCGCCGAGCGCCTCGCTGCCGGCGGACGTCTTGTCTATGCTGCGGCCGGCAGTTCCGGCCTGATGGCGCTGGCCGATGCGCTCGAGCTTCCCGGAACCTTCGGCATTCCCCGCGACCGCGTCGTCATCCTGCTTGCGGGCGGCACCGACAGCCTTGTCAATCTCACCGGTGCGCCGGAAGACGATGCCGGGCAGGCCATGAAAGAAGTCGCCGCCGCCGAGCTCAATGCCGGTGATTGCCTGATCGCCATCTCGGCCAGCGGCTCGACGCCTTTTGCCATAGGCGCGCTCAACCAGGCCCGGCGCCGCGGTGCTGCGACGATTGCGGTCGCCAACAATGCCGGTGCGCCGATGTTCGACATCGCCGAAATTTCGGTCCTCCTTGCCACGCCGCCGGAAGTCGTTGCCGGCTCGACCCGCATGGGCGCCGGCACGGCGCAGAAGATCGCGCTCAACATGATGTCGACGCTCGTCGCCATCCATCTCGGCCATGTCCATGACGGCTACATGGTCAATCTTCATGCCGACAACATCAAGCTGCACGAGCGCGCCGCACGCATCGTCTCGGCGATTGCAGGCTGCGACACGGCCACCGCGAAAACCCTGCTCGAAAGGAGCGGCGGCTCGGTCAAGGTGGCGATCCTTTTGGCCTCGGGCGCGGCAAGCCCGGAGGCGGCAAACCAACTTCTGGATGGGGCGGGCCAGAAACTGAGGTCCGCTCTGTCGAAGCTCGAGGGGAGCAGAGGCTCTCATCAGTAGAGGCCCGAGAGAAAGTAAACAGGGAGAATGGAAATGAAACATAGGTTGCTTACTGGACTTCTGATGGCGTCCAGCATCCTCGGCTCCGCCGGGATCGCGCTCGCCCAGGACAAGACGCTGACCATCGAGAGCTGGCGCAATGACGACCTCGCCATCTGGCAGGAAAAGCTGATCCCGGCGTTCGAAGCCAAGAACCCCGGCATCAAGGTCACCTTCTCGCCGTCGGCTCCGACCGAGTACAACGCCGCGCTCAACGCCAAGCTCGATGCTGGCTCGGCTGGCGATCTCATCACCTGCCGTCCGTTCACGTCGATCGACCTCTATGGCAAGGGTCAACTTGCCGATCTGACTGCGCTGCCCGGCATGGAGAACTTCTCCGATGTCGCCAAGTCCGCCTGGCAGACCGACGACGGCAAGGCGACCTTCTGCGTGCCGATGGCGTCCGTCATTCATGGCTTCATCTACAACAAGGAAGCCTTCGACAAGCTCGGCATTGCCGTGCCGGCGACCGAAGAAGAGTTCTTCGCCGCCCTCGACAAGATCAAGGCTGACGGCACCTACATCCCGATGGCGATGGGCACCAAGGATCTCTGGGAAGCCGCGACCATGGGCTACCAGAACATCGGCCCGAACTACTGGAAGGGCGAGGAAGGCCGTCTGGCGCTCATCAAGGGCGAGCAGAAGCTGACCGATGCCGACTGGGTTGCGCCGTTTGCGACGCTCGCCAAGTGGAAGCCTTATCTCGGCGACGGCTTCGAGGCGCAGAGCTACCCCGACAGCCAGAACCTGTTCACGCTCGGCCGCGCCGCGATCTTCCCGGCCGGCTCGTGGGAGATCTCGACCTTCAACACCCAGGCGCAGTTCAAGATGGGCGCCTTCCCGCCGCCGGTCCAGAAGGCTGGCGACACCTGCTACATCTCCGACCACACCGATATCGGCCTGGGCCTGAACCCCAAGAGCGCGAATGCCGATGCCGCCAAGGCCTTCCTGTCCTGGGTCGCTTCGCCTGAATTCGCCACGATCTACGCCAACGCGCTGCCGGGCTTCTTCAGCCTGAACTCGGCGCCGGTGAAGATGGAAGACCCGCTCGCCCAGGAATTCGTCTCCTGGCGTGAGAAGTGCAAGCCGACCATCCGCTCGACCTACCAGATCCTGTCGCGCGGCACCCCGAACCTCGAGAACGAGACCTGGGTCAAGTCGGCCAACGTCATCAACGGCACTGAGACCCCGGAAGCCGCTGCTGCCGAACTGCAGAAGGGCCTCGACAGCTGGTACAAGCCGGCTAAGTAAGATGCGGCGGGCTTGATGCTCGCTCGGGAGGGCGCCGCTTCGGCGGCGCTCTCCCACCCCTCGGACATTCGAACCTTGCGGACTCGAAATCTGGGGTTGAACGTTGGCGTACAAAGATGCGCTACTGCTTCCGACGGCCGTTGGCGGGAAGCCCGCTGAGGTCCATCCTCGCTATCACCATCAACGGCCCGACACGGCCGGACCAGGGAATTTGAGATGTCGGAGCAAAGCCTAGAGCATAGCCAAGACAAGAGACCGACGCGTTGGCACATTGCCGTCTTCCTCGCGCCGGCCCTCCTGGTCTACACCGCCGTGATGATCCTGCCACTGTTCGGCACGCTGCAGCTGTCGTTGTTCCGCAGCATAGACAATGTGCAGGTCTTCACCGGCCTCGAAAATTTCCGCACGCTGTTCGGCGATCCGCGCTGGTCGAACTCGTTCTGGAACGCGCTCGGCAACAATACCTGGTTCTTCATCATCCATATGCTGGTGCAGAATCCGATCGGCATCCTGCTTGCCGCCCTGCTGTCGAGCCCCAAGCTGCGGTTCTCCGCCTTCTACCGCACGGCGATCTTCATTCCGACCATACTGTCCTTCGTCATCGTCGGCTTCGCCTGGAAGCTGATCCTGAGCCCCTTGTGGGGTGTCGCGCCCAACCTGCTCGATATGGTTGGTCTCAAAAGCCTGTTCGTGCCCTGGCTCGGCAAGGAAGAATATGCGCTGACCGCGCTCAGCCTGATCTCGGTATGGCAATTTGTCGGCATCCCGATGATGCTGATCTATGCCGCTATGCTGTCGATCCCAGAAGAGGTCATTGAGGCTGCCGAATGCGACGGCGTCACCGGCTTCTCCCAGTTCTGGAAGATCAAGCTGCCGCTGATCCTGCCTTCGATAGGCATCATCTCGATCCTGACCTTCGTCGGCAACTTCAACGCCTTCGACCTGATCTATTCGGCGCAGGGCGCGCTGGCCGGGCCGAACTACGCCACCGATATCCTCGGCACGTTCCTCTACCGCACCTTCTTCGGCTTCCAGCTGCAGACGGGCGATCCGAACATGGGCGCCACCATCGCCTCGATGATGTTCTTCATCATCCTCACCGGCGTCTGCGTCTACCTTTTCCTCATCCAGACGCGGCTGCGCCGCTACCAGTTCTGAGGGTGTCATGAGCAAGGCTGCCACATCCCTGCCGCGCACCATCGGCGCACACGCGATCCTTTTGACCTACACCGTCATCGCGCTGTTCCCGGTGATCGTCATCGTCGTCAACTCGTTCAAGTCACGCGCCGCGATCTTTCGCTCGCCGCTGACGCCGCCGACGGCCGAGACCTTCGACCTCATCGGCTACACCACTGTGATGGCGCAGGGCGACTTCATCCAGTATTTCCAGAACAGCCTGACGGTCACCGTCGCCTCGCTGTTCCTGGTGCTGCTGTTTGGTGCCATGGCGGCGTTCGCGCTGTCGGAATACCGCTTCAAGGGCAACACCATGATGGGCCTCTATCTGGCCCTCGGCATCATGATCCCGATCCGCCTCGGCACCGTCGCGATCCTGCAGCTGATGGTGGCGTCAGGGCTGGTCAACACGCTGACAGCACTTGTCCTGGTCTACACCGCTCAAGGCCTGCCGCTCGCCGTTTTCATCCTCTCCGAGTTCATGAAGCAGGTGTCGGACGACCTCAAGAATGCCGGCCGCATCGACGGGCTCTCGGAATACCGCATCTTCTTCCGCCTCGTCCTGCCGCTGGTCCGACCGGCCATGGCGACGGTCGCCGTCTTCACCATGATCCCGATCTGGAACGATTTGTGGTTCCCGCTGATCCTGGCGCCCGGAGAGTCGACCAAGACCGTCACGCTCGGCGCCCAGGTCTTCATCGGCCAGTTCGTCACCAACTGGAACGCCGTGCTGGCGGCGCTGTCGCTCGCCATCCTGCCGGTGCTCGTCCTCTATCTATTCTTCTCGCGGCAGCTGATCCGCGGCATCACTTCCGGAGCAGTCAAGTGAGCACTGAAAAGCCCCTACGCGTCGTCGTTGCCGGCCTCGGCAATATGGGCCGCAGCCACGCGCTGGCCTATCACAACAACCCCGGCTTCGAGATCGCAGCCCTCGTCAACCGTTCCGATGTGCAGCTGCCCGCGGGCATGGAAGGCTACGCCATCCAGCGCTCGTTCGAAGGCACGATCCGCGATTTGAAGCCTGACGTGGCCTCGATCAACACCTATTCCGACAGCCATGCCGACTACGCGGTCATGGCGCTGGAAGCCGGTTGCCATGTCTTCCTCGAAAAGCCGCTGGCAACCACCGTTGCCGACGCGGAACGTGTCGTGGCCTGCGCCAAGGCCAATGGCCGCAAGCTGGTGATCGGCTACATCCTGCGCCATCACCCTTCCTGGATGCGGCTGATCGGCGAGGCGCGTGCGCTCGGCGGTCCCTACGTCTTCCGCATGAACCTCAACCAGCAGTCATCCGGCCACAAGTGGGACACCCACAAGCAACTGATGAAGACGACCTCGCCGATCGTCGACTGCGGTGTCCACTATCTCGACGTGATGTGCCAGATCACCGATGCCGAGCCGGTCGAGGTGCGCGGCATGGGCTTGCGCATGACCGACGAGATTGATCCGGCGATGTACAATTACGGCCACCTCCAGGTGCTGTTCGCCGATGGTTCGGTCGGCTGGTACGAGGCCGGCTGGGGCCCGATGATGTCGGAGACCGCCTTCTTCGTGAAGGACGTCATTTCGCCCAAGGGCAGTGTCTCGATCGTCGTCAACGAAGCCGCCACCAAGTCGGATGACGTCGATGCCCACACCAAGACCAGCATGATCCGCGTCCACCGCGCCGATCTCGGTGCCGATGGCAATTTCGTCCATGCCGACGAGGACCTGTCGATGAAGGACGAGCCTGGCCATCAGGGCCTTTGCGACCGCGAGCAGGCCTTCGTGCTGAAGGCCATCCGCGAGGACATCGACCTCACCCGTCATATGGATGACGCCGTCAAATCGCTGCGCGTGTGCCTGGCTGCGGACGAAAGCGTCCGCACCGGCCACCCCGTGAAGCTCTAGAGACAGGAAAAGCCCGTGGGTTCGCTCAAGATCGAAAATGTCAAAAAGTCCTTCGGCCCGGTCGAGGTGCTGAAAGGCATCGACCTCGACGTCAAGGACGGCGAGTTCGTCGTGTTCGTCGGCCCGTCCGGCTGCGGAAAGTCGACGCTGCTGCGCATCATCGCCGGCCTCGAGGACGCATCGTCGGGCGACGTGCTGATAGACGGCCAGAGGGTCACCAACGCGCCGCCCGCCAAACGCGGCATCGCCATGGTGTTCCAGACCTACGCGCTCTATCCGCATCTCAACGTGCGCGACAACATGGCGCTCGGCCTCAAGCAGGCGGGAACGCCGGCCGCCGAGATCGACCAGCGCATCGGCGCATCTTCGGCGATGCTGTCGCTGGAGCCCTATCTCAAGCGCCGTCCGGCAGAGCTCTCCGGCGGCCAGCGCCAGCGCGTCGCCATCGGCCGCGCCCTGGTGCGCGAACCGAAGCTGTTCCTGTTCGACGAGCCGCTGTCGAACCTCGACGCGGCGCTTCGCGTCAATACGCGCCTGGAGATCGCCCAACTGCACAACCGGCTCAAGGCGACGATGGTCTACGTCACCCACGACCAGGTCGAGGCGATGACGCTGGCCGACCGCATCGTCGTGCTCAATGCCGGCCGCGTCGAGCAGGTCGGTGCGCCGATGGAACTCTACAACAAGCCGGCGAACCTGTTCGTCGCGGGCTTCATAGGCTCGCCCAAGATGAACTTCATCGACGGCGCGCGGCTGGGCGAAACCGCCAAGACGGTCGGTGTCCGCCCCGAGCATATCGCAGTCAGCGACACCTCCGGCGCCTGGAAGGGCACGGTCATCCACGCCGAACATCTCGGCGCCGACACCAACGTCTTCCTTGAGACGGAAAAGGCCGGCCTCGTCACCATTCGCCTGTTCGGTGAGTACCAGACCGGCCCTGGCGCCACGCTATACGCGACGCCCGATGCGGCCCGCACCTATCGCTTCGACGCGGATGGGCGGGCGCTGGGCTGACAGCGGCAGTAGACAACGCCCCCTCACCGGTTCGCTGCGCGAAGCACCTCTCCCCCATGGCATTGGGGGCGAGGAACCCAAGTTCTGTTGTGACCCAGCCTTCACGGTTAGCGTTTCCTCTCCCCACGGAGTGGGGGAGAGGTGGCCGTGAAGCGGCCGGTGAGGGGGCTACTTCGCTCGTAGTTGCGAGGTGGAAATCACATCCACGCCATCATCCCCAATCACCACCCCGAACATCGCAGCTGCCTGCTCGCGCGTGTAGTAGCCGAGCCCGACATCGCGCAGCACCAGTTCGGGATCGCGTGAAAGCGGATCGCCATAACCGCCACCGCCCGGCGTGCTGACCAGAACCCGGTCGCCGGCCTTGAGCGGAATGTCCTGCTCCTTCGACAGATGCGGCGGCACATGCGGCTGCCCGTCGCGAAAAACTGTCACCGTATTGACGGCACCATCCTTGCCTCCGAGCGCGCCCTGCGGGCCGAAGCGGCCATGGTCCATGACGAAGGAGGCGCGGGCTTCGCCGCGCAACAGCTCTATCTCGTAGGCGAGGCCGAAGCCGCCGCGCTGCTTGCCCGCGCCGCCCGAGCCTTCGCGCAACGCGTATTGCCGGTAGAGCACCGGATAGGCCTGCTCCATGATCTCGACCGGCGGCGATTTCGAGATGCCGATGGTCGAGCAGCCATTCGACAGCCCGTCATGGTCTGAATTGCCGCCATAGCCGCCGCCGGAGATCTGGTACATGACATAGTCGCGGCCGCGCGCCGGGTCGTTGCCGCCGAGCGCGAAGTTGCCGCTCGAACCAGCCGGTGATGCCGTCACCTTGTCGGGTGCTGCCTGCACCATCGCCGCGAACACCGCTTCGGCGATGCGCTGGGACACCTCCGCCGCACAGCCTGAAACCGGTCGAGGATAGCGCGCGTCGAGGAATGTGCCTTCCGGCCGCTTGACGATCAGCGGCTCGAAGGCGCCCGCACTGATCGGCACGTCGGGGAAGATGTGGCGCATGGCGAGATAGACCGACGAGAAGGTCGTGGCCAAGACGCTGTTCATCGGCCCAGTGCATGGTTTGGACGAGCCTGAGAAGTCGAAGGTCAGCGTATCGCCAGCCTTTTCGACCGATAGCGCGATCGTCAGCGGCGCGTCGACAACGCCGTCGGAATCGACGAAGGCCTTCGACCTGTACGTGCCGTCGGGCAGGGACGCGATATGCGCCCGCATCTGTTCGGCCGCCCGGCGTCGCAGCTCGGCGATGGCCTCGACAACGGTTTCGTCACCGTAACGATCCAGGATCTGGAACAGCCTGCCCTGCCCGACATGGAGCGCTGCCGCCTGGGCGCGGATATCGCCGATGCGCTGGTCTGCCACCCGGATGTTGGAGCAGATGATGGCGTAGATCTCGGGGTCCATGACCCCTTTCTTGAACAGCTTGACCGGCGGCAGGCGCAGGCCTTCCTGCTCGACCGCAGTCGCCGAGGCGGAAAAGCCGCCCGGCACCGCGCCGCCGATATCAGGCCAGTGGCCGGTGTTGGACAGCCAGCAGAAGATTTTTCCTTGGCGCCACACCGGCATGGCGAAACGCACGTCCATCAGATGCGTGCCGCCGAGATAGGGGTCGTTGACGACGTAGATGTCGCCCGGCTCGGGCGGCAGCACATGCCCGTCGGCAATCATCTCGATGATGGTTTTGGTCGAGTGCTGCATCACGCCGACAAACACCGGCAGCCCTTGCGACCCCTGCGCGATCAACGAGCCGTCGACGGCGGAGTAGATGCCGTCGGAGCGGTCGTTGGCCTCGGCGATGACGGGCGAGAAAGCCGCGCGCGAGAATGTCAGGTCCATCTCGTCGCAGGTCTGCTGCAGCGCCGCCTGGATGACCGAAAGGGTGATGGCGTCGAGGGTCATGACGTCACCCTTCTGCCGAGCAACAGCACCCCCTCACCGGTTTGCTGCGCAAACCGCCTCTCCCCCTGCCCGGGGGAGAGGAATCGCTGCTTGGGCGACGGCGCTTGTCTCGCTTCGGTTCCTCGCCCCCACGGAGTGGGGGAGAGGTGGCGAGCGAAGCGAGACGGTGAGGGGGTCTTCATCAACTCCCCACCTGTACAACAATATTCCCATCCGCATCGCTCCGCGCCCGGTCGCCTGGCTCCAACACGGTCGTCGCGTCCATCTGCTCGAGGATCGCCGGTCCCTCTATCCGGGCATCGAGCGGCAGCTTCTCGCGCGCATAGACCGGGGTGTCGCGCCAGCCGCCGTCGAACCATACCGGCCTGACCTCGCGCAGCGCCTCCGCAAGCGTCGCCGCCCGCCCGGCGGGATCGATCAGCCGGCTGAGGTCGATGTCGGGACGCACGCCAGTCACCGAGGTGTTGAGGTTGACGAGGTTGGCGCGGATTTCCGGCAGCTCGACCTTGAAGCGGGCAAAATAGGCCCTTTCGAACAATGTCTGCAGCGTGGCGCGGTCGACTTCTGCCGACGGCAGCGGTACGTTGATGAGATGCGTTTGGCCGATAAACTGCATGTCGGCGGAATGGCTGACGCGGATGCTGCGGGGCCGGATCGCCTCTTTGGCGATCAGCGTCTCGCCCTCGGCCCGGTGCTGCACCAGCACGGCCCGCGCCCGCTGCTCGTCGAGCGTCGCCACCGGCTGGTTGACCGTGTTGACGAAGTCGTGGCGCAAGTCGGCGACGACGCAGCCCAGCGCATTGGTGATGCCAGGCCGTGCCGGCACCAGCACGCGCGGCAGCCCGAGTTCGCGCGCCAGCGCCGAGGCATGCAGCGGCCCTGCGCCGCCGAAGGCAAACAGCGTGAAATCGCGCGGATCGTGGCCGCGCGACACCGACACCATGCGGATGGCGCCCGCCATCCTGATATTGCCCAGCCGCAGCACCGCACCGGCGGCCTCGACCCCGTCGAGCCCGGTCGTCTTGCCGATCCTGTCTGCGAAGACATTGCGCACCGCCTCGACCGTGACGGGGGTGTCGACCGCCAGCAGCTTCTTCGGGTCGAGCCGGCCGAGCACCAGGTTGGCGTCGGTGATCGTCGGCTCGGTACCGCCGCGGCCATAGCAGATCGGTCCGGGATTGGCCCCGGCACTCTCCGGTCCGACCTGGATCAGTCCGGAGGCATCGACGCGCGCGATCGAGCCGCCGCCGGCGCCCACCGTGTGCACCGCCACCATCGGCACATGGATCGGCATCGCATATTCGATCTCGATCTCGTTCGACACCGCCGGCTCGGCATTGAGGATCAGCGCCACATCGGTCGAGGTGCCGCCCATGTCGTAGGTGACGAGGTTCTCGAAGCCGGCTCGGCGTCCGGTATAGGCGGCGGCGATCACGCCCGAGGCCGGGCCGGACATGACGGTCTTCGCCGCCTCGCGGGTGACGAAGCGCGCCGAGATCATGCCGCCATTGCCGTTCATGATCAGGAAGTCGCGGCCATAGCCACGGCTCGCCAGCTCGTCGCGCAGCCGCGCGACATAACGTTCGAGGACCGGCTGCACGGCTGCATTGACCGAGGCCGTCACCCCGCGCTCGAACTCGCGCGCTTCCGACAGCAGCGAGTGTCCGGTCGTGATGTACCCGTTCGGCCAGGCCTCGGCGGCGATCTCGGCGGCACGGCGCTCGTGCGCCGGGTTGGCATAGGCGTGCAGGAAATGGATCACCAGCGCTTCGCAGCCGGCGGCAACCAGTTCGTGCACCGCCGCCCGCATGCCGTCCTCGTCGAGTGGCTCGCGCACGCGCCCCGAGGCCTCGACGCGCTCGCTGACTTCGAGCCGGAGGTTGCGCGGGATGACCGGCACGAAAGTGCCTGTCATGCCATAAGGCTGGGGACGGGTGCGGCGGCCGAGCTCGATCACGTCGCGGAAACCGCGCGTCGTGATCATGCCCGTCCTCGCCAGCCGCCGCTCCAGCACCGCATTGGTGGTGGTCGTCGTGCCGTGGACGATGAGGTCGATATCGGCGATGGCAAAGCCTGTCTCGGCAAGCGCGGCGATGACGCCATGTGCCTGGTTGTCAACCGTCGTCGGCGTCTTGGCGATGCGGACCGCGCCGCCATTCGCGCCGTCGACCAGCAGCAGGTCGGTGAAGGTCCCGCCCACGTCGATGCCTGCCACGACATTTCCCGCGTTTGCGGGAATATTCTCGTCCATGGACTAATCCCGAAAAGCCCGGACTACGATCATGTGCCAGTTTAGAAAGGCGTTTTATGCCACAATCTTGACGCTGATATCATTTGTATACTAATTAATAAGGTGAACAAGGCCCCACACTTTGCCTGTATTTCCGCAGCGCGCCGGTCCAGAAACGCCGCCCGCGCTGGGCGAGAGGTTTGATCGATGAACACTGCAGCAGCGCTGAAGACGGCCGACGCAAAGCCGCTTCAGTTCCCCATCCCTGCCAATGTCTACGCCGAAACGGTTGTTTCGGTGAAGCATTACACGGATCGCCTCTTCGCCTTCCGCATCACCCGGCCTCAGTCGCTGCGCTTCCGCTCGGGCGAATTCGTCATGATCGGCCTGCCCAATGCCGAAAAGCCAGTCTACCGCGCCTATTCGGTGGCAAGCCCGTCCTGGGACGATGAAGTCGAGTTCTTCTCGATCAAGGTGCCGGATGGTCCGCTGACCTCCGAGTTGCAGAAGATCCAGCCCGGCGACACCGTGCTGATGCGCCAGAAGTCGACCGGGACGCTGGTGCTCGACGCGCTGACCCCGGGCAAGCGCCTGTTCATGATCTCGACCGGCACCGGCATAGCACCCTTCGCCAGCCTGCTTCGCGATCCCGACACCTATGAGCGCTACGAGCAGGTCGTTTTGACTCACACCTGCCGCGACGTCGCCGAGCTGGCCTATGGCCAGGAACTGGTCGCCAATCTCGAGAACGATCCGCTGATCGGCGAACTGACCCACGGCCGCGTGACGCTCTACAATTCGACGACGCGCGAGGAATCCGAGCGCATGGGCCGCATCACCGCGCTCATCTCGTCGGGCAAGTTCTTCAGCGACCTCGGCATCGACAAGTTCGATCCCGAGACCGACCGCATCATGATCTGCGGCTCGATGCACATGCTGAAGGACGTCAAGGAACTCGCCGAAAGCCTCGGCTTCGTCGAAGGCTCGCTCAACGAGCCGGGCACCTTCGTCGTCGAGCGCGCCTTCGTCGGCTGACGGCTGATTGCGTCGGATCGGCCGCCGATCCGACGCCTTGACCATCCGGTCAAAATACCGCTGCACCCCTTTGGTTTTTTCGTCTATCTTCCGGCCCTAGGGGGCTCGTGGAGCGTCGCTCCGCGGGCTATTCTTTGTCGCGCCGCGCCAGGCGGTGCCTGAGATGTTTCGCCCGCCACAGTGTCACTTGAATGCTGGGTATCAGGAGGAAAGGCAGTCAGATGAGCGGAAAGCCGCGTGAAGCCGAATTGCAGTCGTCAGCGACTGTCATGCCTCTGCCGTCGCGGCTGGCGGCGAACGCTGCGGAGGGCCACGGGATCGTGCGCAATCCCGGCATGGCGCTGGACCTGGGGTTCGTGGAATCGATGCGCAGCGTCAACCGCTCGGCTTTGGAACGCCGGGTAGGCACGCTGACCAAGCGGCGTTCGATCAAGGCCGACAACCAGGCCGCCTGGCTGTTGCGCTCGATCTCGCTGATGGACCTGACGACGCTCAACTCCAACGACACCGACGAGCGCGTCCGCCGGCTCTGCGCCAAGGCTGTCTATCCGCTGCGGCGTGATCTTGTTGAAGCGCTCGGCCTGGGCGACACCGTGATCCGCCCGGCCGCCGTCTGCGTTTACCATCCTTTTGTCGCCACCGCTGTCGACGCGGTGAAGGGCGCCGGCATCCATGTCGCTGCGGTGTCGACGGCCTTCCCGCATGGTCTCGCGCCGCTTTCGACCCGTATCGCCGAGATCGAGGCGTCTGTTGCCGACGGTGCCGACGAGATCGACATCGTCATTCCGCGCGGACTGGTGTTCGGGGCGAAGTGGCAGGAGCTCTACGACGAGATCAAGGCTTTTCGCGCCGCCTGCGGCGAGGCGCATCTCAAGGTCATCTTGGGCACCGGCGACCTGGCGACACTGCGCAATGTCACGCTCGCCTCCATGGTGGCGATGATGGCGGGCGCCGACTTCATCAAGACCTCGACCGGCAAGGAGAGCGTCAACGCCACGCTGCCCGTCGGCCTCGCCATGGTCAGGGCGATCCGCGCCTATCACGAGCAGACCGGCTATCTCATTGGCTTCAAGCCCGCCGGCGGCATCTCGACGGCGAAGGTCTCGCTCGACTGGCTGGTGCTGATGAAGGAAGAACTCGGCCGGCCCTGGCTCGAGCCCGAACTGTTCCGCTTCGGCGCGTCGAGCTTGCTCACCGACATCGAGCGCCAGCTCGAGCACCATGTCAGCGGCCGTTACTCGGCCAACCACCGCCACGCCATGGCGTGAGGCTGCGCCCCTTACCCTCCCCCTTGTGGGGAGGGTCGCGCCGCAGGCGCGGGATGGGGTACAGCCCGACAGCAGACCAAGTAACTGATGTAACCGAACAACGACCCCCACCCGGCCCTTTGGGCCACCCTCCCCACAAGGGGGAGGGTAAGGGAGAGCCTCTCATGAACATCCTCGAACGATATCACGCCATGGATTATGCCCCAGCACCCGAGGCCCGCACGGAAGCCGATGCCTGGCTCTCTGCCCGCGACTTCTCGAAGGCGCTGTTCATCGCGGGCGACTGGCGCGCCGCATCAGGTGACAAGACCTTCGACACCGAAGATCCATCGACCGGCAAGCTTCTGGCCAAGGTCTCCGATGCCGGTGCTGCCGACATCGAGGCCGCGGTTGCTGCGGCGCGCAAGGCGCTGCCCAAGTGGAGTGCTGCCTCGGGTTACGAGCGCGCCAAGGTTCTCTACGCCATCGGCCGCGCCATGCAGCGTCACCAGCGCCTGTTCGCCGTGCTGGAAAGCCTCGACAACGGCAAGCCGATCCGCGAGAGCCGCGACATCGATGTGCCCTTGGCGATCCGCCACTTCATCCACCATGCCGGCTGGGCCCAGTCGCTCGATCGTGAGTTTCCAGGCCGCAAGGCAGCCGGGGTCGTCGGCCAGATCATCCCGTGGAACTTTCCGCTTTTGATGCTCGCCTGGAAGATCGCGCCCGCGCTCGCCACCGGCTGCACCGTGGTCTTGAAGCCGGCCGAGTTCACGCCGCTGACGGCGATCCTGTTTGCCGAGATCTGCGAGCGCGCCGGTGTGCCGAAGGGCGTGGTCAATATCGTCCAGGGTGGACCCGAGGCGGGAGCGGCCATCGTCAATCATGCCGGCATCGACAAGATCGCCTTCACCGGCTCGTCCGAGGTCGGCAAGATCATCCGCAAGGCGACTGCCGGTTCCGGCAAGAAGCTGTCGCTCGAACTCGGCGGCAAGTCGGCCTTCATCGTCTTCGAGGACGCCGATCTCGACAGCGCCGTCGAAGGGCTTGTCGACGGCATCTGGTTCAACCAGGGCCAGGTCTGCTGCGCCGGCTCGCGCCTCCTTGTGCAGGAAAGCGTCGCGGATGCCTTCATCGCCAAGGTCAAGACGCGCATGAGCCGGCTGCGCGTCGGCGCGCCATTGGACAAGAACACCGACATCGGCCCGCTCGTCGACCGGACCCAGCTCGACAGGGTCAGGCGCCTTGTCGAGGAGGGTGCGAGGCAAGGTGCCGTTTGCTGGCAGCCGGACCAGGACGTGCCAGCGACCGGCTACTACCACCTGCCGACGCTGGCGACGGGGGTGGCGCCGGCCAACATCCTCGCCCAGGAGGAAGTGTTCGGCCCGGTGCTCGCCACCATGAGCTTTCGCAACACCGAAGAGGCGGTCGAACTCGCCAACAACACGCGTTATGGCCTTTCCGCCTCGGTGTGGAGCGAGAACGTCAATCTGGCGCTGCATGTCGCGCCGCAGCTCAAGGCCGGCGTGGTCTGGGTCAACGGCACCAACATGTTCGACGCCGCCTGCGGCTTCGGCGGCTATCGCGAGTCAGGCTTTGGCCGCGAAGGCGGGCGCGAGGGGCTGGAGGAATATTTGGCGCCGAGCGAGCCGCATGGGCCGGTCATCAAGCCTCCGGCGGCACCGAAGGCAGCCGCGCGCGACAATGGCGAGAGCCACGGTATCGACCGCACGGCCAAGCTGTTCATCGGCGGCAAGCAGGTGCGGCCCGACGGCAACTACTCGCTGCCGGTGCTGACACCCAAGGGCAAGCTTGTCGGGGAGGTCGGCCTGGGCAGCCGCAAGGACATCCGCGATGCGGTCTCGGCGGCGCGCGCCTGCAAGGCCTGGCCGGAGGCGACAGCCTACAACCGGGCGCAGGTGCTCTATTACCTCGCCGAGAACCTGTCGGGCCGCACGGAGGAGTTCGCCGCCCGCATCTCGGAACTGACCGCTGCCAGCCACAAGGTGGCGAAGGCCGAGGTGGAAACCTCGATCGAGCGGCTGTTCTATTATGCCGGCATGGCTGACAAATTCGAGGGCAGGGTGCACCAGCCGCCGGCACGCACGGTGACGCTGGCGCTACATGAACCGGTCGGCGTCATCGGCATCGTCGCTCCCGACGAGGCCCCGCTGCTCGGGTTGGTCTCGCTCGTCGCTCCGGCACTCGCCATGGGCAACACCGTGGTCGTGGTGCCCTCGACCGCGGCGCCGCTGGTCGCCACCGATCTCTATCAGGTGATCGAATATTCCGACGTGCCTTCCGGCGCGATCAACATCGTCACCGGCCACACCGCCGAGCTTGCCGCGGTACTTGCCAAGCACGACGACGTCGACGGCCTCTGGGTCGTCGCCGAGGCCGAGACCTGTGCCAAGACGGAAGCGGAATCGACGGGCAACCTCAAGCGCGTCTGGACCGGCCACGGCCGCAGCCTCGACTGGCCAACCGCCCAGGGCGAGGCTTTCCTGCGCCGTGCTGTCGAGGTCAAGAATGTTTGGGTGCCGTATGGGGATTAGGGGAATAGGGGTAGCTTACTCCCTTACTCCCTTACTCCCTTACTCCCTCAGCTAATCTTCGAAAGCAGCGTCACCAGCGTCGCCGCATCCTTGGCGGACAGCGGCGACAGCGTTTCGGTGGTGATCGTTCGTGCCAGTGGCACGAGCTGGTCGATCATCTGCCGCCCTTCGCCGGTCAGGCGTACCATCAGCCGCCGCTTGTCGACCTCGTGCTTGGCCAGTTGCACCAGCCCGCGCGCGGCGAGCCGGTCGATCACGCCCTTGACCGTCGCCGCATCCATGGCGATCAGCCCGCCGAGCTGGTTTTGCGAGGTCTCGCCGACGTCGCGCAACTTGGCCAGTGCCGTGAATTGCGGCGGCGTCAGATCGCCGATATGTGAGGCGAAGATCGCCAGGTGGCGCTGGTGTGCCTTGCGCAGGATGAAGCCGATCTGCCCCTGCAATTGATAGTCGCCCTCGGCCGGTTCCGGGCTCATCTCAGCCCATCCCAGGCCTTGATGTCGGAGGCCTTCAATCCGCCCATGCGGTCGTGGATGCGCGGCCCGCATGTCATGACCAGCGCGAAGACGATCTCGTCGGGACGCGGACCGTCTGGCACGCCGACTTCCATGGCGTCGAAATGGCTGCGCACATAGGCGGCGTTGATGTGACCGATCGGCACGTCCATGCGCGCGCCGAAGCCGCCGAGTTTCTTGGCCGAAGGCACGATCGCCTTGGCCTCGCCCAGCCTTTCGCGCATGGCGTAGCCGCCGGGCACATGCCACAGCGCCCCATGTTCGAGTTCGCCCGCACTGCCGACGATGGCACCCTTGCCATAGCCGTCGATGGCCTTGGCATCGCCGCCAAGCGCCGCGATCAGCCGGTCGGTCAGCATCAGCCCGAGCGGTTTCAGGTCGTCCATGGCGCTCTGCAGGTCCTCGACATAGCGCCCGGCGAACGGGTTCTTCACCACCGCAAGTGCGGCCGCACGTCGTCGCGGCTCGCGCGCAGGCGGCCCGCCATCGTGGAATATCTCTTCGACGGTGACCGCAATCTTGCGGATCGGAAACTCATGCATGGCTCAGTACCCCCCTCGTGAACCGCTCAGCCGGCATGCCGCTGACACGATGTTCGCCTGCAAGGAATAGCACGGCAGTCTGGATCGACCCTTGCCGCCGCATCTGGTCGGCGGCCGCAAGCCCCGCATCGAGCGCCCGGTCGATCTCCGGCGGTGTCAACAAGCCGACGCCGGTGGTCGCCGGCCTGTCGCCGAGATCGCTGTCGGGTGCCAGTTCGCACGCAGGCGTGCGCTCGATTGCCGGGTGGCCGGGCAGGTCGACGGCGTTGGCGACCAGCGTCGCCGCTGCGTCCGCCGCCGCCCCGTTCGCGGCAAGCACCGTCACCGCATCGGCGATGCCGAGCGAAAAGCTGCGCCCGCGCCAGCCGCTGGTGGCGATGCCGCGCACCGGGTCCTGCCAGCGGATCGTCATCCGGTCGGCGAGACCATGGCCGGTGCCGGCGATGGCTGCCGACATCTGCTGGCCAGGGGCGAGGTACAGCGCGATGTCGCCGCCATTGTTGACATAGGCCCGGTCGAGCCGGCTTCCGGCAACCATCGCCGCCAGCATCTCGTCGGCCACCGAGCCGGCGACGGCAGCCATCGGCGTGATGAACTGTTCGGCCAGCGGCGCGACCGCCGCCTCCATGCGTCGTGCCGTCGGGCCGGTGAAGCGCCGGGGACTGGTCGAAGCCGGCCGGCGCAGCTCGGTCAGCTCTTCGACCAGTTCGGGCAAGATGGTCTGGAAACGTTCGACCGCCTGGCCGTAGGCAGCACGCAACTCGTCCTTGGCGCCGAACCCCTCGACGATCAGGTCGATCGGGCCGTGGTTGAGATGCAGCCGGCGACCGTCCGGCAGCCAGCTTGCCTGGGGTCCGTTCATGGCGATCCGTCCGGCACCGCCCGGCGCAGTTGCGCCAGCGGTGGCCAGGGATTGTCGGCACCGGCCCGGGCCTCCGCCCGCTCGTTGAAATATTCGCCGCCGCGCGCGAGCACGTCGCCGATGCTCCTGATCTCGGCCGCATGTCCGCCGAGCAACAGGTAGTCGTCCTTGCGCAGCGTGAACTCGATCGGCGCCACCAGCGCCGGGGTCGGCACATAGCCGAAGGCGCCATCGGGCACGCGTGTGACGTCGACCATCAGCGTGATGCCGCCCCCAGGCCAGACATAGACCGGCGCGCCGCCGACCGTCACATAGGTCTTCAGGCCATGGACAGAGCGGGTCAGGTTGACGGGGTTTTCGGTGACCCCGGCGCGCAGCGAGCCGCCCGCGCCGCCGACGAACAGCACGGTGCACAAAGCCGGCTCACAATTGTCCTCGATCAGCCCAACCGACTTGCGCAACCGCTCCGGGAACGGCTTTTCGACCGGTTTCAGCTCGGTATCGAGCTCGTAATAGGCGAACTGTTCGCCTGTCGTCGATACCATCAGCAGCGTAAGCCCGGGGCGGGCGCCCTTCTTGGCGTTCCAGTCGCCGAGGATGGAGAGCGGGTCGGAGATACTGGTGCCGCCCCAGCCGAGCCCAGGCTCCGAGACCTTGAAATAGCGCCCCGGCGTGGATTTCCGCCCGAGGATTTTGATCCCCGTGTCTTCCCAGCCCAGCACCTTGCCGGCCTGGTGTTCGGAAACGACACCGGTGATGTGATCGTCGACCACCACCACCTCGTCGACCAGCCCGCGCCATTGCGTGGCGAACATGCCGATGGCCGCCGAGCCGCAGCCGACGCGCATGCGGTGTTCGGTCTGGCCGTCGATGACCGGCGCCTTGCCGGCCTCGACGACGACGGTCGCGCCGCCGTCGATGGTCAGTTCCACCGGCTTCTTGTTGCAAAGGTCGAGCAGGGTCTCGCAGGTCACCCGTCCCTCGGATTTCGAACCGCCGGTAAGATGGTGCACGCCGCCGAGCGACAGCATCTGCGAGCCGTATTCGCCCGTCGTCACATGGCCGACCGCCTCGCCCTGCGCGCGCACGCTCGCCGTTTCAGGTCCGAGATGGCGGTCGGTGTCGATCTTCACCTTGACGCCGCAGTAGGAGAAGATGCCTTCGGTGACGACAGTCACCAGGTCGACGCCCTCGACCTCCTGGCTGACGATGAAGGGAGCCGGCTTGTAGTCGGGGTAAGTCGTGCCGGAACCGATGGCGGTGACGAAACGCCGGCCGGTGTTGACCAACTCGCCGTCCCAGGCCTGGCCGCCGAAGGGCACCAAGGGTGTGCCGCTCTCGACCGCGTAGTCGAGCACGCGCACGGCGTCGCAGCGCACGATGCGGCCGCCGAAATTGCCGTAACGGTCGCAGGCGCCGGTGCGGCCCTCGGCGATGTAGCACATGACAGGGCAGGCATCGCAGCGCAGCTTTTCGCCCGCCTGCCTGTCGCCGGCCTCATGCGTCTCGAAGCGTTCGGAGAGCTCGTTCATCGGCGTGCCTCCTGGATTGCCGCCAGGATGCGCGACGGCGTTGCCGGCACCTTGGTCACCAGCACGCCGGTGGCGTGGCGGATGGCGTTGAGGATCGCCGGCGCGGTCGGGATCAGCACATGCTCGCCCAAACCCTTGGCGCCGAAGGGTCCTTCCGGGTCCGGAACTTCCACCAGGATGGTCTCGATGGGCGGAACGTCGCCAATGGTCGGGATCAGGTAGTCGTGCAGGTTTTCTGTCCGGCCGGGGATGTATTCTTCCATCAGCGCCATGCCGATACCCTGCGCGATGCCGCCCTCGATTTGTCCTTCGGCGAGCAGCGGATTGATCGCGCGGCCGACATCGTGGGCGGCGGTGATCTTGACCAGCCTGACCGTGCCCAGCGCCATGTCGACCTCGAGCTCGGCGATCTGTGCGCCATAGCCATAGACGGCATAGGGCTTGCCCTGGCCTTTGGCGTCGAGCGGCGTGGTCGGCGGGTCGTAGCTCTCTTCTGCGGCAAAGACCAAGCCGTCGTCGTCGGGCTTCAGCAGTACAAGATCGATGCGCCGTCGTTCGCCGCCTTCATGCACCAGCAGCAGCCCGCCGGGCAGCAATTGCAGCGACGCGTCTGCCGAGACATTTGCGTAGCGCAGGATCTTTTCGCGCAGCGTCCGCGCCGCCTTCTCCGCCGCCTTGCCCGAGACATAGGTCTGGCGTGACGCCGAGGTCTTGCCGGCGTCGGGCGTGATCGCGGTATCGGCGCTTCGCAGGGTGAAATCGCCGAGCGGCAGGCCGAGCGCGTCGGCTGCGATCTGGGCGATCACCGTGTTCGAGCCCTGGCCGATGTCGACCGCGCCCTGGTGCAGCGCCACCTTGCCGTCTGGCGTGATGCCGAGCTTGATTGTCGAGGGGTTGGGCAGCGAGGTGTTGCCGCAGCCATACCAGCACGAGGCGATGCCGACGCCGCGCCTGACGGCATTCTGCGACGCATTGAAGGCTTCGGCGTCTGTCAGCGCGCGTGCCCAGTGGGGCTCCAGCGCGGCGAGGCAGTCGACGATGCCGACGCCGGCTTCGAGATGGTGGCCGGTCACTGTTTCGGAGCCGTTTCGAAGCGAATTCTGCAAGCGAAACTGCAGTCGATCAATGCCGAGCCGGATGGCCAGCTCGTCATAAAGGGTTTCCTGCATCAGCGTTGCCTGCGGCACGCCGAAACCGCGGAAGGCGCCCGACACCGGGCCGTTGGTGTGGATGGCGCGGGCATTGGCGCGATAGTTCGGCGTGGCATAGGGGCCCGATGCATGCACCGGCACGCGGTTGGCGACGGTGGGCCCGAAACTGGCATAGGCGCCGGTGTTGAAATCGCCGGCAAAGATCATCCCGCGGATCATGCCGTCGGCATCGGTGCCAATCGTCGCCTGCATCGAAGCGGGATGGCGCTTGGTGGTCGAGGCCATCGATTCCGTGCGCGTGTAGGCAAGCGCCGCCGGCCGGCCAGTCTTCAGCGCGACGAGGCCGATCAGCGGCTGCAGCGAGACATCGATCTTCGAGCCGAAGCCGCCGCCGGTCGCCGTCGGCACGATGTGGACCTTGTCCGGTGCAAGGCCGAGGATGCGCGCCGTGTCGTCCCGGTCCATGTGCGGCGCCTGCGTACAGGCGACGATGATGAGCACGCCGTCGTTGACGAATGCATAGCCGGCTTCCGGTTCGATATAGGCATGCTCGACATAGGAGGTTTCAAAGCTGCCAGACACGACGACAGCCGCGTTGGCGAGCGCCGTTTTGGCATCGCCATGCTCGACCACGCCTTGCACGAGGAGATTGCCAGGCCGGCTGGAATGGATCAGTGCCGCCCCCGTCGCCTGTGCCGCGGCAGGCTCCATCACTGCCGGCAGTTCGCGCCATTGCACCGGGAACCTGGCGAGGTCCAGTTCGCGAGCCGCCCAGCTTTCGCAGGCGACGAGCGCGATAGCCTCGCCGCGAAACCGGGTTTCGCCTTGGGCCAAAGCCGGCTGGTCGGCGAAGGGCGGGATGACACCGAAGCAATTGATCCCAGGAATGTCGGCGGCAGTGAAAACCGCGACCACGCCTGCATTGTCCGCCACATACGCCTCAAGGTCGCCGAAGCTGAACGCTGAGCGGTGATGCGGTGAGCGGACGACCAGTACCGACAGCGCATCCGCCGGGAACGAATCGCCGCCGAATTTCTCCGCCCCCGTCACCTTGGCAACACCGTCGAGCTTGACCGGCGAGGCGCCGACCGCATGGCCTGCTGGCGGGAGGCGCAAGTCGAAATGCTTGGATGACATACCCCCCTCTGGCCTGCCGGCCATCTCCTCAAGGGGGGAGATTAGCCAATCGCTGCCGTCGGAGCTGCCGATCTCCCCCCTTGAGGGGGAGATGGCCGGCAGGCCAGAGGGGGGTGCCACAAAGCAATGAGCCTCCATCACCGCTGCCACGATCTTGCGGTAGCCGGTGCAGCGGCACAGAACGCCGCCCAGCGCGTCCTGCACCTCGGCTTCGCCAGGAGACGCATTGCGTTCGAGCAGTGCGGTGGCAGCCACCAGGATTCCAGGCGTGCAGATGCCGCATTGTGCGGCGCCATGCGCCAGCAACGAGGCCTGGAGCGCGGACAGGCCGTCGCCGCCCAGGCCCTCGACCGTGCGCACGGCAGCGCCTTCCACCGAAGCCGTCGGCAACAGGCAGGCGCAGACCGGCTCGCCGTCGAGCATCACGGTGCAGGCGCCGCAGTCGCCGGCATCGCAGCCGACCTTGGTGCCGGTGAGCCCGAGTTCGTCGCGCAGGACCGATGACAGTCGCCGCATCGGCGCCGCCGATACCGACACCGGCGCGCCGTTGACGGTGAAGCTGATCGGCGCGCGGTCGTTTTTCATGCCGCCGCCCGTCTCTCGCTTGCGCCGGCAGCCTGCAGAAGCGCACGCGCCACGATTTCCCGCGCCGCGCCTCGCCGATAGGCCGCGCTGCCGCGCACGTCGTCGATCGGCGTCAACTCGTCGAAGGTGACGCTGCCGACGATCCTTTCGATGAACTCCGGTGGCTGGCCGGCCAAATCGCGCTCGAGCCGATGCAGCCGCTGCGCCACCGCCGAACACGAGCCCACCGCGACCGCTGCAGCGGCAATGCGTCCTTCACTGTCGAAGGCGACCCGCGCCGCTGCCATGGCGATCGAAATTACCAGGTAGCGCCGCGCCCCGAGCTTGTAGAAGGCCGAGCTGCCGGCGGTTGCCGCCTTGGGAATCCGCACCGCTGTCACCATCTCGTCGTCCCGCAGGATGGTCTTGCGGTTGCCGAGGATGAACTGGTCTAGCGGAACGATCCGCGTTGCGCGCCGCGATCGCAGCTCGACCTCGGCGTCGAGCACCTGCAACGCCGGAACACCGTCCGCTGCCGGAGAGGCGTTGCAGATGTTGCCGGCGACCGAAGCCACGTTCTGGATCTGGATCGAGCCGATTTCGCGCGCCGCCTGCTTCAGCGCATCGAAGGCCAGCGGCAGCGGGGTGCGCAGCAGCTCCGCCCAGCTTGTCCGGGCTGCGATGACGAAATGGCTGTCGGTCTCGGCGACGCCGCGCAACGCGGCGATGCCGTTAATGTCGATGACATCCTGCTGCAGGGGGCGACTGCCGAGGGCGGGGTAAAAGTCGGTCGCTCCCGCCACAATGCGCCACGACCCTTCGCTGAGCAGCGCGAGCGCTTCTTCGAGCGTCTTGGGTTTCGCGTAACGGGTCACGCAATGCCTCCCGGCATGTCGCCGGACAAAACTCATTCGCATGCAAATGATAACTCGCTGCGACCTTTTGTCAAAGCCCGTAACGTTGGGTGAGGGTGGTCCTCATGAACTGCAACGGCCAGTTTGACGGTTGACGCGGGCGGCCATCTGGCCGAGTTTCGGCGCTCGCCAAGACGGCGGTCCCACTCGACGCAGGTTTGATGGAGGCTCCATGGCTGGTGATGCGCTCATCGTCATCGACATACAGAACGATTTTTGCCCCGGCGGCGCGCTTGCCGTGTCAGGCGGCGACGAGATCATGCCACTGGTCAACGATCTCATCCGCAAAACCGAGCATGTGCTGTTGACGCAGGACTGGCACCCGGCAGGCCACTCCAGCTTTGCCTCCAGCCACCAGGGCAGGCAGCCGTTCGAGTCCATCGACATGCCCTACGGCGCCCAGACGCTTTGGCCCGACCATTGCATCCAGGGCAGCAAGGGTGCCGATTTCCATTCCGGCCTCGCCTGGGCAAAGTCCGAGCTCGTCATCCGCAAGGGCTTCCGCACCGGCATTGACAGCTATTCGGCCTTCTTCGAGAACGATCATCTGACGCCGACCGGCCTTGCCGGCTATCTCAACGAGCGCGGCATCGACTCGATCACGCTGGTAGGTCTTGCGACCGATTTCTGCGTGGCCTATTCGGCGCTCGATGCGGTCAGGCAGGGGTTTGCGACGACGGTGCGGCTCGATGCCTGCCGCGCGATCGATCTCGGCGGCTCGCTCGACATCATGATCGGAAAGATGCGCGACGCCGGCGTCAAGCTCGTTTGAGCATTGGCGATCGCGTACTGGATAAACCGGCGTTTGCGTCGGCTTGAGGGGACGAAATGAAACTCTTGCATATTGCTGCAGCTCCCTTGGCGCTGTTCGGGCTGCTGCTGACCGCCGGTTCGGCTTTTGCAGCGGAAGCTGGATTGCCCGGTGCCGCGATGTCGTTGTGGTGGGCGCTGCCTTTTGCCGGCTTGCTGCTTTGCATTGCCACTGGGCCGCTGCTCTATCCCCACGTCTGGGAGCACCACTACGGCAAGATCACAGCGGGCTGGGCGGCCCTCGTCGTCGTGCCGATGGCGATTGCGTTCGGCACGGCTGTCTCCGCCGAGGCGGTGCTACATGCGCTGCTGCTCGAATACATGTCCTTCATCATCCTGCTGTTCGGGCTGTTCACCATCGCCGGCGGCATCCTGGTCGCCGGCAACATCCACGGCACGCCGATGGTCAATGGTGCGCTGCTGCTGATAGGTGCTGCACTTGCCTCCGTGGTCGGCACGACAGGCGCGTCGATGATCCTGATCCGCCCGATCATCCGTGCCAACGACAACCGGCCGTTCAACGCCCATGTCGTCGTCTTCTTCATTTTCCTGGTGTCCAATATCGGCGGCTCGCTGACCCCGCTCGGCGACCCGCCGCTGTTCGTCGGCTTCCTCCGTGGCGTCGACTTCTTGTGGACGACAGCCAATCTGTGGCGCGAGACGCTGTTCGTCGGCGGCATCGTGCTGGCCACCTTCCTCGCCCTCGACTGGTTCCTGCACAGCCGCGAGCAGGGCCAGCCCAAGATCAAGGACCCGACGCCGGACTCCAAGGTCCGCATCCGCGGCGTCGCCAACATCGTCCTGCTGGGCGGTGTCATCGGCGCTATCCTGCTATCGGCTTCGTGGAAGCCCGGCATCGCCTTCACTATTCAGGGTGTGCATGTCGAACTGCAGAATCTCGTCCGCGACGCCATCATCGTGGTGCTTGCGCTCGTCTCGCTGCGCATCACCCGCAAGGAGTACCGCGCCGCCAACGGCTTCAACTGGGGCCCGATCCTTGAAGTGGGCAAGCTGTTTGCCGGCATCTTCGTCTGTATCGTGCCGGTCATCGCCATTCTGCGGGCGGGGGTCGACGGTGCCTTTGCGCCATTGGTGTCGATGGTCACCGGGCCGACTGGCGCACCCAACGACCTCGCCTATTTCTGGCTCACCGGTATACTGTCGTCCTTCCTCGACAATGCGCCGACCTATCTCGTGTTCTTCGAGCTGGCCGGCGGCGATCCCAAGGAGCTGATGACCACGTTTGCCTCGACGCTGGCGGCGATCTCGGCGGGCGCGGTTTTCATGGGCGCCAACACCTATATCGGCAACGCGCCCAACTTCATGGTCTATGCCATTGCGCGCGAGAGCGGGGTCAGGATGCCCGGCTTCTTCGGCTACATGCTGTGGTCGGGCGCAGTGCTGATCCCGACCTTCCTGATCGCCGGCTTTGTGTTCTTCGGTTGAGGGGCAACTCCCCCTCATCCGGCCGCTGCGCGGCCACCTTCTCCCCGTTGGGGAGAAGAGTTTGGCGGTGACCTTTCAGAGCTCCTCCCCAGCGGGGAGAGGTCTGCCGAGCGAAGCGGAGGCAGGGCGAGGGGGCTCTACCCCACGCCGACATAGCGCCTGACCAGCGCCGGATCGTCGCGCAGCCGTGCGACGTCCACCGTCTCGCGGTTGCGGCCGTTCTCGATGAAGGCGACACGGTCGGCTACGGACAAAACCGCATCCACCCGCTGTTCCACCAGGATGGTCGAAACCCCGCGCTCGCGTAAGCCGGCCACCGTCTCGCGGATTCTGGCGATCATCGACGGCATCAGCCCCTCGGTCGGTTCGTCGAGCAGCAGCACCTCGGGTTCGAGGCACAGCGCACGCGCCATCGCCAGCATCTGCTGTTCGCCGCCCGACAGCGTGCCGGAGCGCTGCTTCAGCCGGTCGCGCAGCAGCGGAAACAGGTCGAGCACGCTTTCCCGCACCGCCTTGCCCTTTTTGCGCGTCATCAGGCCGATCTCGATGTTCTCGGCGACGGTCAGTTCGGCAAACAGGCGGCGGCCCTGCGGCACGTAGGCGACACCCGCCTTCGGCACCTCATGCGCCGGCAGTTCCGTCAGTTCGCGCGCGCCCAGTTTGATGGAGCCGGCGCGGGCCGGCACCAGACCCATGATCGCCTTCAGCGTCGTCGTCTTGCCGGCACCGTTGCGACCGAGCAGGCACAGCACTTCGCCCTTGCGCAGTTCCAGGTCGAGCCCATGCAGCACCTGCACTTCGCCGTAGAAGCAGTCGAGGCCGCCGATCGTCAGCGCCGCGCTCATGCGCTGGCCTCCTGCGCGGTGCCGAGATAGGCTTCCTGCACGGCAGTGTTGGCGCGGATTTCAGCCGGGCTGCCCTCGGCCAGTATCTTGCCGGCATTGAACACGGTGATGCGCCGGGCCAGCTCCATCACGACCTGCATGTTGTGCTCGATCAGCAGCACTGTGGCGTCCTTGGCGATCTCGCGCACCAGGGCGATGAAGCTATCGATCTCGCCGTCCGAAAGGCCCTGCGTCGGCTCGTCGAGGATCAGCAGGCGCGGCTTGAGCGCCAGTCCCATCGCCACCTCGAGCAGGCGCTGGTGGCCGTAGGCCAGCGCGCCGGCTTGCTCATGCGCCCGGCTGGTAAGCCCGACGCGTTCCAGCGCCTCCATCGCACCCTGTCGCACCGCGCCGCGCGATCTGCCGTCGGTCAATGTCCGCTGCACCGGCAGGGCCACGTTCTCGTAGGCGCTGAGATTGGCGAACACGCTGGTGATCTGGAACGTGTAGGCGATGCCGCGCCGCACCCTGAGATGCGCCGGCATGTCGGTGATGTCCTCGCCGTCGAACACGATGGTTCCCGCACTCGGCGCATAGCGCCCGCAGACGAGGCTGACAAAGGTCGTCTTGCCGGCGCCATTGGGACCGATCACCGCCCGGATCTCGCCTGGCTCGATCGAGAAATCGACATTGTCGACGGCGCGCAAGCCGCCGAAGTGACGCGACAGTCCTTTCGTCGTCAGAAGCGGCGTCATGGCAGCCACCTGAGCCAGCGTTCGCGGAGTGTGCCGAGCACGCCCTTGCGGAAATAGAGCACCAAAAGGATCAGCACCGCGCCGACCACCAGCATGTAGGCCGAGGTGTAGCCGCTGGTGATGTCGATGACGTAGTACATGAATAGCGTGCCGATCAGCGGCCCGAGCGTCGTTGCGGCACCGCCGAGCAGTGCCCAGAGCAGCGGCAGAATGGAATACTGCACCGAGGCGAAGGTCGAGCCGACATAGCCGAAGAGCAGCGCATAGGCCGCGCCCGCCGCCGCGCAGATGACGCCCGACGCGACCACCGCCGCCAGCTTGTTGGCGAAGGTGTCGTAGCCGAGCATGCGCGTGCGCTCCTCGTTCTCGCGAATCGCCACCAGCACGCGGCCGTGGCGCGAGCGCACGATGGCGAGCGTGGCGAAGAGGGCCGCCGCAAACAGCGCCACTGCCAGCAGATAGCGTGTGGTCGGGTTGGTCAGGTCCAACGTCTCGGTGCCAAGCGTGATCCGCCGCGCCTGCTGCGGCAGCACCAGCCCCTCGTCACCGCGCGTCCATTCGCCGAAATAGAGCGTGGTGAGGTAAAACACCTGGGCGAACATCATGGTCACGATCATGAACGCGACGCCCGATGTCCGGAGCGCCAGCAGGCCGATGACCAGCGACACGACAAGGCCTGCACTGACCCCGCCGGCAAAGGCCGCCGGCACGCCCCAGCCGAGATGGTAGAGCGGCAGGCCGGCGCCATAGAGCCCGGCGGCGAAGAACATGGCATGGCCGAGGCTGAGCAGCCCGACATAGCCGAACAGCAGATTGTAGCCCATGGCGAAGACGGCGAGCACCAGCACCCGCGCCAGCACGCCATGATGATATTCGGGCAGTACGAAATTCAGCGCGACGAGCAGGGCTATGACCGCCACATGCAACGCGTAGACCTTTGCCGTCGCTTCGCCTCCGATCATTTCGCTGCCGTTCCGAACAGGCCCTGCGGCCGGAACACCAGCACCATGGCGACAATGAGCGTTGCAATGATCTTGGCGAGCGTCGGCGAAAAGAACACCGAGATGATGCCGTCGGACACGCCGATCAGAAGGGCGGCAATGACCGTACCGCGCAGCGAGCCGAGTCCGCCGATGATGACGACGATGAATGACAGCAGCAGAGGGTCGAGCCCCATCAGGTAATGTGCCTGCTGGATCGGCACGATCAGCACGGCGGCGATCGCGGCGAGCATGGCGCCGAGCGCGAACACCGCGCCATAGACGCGTCCGACTGGGATGCCGAAGGCCTGCGCCGTCTCGCGGTCATACTGCGTCGCCCGCATCACCAGCCCGATGCGCGTGCGCGTCAGCACGAACCAGGTGGCGAGCAGCAACAGCGCCGAGGCCGCGATGATCGACAACTTGTAGCCGGAATAGCCAAACCAGGGCAGTTGGATGCGGTAGTTGAACGGCGGCGCCACCGGCCGCGCCTCGGGGCCGTAGAAGGTCAGCGCCAATTGCTGGATGATGTAGAGCAGGCCGATGGTGGCGACGATGGTGGCTTCCGGGTTGTATTCGACGCGGCGCAGCACCAGCCGCTCCGACACCCAGGCGATGGCGCCGACGATCAGCGGCGACACCACCAAGGCGACCGCGAAGCCAAATGCGGGATGGCCGGTGAGTGTGGTGGTGATCGCCCATGCCAGAACGGCGCCCAGCATGAAGAACTCGCCATGGGCGACGTTGACGATGCGCATCACGCCGAACACCAGCGACAGGCCGAGTGCCGTCAGTGCCAGCACCGCCGAGGTGACCAGCCCTTCGAGCGTGGCGAGCAGGAGATGCGGGAAGAAGGCCATTCAGGTGCGGCGTCCTTACCCTCCCCCTTGTGGGGAGGGTGACCGCGAAGCGGTCGGGTGGGGGTACAAAGGCTCAGTTAAGCGGTTGGCGACCCCCACCCCGGCGCTTCGCGCCGACCCTCCCCACAAGGGGGAGGGTGGGGTGCCGCACCCTCACAGCGGCTGCGTCGTGTAATCACCTTCCGGTTCGTACATGCCGTCCTCGATCGACGTCCGGTGCACGACGTTGAGCTTGCCGCCTTCGACCTTGGAGATGTTCTGGTGGCCGAAGACCTGGTGGATCTTGCCGTTGAACTTCTTGTCGCCTTGGGGATGCTCGGGGCCTTCCTTGAATTCGGTCAGCGCCTCGGTCGCCTCGACCAGCTTGGCACGGTCCTCCGGCCCCTTGTAGCCTGAATCCTCCATCGCCTTCTTGATGACGTAGAGCGTTTCCCAGCAGCCGAACATGTGGGCGGCGGTCGATACGTCCTTGGCGTCGCTGGTCGAAGCGCCGTTGTCGTCGATGCCGACGGCCGCGCGATAGGCCTTCTGCGCCTCGCTGTCATTGGCCTGGGCGTAGCGCGGCGAACCTTCCCAGAAATGGCTGCCGTCGAGGAACTCGAGGCCCGAGCTGTTGATGTCGACGGCTTCGAGCGAGTCGATGAAGCCGAACAGCTGCGGCTTGTTGGAGCCGTAGAACTCGCCGAGTTCCTTGACGAAGGTCAACACGCCCGGCCCGACCATGACGTGGTACAGCACCTCGGTGTCGGCGGGAATCTGCGGCAGGTATTTGGTGAACGAGCTTTCGGTCGGCGGGATCGGGATCTGCGCCACCACCTCGCCGCCCTGCGCCTTGATGGCGGGGGCGAAATAGTCGCGGTGATCGTAGCCGAAGGCATAGTCCGGATAGATCATCGTCACCTTCTTGCCGAGGTTGGCGGCGACCCAGGGCGCGACCGACGTGACCTGCGAGCGCACGTCGGTGATGCCGGGCTGGAAGACCCAGCGGTTCAGCTTGCCCGAGGCGACATGGTAGCCTTCGCTGACCACGTAATAGGGGATCTTGAGCTCGCCGGCGGTCGGCGCCGAGCCGACGACGACATGGGAAAACAGCGTGCCGAAGACAATGTCGGTCTTGTGCTGGGAGGCGAATTTGCCGACCACTTCGGCGCCGCGCTTGGGATCGGTGCCGTCGTCCTCGACGATGATCTCGACCGGACGGCCGTTGATGCCGCCGGCATCGTTGATCAGCTTGACCGCGGCGTTGGTGGTCTTTTCGTACCAGCGGCCATAGGCGGCGCCGATGCCGGTGCGGTGGGCCTGGAAGCCGATCTTGATCGGTGCCGACGACTGCGCCTGCGAATAGCGCACGAAGCCCGGTGCGGCCATCAGGCCGGCGCCTGCGGCCAGACCCTTGAGTGCGGTGCGGCGCGTGACGCCACTCTTGCCGAGGTCGAAGAAGCGTTTGCTGTCAGTCATGCCCTATCCCCTTGCCGTGCGTTTTGACCAACGTTCGTGTGGATGTGAAGCCCTTCGCCCAGGATCCAAGAACCGGGCGAAAAATCGCATGTATACAAACTAGATCACCAATCCCCGGAGGTGGCAATAGTTGCTTCCCCAAGGTCAAAACCAGCTGCATTTGCACTATCCCGCGGTGGCTGTCGAGAGCAGCCAGAGGCCGAAAACGGTGTAGCCGATCATCAGCAATGTCAGCGGCAACTGGCTGAGCGAGGCGCGGGTCGCGGAGGGGTGCAGCCGCCAGGCGAGCAGGTGGGCGACAAGCACCGCCAGCACGTGCCCGCCAACGATCGCTACCGCCTGCAGGTTCCAGATCAGCCAGGCGGACTGGGCGCCCATGGCGATACCTGCCTCGACCGGCATGTGTGCGGTGCCGAACAGGTTCCAGCCGAGCGCCAACGGGTCCGACAGCGCCACCAGCGCGTATTGCCCGTTGACCAGCAGCGACGTCAGGTAGTGCGAGAAATGATAGGCGAGCGCGATCGGCACGATCGACCAGACGAACAGGCCGGCGGATTTTTGGAGGGGCTGTGTGCTGCACACCAGCCTTTCGCCGACAAGGACGGCGAGCAAGCCGATGGCGGCAAGCAGGATAAACATCGCCGCCAGGCCGAGGCTGTTGGTGGCGACAAGTGCTGAGCGACCGGGCAGTTCGAGCGGGTTGACGCCATTGAGGCCAAGCCAGAAGAAGGTCTTGGAAAAGCCGTCAAAGGACACCGAAGCCAGTGTCGCGAGCAGGAACAGTGCGCCCGAGGGCGGCAGCGGCTCGGCCTCGTTGAGCTTGGCGCCGGGGCAGCACAAGGCAAGGCGCAGGCGGGAGCCGTCCTGTTTGCCGTCGACGATGCCGAAGCGCGCGATCATGGCAAAGAACGTCGACAAGAACTCGCCCTGTCGGCTCCAGCGCTCGAAGCCGAAGGCGAGCATGGCGGCGAAGGAGAACAGCCAATAGCTGCCGGCGGCGATGGCGAGGCGCGCCGGGTCGTCGGGGGCGGGGTAGATCAGCTCGAACCAGGCGAAGGCGAAGAACAGGATGAAGGCCGGCCAATAGCCGACCCAATCGGGCAGGCGCAGCGGGCTGTCGCCCCCGGCCTTGGCGCCGAATGCTCGACTGACCAGGCGATACGGCCCGTACCATGGGTTGAGCCAGTGCCACAGATTGCCGAGGAGGCCTTGGGCGAGGGTCAGTCCGACCCAGAGCAGCGTCCAGACCGTCAGCGGCAGCGGGTTGGAGAGCGGGTCGCGTGAGCCGATGAACCCGGCGGCGACAAGAGTCGCGAAGGCGGCGAAGGACACGAGGCTGACAGGCAGCCGCAGGTCGGGGATCGAACCGAGCGGCAAACGCCGGCGCCAGAAGGCTGTCAGCCGCTCCGGTGGCAGCAGCGCCAGCACCAGGAAAGATGCTGCCACTGCCAATGCTGCGCCGGCTATGTAATGGCCGGTCGGCAACAGCAGGACATGGCCGCGGTCGGAGGCGTGGGCGAGGGCGGGCAGGGTTTGCGGTGCGGTTATGGCGCATGCGGCGAGCATCGCCGCCGCGCTGCGCCGAATGGTCATGGCTGTGTTGGTTCCCCGCATCACGCACCGATGTGCCATATGGCTTGGGTCGCGGGAAGGGCACTTGCCTTCTCCCCTTGTGGGAGAAGGTGGATTGGCGCGCAGCGCCGAGGCTTTCACCGCCAGCCGCCGCAAGGCCCGGACTTGGGGGCTCATCAGGGAGAACCGACCTGTCGGCCCGGCACCGGCGCTGCCCGGTGCGCACCGGGGTCCCATGGAAGATCGCGAGGGCAATGATACGGGCGGTGGAGAGGGGGGGGAGAAATGGGGGCGGCTATCCACGCGGAATGGTTACAGATGGTGACAGTTTGCGCTTGGTGGGCCATTCCATTCTGGACCACCGCGGCAGTTGCCGCGTCACGGCATGGATCCCCGGGTCTCCGCACGTCGCTTCGCTCCTGCTCCGCCCGAGGATGACGAAGGCATGTTCGCCTTCGGTTAATCGCTGAAATTGCAGTTTGCAGGGAATGCCAGGACACCTAGCGGACAAGACGAGGAACAATTGCGTCTATTTGCCAATCTCTGACGTTGACGATTGGCCGCGCGGCCCGATGCCTTCGTCATCCTCGGGCGGAGCAGGAGCGAAGCGAACTGCGGAGACCCGGGGATCCATGCCGTGAAGTGGCAGCTGCCGCTGCGGTGCAGAAAAAGCTCGTTCATTCTCGAAGCGACAAATGCATCAAGCGTGGAAAAACCCTCCACCTTCGATGGGACCAGCCCGAGCCGCCCCCCAAACCCGGCTTAAACCTTCACCAACTGTTCCACCCGATCCTTTTCGCCGAAGATGCGGAGGTAGCGGGCGATTTCCTTTTTGTCGCCGGTGGCCTTGGCCGGGTTGTCGGAGAGCTTGACTGCGGGGCGGCCGTTGGCCTCGGTGACCTTGCAGACCAGCGAGATGGCGTTCAGCCGGTCGGTTTCCTTGGGCGCGCAGCCCTCGAAATCGTTGGTCAGGTTGGTGCCCCAGCCGAAGGACATGCGCACCTTGCCCTCGAAATGGCGGTAGGTCTCGATGATGGTGTCGACGTCGAGGCCGTCGGAGAAGATCAGCAGCTTCGAGCGCGGGTCCTGGCCCTTCTTGCGCCACCACTCGATGATGCGCTCGCCGCCCTCGATCGGCGGGGCGCTGTCGGGGCGGAAGCCGGTCCAGTCGGCGACCCAGTCGGGCGCGTCGCGCAGGAAGGCAGCCGTGCCGAAGGCGTCGGGCAGGACGATCAGGAGATTGCCGCCATAATAGCGCTGCCAGTCGCGCAGCACCTTGTAGGGTGACTGCTTGAGCTCGTCCTCGCTGTTGGCGAGTGCGGCATAGACCATCGGCAGCTCATGCGCGTTGGTGCCGAGCGCCTCGAGGTCGGTGTCCATCGCCAGAAGCACGTTGGAGGTGCCGGTGAAGGCCTCGCCGATGCCCTCCTTGAGCGCCTCGACACACCAGCGCTGCCACAGGAACGAGTGGCGGCGGCGGGTGCCGAAGTCGGAGATCTTGATTTCGGGCAGCATCTTCAGCTGCTCGGTCTTGTCCCACATCTTGGCCTTGGCGCGGGCGTAGAGCACGTCGAGCGCGAAGGGGCCGAAAGTCTTCATCGCCGAGCGCGAGCGTAGCTCGTTGATGATGGCGAGTGCGGGGATCTCCCACATCGAGGTCAGCACCCACGGGCCGGCGAAGGTTAGCTCGTACTGGCCGTCGCGCTTCTCCAAGTGATAGGGCGGCAGCTGGAAATTCTCGAGCCAGGCGAGGAACTCCGGCTCGAAGATCTGCTTGCGGCCATAGAAATTGTTACCGCCGAGCCAGATCATCTCCTTCTTGGAGAAGCGCAGCGTGCGGGCATGGTCGAGCTGTTCGCGCAACTCGCCCTCGTCGATCTCCTCGGCGAGCTTGACCGACGTCGCGCGGTTGATCAGCGAGAAGGTGGCGTCGACCTTGGGGTGCATGCCCCAGATCATCTGCAGCATCAGAAGCTTGTAGAAGTCCGTGTCGAGCAGCGAGCGGACGATCGGATCGAGCTTCCAGGTGTGGTTGTACACCCGTCGTGCAATGTCGGTCCTGGCCATGCCGCTTCATCCTCCTTGGCGCATCCGCCCTGTCGGGCAGGCGCGCGCCGCATCCTCGCTGTTAGCATTGGGATATAGCGCGGGGGCGATCAAGGCGCAGGCGAGAAAAAAGCAGCCTTGGCCCTATGGTTGCATCGGCCGAACAAGAAAGATGAGGCAGCCCTAATGCTTAGCCGGTCGCGGTTGCTTTCTGCCCGCGGCGCTTGCGGATGCTGATCTGGCCGGTGACGGCCTGTTCGGTGCGCGCCGGCAGCTCCTCGCGTTGGGCGAACAGCCAGTCGATGAAGACCTGGGCGATGGGCGCCGATTTCACCTCGTTGCGGCAGACCACATAGAAGGCGTCGACCGCCGGCACCGACAGGTTGAACGGCGTCACCAGCTGTCCCCTGGCGAGCATGCTCGACGCAGTGACGCTGTCGCCCAGCGCCAGGCCGTGGCCGTGGACCGCGGCTTCGGTGGTCAGGCTCGCGCCCGACATGTGGTGCTGCTGCACCGGACGGACGTCGAGCGCGTCGGCGGCCGCCAGCCAGGTGTGCCATTCGCGGCCGTCGTCGGCATGCAAAAGCACGTGGTCGGCAAGGTCGCGGACGCTGCGGATCGGCCGGTTGTTGATCAGCGTCGGACTGACGACGGGAAACAGCTCCAGCGTCGACCATTTTTTCAGCCAGCAGTCGGTCCAGCTGCCGTCGCCATAGAGCACGCAGACATCGACGTCGGGCGCATGGATGTCGCGCGGATCGTTGGAGGCGTTGAGGCGCAGGCTGATGCCGGGATATTGCGAGGTGAAGCCGCCGACACGGGGCACCAACCAGAGCGACAGCAGCGCCGGCACGCAACTGACCGTCAGCTTGCCCGAACTCGTCGGCCGCGTCATGCGCGCGGTGGCCGAGGCGATGCTTTCGAAGGCGCCGGTCACGGCCGGCAGCAGCTCGGCGCCCTGCGGGGTCAGCTTCAGCCGCGAGCCGGCGCGCTCCAGCAGCTTGACCTTGAGCGTTGCCTCCAGCGCCCGGATCTGGTGGCTGATAGCACCATGGGTAACGTTGAGCTCGCCCGCCGCCTTGGTCAGCGAGCCATGGCGTGCGGTTGCCTCGAAGGCGCGCAGCGGGTTCAGCGGGGGCAGGCGCCGGGACATGAAATCTCCGCCTGGAGTGGCATCGTACTGTGAGAAATTCTCACACGATAGACCTTAACATTATCAATTGCTATTTCAACGGCGCTGCCGGAAACTCACCGCAATAACAACCAAAAAGCATGCGGGGAACACGAGATATCAGGCTGACCGCCGGGAGCGGACGGCCGCAGGCGATCGTTCCCGCATTGCGACTTTTGAGGAGGCAATCATGGGTTTCGACGTCAACAAGCTTGCCGAGCTGCGCCAGAAATACGGCGAAGGCCACGGCGGCGATCTGTTCGACCCGAAGTTTCGCCGTGTCGCCGACAAGATCTTCAACAAGGCCGGAACCCGGCTAGCGCCCTATTCGGGCGTACCGACGTTCCTGACAGCCCCCTATCTCCAGGTAGACAACGACAATCCCGATTTCGGCGACCTTCAGGTGGCGATGATCGGCGTGCCGATGGATCTCGGCGTCACCAACCGTCCGGGTTCGCGTTTCGGCCCGCGCGCGCTGCGCACCATCGAGCGCATCGGGCCTTACAATCACGTGCTCGACTGCGCCCCGGTGCAGGAACTGCGCGTGGCCGACATCGGCGACGTGCCGTTCCGCAGCCGCTATCGGCTCGAGCTCAGCCATGAGGACATCGAGCGCCGCATCGGCCAGGTCGTCGATGCCGGCGTGGTGCCGCTGTCGGTCGGCGGCGACCATTCGATCACCCATCCGATCCTCAAGGCCGTCGGCAAGAAGCGCCCGGTCGGCATGATCCACATCGACGCCCATTGCGACACCGGCGGCGCCTACGACCTGACCAAGTTCCACCATGGCGGCCCGTTCCGCAACGCCGTGCTCGACGGCGTGCTCGACCCGACGCGCGTCATCCAGATCGGCATCCGCGGCTCGGCCGAATATCTGTGGGAGTTCTCCTACGAGTCCGGCATGACCGTCATCCACGCCGAGGAGATCAGCGGCATGGGCATCCCGGCCGTCATCGAGAAGGCCAAGAAGATCGTCGGCGACGGCCCGACCTATCTGTCCTTCGACATCGACAGCCTCGACCCGGCCTTTGCGCCCGGCACCGGCACGCCCGAGGTGGGCGGGCTGACGACGCGTGAAGTGCTGGAGATCGTTCGTGGCCTCAAGGGCCTCAACCTTGTCGGCGGCGACGTCGTCGAGGTGGCGCCGCAATATGATTCGACCACCAACACCGCGCATGCCGGCGCCCAGGTGCTGTTCGAGATACTGAGCCTGATGCTGTTCAGCCCCTTCGTCACCGGCAAGGATGCTTGATCACAGCAATTTCGACTGGCCGCTGTTTGGGAAGCGGCGGCCAGGTGCTAACGCGACTGTTCAACAAACAAACATTCCAGAGGGAACCACGACATGAACATCAAGACGCTTCTGCAATCGACGGCAGCGGCCCTGCTCGTCGCAGGCACCGCTATCTTCGCCGCCCAGCCGGCCAATGCCGACGCGCTCGAAGACATCGCCAAGGCCGGCCAGGTCAATGTCGGCGTCTTCGCCGATTTCCCGCCCTTTTCCTCGGCGAGCGCCGACATGAGCCTCAAGGGATATGACATGGATGTGGCGCAGGCCATCGCCGACGCGCTCAAGGTCAAGCTCAACCCGGTACCGGTGACCGGCCAGAACCGTATTCCCTACCTGACCGACAAGCGCGTCGATTTGCTGATGAGCGTCGGCTACTCCAAGGAACGCGAGCAGGTCATCGACTTCGCCGCGGCCTATGCGCCCTACTACATCGCCGTGATTGGCCCCGCCGAGCTCAAGGTCGCAGGCAAGGAAGACCTCGCCGACAAGTCGATCGCCGTCAACCGCGGTACGCTCGAAGACACCTCGCTGACCGAGGCCGCACCTGCTGGCGCCGACATCAAGCGCTTCGACAACTACAACGCCGTCATCCAGGCTTTTATCTCGGGCCAGACGCAGCTGATGGTGGTTGGCAATGACGTCGGCGCCCAGGTGCTGGCCCGCCAGGAGGCGCTGAAGCCGGAGCAGAAGTTCCAGCTTCTGACCTCGCCGTCGCATATCGGCCTCAACAAGAACGAGGAAGGCCTGAAGAAGGTCATCAACGACACGGTGGCGGCGATGCTCGCCGATGGCCGGCTCTCGAAATCGTCCGAGGCGTGGCTGAAGGTTCCGCTCAACCCTGAAAACCTCAAGGATTGATCGGTGGGCTACAGCCTCGACTTCGGCTGGCTTGAAGGGGCTGCGGGCGCAATCGCCCGCGGTGCCGCCATGACGGTCTTTTTGATCGTGGTGACGACGATTGCCGGCACGCTGATCTCCGTGCTGGCCGCCGCCGGCCGCCGCAGCGGGCCGAAATGGCTGAAGCGCGCCATTACGGTCTATGTCGAGGTGATCAGGAACACGCCGTTCCTGGTGCAGCTGTTCTTCATCTTCTTCGGCCTGCCGAGCCTTGGCATCCGGCTCGACCCGATCGTCGCCGCCATCCTGGCGATGACGCTCAACATGGCGGCCTATACCACCGAGATCGTCGGCGCCGGCCTCGATGCGGTGCCGAAAGGCCAGCGCGAAGCGGCCGCTGCTTTGGGCTTGCGGCCGCGCCAGGTCTTCGTCAAGATCGTGCTGCCGCAGGCGCTGAAGGTCATCTTTCCCGCCCTGACGAGCCAGATCGTGATCATGATGCTCGAGTCTTCGGTCGTGTCGCAGATCGCAGTCAGTGAACTCACCTACGAAGCCGATATGCTGCAGGCGCGGACCTTCCGTCCCTTCGAGACCTATTTCGTCGTGGCGATGATCTATCTCGGTCTTTCGATACTGCTGCGCCGCCTGCTTGTCGGCGTCGGCCGCCGCACGCTCTCGGCAGGTGTGACATGATCGAGTTCACCTTCTGGGACATCCTGCGCAACCTGGTCTTTGCCACGCGCTGGACGGTGCTTTTGTCGATCGCGGCCTTTGTCGGCGGCGGCGTCGTCGGCATCGCCATCCTGTTTTTGCGCATCTCCAAGACCAAATGGATGCGCCGCTTTGCCAGCGGCTATATCGCGCTGTTCCAGGGCACGCCGCTGCTGATGCAGCTGTTCTTGATGTTCTTCGGCCTGCCGATGCTCGGCTTCCGCATCGAGCCGTGGACGGCCGCCGTGCTTGGCCTGACCTTCTTTGCCAGCGCCTATCTCGCCGAGATCTGGCGCAGCGGTGTCGATGCCTTGCCGCGCGGCCAGTGGGATGCCGGTGCCAGCCTCGGCCTGCACTATGTCCAGGAGCTGCGCCTGATCATCCTGCCGCAGGCCTTCGCCATCACCCGCGCCCCCGTCGTCGGCTTTCTCGTCCAGCTGATCAAGGCCACCGCGCTGACCTCGATCATCGGTTTCGAGGAGCTGCTCAGGACCTCGAACGCCATCAACAACGCGACCTTCGAGCCGTTCACCGTCTACGGCTTGGTGGCGCTGATCTTCTTCGTGCTTTGCTATCCGCTCACCCAATATGCCCGTTCACTGGAGGCCCGCGCCGCAGCACGCTGAACCACACTCAGTCATTATCCATCATAAGAATCCGTGGGAACAGCCGGCGCAAAGCCGGCAATAAATGAGGAGAAGACAAATGACCAAGATACTGAACCACCCGATGAGCCGCCGCGCCGTGCTCGGTGCCGGCGTCGCCTCGGCCGGCATGCTCGCCATGCCGTCGATCCTGCGCGCCCAGGAGAAGTCGATCAAGATCGGCGTCTATGGCGGCTACTTCAAGAAGTCGTTCGACGAGCACATCTTTCCCGAATTCACCAAGGCGACCGGCATCGCCGTCGAGTCGATCGCCGAGCCGACCGGCGAGGCCTGGCTGGTGCAGCTCGAGCAGGCCGCCAAGGCCGGCCAGGCTCCGGCCGACATTTCGATGATGTCGCAAGTCGCGACGCTGAAGGGGCAGGCGACCGAATTGTGGACGCCGATCGATGCGGCCAAGATCAAGAACCACGCCAATCTGCTCGATCACTTCATCAACAAATATCCTGACGGCCGTATCGCCGGCATCGGCGCTGTGGCGTGGTACATCACGCTGGTGACCAACACCGATGTGTTCAAGGAGGCACCCACATCCTGGGCCGCCCTTTGGGACCCGGCAAACGCAGACAAGCTCGGGCTTCTGGCGCTTGCTTCCAACTCGTTCCTGCTCGAGGTGACGGCCACCACCTTCATGGGCGGCACCAAGGCACTCGACACCGAGGAGGGCATCCTCAAGGCGCTCGAGAAGCTGGCCGAGGTCAAGCCGAATGTCCGGCTGTGGTATCGCGACGAAGCGCAGTTCGAACAGGCGCTGAAGTCCGGCGAGATTCCGATGGGCCAATATTACCACGACGTCACCGGCCTTGCCGCGGCTGACGGCCAGCCGGTGCGCTCGACCTTCCCCAAGGAAGGCGGCATCCAGGATTCGGGCAACTGGGTCATCTCGCGCGCCTCGACCAAGGTCGACGAAGCGCACATCTTCATCGACCATATGAGCCAGCCGGCGGTTCAGTCCTTGATGTCGCGCAAGGTTGGCACTGCGCCGACACTCAAGAAAGAGGTTCTCGACCTCAAGCCGGAAGAGTTCGCCGCCGTCTCGTCGGACATTCCGCCGATCATCCCGCGCTACGACCTCTACACCACCAAGGCCGACTGGATTAACCAGAAGTGGACCGAGCTGATCGTCGGCTGATCTGGATTACCCTCCCCCTTGTGGGGAGGGTGGCCCGCAGGGCGGGGTGGGGTACCCGCGAAACACTGAGCTTGCAGACCCCCACCCCGTCGCTTCGCGCCGACCCTCCCCACAAGGGGCAGGGTACCAGCGCCTTCGCTGCCGACGGCAGTGCCATGCAATTCGTAGAACCTTCAAACGAGCAGGTGCCCCTCATGTCCGGACTCGTGCTTAAGGACATCACCAAGTCATTCGGCAGCTTCAAGGCCGTCGACACAGCCAACCTGTCGGTGCCCCACGGCAAGTTCGTCTGCCTGCTCGGCCCGTCTGGCTGCGGCAAGACCACGCTGCTGCGCATGATCGCCGGGCTCGAGGATCCGTCCAGCGGCGAGATCCTGCTCGACGGCACCGACATCACCCCGGTACCCACCCACAAGCGCAATCTCGGCATGGTGTTCCAGTCGCTGGCGCTGTTTCCGCATCTGTCGGTCGGCGACAACATCGCCTACCCCTTGCGCATTCGCGGCGCCTCGCGCGAAGACCAGAAGAAGCGCTCGGACGAGTTGCTCAAGCTCATCCATCTGAGCGGGTTTTCCGATCGCCCGGTGGCCAAGCTTTCCGGAGGCCAGCGCCAGCGCGTCGCCATCGCCCGTGCACTGGCGCTGTCGCCGAAACTGTTCCTGCTCGACGAGCCGCTGTCGGCGCTCGACGCCAAGCTGCGCGAGGCGATGCAGGTCGAGTTGCGCCAATTGCAGCAGCGGCTTGGTATCACCACCTTCGTCGTCACCCACGACCAGCGCGAGGCCATGACCATGGCCGACCTCGTCGTCGTGATGGGTCACGGCAAGATACTGCAGGCGGCCCCGCCGATCGAGATCTACCGCAAGCCGGCCGACGCCTTCGTCGCCGACTTCATCGGCATGACCAACCTGCTCGATGCCACCGCCGACAGGCTCGGCCGCGTCTCGGTGCTCGGCCAGGCCATTCCCAACCTTGTGATGCCCGAAGGCCTGACCAAGGCATCCGTTTCGATCCGCCCGGAGGACGTGCACCTCGGTCCGGTCGGTGGCGACGCGATCGCCGGCACCGTTACTTTCGTGCGCGACCTCGGCGGCACCATCGAGACCTTCGTCGAGGCCGGCGGCAAGACCATCGTTGCGGTCGCCACGCCGCGCGAGCGGCCCGAGGTGGTGGCCGGCCAGCAGGTCGGCCTGATCCTGCCGGCGGAAGCCTGCGTGGTGCTCAAGTCATGAAACGCGAGGCGCCGAAATCGCTTGCAGATTACAGCCCGCTGTTCTTCCCCGGGCTGATGCTGATCGTCTTCTTCGTGATCCCGTTCTCGACGATGATCGCCGTCAGCTTCTTCCAGCGTGATCCCTCGGGCTTCTATACGCCCGATTTCGTCTTCACCAATTATGCTCGCTTCCTCAGCTTGTTCTTCGGCAAGGTGCTCGGCTTTTCGCTGGTGCTGGCGGTGATGGTGGCGATCTGCTGCGTCGTCATCGCCTTCCCCTTCACCTTCCTTTTGACCAAGCGGCCGCGCAAGGTGCAGACGATCTGGCTCGTCTGCCTGCTGTCGGTACTGTCGCTGTCCGAGGTCATCATCGGCTTTGCCTGGTCGACGCTGTTTTCGCGCACCGCCGGCATCACCAACCTGTTCGTCGCCATCGGCCTGATGAAGGAGCCGGTGGCGCTGCTGCCGAGCTTCTGGGCGGTGCTGACGGGCATGGTCTACCAAGCGCTGCCCTATACCATCCTCGTGCTCTATCCCGCGCTCGTCCGCCTCGATCCGACGTTGCTGGAGGCCGCGCGCACGCTCGGTGCCTCGCCGGTCAGGGCGTTTATGAACGTCGTCGTGCCGGCGCTTCGCAACACTATCGTCGCCACGCTGATCATGGTCTTCGTCTTCGCGCTCGGCTCGTACCTGCTGCCGCAGATCCTCGGTCGGCCGTCGCACTGGACGCTCTCGGTGCTGATCACCGACCAGGCCATCTACCAGTCCAACATGCCGTTTGCCGCGGCGATGGCGGTGTTCCTGGTGCTGATGTCGCTGGCGCTGGTGGGGCTGACGCTGCTCGTTGGACGCAGGGAGAACGCGCTGTGAAACAGACATTCCTTCGCCGGCTCTATTTCGCGGCCGTTGCCCTGTTCCTAGCAGCACCCCTGATCGTCGTTGCCGGCGTATCCGTCAACGAGAAGCAGGACCTGGCCTTTCCGCCGAAGGGCTTTTCGCTCGCCTGGTACGCGCAGATCTTCGCCGATCCGGAATGGCGCAAGGCGCTGATCGCCTCGCTGTCGCTGGCGGTCACCGCCGCAGCCCTTGCGGTCGCCATTGCCCTGCCGCTGGCCTGGTTCCTGTGGCGGCGCATCGCACCCTGGGCCAACGTGTTCCAGATCCTCGGGCTGGCGCCGTTCATCCTGCCGCCTGTGATCACCGCGCTCGGCATGCTGACTTTCTGGGCGACCACGGGTTTCTACGGCCAGCCATGGACGGCGGTCATCAGCCACGCCATCTTCTTCGTCACCTTGCCGCTGGTGACTCTGTCGCTCGGCTTCGCCTCGATCGACCGCTCGCTGGTCGAGGCCGCGGCGACGATGGGCGCCGACGACCGCACGGTGCTGAAGACGGTGGTGTTGCCGCTGATCCGGCCCTATCTCGTCTCGGGCTACGCCTTTGCCTTCGTGCTGTCGCTCAACGAGTACATCGTCGCCTACATGACCATCGGCTTCACGCTCGAAACGCTGCCGATCAAGATCTTCAACGCCCTGCGCTACGGCTATACGCCGACGATGGCCTCGGTGTCGGTGTTCTTTGTCGCTGTTGCGGCTCTCGTGTTCGGACTGATCGCCAGGTTCGGCGACATCAGGCGGCTGCTCGGGGCGATGTCGTCGGAAAGCTGATGCAACAAGGGCCGCGGTTTTCCGCGGCCCTTTCTTTCAGATCACCGGCTTGTCCATCAGGCCGAGCTTTTCGCGCCTGAGCCAGCGCCAAAGAAGCAGAACCGAGACGACCGCGAGGCCCGTGAACAGGCCGATCCAGATGCCACGGCCCTCGAAGCCGAAACGGAAGGCGAGGACGACGCCGAGCGGCAGGCCCACGCCCCAATAGCCTATTGCCGCGAGAATCATCGGCACCGTCGTGTCCTGCAGCCCGCGCAACTGGCCGGCCGACACCGCCTGGGCGCCGTCGACCACCTGGAACAGCGCCGCAAACACCAGGAAGCTGACCGCCAGGCCGATCACCTGGGCGTTGGCCGGGTCGGCGACGTCGATGAAGGCCGAAATCAGCAGATGCGGCCAGAACACCATCACCATCGCCATCAGCGCCATAAAGCCGACGCCGAGCACATAGGCCGTCCAGCCGGCGCGGGTAATGCCGTCATGGTCCTTGGCACCAAATGCCAGCCCGACACGCACGGTGACCGCCTGGCCGAGGCCGAGCGGGATCATGAAGGTCACCGCGCAGATCTGGATGGCGATTGCATGCGCCGCGAGCGAAGCCGAATTGATCAGCCCCATCAGGAAGGCGGCGGCGTTGAAGATGGTGACCTCGAAGGCAAGGATGCCGGAGATCGGTGCGCCGAGCTTCAGCAACGCCATGAAACGCGGCCAGTCGGCCCGCCAGAAGCGTCCGAACAGCCGGTAGCGGCGGAACTTCTTTTCCGTCATCACCACGGCGGCCATGCCGACAAACATCATTGCACTGGCGATGCTGGTGGCAAGGCCGGAACCGGCGATGCCCATCTCGGGGAAGCCCCACTTGCCGAACACCAGAAGCCAGTTGCCGAGCGCGTTGGCCGCGACCGCGATCGCCATGATGACCAGGGCCCAGCCGGGGCGCTCGAGCGCCGAGATGAACGAGCGCAAGACGATGTAGCCGAAGAACGGCAACGCCGCCCACTGCAGGTGATGGACATAGATGCCGGCCTGTTCGGCGAGCTTGGGGTCCTGGCCCATGACGAGCAGGATCGCCTCGGTGTACCACAACAGGGCCCAGATCGGGATCGAGATGAGGACTGCCAGCCACAGGCCCTGGCGCACTGTGCGGCGGACATCGCGCACGGAATGGGCCTTGCGGCCGAGTTCAGCGGCCATCATCGGCGAGGTCGCATACATCAGGCCAAGCCCGAAGATCAGCGGTGCGAAATAGAGGTTCGAGCCGAGCGCGCCGGCGGCAAGCGCATCCGGCCCCAGCCGGCCGAGCATCATCACGTCGGTGGCCGTCATGGCGGTCTGCGCCAGGTTGGTGAGGATCATCGGCCAGGCGAGCGCGAGCATCGCGCGAAGCTCGTCGCGCCAAGGATTTGCCGGTGATTGCGCGCCGGTTTCGATCGCAGACATGTTTTCCGTCTTTCGTGCCGATTATCGCGAGAAATGCCGCCGATATCGTTCGATTCGGCCTCAAAACCTTCAGTTTTGGCTCGCCATGGTCAGCTTTTGAAGCAAACCGCCCGGCGTGGCAAGCCGTCACGGGCGCCAAGCATTGAGCCAGCAGGGCCGCGAATGCCCGCGCGCGGCGCGGCCGTTCAGCCGCCGAAGTCGGCGATTTCCGGCAGAATCCACTCGCGGAAGGCGCGGATCTTGGGCACGTTGCGGCGCGCTTCCGGATAGACCAGCCAGTAGGCGTGGCCGTCGTCGCCAAGCAGGTCGAAGGGCTGGATCAGCCGGCCCTCGGCGATCTCATTGGTGAAGAACTTGCGCGTCAGGATCGCCACGCCCTGGCCGGCCATCGCCGCATTTGCCTCATAGGCCTGCGAGCCCATCGAGGTGTCGGGCCGCCCCTCCAGGCTGTCGGTCGGCACGTTCGCCAGTTCGAACCAGCGCTTCCACCAGACATCGGTCGGATCGAGGATGCGCAGCTTGAGCAGGTCGGCTGGCTCCTTCACCCCGCCGATGCTGTCGGCCAGGCGAGGGCTGAGCATCGGCGTATACTGGGCGCGGAAAAGCAGGTGGGAGACAAGGCCAGGCCAGGCACCGTCTCCGGAGCGGATGCCGATATCGACTTCCTCGCGCGCAAAATCGACCATGTGGCTGGATGTGTCGAGCCGCACGGCAATGGCGGGATGGCGCATCTGGAACGAGCCGATATGCCGGGCCAGCCAGTTGGAGGCGAAGGTCAGCACGGTGGAGATGCACAAGGTGCCGCCCGAACCGGCCCGCGCCGCGGCATAGGCCTCGCCCAGTATGTTGAAGGCGTCGCCGACGGCCGGCGCCAAGCGGCTGCCGGTTTCGGTCAGCACCACTTGCCTGGGTTTTCGCAAGAATAGCGGCGTGCCGACCCGCTCCTCCAGGAGTTTGATCTGGTAGCTGACCGCCGCCTGGGTCATGCCGAGCTCGGTCGCAGCCTTGGTGAAGCTTCCATGGCGCGCGGCAGCCTCGAAAACCCGTAGCGCCGTCAGCGGCGGCAGTTGCTGGCTCATGCCAGGGGCATCCTATGCATAAGGGCTCTTAATGGGTCGTGATCGACGTTCAATTGGAAATGCCAATCATTACAAACCAATATGTAGGCCAACGCATCAGCACTCTTCAAGCATCTCATAAGGATGACGATCATGGCCACGGTACAGGCAAGTCTTATCCATTGCGAGCAGATCAGCTGGACTGCGAGGCTGGCCGCCGTCTTCGGCGTGCGTGCCCGGCGGCGGGTCCTCGATGCCAGGGACCTCTCCGACCACCTCAAGCGCGATGTCGGGTTCCTCGACGGCAACAGCCCCTGCGGCCGGCGTCGCTGAAGGCCGGACGCACGCGCATGTGTCCTCCAAGGCCATATGAACGGTTCATTTCCGCCACCAAAGCTCCTATGAGCAATGGGGTGAACAAGGACCGGTCAGATGACACCGAAGGCAGTGTATTGGGATATGGACGGCACGCTGATCGACAGCGAGCCGCTGCACGAGCAATCGCTGGTCGCCGCACTGCGCAGCGTCGGCGTCGAGCCGCCAGTCGATCTGCACGCCCGCGTCGTCGGCCAGGCGGCGCGGCCGGTCTATGAGGTCTTGTGCGAACAATTCGGCCTCGGCCTGGAATTCGACGACTGGATCAACCTGAAATACAACCACTATATGAGGCATGCGCCGGGTCTTCTGCCGCGTGAGGGCGCGATGGAGATTTTCCGCGACCTCAAGGCGAGCGGCGTGATCCAAGCGATCGTCTCGAATTCCGACCGCATGGTGGTTGACGTCAATCTGCGTGCCGTCGGCCTTCACGAGCCGGCGATGAAGACCATCAGCCGCAACGACGTGCGCAACGGCAAGCCCGATCCCGAGCCCTATCTGCGCGCCGCCTGGCTGACCGGCATCGATCCGGTCGACACGGTGGTGATGGAAGACAGCGTCACGGGTGCCATCGCTGGCGTCGCCGCCGGCATGCGCACCATCTTCTGGCCGCAGGACAGGATCGATGGTCCTGCCGGCGCACTGATCGCGCATAGCGCCGCAGAGGTCAGGGAACTGCTCGGGCTGGACTGAGTTAGCTCCGGTACGTCGGCTCCTGCTCGTCGAGGATCGCCTTGAGCTCGGCGAGATGGCGTTCGGCCTGGCCGGGATAGTCCTCCTGCTCGAGTGCCGCCTTTTCGGCGATCTCGTCGGAGAGCGTGCGCAACGGCCGGCCAGTCCACAAGGCCTTGATGTATGTCTCGCAGGCGCACTCGAAATAATAGAGCCGGTTGAAGGTGTCGGCGACGCTGTCGCCGATGACCAGCACGCCGTGATTGCCCATCACCATCACCTTGACCTTGGGATCGGCGAGCAGGCTGGAACAGCGTTCGCCCTCTTCCTCGAAGGCGAGCCCGCCATATTGGCCATCGACCACGTGGCGGCGGAAGAAGATCGCCGTGTTCTGGTCGATCGGCGGCAGGGTGGAATCGGCCAGCGAGGCAAGCACGGTGGCGTGGATCGAATGCACATGCATGACGCAGCGCGCATGGGCGCAGTTGCGGTGGACCGCACCATGCAGGCCCCAGGCGGTCGGGTCGGGTGCATTGGGCCCGCTCATCGTCTCGGGATCGTTGGCGTCGATCAAGAGCAGGTCGCTCGCCTTGATGCGCGAGAAATGCACCTGGTTGGGGTTCATCAGGAACTTCGAGCCGTCGGCGTTGACGGCGAGCGAAAAGTGGTTGGCCACCGCCTCATGCATGTTGAGCCGCGCCGTCCAGCGGAAGGCGCAGGCGAGGTCGACGCGCTCTTCGTAGAACGGCAGGTTGGTCTGCTTGAGCTGGGCGACGGCCATGTGTTCCTCCCTCTCTGGCTGGGGGGAAGAATGCCGCGTCATGTCAGGTGCGGCAACCGCCGCTCAGGCTGAAATCCGCTGGTCCAGCCGGAGCCCGCCATTCTCGACGATGAAGTCGATGACCGCTTCCAGTCCCTTGCCGCGCGACAGGTCGGTGAAGCCGAACGGCCGCTTGCCGCGCTGGCGGGCGGCGTCGGCTTCCATGACCTCGAGATCGACGTTCACATAGGGCGCGAGGTCGCTCTTGTTGATGACCAGGAAGTCGGAACGGGTGATGCCGGGGCCGCCCTTACGCGGGATCTCCTCGCCCTGGCAGACCGAGATGACATAGAGCGTGATGTCGGCGAGGTCTGGCGAGAAGGTTGCCGCGAGGTTGTCGCCGCCCGACTCGATGAAGACGATCTCGAGGTCGGGGAATTTGCGGTTCATCGCGGCGATGGCCTGGAGATTGATCGAGGCGTCCTCGCGGATGGCGGTGTGCGGGCAGCCGCCCGTCTCCACGCCCATGATGCGCTCTTCCGGCAGCGCCTGGAGGCGGGCGAGCAGCAGCGCGTCCTCCTTGGTGTAGATGTCGTTGGTGACGACGGCGATGGAGAACTCGTCGCGCAGCGCCTTGCACAGCTTTTCGGTCAGCGTCGTCTTGCCCGAGCCGACGGGCCCGCCGATGCCGATGCGAAGCGGGCCGTTTTTCGATGTCATGGCTGAAATCCCTTGATGGCGAGGAAGGCGAAGCCTGTGCCGACGAGCAGGCACAGCGGCGAATAATACAGCCGGTCGAGGCGGGCGAAGGGCATTTCCGGCGTCAGCCGACGCCACGCCGGGGTAAAGCCGGCGATGCCGCGGCCCAGGAACACCAGCGCGATCATCAGCGCCGAAGCGGCGAGCCCTGCTCTCGGGAACGGCGTGGCGAAGACCCCGACCAACGCCAGCGGCCACAGCGTCGCCAGCAACAGGCAGGCGGCAACGGCAAAGCAGGCGAAGGGCGTCGGCATGGCGTCGATGCCACGGAAGCCGGCGACCGCACGGGCGCAGGACGCCTGGTCGGTGCCGGGCCAGACGCCGCCGAGACCCCAATAGACATGCAGCGAGGTCAGGAGATAGAGCACCGCGGCAAGCGCAAAAGCGATCACGATCATGAGCGGAAGAGCCTCGAGTGCTGGGTTTCGTGGCGCATGGCCACGATGTCGGAGGTAAGCGCCGCTGAGCCGAGTTCGTCGAGGCTCGAGGCGGCGGCACGGACAGCGACCGACAGCGCTGTCGGCTCGAATGCGGCGATGATGCCGGTTGCCGCGACTTGGCCGACCACGCCGAGGCGGATCGCCGCCTGGACGAGGTTGGTCGAGAACGCCTGCAGATAGGCCGCAAGCGCATCCTCGAGCGCGATGCCATTCGCGCCCGCAACCGCGCCGACGGCGACGCAATAAGGGCAATCGGCGGGCAGTTTGTCGAGCACCGGATGCGGCCAGGCGGCTGCGGCGGTGAGGAAGGCCTGTCCCTGCAGCATCGTTTCCATGTGGCGTTCGCGCGAGCCGGCCAGCGCCTCGCCAAGTGCGGCGATCTCGGCGAAATCGCCATCCTCTCGGGCGCGGCGCCACGCTTCGGCGAACAGTACTACATCGTTCCAGCCGGAGCCGAGTTCGGCGAGGGCTGCCAGCCAGCCGGCAAGGTCGTCGCGGCTGGCGACGAGCCCGTCGTGCACGGCGCGTTCGAGGCCGTGGCTGTAGGAGAAGCCGCCGACCGGGAACGCCGGCGACAGCCACGCCATCAGCCGCAGCAGCGTGGCACCCTTGCCGGGTTCAGTCATGGTGGTGATGGTGTCCGCCATGGTTGTGGTGGTGATCATCCCCATGGTCGTGCGAATGACCATGACGGTGGCTGTGGCCCTGGCCGGAATAGGCGCCGCGCACCGGCTCGAACGGCTCCAGGATATCGGTGACGTGGGCACCTAGCCCCTCCAGCATCGCCTTGATGACATGGTCGCGCAGTATGAGGATGCGGCCGGTTTCGATCGCCGCCGCGAGGTGCCGGTTGCCGATGTGCCATGCGAGTTGCGTCAGGTGCACCGCATCATGGGCGCGGATTTCGTAGAGCTCTTCCTCGGCGGCAATGATCTCGGCGTGGCGGCCATCGTCGAGCACCAGCACGTCGCCGGTTTCGAGCACGACGGGCTCGGGCAGGTCGACCAGCACGCGGTCGCCATGGACGAGTTCGATGGCGCGGCGGCGGATATGGCGTTCGTCATGGGCGAGCACGGCAAGGTCGAACGGCAGCTGGCGCTGCGCATCGGCACGGACGGCTTCGGCGCGAATGAGATGGGGAGCGCGCAGCATCGGTAAGCTCTTTCCTTTCACATGAAGTCGGGGTGTTAGCCGGTTCGGGCGATGGTGTCGAACAGGACCAAAACCGCGATATCTGACAGGTTACAGTAGCCGTGATGATGGCGTGATGGAATCGTCCGCTGCGGGTGGCGACAAAGTGCCACCAGCGCAGGTGGCTAGCATCTCGATTGCAGCCAACTACTCCGGGAAGAATTCCAAATCGAGGACCTGACCAATGCTGAAAGGGCAATCTGAGGGGAAGGCGTCTGCAAACAGTCCGGTTTCGGTGGCGGCGTTCGATCGTGCAAGCGCATATTCCTCGGCCAGAACCTTCCTCGGATAGCTGTTCAGGCTTGGGCTGTCCTTGACCACCCGCGAAATCCGCCAACGCTGTTCGGTAATCGTTGCTTTCCAGCTTCCCGCCCGCTGATCCGGCTGGAACCGCCACTTCAAAAGATGGACAAGCAGCACATTGAGCCTGCTTTCGATTTCGCGTTTGTCACTGCGCCCCGAGCTTTCGATCTCCTCGGCGAGATTTTCCCGGTCGAGCTCCTGCAGATTTCCCTCGCGCAGCAGCGCGCCTTGCTCTGCGCACCAGCGAGCATAATCGGCCTCGTAGGGCGTCAATTGCGGTTTGCCGAAAATCTTGTTCATGGCACGCATCCTGCGCCGAAATACGCATATCGCCAATAGATCTTGGCGTGGATGAAGTTCCCGCGCCCTTTGCCGATTTACCGGCCGTATTCGAGGTAACAAAAAACCCCGGCGCGGGGAGACGGCCGGGGTTTCGATCTTGGCGAGAACGCTGAAGCTTACGCGGCTTCGGCGACGTCGTCGTTCTTGAGCGCCTCAAGAATGTTCTGCGGCGAGGAAACGCCGTAGGGATCGCTGTCGCAATTGTCGGAGAAGCCTTCTTCCTCGAACCACTTCTCGATGCGGCCGTTGTTGATGACGGCGGCGTAGCGCCACGAGCGCATGCCGAAGCCGACATTGTCCTTGGCAACCAGCATGCCCATCTTGCGGGTGAATTCGCCCGAGCCGTCCGGGATCAGCTTGACCTTGTCGAGGTTCTGCGACTTGCCCCAGGCGTTCATGACGAAGGCGTCGTTGACCGACACGCAGTAGATCTCGTCGATGCCCTGGGCCTGGAATTCGCCGAACAGCTTTTCGAAGTCGGGCAGCTGGTAGGTCGAGCAGGTCGGGGTGAAGGCGCCCGGCAGCGAGAACAGGACGACGCGCTTGCCGTCGAAATAGTCGGCCGAGGACTTGTCTTCCCAGCGGAAGGGATTGGGGCCGCCAACGGCCTCGTCGCGCACGCGGGTACGGAAGGTGACGGCAGGAACTTTTTTCCCGAACATGTAGAACTCCATTTCCAAGATAGCGGGAGCCCCCGATCTTGGGCTCGGGAGTCCTGCCGGATATTTTTGCTAGCGAGGGCTAGATAACAATTGGCCGGAGGCGGTTCCAGCATTGCCGGCGTGGCATCAGGTCGCGGGTGGACTGACGTCAGAACAGGAAGTAGCGCTGCGCCATCGGCAGAACCGTCGCCGGCTCGCAGGTCAGAAGCTCGCCGTCGGCGCGCACCTCGTAGGTCTCGGGATCGACCTCCATCTGAGGCATGGCGTCGTTGAGGATCATCGAGCGCTTGCCGATGCCGCCACGGGTGTTTTCGACCGCCACCATCTGCTTCTCCACGCCGATGCGCTCGCGCAGGCCGCCCTCCAGCCCGGCCTTCGAGACGAAGGTGATCGAGCTGTTGGTCAGCGCCTTGCCGAAAGAGCCGAACATCGGGCGGTAGTGACTCGGCTGCGGCGTCGGGATCGAGCCGTTGGGGTCGCCCATGGGCGCCGTGGCGATCCAGCCGCCGAGCAGCACCATGTCGGGCTTGACGCCGAAGAACGCCGGGTTCCACAGCACGAGGTCCGCGCGCTTGCCGACTTCGATCGAGCCGATCTCGCGCGACATGCCATGCGCGATGGCCGGGTTGATGGTGTATTTGGCGATGTAGCGGCGGGCACGGAAATTGTCGTTTTCGCCTTTTTCGCCCGGCAGCGCGCCGCGCTGGCGCTTCATCTTGTCGGCCGTCTGCCACGTCCGGATGATCATCTCGCCGACACGGCCCATCGCCTGGCTGTCCGAGGAAATCACCGAAAACGCGCCGAGGTCGTGCAGGATGTCCTCCGCCGCGATCGTCTCCTTGCGGATGCGGCTCTCGGCAAAGGCGATGTCCTCGGGGATCGACGGCGACAGGTGGTGGCAGACCATCAGCATGTCGAGATGCTCGGCGATGGTGTTGACCGTGTAGGGCCGGGTCGGATTGGTCGAGGCCGGGATCACGTTCGGATACTGGCAGACCTTGATGATGTCGGGGGCATGGCCGCCGCCGGCACCTTCGGTGTGGAACGAATGGATGGTGCGGCCCTTGAAGGCGGCGACCGTGTCCTCGACGAAACCGCCCTCGTTCAGCGTGTCGGAGTGGATGGCAACCTGGATGTCGTAGGCGTCGGCGACCGACAGGCAGGTGTCGATGGCCGCAGGCGTCGAGCCCCAGTCCTCGTGCAGCTTGAGCCCGCAGGCACCGGCCAGCACCATCTCCTCGAGTGCGCCCGGCAGCGAGGCGTTGCCCTTGCCGAACACGCCGATATTCATCGGCAGGCCGTCGAAGGCCTGGATGATGCGGGCGATGTTCCATGGTCCAGGCGTGCAGGTGGTGGCGAGCGTGCCGTGCGCCGGACCGGTGCCGCCGCCGACCATGCAGGTCACGCCGGAGTTCAACGCCTCGTCGACCTGCTGCGGCGAGATGAAATGGATGTGGGTGTCGATGCCGCCGGCGGTCAGGATCTTGCCTTCGCCGGCAATGATCTCGGTGCCGGGACCGATGATGATGGTGACGCCGGGCTGGGTATCGGGATTGCCTGCCTTACCGATGGCGGCGATGCGGCCGTCCCTGAGCCCGACATCGGCCTTGTAGACGCCGGTGTGGTCGAGGATCAGCGCATTGGTGATGACGCAGTCCATCGCCCCCTGGGCGCGGCTGAGTTGGCTCTGGCCCATGCCGTCGCGAATGACCTTGCCGCCGCCGAACTTCACTTCCTCGCCGTAGACGGTTAAGTCGTTCTCGACCTCGATGAACAGCTCGGTGTCGGCGAGCCGGACCTTGTCGCCGACGGTCGGACCGAACATCCGGGCGTAATCGGGACGGGAGATGATTGCTGGCATCAGAGCTTTCCCATCACCTTTTTCTGGAAGCCGTAGACCTCGCGCTTGCCGCCCAGCGGCACCAGCGTGACGTCGCGCTCCTGGCCCGGTTCGAAGCGCACGGCGGTGCCGGCGGCGATGTCGAGCCGCATGCCGCGCGCCTTCTCGCGGTCGAACTTCAGGCCGTTGTTGGTCTCGTAGAAATGATAGTGGCTGCCGACCTGGATCGGCCGGTCGCCAGTGTTGGCGATCTTGAGCGTGACTGTCGGCTGGCCCTTGTTGAGCTCGATTGAGCCGGGGGCGGTTATGATTTCGCCGGGGATCATGGTGTCGCTCCTCAGGCTGCCGATTTCGGCGTGCAGCCTTCGGCTTTCAGCACGCGTTTGGTCGAGGCGGGATATTTCAAAAGCATGGCGGCGGGCCGGATCGGGCGCGCGGAAAAATTTCCGCCGCAATTGGGGCAGGTGCCGCCAAGCACGCCGTCAGCACAGTCCGTGCAGAAGGTGCATTCGAAGGTGCATATCACCGCCTTTGTCGCCGCGGGCGGCAGATCGCGGTCGCAGCATTCGCAATTGGGGCGCAGTTCGAGCATGGCAGCCTCAGCGGATCGGTTCGTGCACGGTGACCAGCTTGGTGCCGTCGGGGAATGTGGCTTCCACCTGGACGTCATGGATCATCTCGGCGATGCCGTCCATCACCTGGGCGCGGGTGATGACATGGGCGCCGGCCTCCATAAGCTCGGCAACAGGGCGGCCGTCGCGCGCGCCCTCGACGATGAAGTCGGAAATCAGCGCCACCGCTTCGGGATGGTTGAGCTTGACGCCGCGCTCGAGCCGCTTGCGCGCCACGATCGCCGCCATGGCGATCAGCAGCTTGTCCTTTTCCCTTGGCGTCAGGTTCATTCGCGCACCGAAATCCTAGAGTGACCACAGTCTGGGCAAGCCTGCCTGTCCGTTGAGCAGGGCTACCAGGGGCATGAGTCGTTTACGTAGCTGGTAGCCGTCCTCGGCGTACAGCCTCGCAAGAAGCTTGCCAGTTCCGGCCACGTTCCAGGCGCTGACACCGCCATCGTCGCCGATGATTCGCCGCGCCGGCTCCACCAAGACCTCGGTTTCGTCGGAGATCAAGAGCAGCGTTGCCATGGCGATGCGCTCTCCGGCAGATGCCGGCTTGGCGAGCGTCGTTTCCATGTCGGGGCCGACGGAAAATTCTTCCGCGTGGACGAGCTTTCCCTCGCACCGAACGCGCCAGCGGTCGCGAAACAGGCCGTCCTTCGCGCGCTCGCCCATGGCGCTGCGGCCGAAGACGGTCGCTTCGACGATGAGCGCTTCGGCACCTCTAGCCATGTCGACATCGAGCGAACGGGAGAATGCGGAGCGGTCGAACACGATCGTCTCCTGTGGCAGCCATGCTAGCCGACCGCCTTCGCCAACCGTTAGCCGCACGTCCACTTCGGCCTGGCCGGCCAGCGCGCGGTAGACCTTTTCGCACGCCTGGGTGGTGATCGATGCCCGCGCGCCGGCCCCGACCGCAACCTCCCATCCGATGCGGTCACCGCCAGTCAGGCCACCAGCCATGTTGATCAGCACCGCCTCCAGCGGATCGCCCCCGGTATCGGGCAGCCTGATCTTGGCGGCGCCGTCCTGGTAGAGCCGGGCGAGGCGGCTGCGTCCGGCACGATGCTCGATCTCGATGCGGGCACGTGCCGCCACGCGTTGCGAGGAAATCGCTGCTGCGTCCGTCGCCGCGGACAAGGATGCGCTGATGGTCATGATGCCCTGAGGTTTAGCCGAGACGACGCGATTGTCGATATATAGCTTGTTGCTTCACGGCGTTTCGGTTTCTATAGAGAGATGCCTTTTTGGCTCATTTCGGGGGCGAACAGTGCAATTCGGGCTCGGAAAGGGCCCGACACGACGGTCGTGCGACGCCGGCCAATGTAAGAGAGTTCTGGGGAAGGGTACTGATGGCTGATCAGCTGGCAACGGAAATCATCGACAAGATCAAGGCGCATGCAGAGACCGGCGGCGAAGAGATCACGCTCGATACCGAATTGACCGCGCTCGGCATCCATTCTCTCGAACTGACCGAGATCATCTTCGATCTCGAAGAAGAATACGGCATCGAAATCGAGATGAACACGGCCGATGCCTGGAGCAGCCTCAAGAATGTCGGCGACATGGTTGAAGCCGTTCGCGCCCTGATTGCACAAAAAGCCTGAGATGAAGCGTCCTCGCATCGTCATTACCGGCATCGGCGGGCTGTGCGGGCTCGGCACCGACGCGCCTGCCATATGGGACTCCATGCGCGCTGGCCACTCGGCCATCGGGCCGCTGACCAATGGCGCCCTGCATGAACTCAAGATCCGCATCGGCGCCGAAATCAAGCAGCTGCCCGAGCACGGTATCGACCGCAAGCAACTCGTTTCGATGGACCGCTTCAGCCTTCTCGCCGTGATCGCGGCCAAGGAAGCGATGCGCCAGTCCGGCCTGGTCGTCGACGAAAACAACACCAACCGCGTTGGCACCATCGTTGGCGTCGGCGTCTGCGGCTGGGAAGCGATCGAGGAAAACTATCGCGCCATCCTGCTCGAGGGCAAGAACCGCGCCGGCATCTTCACCGTGCCGAAGGTCATGCCGGGTGCTGCGGCCGGCCAGGTCAGCATGAACCTCGGCCTGCGCGGTCCCGTCTTTGGCGTCACATCCGCCTGCTCCTCGTCCAACCACGCATTCGCCACAGCGATGGACCAGCTCCTGCTCGGTCGCGCCGACGCGATCGTTGCCGGCGGGACCGATGCGCCGCTGGTGTGGGGCGTGATCAAGGGCTGGGAAGCCTTGCGTGTCGTTGCGCCCGACACCTGCCGGCCGTTCTCCGCCGACAGGCAAGGGCTGGTTCTCGGCGAGGGCGCTGGCATGGCCGTGCTCGAAACCTACGAACACGCCATCGCGCGCGGCGCGACCATCCTGGCCGAACTGGCCGGAACCGGCATGTCCGGCGACGCTTCCGACATCGTCGCACCGACGGTCGAAGGCCCGACTGCCGCCATGCGTGCCTGCCTGCTCGATGCCGGCCTGGCACCGGAAGAGGTCGACTACATCAACGCCCACGGCACCGGCACCAAGGCCAACGACCAGATCGAGACTGCAGCCATCAAGCGCGTGTTCGGCGCCCATGCGCACAAGCTCTCGGTATCGTCGACCAAGTCGATGCACGCCCATTGCCTCGGCGCCTCGGGCGCGCTCGAAATGATCGCCTGCGTCAATGCGGTGCGCGAGGGCCTGGTGCCGCCGACCGCCAATTATCGCGAGGCCGACGCCGACTGCGACCTCGACGTGACGCCCAACGTCGCCAAGGCACGCCCTGTGCGGGTGGCGATCAGCAACGGCTTTGCCTTTGGCGGCACCAACGCCGTCGTGGCGGTGAAGGCGGCCTGACCGGCCGTCTTCGATCTCCCGGAGTCATAATCTCCAGATGTCATCTGGATAAAACAGCGCGCACGCATATTGATGACGCGCGCCTGCATGCCTAACTTTTGCATGCCCCACCATTCCGGCCAGCGCTTCGCGTCGGCCCACCCCACGAGGAACCGTCGATGAGCGATCTCACTCCATTTCCGATTGCTGCGCGCTGGCCGGCGCAACACCCGCACCGCATCCAGCTCTATTCGTTCCCGACGCCGAACGGCGTCAAGGTCTCGATCGCCCTCGAAGAGCTTGACCTGCCCTATGAGGCCCATGCCATCAACATCGGCAAGAACGAGAGCTGGACGCCGGAATTCCTGGCGCTGAACCCGAACGGCAAGATCCCGGCGATCATCGATCCCAACGGTCCGGGCGGCAAGCCGATCGGCCTGTTCGAGTCGGGCGCCATCCTGCTCTATCTCGCCGAAAAGACCGGCCGCCTGATCCCGGCCGACCGGGTGCGGCACTACGAGACCGTGCAGTGGGTGTTCTTCCAGATGGCCTCGGTCGGCCCGATGTTCGGCCAGCTCGGCTTCTTCCACAAATTCGCCGGCCGGGAGATCGCCGACAAGCGTCCGCTCGAGCGCTACCGCGACGAGTCGCGCCGCCTGCTCGGCGTGCTCGACCAGCGGCTCGCCGGCCGCAAGTGGATCATGGACGATGACTTCACCATCGCCGACATCTCGCTGCTCGGCTGGGTGCGCAACCTGATCGGCTTCTATGAAGCGGGCGACATCGTCGGCTTCAAGAGCTTCGAGAATGTCGCGGCGTGGCTGGAACGCGGCCTAGCACGGCCGGCGGTGCAGGCCGGGCTGAACATCCCGGCGCGCTCCTGAGGACCGGCGTCAAGCGAAGGCGCAGGAGCCTACTTGGCCTTGGCTTTCGCCTTGCCGCCGTCGCGGGTGATCACTGAGGCGGCAATGCCGGCTACGCCGCTCGCCACACCCTTGACCTTGCGCATCACCCGGGCGGCCACCGATGGCCGCTTGTCGGCAGCGGCCTTCTTCGGGCTGGCCGCCTTCGCGGGTTTCTCAGCTGCCGGCGTGACTTTCTTGGGCGCGGCCTTGCCGAACGCCGGCTTGGCTGCGTCTTTCGACCGTTCGGCCATTGCCGGGCCTGCACCCGCCTTCGACTGAAGTGCCTTGCCCGACCTGGGGGCAGCTTTCTTTGCCTTGGTAGCCATGGCTGTCGCCTCGCTGTTGCGCATGTCCGGACCCGCATTTGCAGGTCGTCCGCATGTCAGACAACGGGCAGTTGGCGCTTCGGTTCCGCTTGCGCTCAGATCACCAGATCAGCCTTGCGCCGCGCGGCGAGCACGCGGTCGATGTTGGGCATGTCGTTGCTGTCGATCCAGTTGCGGGCGTCGGCGTCGGATCGGCCATGCTCGCGCCAGCGTTCGACCAGGCGCCGCTCGAGCTCCTCGCGTGGCGCATCGACGAAGATGGTGAAGTCGAACAATGAGTCGAGCCGCTGCCAGGGTTCCTCGTCGAGCAGCAGATAATTGCCTTCGACAAGGATGAACTTGACGTCGGCGCCGACGATCTCCGCTCCCGCGCGCGACAGCTCGATGCTGCGGTCGAAAACCGGGATGGCGATGTCGGGCTCCGCGGCCCGCAACCGCTTGAGCAGCACCTCGAAGCCGGCGAAGTCGAAGGTTTCGGGCGCGCCCTTGCGCGCGCTCAGGCCGCGCGTCTCGAGCACCTTGTCGTCGAAGTGGAAGCCGTCCATCGGCACCACGGCCGCCGAGCCTTCGGGCAGCACGTCGCGCAGGGCCGACGACAGCGTCGACTTGCCCGAACCGGGCGGCCCGGCGATGCCGATCACGAAGCGCTCGGCATGATGGGCGCGCTTGAAGAGGGTGGCGGCGATATGGGCGATCTCTGACATGGGCCTTCCCGATGGTCTCGTTTGGCATCCTGCTGGAGCATCAGACAAAATTGAGGCGGCGAAGGTTCCAGTTCAAGTGCGTTTTGCAATTCGCAGGAACGCATCGTCGAATGAGGTCTCACGGCTGCTCCCATCTGCGAACGTCAGCCGAAGCCTTCCTTCGCTGGGAGCAATCGAAACCGGCGGCTGGCCGCCCTCCAGCGGCAGGGCGCCGATAATCTGGCGGAAAGCAACATGCCCGCCGAGCGCAAAGGCGGTTTCCACGCCCTCGCGCCGCAGCCAGTTGTCGCCGAGCGACGCGGCATGGCCTATCGCCGTGCGGCCATCCTCGATGCCGAGAACGCCGGCACGGCCGTTCCATGGCGCATAGTAGCGGCCGCCATTGCTGATCCACAGCATGGTCACCGGAAATTCGGCCGGGTTCTTCAGCACCAGCACGACGTCGGCTTCGGCCTTGCGTGCCACAGCCGTCCAGCCCATGCCGCCGTGATCGGCCTCGACAAGCGTGACGAAATCCTCGTGCCGGCGGCTGGCGCTGAAATCGGCGAGGTCGACCTCGCCGCCGGATGCGGCGGGGAAGCGCGTCGGATCGGTGCTGCTGGCGGGGTAGGCGAGCAGATGGCTGCCGCGCGCCGGATCGGGTTCGGTCGCGTCCGGTGGCGTCGCCGCCAGCCGCTTCGGCGAAAACGCCAGCCGCCCGCCCGCCCGCATCTCGGTCATCGGATGGTGGGCGACGGAGATCGCGCCCGAACCGCCGGTAAAGCTGTGTTCCTGGTAGAGGAACGGATGGCCGTCGCGCAGGATCAGCGTCTTTTCGACCACAGCGCCCATCACCTTGTGCTGCAGCCGGAAGCCGGCGCGTCGACCGCCCGGAATGGCTTCGTCGGAGACGAGATCCCATGCGCTGTTGGCCGGCCAGCCGTGCAGCGGTGCCGCCTCGACGTCGCTGCGCGAAAACGGCGCGCAGAGGAATTCGCCCGACAGCCTGACAACGCCCGCCGGCAGCCCTTCCGGCAGGTCCGGCCTGTCGATCCATGGCGCGCGGTGCAACGGCCTGATTCGGCGTCCGCCGGCTTCGATGGCGAGATCGGCGACGTGGCCGACCGATAGGTCCAGTGCGACGGAAATGCCCTCGGCCTGCAATCGATGCACGTTCATCTGCCAAATCACCCGCTGTTGCTGTCCCAGACAAGCCGCTTTTTCACGGCCGGCGCAAGCTTGCAGGTGTAACCAATAGTCAACACCGCTGGCGCAACATGTGCCTGGCGCGATGAGCTAAATGGACGGCTTGTCCCACATTCTGTAGTTTCCGGCTGTTGTTGCCGGCCGGCATCCCACTCAGCCAGAGTTCTTGGCGACCACCGACAGGTTTTTCCTTGTTAGCCCAAGCCTTTCTGCTTCCGCTCTCCTTCAGGTCCTTCAGGTCCTTCAGGTCCTTCCGGCGCCCTGTGCCCGCCCTGTTTCGCCAACTGGCGGCGCTGCTTGCCGTGGCAGCCTTGCTCGCCGGCTGCGCTACCACGGAAACGCTCAGTGTGGCCCCACCGGCTGCGCCGGAAAAATATGCGGCCATCGTCGTCGACGCCTCCAACGGGCGCACGCTGTTCCAGGCCTATTCGACGGCGCCGCGCTATCCCGCCTCGCTGACCAAGATGATGACGCTGTACCTGACCTTCGAGGCGATGCAGCAGGGGCGCGTGTCCAAGACCACGCTGATCCCGGTGTCGGAGAATGCCCGCTCGCAGCCGCCCTCCAAGCTCGGTTTCAAGCGCGGCGAGCAGATCGAGCTGGAAGCGGCGGTCCGCGCCCTGGCGACCAAGTCGGCCAACGACGTGGCGGTAGCTGTCGGGGAGTATCTCGGCGGCTCGGAGGAGGGTTTTGCCCGCCTGATGACGTCGAAGGCACGCCAGCTCGGTATGACCGCGACGGTGTTCCGCAATGCGTCGGGCCTGCCCGACGCCGCCCAGCGCACCACCGCACGCGACATGGCCGTGCTCGGCATGGCGCTGCGCAAGCATTTTCCGCAGCATTACTTTTATTTCTCCGCCACCGATTTCAATTTCCGCGGCAAGCGGGTGCGTGGCCACAACGACCTGCTCGGCCGGGTCAATGGCGTCGACGGCATCAAGACCGGCTACATCAGGGCGTCGGGCTTCAACATCGTCACCTCGGTCAATGCCGATGGCCGCAAGCTGGTGATTGTCGTGATGGGTGGCGACAGCGCACGCAAGCGCAATGCCCATGTCGAGGAACTGATCGTGCGCTACATGCCGCAAGCTTCGGGCGGCAGCCTGGCCTCGTCGCTGTTCCAGCCGGCGGCGCAGTCCGTGCCGATGCCGACCGAGACGGCGGTCGCGATGCCGGCCGTCACGTCGATGCCGGCACCCGTCGCTGCAGCGGCCCCGGCTTCAGGTCCGGTGCCGATGGCCGAAGTCTACTGATGCGCATCCCCGGCGATTGATCTGCCGGGGAGCTTGCGTAGTCAGCGACCCGTCGCTCAGGCCGGCGCCTTGTATTGTGCGTCGCTGACATGCTCGAGCCAGTCGACGGCTCGGCCGTCCTGCGCTTCCTGGATTGCGATGTGCGACATCGCCGTGGTGGCCGCGGCACCATGCCAGTGCTTTTCGCCGGGCGCGAACCAGACGACGTCGCCGTTACGGATTTCCTGCACCTCGCCGCCCCAGACCTGGACCCAGCCGCAGCCTGAAGTGACGACCAGCGTCTGACCGAGCGGATGGGTGTGCCACGCCGTGCGCGCGCCGGGCTCGAAGGTGACGTTGACGGCGCGCACCATGGCCGGTGCCGGCGCCTCGATGATCGGGTCCTGGCGCACCGCGCCGGTGAAATAGTCGGGCGAGGGCGTTGCCGACGGCCGCGATCCGCAGCGTTTGATGTCCATTCCAAGATCTCCTTCAAGACAGATGGCGGGGGTATCGCGGTTGCCAGCCCGGCTGCAGGGCTGGTTTGCCCTGCCTGAGCTTATGGCCGTTTCCTGACCGGCGCCATCCAATGCTGCCATGACGCATCTTCGGTTGGCTTCGGCCGGCTTGGCCGCAGTCAATGTCCGTGGGAGCCAGGGTCAATCGGCAAAAGCCACCGCTGCCCGCCCGCTGGTCAGGTCAGCGATCATCCTGGCGACCGCCGCGGCGTCGGCCTCGGGCAGGGCGAGGGTCAGCACTGCGCCGGCGGCGGTGAAAGTCTCGGCGATGGTGCGGACGCCCGGCACAGCCGCGAGCCTGGCCTGGACGATCGCCAGGTCGGCGAATTCAAGCGTCGCCACGGCCTCGACGGTAACCACCAGCGGCACCTTGGCCGCCGCGCGCAGGCAGGCCGATGCGGAGCCGCCATAGGCGCGGACCAGCCCGCCGGTGCCGAGAAGCACGCCGCCGAACCAGCGCGTGACGACCACGGCGACGTTGTCGAGCGCCTGGCCGTCGAGCGCCTGCAGGATCGGCTTGCCCGCCGTGCCGCTCGGCTCGCCGTCGTCGCTGAAGCGGTATGCCTGCCCGATGCGCCAGGCCCAGCAATTGTGGTTGGCGCCTGCATCCGAATGGGCCGAGATGAACGCCTTGGCCGTGGCCTCGTCGGCCACGGGACCGGCGACGGCCAGGAAGCGGCTCTTCTTGACGTCCTGGGCGAAACTTTCGATCTGCGCGAGGGTGAACATGTCAGCCGCGTTAGACAATGCGCGGCGATGATCGTCAATCGCGCCGGCGTCGGCATCACGGTGGCGCCAGCCCGCCCGGCACTGCGTGCCGCAACTGCTTTTGCCGGCGTCCGTGCTTGCCGCGCGATTTGCCACTTCCCCCGTTGAAGCCAGCCGCCGCATCGGTTATGAACGCGCGTCGTCCGGTTCGCCGGATGGTGGTCCGCGGTCAGCCTGCGGACGAGCACCCGTAGCTCAGCTGGATAGAGCGCTGCCCTCCGAAGGCAGAGGTCACAGGTTCGAATCCTGTCGGGTGCGCCATTTAACAGATTGAAAACAAATATGGTTTTCCGTCTGTCTGCCTTTCGAAAATTGAATGGATTCCGCTGCGGACACAATCTGGACGCACTGGAAACACGCATGGCTTCAATTCGAAAGCGAAAAGGCAAGTGGCAGGCTCAAGTTCGCCGCCTTGGGTTTGCCCCGGAGATACGCACCTTTGTTACCAAGGTAGACGCTCAAGAATGGGCGCGAACAATCGAGACAAAGATAGATCGTCGGGAGTTGGAGCCTGACCGTAGGATCCTTGACGAGACGACGCTGCGAGATGTCATCACTCGTTACCGAGATGAGATTGTTCCCGCAAAGAAAGGTGGTGAGGTGGAGGTGATTGTTTTGAATGCCTTCCTTCGTCATTCGATTTGTAGGAAGCGGCTCTCACACTTAGGCGCTCAGGATTTTGCATCCTACAGGGATGAGCGATTAAGAGTGGTAAGCGCCGCAACGCTGAAACGTCAATTGAACCCTGTAAGATCGGCGTTGAACATAGCCCGGAAGGAATGGGGGCTGCCGTTGCGTACAAACCCTCTTTCCGAGTTTGGCCTAGGTGCACAAGACAACAAAAGGGAAAGACGCCTCCGAAAGGGCGAACTCGACCGGCTTGTCTTAGCAGCGAGGAAAACACGAAATCCGTTGATAGTCCCTATCGTCTTGTTCGCTCTGGAGACCGGCATGAGACGGGGTGAAATCCTTGCCATGCAGTGGGACCATATCAACCTGGAAAAGCGCTCCGTGGTCATCCTTGAGTCGAAGAACGGCCATTCCAGAACGATACCGTTGACGCCCAGGGCTATCGAGATCCTGCAAGGCTTGAATGGACGAACGGGCAGAGTTTTCCCCGTAGCTGCAAATGCCCTGAGGTTGTCTTGGGTTAGGTTGATGGAGCGAGCCTCGATTGAGGACCTTCATTTCCACGATCTGCGACATGAAGCCATAAGCCGGTTTTTCGAAATGGGCCTGACCGTGCCTGAGGTGGCATCTATTAGCGGTCATCGGGATGTACGGATGCTGATGCGCTATGCCCACGCCGACGTTTCAAGGTTATCAGCACGCATTGCCATGGCTATGCAACCTTAAATCTCGGGGGCTATTGACTTTTACGTCAATAAGTTGTATAATGTTCATAGAGAGTTGGGTTTTGCCTGCTCTCCATTCTCCACATTTCCCGAATTGATTTCAGGTAACGCGAATTTTCTTCGCGCGGAGAGGATATTGCTATTAAATAATAACAAGAAAGAACGTTTATATATGAAAAATATCGACAACAATAGAATTTACTCAAAATACAATATTCTGGATGAGTTAGACAATGAATTGAGAAAGCAGGGGTTCGCTGGGTCGACAAATATACCAAAAATCGTATTTCTCACTGCGATCACGCGAATGTTTGCAGATCCTGTGTCCCTTGTCGTCATGGGGACATCTGGAGGTGGCAAAACCTACGCCATTGAATCTGGGCTCCAGTTCATTCCTTCCGAGGCCATAGAGAGCATCGCAGGCATGTCAGAGAAAGCCCTGCCCTACCTCACCGGCATCTCCCTCAAGAACAGGATCCTTTACCTAGGCGAAGCATCTGGGATGAGTGACGGAAACGGCCGTGCCTTTCTGAGACAGCTCATGACAGAGGGAAAACTCGATTACCTCACAGTCCAGAAAACTTCGAATGGCATGAAAGGTGAGAAACTACCCACGGTCGAAGGGCCAATCTCCTTCATGATGGCTACTACAGCCAATCACATCCATCACGAGGACCAGAGCCGCATGCTCACCCTCAACATCGAGGAAGATCACGAAAAGATCAGACAGGCTCTCAGGAATCAAGCCAATGGCCTATCGAAGTCAACGGTCGCACTCGACCTAGCGCCTTGGCATGATCTTCATGATTACATCTGCGAAAACAAAAAGAAAATTATCATTCCTTACGCAGAGCGAATTGTAGACCTTCTTCCAATTAATAATTTCAAAATTCAACGAGATTTCCCGAAAGTTTTATCTCTCATCAAAGCATGTGCACTTGTGCACTTCAATAAGCGAGAAGAAGATAACAACGGAAATATAATTGCCGACCAGAGTGATTATCAGGAAATACACAATCTTCTTAATAAGCCTCTTTCTGAAGGTTTAGATAGCTCCGTTAGAGAAGGTGTAAGAAACGTTGTTTTAGCTGTAACGGATATATACAAAAAGGGAGCAAATATTGATGGCGTTAGCCATTCTAAGCTATCCGAGCATATGGGTATGGATCGTTCAGTTGTAGGACGGAATATACATGCTGCCATCTCTCAGGGGTATTTGACGAACAACAATCCGGGGCAAGGGAGAGAAGCAAAGGTAGCTATAGGTGACCGAAAACTACCAGAGGGAAATGCGCTCCCTTTGCCATATGAGGTCTTTTTGCCTGCTCAGGATCATGCTTCCCCCATTACGTGGTGATCTAAAGTATTCACGTATGATTACCTGTCTATAAAAGCGAACAAGTGCACAAGTAGGAATATGCTTCTATAATTATAATAACTATTCATTCTCCCCTGCCGTAAAAGTGGGGGAGATGACCTTCGTACGAGTCCGGAATTTTACACATTTACGATCTGGTTTACTATCGGTTAATCGCAACTTTACAAACTATTATTCCAAAATTATGGTGCATCGATATACGCCATGGGTATACCCCCGGGCCTGTCACTTCCCCCACCGTACCAAGGGGTTGCGATATCTCCTTTGGGAACTGAATGGACGAAAAGCCGAGCTTCGCGCCGCCTTCTTGAGTGTTTCTGGCTGGATCGCAGCCTACTTTACAGAATTTGCCAAGGGGAATGTCGGGCGATAGCGTATACAGTATGGATGCATCACCGTCTGTAAAGTGCAGGTCTACGCCTTTCGTTAGAGGTTCTTGAACTTGAATCTGCCCAGCATCAGGATCAGTACATTGCGCAGTAGCTCACAGAATTTTGGATAAAGATCATAACTAGAGAGGGGCATCGATATGGGTGAATGGGGACCTGAAAAGCTTATTGATATCGCTAGATCTGATGTGAAATTGGCGGTAGTTCTATTTGTATGTTTTCTGTTTTTGTTGTTAGCAGTAATTTTAATATTATTATTGATTGTTACTAACTCCAAAATGTATAGAAGCTTTGAACGAAAAAGATCCAAGAAATATGTAGATGAGGTGACTGTGGGCGGGCTGGTCAGCTCCGAAAGCTGCGTTGTATTTGGGTCAAAAGTAAATAGAAAGCGGAGAATAGAAGGAAGTACTGATAGGATATTTAGCCGGTATACCGCTGATGTCGATGGGCTGGATGCATATAATTCAGATTTGATATTAAGTCGTGTAAAAATGTTGGAGAATTGTCGAATTGTAGAGCACTTAGACAGAATGCTTAGGGACATTTATTGCATAGATAGTAGATATTTTTATAATGAGCGACATTATGCAGTGGATGGATATTATGAAATTGAATATTTTGGTGGCGAATATTTAATAGAAAAGTACCAAGGCTCGTCAATTCCGAAACAAATATTATTTAAGATAGGTATGGATGTATTTGCACTTCAAAAAGCTCAAGGGCGAGACGAAGGCGAATGCGATAGTGTATCATGGAGCTTCACTGAATATGCGTTGCACTTAAATCGAAAAACATTATTTAAGGCGAGAGCATACAATGAATTTTCAATAAACAAATGTCGTGAAAGTAACCTTGTAATCGAGAGCCATCTTACAGAAGAAATGACAGTCACATTGTGCAATTTATCTAGTGCCATAATTTATCTTGCTGCGATCAAGGCGGTTCGCAAGGCGAGGGTGGATCGCCGTTTCTTCAGACAAAAGCAGTTACAGGCGACGGATTCCGCTAGGAGAGCTGCGACAGAAAAAGCGAATGCTAAAATGGCTGCCTTTCGCGATACGGGAGCATCGGCTTGAACGGATTGCCGCTACATAGTTCTCCGGACACAATCTGGACGCAACGGCTATCTGATAGAGTGCCATCTTATGGTTGTTGCGTAGCTCAGAGAAAGATCGTAGACTGCGCAAGCAGTTGAATTTATTCAATCTTTCGAAGTGAGCAAGGCGAGCGGCTGGATAGAGCGCTGCCCTCCGAAGGCAGAGGTCACAGGTTCGAATCCTGTCGGGTGTGCCAGTTTCTACATAAATATCAAATGGTTATGTGCGGTGATTTTGACGGAGTGCCGTCGCTCTTTTCGTGCGGAAGCACTACGGAAGCACAAGAGATCGTGCCATTTTCGACGTCGCCTCTGTGGAAAAATGCGGTTGAAGTTTGCTCGAAGTTGACGCGGTGACCGATGGTTGCCCTTTTCCGGGGACGGATAGGACGTATAGGCTCATGAGATTGGTGTGATTGAATGGGGTCCGATCGGCCCACCTTCATCTCGGCAGCTATGGAGTTGAGTGCATCCTCAGTCGCCGGCTCTACCCACTTCGGTGCATGCCCGTTATTCACAGGACTCACAGGTTCCAGAACAGTTGTCCATTTCTGTTGGAACTGACCGTGAACAAAATCTAGAATGAGAATCAGATTCGAATTTTCTGAGGTACCTATGGCTCGGACTTGGAACCGTGATCGTGCAGCGAAGCGCATTCAGACTCGGCTGAGTGAAGTCCGCCTCCAGGACATTGAAATCCGAAAGTATGTTCGCGACACAAATCTTGAAAATCTCCCCCGCACGGTCGCGTACCGCGTGGACGGTGCGCACATCTATGCTGATATCGTGAACCTTGATGATATGCTGAACGTCACGACTGTTGAGGGTGAAACCTGCCACAAACGGACGTTGCGTTTTCTTAACCTCCACTATCGCGCGGTACATCGAATTCTGCGGAAGGTCGACGCGCTTTTCGTCGATTTTCACAATCAGCGCCTACATTCAGTGGTCACTAAGCCGTATGATACTGAGAGCGGACGTGTTCATCGCGCCGTGGCGATTGGTCAGCTGATCATTGATGTCCTCAAGCAAACTGGTGAGGACGCTGACCACCCTGCAGCAAAAGTTCGAGTGGGTATTGACAGTGGGCAGGCGCTTGCCGTCAGCAATGGTCGCCGCGGCCATCGCGAACCACTTTTTTTGGGTGAGCCGGCCAACCACGCAGCCAAGCGGGCTGGAGGAGGGAAGGCCACCGGGATCTATCTGACAAACCTCGCGCGCAAAGTGATTGGATTGAAGGACGTTGACAATCCAGACGTCAATCCGCTTTCGGCCTCGGAAATCGAAGCATCACAAAAATCAGCCAATCTTAGCGTAACGGCAGATCAGATTGTCTCCGAGTGGAAGGCTGACTTGGCTAACAACCCAATTGGCTCTTTCACCTTCAGCGGTCACACGCCACCTTACAGCACACTCGATATCGAAGCGCTGTCGGTCCGGAATTCGCGTCGGCAAGACGCTGCGACAGTTTACGCCGACATTGACAACTTCACTAAATACGTCAGCGCAAACATTGGCGACGACAGTGGTGCAAAGCACGTCGTGCGCGCTCTTCATGTTATTCGCAGCGAACTCGATGCCGTTCTTCACAAAGATTTTTCAGGCCGGAAGGTTCGCTTTATCGGTGATTGTGTGCATGGTCTTCTCGTAGAGGGGACTGCTCAGACCACTGAGAACGAGACCACGATCAGTAACATGGTGCTCTGCGCCGGTGGAATGCGAAGCAGTTTCGACTTGGCAATCGAGAAACTTCAAGATGACGGCACTGATGCGACAGACCTTGGTCTTGCCATTGGGTTCGAATTCGGACCGATGACAGTCACGAGGCTCGGAGTGAAAGGCGCGCTTGTCCGGTGTTCTGTAAGCCGCGGAGTCATACAGGCGGAACGGGAGCAGCATCGTTGCGCAGGAAATGAAACCGCTATCGGGCAGAATGCCTATGACAACGGCAATGATGCTGTTCGTAATATTTTTGGTTCGAGACGGAAACGGGCCAATCTGCACTACGATGCTGCCGTTAGCGAGTTGTCGTCCAAGGGCGACAAGGTTGCCAAGGCAGCGGCGGCCTTCGCAACCGCCGGCTTACTAAAACCAGCGTCGGCTCCCGCAAGTCCCTACAGTTTTCAGAATCGCCCAACCGGACCGGCCAAGAAAGACGGCTTTTCTTGATCTGGTATTTTCAAAACGCGGATCGCTCGCGGCACGAGCGCCTCGCCATCGAAGCGCTTGTTGCGGACGTCCAATGGCTACGCCCGCTCGATTGGCGAATCGACGAACATCTTCGTTTGGTATGGGACGCCGACATCGTGATCAGCGAACGCGTCTTTCCGATTTATCTACGATATCCCAATCATTTTCCCCATTCACCGCCGCTCGTAATGCCGCGAGGCGACACATCGAGATGGTCCAGCCACCAGTGGGGAGCTGGTGGCGAGCTTTGTCTTGAAATTGGCGCCGACAACTGGAACTCAGATTTTACAGGCGCGGATATGGTTCGAAGCGCGTTTGGCCTGCTTGAAATGGAGGTGGAGGGGACGCCAAGCTCCGAAATTCCATCTAGGCATCAGACAACCCTCGGTCAGGATCTTCGCTGGACGGTGAGCCGGCTTGCAGTGACGACCTCGTTGCTGGAATTTGCTGCTACTCAAGACCTACCTCTAGAAGGGAAGGTCGACGCAATCATACACGACGAAGCCGTCGTATATTACGCTTCCCATTTTGTGCGTGATGGCGCGGAAGTGTGGCGCGACGCGTCAATCCCAAATCCGCTTCGAGCGGAATCCTTCAACATCGACGGGATACTAATTCCATGGCCGTCGGCAGCGAGCCTTCCAACTATTGCGACAGATCAGGAGTTTCGCGCTGACTTGGCTGCAGAAGGGGTCCCGCTGGATGAGAACGGAAGGGTTGTCCTGCTTATCCAGGGCGAAGTGCTTCACGCCTTTCGAATGTATGGAGACTCCGTTTCCAAAGTGACCATCGTGGGTCCCGATCTAGCCGCGGATCGCTTAGGCGAAGACCATCGCTCTCTCTCGGAAAGGAAGGTGGCTGTCATCGGCTGCGGGTCACTCGGCAGCAAGGTCGCGGTGAGCCTTGCCAGGTCTGGCGTCGGGAATTTTCTTCTGGTCGATGATGACGTTCTCTTGGCTGGTAACTTTGTGCGACATGATCTCGATTGGCGGGATATCGTGACACACAAAGCAGATGGCGTTGCCCGTCGCGTCCAGTTAGTGAATCCGACGGCCCGAACTGATGTTCGTAGACAACGTCTTGGCGGGCAAGAGTCGAGCGGTAATCTCGAAGGGCTCATCGAGGTTATCTCGCAATGCGACCTTATTGTTGACGCGACTTCCAGCGCAGAGGCGTTCAACTATCTGTGCGCGGCCGCCGAGACTGGTAGGAAGGCGATGATATGGGCGGAAATCCACGGAGGGGGTATCGGCGGTCTAATAGCTCGCCATCGCCCAGGCATCGAGCCCGGTCCAGCACTGATGCGGCGTGTGATCGAAAACTGGTGCGCTGAGAAGGGAATCGTCAATGAGCGCCCCGAAAGGTCATATGAAGATCGAAATGCAGGCATTCCATGGGTCGCAGATGATGCGGATGTGTCCGTAATTGCAGCTCATGCCTCGCGATTCGCAATCGACCTGCTAATCCCCCGCTCTCCGTCCATTTTTCCACGCTCAGCCTATTTCATTGGGCTCGCTGAAGGATGGCTTTACAGCGAGCCGTTCCATACCGAACCTGTTGACGTCGGACTCGCATCTCAGGTTGTCACCGAACAGAACGGCCTCGACGCAGCCGAAGTAGCTGCCGAGCGGGCACGCGTCATTGAAATACTTGGAAGATCCTTTGGTGAAACTCCTTCTACCCGATGACATTGCTTCGAGGCTCAACATCGCGCTCGCAAAGGCTAAGCGCCAAGAGATCGGCGGTCTTGTTGTAGGCGAGCATGTGATGGACGAAACGTTTCGGATCGTAGATATTTCGATCCAAACAAGCCATGGCACTCGCACCCATTTCGAGCGCGACCCTATCTTGCACGAAAAATTCCTACGAGAATTCTTCAGGCGAACAGGCGAAAACTATGAACGCTACAACTATCTAGGCGAATGGCACTCACATCCGAGCTTCGACCCACTGCCGAGCACTGATGATGTCAGGACGATGCGCTCGATTGTATCCGACCCAGATGTTGGCGTGAATTTCGCTGTCTTATTGATCGTACGCCGCACAAGCCCAAAAAAGCTCGCACTATCGGCGACCGCGTTTTCCCGATCACTTCCTCCTGAGCCGGTTATCGTAGTCGCTGATGTTGGCACCGCCACGAGAAAGAGGAATCTTATGGAGACCAGTCTGGATTGGCTTAGGAATTTGGTGTCTTAACGCCGAGTTGCCGTACGATTTTTCGGATTTGCGTGCAAACCGGTCCCAGGCGTGACGCCAGCGTGCCGGGATCGCCCGTCGCGAAAGACGCTGGCGTCAAGCCATGGAGGTCCGACGGAAGGTTTATCCCCGTTTGGCGCGGATATACTAAGATACTGCGGCGTCGACCAAGGCGTCCCATGAACATACCGAGTTCAAAGAGCACATTATCGCGGATGGCAGAATTGCGAGCGCCTCTGCTGGTTTCGACGATGTCCTCGAATAGTGCGACGGCCACACCGAAATCGCTCTCGGCCACTGCCAGTTCCAGAGATTCAAGCGGATAACCACCGGCCCAAAAGACACCGTTCGGCCACACGGTTGCAAGTACGTCATGCTGCAGACCTGTCTGGATTTCGTTTGCAATGTCGAGCCCCTCCACAGAGGACATTATAAACATCCTCGGCTTCTCGTTGGGCGTGGTCATGAGTCGATTACGATCGAATAGCCGCCGAGAAAGCTCTTGGGCGACGGATCTCCAGATCAACCCTGGAAACTTGTCGGCCAAAGCGTAGAATTCTGTTCCCGACATCTTTATGGCTACGACCGTATCTTCGGCGAACACTGAGGCCGACCGCCGTTGCGAAGGCTCTATCGCGGCCATTTCACCAACGTGCGTACCGGCCTTTAGAGTGCGGACTTCTTGACCTTTGACTACAACGGAGACGCCGCCTGCGACTAAAAAAAAGACGTCGTTGTCCTCACCGCCCTCGGCAATGAGCTCATCCGCGGCCTTGTATTCTACAAGTTCGCCAGCCGTGGCGATTGCCTCGGCGACTTCTGCATCGCCACTGTCAAACTGCCGCTTCAGACTAGCGATAAGCGCCGACCTGTTGCCGCCTTCAAACCGCTCTTTCATACTCCCTCCCGGCAATGCAATTGTCTGAGTCCTATACATGTAGTTGCTGGATTTACAGGAAATATTCCGAAGGTAGCAATACAATTGGATAGCCGGAGACGACTCTACAATGAGCCGCATTGTGGTGCCGTCGTCAACTCCGGCATCGGGGCGGTCCGGTCGTTTACCAGCTTGCTTAGGCGACTGCTCGCTATGCACTCTGGCGGTCGGTTCATGGCCAAAGTTGCATACGAGGCAGCCTGGAACTCTGGAACTCATGGCCCAGACGATGGGCACCAAAGTCCGTACTCGTTCAAGAAGGGGAGAGATGGTCTTGGCCATCTCTCCCCCGCGAATGCCACCTGCGCAAAGCGAGGCCGCCCGCTCGCAAGGCGGCGCATAACCGCGAATTCCTGAACTGATCCGCTCCGCCCCGCTCGATGCGCAGCCCTGCTCCGCTCGCCGGCATTCGCCCCCCTCTCTGCCGCGCGCTCACGCGCCCCCGGAAGCCATGCCGAGGGGCATGCCTTCGGCATGTAACGGGAAAGGACCCAAAGCCATGACGATCATTGAAACGAGCGCAAAAACCGCAACTGTCAGCGAGAGCGGTACGGAGGTTTTCATTCCGCTGAACAAGTTGAAGAAGTCGCCCCGCAACGCGCGGAAAATCCCGCATAGCGAGGCAATCATCGAAGCCTATGCGGCAAGCATCGCCGCCAAGGGCATCTTGCAAAATCTTGTGGTCGAGCCGGAGCTTGACGGGGAAGGCACGGAAACCGGCTTCTACTTCGTCAGTATTGGTGAAGGCCGCAGGCTAGCGCAACTGCTTCGCGTGAAGCGCAAGCAGATTAAAAAGACCGAACCGATCCGCTGCGTCATCGACATCGTGAACGATGCGCACGAGATCAGCCTGGACGAGAACATCACCCGCGAGGCGATGCATCCCGCCGATCAGTTCGAGGCGTTCCGTGAGCTTCACTGCGAACGCGGATGGGGTGCGGAGGAAATCGCCGCCCGCTTCGGCATCACCGCGCACGTCGTGCGGCAGCGCTTGCGGCTCGGCGCGGTCAGCCCCAAGCTGATGCAGGTTTATCGCGATGGCGATCTGACCCTCGACCAGCTGATCGCCTTCGGCCTCACCGATGATCACGCCCGGCAGGAGCAGGTTTTCGAAAACCTCAACTACAATCGCGAGCCCTACATCATCCGTCGTGAACTGACACGGACGCATGTTGCTGCAACCGATCGCCGCGCAAACTTCATCGGCGCGGAAGCCTACGTGGAGGCGGGGGGTACCATCCTCCGCGACTTGTTCACCGAGGATCGTGGCGGTTTCTATGAGGACGCTGCGTTGCTCGACCAACTGGTCATCGGGAAGCTGCAAAGCATCGCCGAAACCGTCAGGGAGGCCGAGGGCTGGAAATGGGCGGACGTCCATATCGACTATCCGCATGCCAACGGCCTGCGCCGGACCTACCCGCAGCCAGCGGAATTGTTGGAAGAAGACGAAGCCGCCTATGCGGCAGCATCCGACGCCTTCAATCGGCTCACCGAGGAGTGGGACAACGCGGAGGAACTTCCCGACGATGTTGATCAGCGTTTCGGCGAGCTTGAAGGCGAGATCGAGCGCATTGACGCCCTTCGTCATGCCTATGTTCCTGACGACATCGCGCGGGGCGGCGTGTTCGTCGTGCTTTCCCATGACGGGACGGCGCGCATCGAACGCGGCTTCATCCGTGCCGAGGACGAGCAGCCGGAGCTAGAGGCGAAAACGCAGTCGGAGGGCGAAGGCTACAGCATCAATGGTGATGGCGAGATCACCGAGGCCGGCACCGGATCGGACCCCGATGATGGGAGCGACGAAGAAGCGGAGGACGACGGCAAGCCGCTGTCCGATCTTCTCGTCCGCGATCTGACCGCCCATCGGACGCTCGGCCTTCGCCTTGCGCTTGGCGAGCAGCCGGATATCGCCGTTATAGCTGTGACGCACACGCTCGCCGCGCAGACCTTCTATCAGGGCGCGGAAGCCCATTGTTTGGAAATCCGCCCGACCAGCACCTATCTCGCTGGCCACGCGGCCGGCATTGAGGATACGGCAGCGGGCAAGGCGCTGGCAGATCGTCATTCGGGATGGGCGACGGACATGCCGCGCGACGTCGCCGACCTATGGGGGTTCATCGCTTCGCTCGATCATGCAAGCGTCATGGCGCTGTTCGCCCATTGCGCCTCGCTCACGGTCAACGCTGTGAAGCTGCCTTGGGAGCGCAAGCCTCGCGCCCACGAGGCAGCGGAGAGGTTGGCGGCGGCGGTTGCTCTCGACATGACGGCACACTGGACGCCGACCGTACGCACCTATCTCGGGCGCGTCACCAAGGCCCATATCCTCGACGTCGTGCGCGAAGCTGTCAGCGAAGAAGCAGTCGACAGGCTGTCGGCCTTGAAGAAACAGCCCATGGCGGAAGCCGCCGAGCCGTTGCTCGCTGGAACGGGATGGCTGCCTGCAGTCTTGCGGACCCAGGAACCCCCGGCGTTCGTTGAACGGCAGGACGCGGGAGGTCGAGATGCCAGATCGGCGGACGTAGCCGAACTGGAGCCGGAAACCGCTCAGCCCGAGCCGGCGAACTCTGCGCTCGCCGAAAGCAGCGCCCTGGCCGAGGAAGGCGAGCCGTTCAACGTCGCCGCCGAGTGAGCCGCAACGGCCGGAGCCGCCACGCGGTCTCGGCCAGTTTCCTTCAGAGAATTTTCCGGCCGCGCCAATGGCGCGGCCGGGCGCCTCTACCGAGGAACCGCAGCAATGAGAAGCTGATGAACTAGCCTGAGGCCATCATCGCCCAACACGAACGCGCGTTGCCGTCAGGCGAGATGCATCATCGTTCTATATGGATGATCAGCCGTTTACCGCGTCCTTGAGAGCCTTTGCCGGCTGGAAGACGATCTTCTTCGAAGCGGCTATCTTGATCGTAGCACCAGTCGAAGGATTCCGACCATCACGTGCTGGTTTGTTTTGCACCTTGAATTTGCCAAAGCCGTTGAGGCTGATTTCCTCGCCCTTGGCAGCGGCCTCCGCAATGCCCTTCAACACATCCTCGACCACGGATTTCGCTTGGGTTTTCGACAGGTCGTGCGCGTCTGCAAGGCGTTCGGCAATATCGATCGTGTTTACAGCTATCGTTTCCATCCCTTCTGAGTTGGTTCAACGATAGGCCTTATGGCACAGGCAATTCCGCACTGTCATCGTGTCAAGGAACGGAATCCGGTGCAAACCAACGCTCGAACCGGGAATTTACACCGCTGCTATCGAGAGAAAGCCATGCAGCGCATAGCGCATCAATTCGGCATCAGACGCCATGCGCGGCGGCCCTCCGGCAATGCCTCACCGGGCGTGAGGCGTCACCGTAGCGGATCATTCGGCAATGTGGCGGAGGATCAGGTGTGAGAGGTCATCCTCGCCCCCGATCTCAACCAGGCTGGCATTGAATCAACTTGAGACAGAAATCGTCACGGTGTTTGGCAGCTTGGCAGCCGCTGCTTGGCAAGCGCTTAGTCGCCTTCCATGCGGGCCCGAATGCGTGGCGGTTCAACCTGAAGATCAGGAAAGTCGGGCCATTTCTTCGTCACCTGTTTTAGGGGGCCGCGACCAACACCGCCCTGGCGGTTGAGGCGTAGGTCCACCTTCTTTGGCCAAAACGGAGGAGCGTTCACGGCGCGGACGACAATGTGCGTGATCGATCGCAGTCGTCGTTGTGGAGTTCCCTTCTATCTGTTCATTCCAAGCCACGCGCATGGCGCCCTCGAATGGATTGGGTCTGACCGAAGACCGGCTTCGCTTCGCTCATCCTCGATCGTCTTCCCGCAACGATGGCGCTGCGTTTTCTTCCCCTGTCCGCTGCGCGTCCATTCCTCGCGGTCCAAGAAAGCCTCGCACCGCCGTCTTCCACTTCGTTTCAGCCCCTAAGGACCACCCCACTGCGCAAGCGCAACGGGGACCCCGGTGGGTGCGTTCCGATCGTCTCCAGTCTCACGACCACCATCGAGGCCGCGATAGGCGCGGCCCGAGAAAACAGAAGGAACCACCGCAATGGCTACAATCGGCACATTCTCCCGCACCGCGAACGGCTTCTCCGGCTCGGTCAAGACCCTCAACCTCAACGTCAAGACGGTGACGTTCGCCCCGGCCGAAGGCGACAACGAAAAGGGTCCGGACTTCCGCATCTTCGCCGGTGCTACCGAGTTCGGCGCGGCATGGAAGAAAACGTCGCGAGAGGGCCGCGACTATCACTCAGTCAAGCTCGACGATCCGAGCTTCCCCGCTCCGATCTATGCGAGCCTGGTCGAGACCGACGCCGAGGGCGAGTTCTCGCTCATCTGGTCCCGCCGCGCCGCCGAGTGATCCGACCTAACACGAAGCCCCGCCGCAATGCGGGGCTTCGCCATGTTCAGGTCCGCAATTGCCTGGCATCTCTCTTAGGCGCGGCACGCTACGCTTTCGAGGGTGCCTTGCGCGCCTTCTTCACCGGCGACTTGACTGCTGTTGCGATCGTTGTCGCTGCTGCCGCGCGAGCGGCTCGCTTTGGTTTTTCTGCCGCGGCGGGCATGGGCGGCGGCGCCTTGCGCCCGAGTCCTATTGATTTCGCCAGGGCCGAGCGGGTGGCCGCGTAATTCGGCGCCACCATCGGGTAGTCAGAGGGCAGGCTCCATTTCTGACGGTATCCATCGGGGCTCAAATTGTAACGCGTTGCAATATGGCGCTTCAGGGATTTGAACTTCTTTCCGTCTTCCAGGCAGATGATGAAGTCCGGTGTCACCGATTTCCTGATTGGGACCGCCGGTTCCAGCTTGACTGCGGCCGGGGCCACTGATGTGCCAATCCCTTGCAAAGCGGCGTAGGTATCTCCGATCAGCTTCGATAACTCGCCGACGGGCAGGGGATTGTTCGAAACGTATGCTGAGACGATGTCGGCGGCGATCGATACGAGATCGGTCTGGTCGTCCTGGTGTGGAGAAACGATCATGGAGTTTACCTCTTGTCTCATCGGGCACGCTGATAACACGTGAGTTGTCTATTTCGCCAATCAGGCAAACAATTCGTTATCCTGCCAACAATCCTCATCCGTCGCGAATATCAAGTAGCTAAGCTTTGCTTCCATCCTGCTGATCGGCTGCGGACGAGCCTTGCCGATCGTTTCAAGGAAGCGAGGGGACTTTCCCTCGCTTCCCCGCCAATGCCACCTATGCAGAGCAGGGTTGCCGGCTCACAAAGCGGCCGACCGCTGACGTTCTCTTGCATCAATCTGCATCCGCTCCGCTCGACCGCGCAGCCCGGCTCCGCGCGCCGGCATTGGCCCCCATCACTCCCGCGCGCTCACGCGCCCCCGGAAGGCATGCCGGGGGACATGCCTTCGGCATTAACGGAAAACGGAGTGACCACAATGAACATGACCACCATCATCAACAGCGAGAACAACAGCCAGCAGCAGGCGGCTTCCAGCGGCTTTCACGTGGATATTTCGCGCGGCGAGCGCATAGGGCGGGTTTCTTCGGAATGGTTTTCGCGCCCCGATGACGAGCGTTATCTGAACCTCACCGAGCTTTATAAGGCCGTAAAACGGAGAGCGGATCGCGCCACCGCTCGCACTGTGGAAAGCCGCGCCGTGCGCGTGGAAGCTACCCGCGACAATGCGGAGCGGCTTTCGCTCATGATCCCGGGACAGGAGCAGCCAATCGCCCCCACGCATTGGAGTTTTGGCCAACTTTGCAGCCTCGTTGGCGCACCGGCCACCTACATGCGCCAGCTTCCCGCGCCGCTTGCGGGCATCAACTTGCAGCACGGCCTTTTGAGCCACAGGGCGGAATTGATGAAGACCCTTGAGACGGAGGACGGACGCGTTGAGCTTCGCGCCGTGACCGGCCCGGACTATGGCCGAATCTGGGATCACGAGCTCGTCGCCGCCGTCATGAAGATCGCGGGCAATGGCACCGGCGATACCATGTGGAAGGTACCGGGCGTTCTGGATTGGGCGACGATGACGCACAACCCATTCGTCGATATCACCAAGGACACCACGACGCTTTACGCCAGCGACCGCGATGTGTTCCTGTTTCTGGTGGACGATACGCACCCGATCGAGGCCGGACGGCTCCCGAACGGCGAACCGGATTTGTATTTCCGAGGCTTCTATTGCTGGAATTCGGAAGTCGGGTCGAAAACCCTAGGCATCGCCTCTTTCTACCTCCGCGCCGTGTGCATGAACCGCAACCTGTGGGGTGTGGAAGGCTTCGAGCAGATTAGCATTCGGCATTCGAAGTTTGCCGCGCAACGTTTTGCCCATGAGGCAGCGCCCGCTTTGACGAGCTTTGCGAATTCAAGTCCGGCGCTGTTCATCGCCGGGATCAAGGCCGCGCGCGAGAAGATCGTAGCCAGCACCGACGACGACCGTGAAGCCTTCCTGCGCAAACGCGGTTTCTCCAAGGGTGAAACGGGTAAGATCATCGAGGCCGTGTTGCAGGAGGAAGGCCGCCCACCCGAAAGCGTCTTTGATTTCGTGCAAGGCATGACCGCGCATGCCCGCAGCAAGGCGCATCAGGACAGCAGACTGGAGCTTGAAGGCAGGGCGAAGGCCTTGTTGGAAAGGGCCGCATGAGCAAGCGAAAGGCCGCGCGGCGAAAATCTCGCCGGGCGGCCTTTCAGGTCCGCCGCATCAACGAGACCGTAATGACATAAGAACAACAGCCGGCCAGTAGCGCGGATCGGCGCGTCCGCCCGAACCGAACACGGCGGCCGCTCGCCGGGCTGCGCCCGGCTCGCGAGGCAACTGCTGTCATTAGTGGCAACAAAAAACAGGTCTGGTCATAGGTGGCACAAAACCTGTCCTCAAAGGAGAACGCAATGGAATGCGCGTTGAGGAATTCCGGGCGATGTTTTAGCTACTTCTTGCCCTTTGGCTTGTCCGGTGATTGCGTGAGCACCGATCCGGCAAGCTTCTTGCTCTCGGCAAGGGTGGGCTTCTTTGCACCGCTCAAGACCTTGCTTGCAAGCGTCGACACTTTCGAAGACGATTTCTCATTCTTTGCCATAGGACGCATCCTTTCAACGACTCAGAGATAGGTATACTACCACGCGACCAATCACTTTGCTTATCTCTGATCTCGGATGGGACTAGCTCGATGGGAAAAAAACAACGCTGGGACAATTGCGCCTTGTGTGGCGAGTTCCGTCTGACGACGCGTGAGCACGTGGTGCCAAAGGGACTGTATCCCGAGTCCAAAGGCGCGAGCAGCACGTTCCAGCGCATTACCGTCGCAGCATGCTTCGATTGCAACAACGGTACCTCGGACGACGATGTGCATTTCCGCAACGTGATGGCGATGTCCGGCGACGCGAGCCCGAGTGTCCGCGAAGTTTGGGAGGGACCAATACGGCGAAGCTTTGGGAAAGTTGACGGTCGACGACGTGCACTAGATGTCTTCAAGCTTATGAAGCCCGCTCCCGAATTCGAGGGCAACAGATACATGATCTACCCTGGGAACGATCCACGGGTGCTGGGTACGATACGGAAGGTCGTTCGAGGGCTTTGTCACCATCACCGGTTGTTGGCAGTCGTGAAGAACGACAAGGTTTGGGCCGACGTGCTTAAATACCCAATCCCTACAGAGTTCGCGGAGGCGGTGGTCATCGCCCATGCCGAGCCGGACATCCTGGATTACAAATACCTGGTCGTTGACGAGGACGAGCTACACTCGTTTTGGCTTCTTCGCTTTTACGAACGGACGACTTTCATCGCATTCGTGTTCAACAAATCTATAGCAATTGAGGAGCCGGACTCGATGGTAGAAGGCGCCTCCTAGGCTCTTCGCCCTCGTCCGATGGCATGGTGCGGAAACCCCATCCTGCCGCGCAACTCTATCACACCAACATCTTCCGGCGATCTGCAAATTCGGATCGGCGAACGCTGCCACCCTAGGCGGCCGCGGCTCGCCAGGCTCGCGATGCAACTGCTGTCTTGGGTGGCAACAGATACCAAAATGGTCGATTCCCTTGCTACTTTGTAACGCGCAACGGAGGTCGCCTTAGAAGGTCTGCGGCCTCAATGCCGAGCACGTTAGCCAGCTTGTCGACAACGTCAATTGTCGCGCCGTAGACACTGCGCTCCAACGCGCTGATGTATGTACGATCGACCTCCGCGCGATGGGCCAGCTCTTCTTGCGAAAGCCCAGCCGCCTGTCGGTACCGCCTCAAATTGCGTGCAAATACCTCGCGTATCTCCATGCCCGCGAGTGCAGCGCCTTGTCGAGTATCCAACCACGGAGTATTCTCGACAAAATGAGTTCAAAGATGGAAAAGGTGTTTGCTTAAACCGCTGCTTGACCCCGACGTTGCAGACACTGCGCCGGACGGCCCGATCCTGACCGGGTATGACGAGGAGCGGCTGCTCACCTACATCCGCCTACTCGACGCGGCGGCCGAAGATGCGGATTGGCGTGAGGTCGCCAGGATCGTCCTGCACATCGACCCTGACCAGGAACCGGAGCGGGCCTTCCGGTCGTGGGAGACCCATCTTGCCCGCGCGCGGTGGATGACGACGAACGGCTATCGATATCTACTTGCGGGCGGTGCGCCACACTGAGCATCGCTGGTTGTTCGTCGTGCTTTGCTGAATCAGCAAAGCGGTTTGCCGGCTCTCCAACTACCCAATGTCCGTATCGCCCCCGATGCTGATTGCAAGGCCCACAGCCTGGTGCGGACATCGGGAGAGGACTTGGCACGTTGCACAGCGATTGGACCGATCCGACGGTTTACGCGCCCATGCGCGGCTACGAAGCTGCGGAGTTCGCTGCCGAGTATCTGATCCGGAACGACAACTTCGTCGCCGAATGCAGCCAGCTTACATCACAGAACTCGGGTTCGGGAGAACCTGTCGGTCCGCCCGACTTTGCCGCCCGTTGGGGTGCGCGATTTCACAGTCACCGGTGACGGGCTTCCGTTAGCTGAGAGCATCGTCTGGACGGAACAGGCCTCGCCGCGCTTGCTTCGGGCCACGCGGATGCCTGCCTCGATCAATCCTTCTCACCAGGCAGTTCATCTTTCCAGGCTCCGCAACGCCAGCGTTTGGAAGCAGAACGAAGATTTTCATATTCTTTGGCCGGCTTCGCCACTAACGCATGGGCTGGTTGCCGAAAACTTCGGCGGTCCGCCCGACATCGATGCGGTCCTCCTGCCGCTCGACGACGCCTTCGAGACACGGCTCGACGCAGCGCGTCGGTTCTGGCGCGCACTGAACGGCCGGCCGGCCGCAACAGCCTATGGCGCGCTGCCGCAGCAAACGAAGACGAGGCACACGCTCAATCTGCGCGCTCATGACGCCCGCCGCGCAGGCGCCGCCTACCGCCAGATCGCCGAAGTGCTGTTGTCTCGAGAGTCGATCGCGCCGCGAGACTGGCGCGATCATCATCTCCGGCACAAGGTCCGGGCGATCTTGCGAAGGGCGGATCGTCTGATCGCCGGCGGCTACCGCGACCTTCTCTTCTATCCACACAGCCGCAGCCGAAAATCCGATCGCTGAAGCCCTTCGTCGCAGGGGTAGCAAAAACACATCCCCCGATCTTTGCCCTCCCTCGCTTTTCCTCATTTCGACCATCGTCCGTTTCGCGCGTCCCGGCAGGCCAGGACGACAGCAGAACCGAATGGAGATCGAGCGATGTCGAAGGGTCCCGCGGACGCGCCCCCAAAATACCTGCGAACCAAGGAGGCAGCGCCCATCGTCGGCCTTTGCGCTCGCACGCTGGAAAAGCACCGGACCTATGGTACCGGCCCAAAATACCGCAAGGTGGGCGGGCGCGTTCTCTACGACATCGACGACCTGCACGCCTGGATCGAACTTGGCGCGCGCACCTCCACCAGTGATGCCAACGCGACTTATGTTCCGCCCGCCAAGCCGCATGCGGCGCGTGCGCCAGCCTATGCCGGCAGACGCGATCCCATCTCCTGACTTGCTGGGGTGGCGCCAATGCGGCATCGTTCGGCCGACCAGATTCAGCTTGAGCTGTTCCATGCCCGCTCAGGCGCCATCGCGCCACGCGATGCGCAAGACCTCATGTCGTGGCCGTTCTTCTCACTCGCCAAATCCCGCCGCGTGACACCGATCGACTTTCGCATGGGCGAGGTGTCGATCCGCGTCGAAGCGACGGTCGAACATGGCATGGCGACGATCTGGGATGCGGATATCCTGATCTGGGCGGCCAGCCAGATCGTCGACGCACGCGACAACGGCCTTCGCACATCACGCCTGATGTCGGCTACGCCCTACGAGATCCTTGCCTTCATCGACCGTGGCGATTCCGCCCATAGCTACAACAGATTGAAGGCTGCGCTCGACCGGCTGCAATCAACGACAGTCGCCACATCTATCCGCCAGTCGTCCGAGCGACGGCGCCATCGCTTCTCCTGGATAAACGAATGGAGGGAGCGAGTGGACGCTAGTGGCCGGCCGCTCGGCATCGAACTCGTCCTGCCGGACTGGTTTTATGCCGGCATCATTGACGATGCCCTGATCCTCACCATCGACCGCGAATATTTCGGGCTGACAGGTGGCCTCGAGCGCTGGCTTTATCGCCTCGTACGGAAGCACGGCGGCCATCAGGCCCAAGGCTGGAGTTTTGATCTCCGTCATCTGCATCTGAAGTCCGGCAGCCTGTCGCCGTTCAAACGCTTCACCTTCGACCTGCGCGAGATCGTCCGCAGTCAGCCGCTGCCCGGCTACCGACTGGCGCTCGCCCTCGATCCCGATGGCCGATCGCGCCTGACCTTCCAACCCGACCCGGGCGATCCATTCGCCAACACCCTAACAACCCGTCGCGCACCGCGCGGTCGCACAATCAAGGTTGTGAAATGACTGTGGACAGGCCCGTGCTATCAGGAACCGCAACACCCGTGCCATCGGGAACCGGATTCCCGTGCTATCAGGAACCGAAATCGGCCTTAAGTCCTTGTGGCGATTGCCGAACGCGGCCCTCTAACGTTTCTAACTGTGAATCCTTCGGATTCTTTCTAACGCAAAGCGCTGATCCACACGGCTGTGGACGACAGCGGAGAGTTGCCCCGTCGGTCTTAGCGAGCGACGAGATCTGTTCTTACTCCCAGATCGCAGCCGATGTCTCCGACGCCCGTTTCGCCTTCTCGGCTGCTGGTGCCTCCTGTCACGGAGGCCAGCATGAGTAATTTCACCCATGTCGAACTTGTGTGGCTGAAGAAGCGGATCGAGAACTACATCCGCTTCGGCAAGGTTGCCGCAAACAGGACTATCGATCGCAGTCGTCGTGTTGTCACCTTCGCGCCCGGCAGCATTTTTGCCTTCGTTCGCTGGACCGCCAACGATTTTGGCACCGTCGCCTCGCGCATCGACATCCTGCGCGCCGTTGCCATCGGCGAGCGCTGCTCGACAGTCGCCTATGTGCGTCCTGGCGCTGACATCCTACTCATGGCTATCGGATGGCCGAATGTCGAGAAGGTGCTGAATATCATAGACGCTGTCGAGGCGATCGACATCGATCCTGCTGACGCCTCGCCGGACTACTGGCGGCATGCCCACAGCCGGCTCGCAGCTAGAGAGGCGCCCAGGCCCTACACACGCCAGCGCCATGAGGCATGGCTCCTGCGCCGCAGGATTGAGCCATGAGCATGCGCGCAACGACCATTGCCATGATGCTCGGCAGTGCGGTCCTGGTCGCCGCGCCAGTGTGGGCCGGCCATCGACTGCAGTTCATTTGGAACGCATCAGCGAGCGTCCCCATGGGGCTCTACCGCGTCGAGCCGGTCGACAGGATCAATGTTGCCGATATCGCCGTCGTCATGCCGCCCGAGCCGCTGGCGGGCTTCCTTGCGGAGCGCGGTTATCTGCCGAACGGCGTGCCGCTTCTGAAGCGTGTGCTGGCACTCGGCGGACAGACCGTTTGCCGTCGCGGCACCGCGATCCTTGTCCGTGGCTTGACCTTTGGACATGCGCGCGAGCGTGACAGTCGTGGTCGGCCGCTGTTCGTCTGGCAGGGCTGTGGCGTCATTACCGATGGCGAAGTCTTCCTCATGAATTGGGATGCAGCCGACAGTTTTGACAGCCGCTATTTCGGGCCGCTGCCGCTCACTTCGATCATCGGCCGCGCGGTCCCGGTCTGGACCACCGACAGCACCTCTCCGGCGCCCGATGTTTCCGGCGAAGCGGATCACCGCGAGCCGTGACGGCGCCCAACCCTTAGCAACGCTTATCAAAGGAGCACCGCAATGGCCCAGATCGGCACCTTCACCCGCAACGATGACGGCTTCTTCGGCAACATTTCAACGCTGACGCTCGATGTGAAGCTCGCCATCCTGCCTGCCGAGAAATCGGATGCCGAAAACGCGCCGGATCACCGCGTCTTCTGCGAAGGCATGGAGATCGGCGCGGCATGGGAACGCACCGGCGAGAAGGCTGGTAGCTATCTTTCAGTCTCCGTCGACGATCCGTCCTTTACGCAGCCGATCCGTGCCAACCTGTTCCAGTCAGATGCCGAGAAGAGCGTCTGGGGCTTGCACTGGAGCCGGCCGTCGAAACGCGACGATCGAGGCTGATCGGATGCTCCGATTGCGCCTCAGCCAACTTTCTGCATCAAACCCTTTGATCGATCGGGCGCCGGTCAAACCCTTCGACCCGATCGCCCGTCAGACGGCTGCCGCGCGCAGCGCAGGTCAAGGGCGACCGGACGCTTGCCAATCGCTGCGGGCGCTCATCGCGCCGCAATTTGCGGCAAGCAAGTTCGGTCGGCGAAGCCGTGCCCTTGACGGAAGCGAGCACGGTGGCAGGCTGCCGACGCATCAGGATAGTGGTGCATGCGCCGTCACCCGCAGCAGTATGACGATGCTGTCTGCATTCGTCATACTCGCCCTTCCAGCGTCTTCCGTCTGCGCTGAGCCTGCCGCACATCGTGAGCGGTCGGCGCACTTCGGCAACGCCATCTCATTGTCTGATCCCTGGTCGGCGCATATCCGGGAGGCCGCCAAACGCTTTGCCATTCCCGAGCGGCTGCTTCGCGCCGTCATGCATGTCGAGAGTATTGGTGACATTCATGCGGTGTCGAGCAAGGGCGCGATGGGCTTGATGCAGATCATGCCGCCGACGTGGCAAGAGCTGCGTACCAAGTACCGCCTCGGTAACGATCCTTATCAGCCGCGCGACAACATTCTTGCCGGCGCAGCGTATCTCCGAGAGATGCTCGACCGCTTCGGCCCCAATGGCTTCCTCGCCGCCTACAATGCCGGTCCTGGGCGATACGAGGAGCACCTTTCGACCAGCCGACCGCTGCCGCGCGAGACGATCGATTATGTCAGGAAACTGGCACCGCTGATCAGTGGTGCGGTCCCCATTTCGACGAGTGCACGGCAAGGAGCGGGTAGGGCGAGTCCACTCGGTTCGACGGTTTTCACGCACACGGGCAACATTCGGAATGTCGCCGCATCGTATGGCGACCGTGGCGCGGACGTTGAGACTGAGGCCATGTTCACGGCGACTTATTCATCCAGTATGGAGCCGCCGATTGGTGGCGCCGTCACCGATCTGACGGCTTTCGAGCCGCTGTCGGGCATCTCCTCCGGTAGCGATACAATCGCACCGAATCCTGCTGCGCATGGCCTGTTTGTTCAGCGTTCTTCAGCCGCGTCACAATGATCATTACATGCCTGGTCAATCGCATTTTGGCCCGCTCCGTCGCAGAAATTGCGGAGGGAGGGTTGGTTTCCTGGGTGCGCGGGGAGGGATGGCAGGATAAAGGGCCGCGATGTGCGGCTCGGTCGGTTGTTTGTTTTTCTTACGATTTTCGCCGCGTTTTGCGATGTGCGCAGGAAACTTGCGATGTGTGCTCTGACCAACTTCTCAATCTTTCCAATGGAAGTCGCACCTCGCGGGCACATCATCCATGAACCGTGACGATGGTTTTCGTGTCCGTCCTGGCCGTATCCGATCGCGCGCCGGCCAGCGCGCACGGCCCTTTATCTTCCAGGCGCTTGCGGCCGCGCAGCGGGCAGGCGGGCATATTTCTCGCAAGGGCGGCATTGTCTCTCCACGCGCTTCGACGTTCGGCCGTGGCAGGTCGGCGAGCATCCGCGCTAATCGGTTCATCACCAGCCGTTCACGCGGTGCCGTCATCAAGGCGCGCGTGGTGCGTCAATTCGGTCGCGCTGCACCGCTTGCCGCGCATCTCAAATATCTCCGCCGCGAAGGCGTAACGCGCGACGGCGGAAAGGCAAAGATGTTTGGGCCGGAGACTGACGAGGTCAACCACGACGCCTTTGCCGAACGATGCAAGGACGACCGACACCATTTCCGTTTCATCGTTTCGCCGGACGATGCCCATGAGTTGGGCGACCTCAAAGGCTTCGCTCGCGACCTGATGGTCGACATGCAGCGCGACCTCGGCACGAGGCTCGACTGGATTGGTGTCGACCACTGGAACACCGGACATCCGCACATTCATATCCTTGTGCGGGGCGTTACTGATGATGGTGAGAACCTCGTCATTTCGCGCGACTACATCCGTCAGGGAATGCGCGACCGCGCGAGCGACATTCTCACCCAGACGCTGGGACTGCGGACAGACCAAGACATTCGCAGGACCATCGAGCGGCAGGTCGACACTGAGCGTTGGACACAGCTCGATCGGCAGCTTACTCGTGACGTTGATCGCCACGGCATAATCGATGTGGCGCCGCGTCCCGACCGCCAACCAGACGAGTTCCTGGCACTTAAGGTCGGACGTCTTCGCAGGCTCGAAAAGCTCGGCCTCGCCAGCGAGTTCGGCCCTGGCCAATGGACCATGGCTGAGGAAGCCGAGCCCACCTTGCGTGCGCTCGGCGAGCGCGGCGACATCATCAAGCGAATACATCGCAGTCTCGCTGGTCATGGCATCGACAAGACAGTGGCTGGCTATGTCCTTGCTGCCGAGGAAATCGACGCGCCCGTCATAGGCCGGCTGCTGGAGCGCGGCCTGGATGACGAGCTGCGTGGCTCGGCCTATGCCATTGTCGACGGTATCGACGGACGTACGCATCACATCCGCTTTCGTGATCTCGACGCCGCCGGGGATTCAGTGCCGGGCTCCGTCGTCGAGCTTCGCCGCTACAACGATGCGAAAGGTCGTGAACGCCTTGCGCTCGCCGTTCGCTCCGACTTCTCGCTCGAAGAGCAGATCCAGGCTGGCGGCGCCACCTGGCTCGACCGACAGCTTGTTGCGCGCGAGCCTGCGGAACTTGGCGAAGGCGGCTTCGGTCAGAAGGTCAGACAGGCGCTTGAGGACCGCACCAATCACTTGGTCGAGCACGGGCTTGCGCGGTCTGACGGACGACGCATCATCCTCTCAAGCAATTTGATCGACACGCTGCGCAGCCGGGAAGTCGAGGTGCTTGGCTCCCGGCTCGCCGTCGAGACAGGTTTGTCATTCGTGAAGGCCGCTGATGGCGATCATGTGGCCGGCATTTACCGGCAACGTTTCTCGCTCGCCTCCGGCCGCTTCGCCATGGTCGACGATGGCCTCGGTTTTAGGCTGGTGCCGTGGTCCTCATCGATCGAGAAGCATCTCGGCGACCACGTTGCTGGCATTGCACAAGCCAGTGGGGGAGTGGATTGGAATGTCGGAAGGAAGCGAGGAATCGGGCTTTGAGCGATCCCAAGTGTAGGTAAGGTAGAGCTACCCACTCTGAACCGCCTACCTTAAGCAAGTCTTTTCACGTCAGCACACGACCGGTTGCCTTTATCGCCCATTTCTTCTTGCCTGCGCTAGGTCCCGACATTCTCTATCCGCTCCTGACTGTTCAGTTCGGGAGACGAAAAATGCCGGCCACCAGAATTTTGTGGGGTCAAGTCGTCACCGTCCTTTCGGTCGTGCTCTTCGCCACCTGGTGCGCGACACAATGGACGGCCTGGCGGCTCGGCTTCCAGCCACAACTTGGTTCGCCTTGGTTCGAACTTGCCGGCCAGTCCGTCTATCCACCACCTGCATTTTTCTGGTGGTGGTTTTTCTACGATGCCTATGCACCAGAGGTTTTCGTCGAGGGTGCGCTGATCGCGGCGAGCGGCGGCTTCGTCGCAATCGCGGCTGCTATCGGCATGTCGGTTTGGCGGGCGCGAGAGGCAAAGGATGCTGCCACTTATGGTTCGGCGCGCTGGGCGACACGCGACGAAATTCGCGCTGAATGCATGATCGGTCCGGATGGCGTGGTGCTCGGCAAGCTAGAGCACGACTATCTTCGCCACGACGGTCCGGAACACGTGCTGTGCTTTGCGCCGACCCGAAGCGGTAAGGGCGTTGGCCTGGTTGTACCGTCGCTGCTCACATGGCCGGGTTCGGCGATCGTTCACGACATCAAGGGTGAGAACTGGGAGCTGACGGCCGGATGGAGAGCACGCTTCGGCTGTGTGCTGCTGTTCGATCCAACGAACGCGGGCTCGGCCGCCTACAATCCATTGCTGGAAGTCCGACGTGGGCAATGGGAAGTTCGTGACGTCCAGAACGTCGCCGATGTCCTTGTCGACCCCGAGGGCTCACTCGAACGGAGGAACCATTGGGAGAAGACCAGCCATGCATTGCTGGTTGGCGCCATCCTGCATGTGCTTTATGCCGAGAACGTCAAGACGCTTGCCGGCGTCGCCAGCTTTCTCTCCGATCCGCAACGGCCCATCGAATCAACTCTGCGCACAATGATGCTGACGCGGCATTTGGGCGACGCCGGTCCGCACCCGGTCGTGGCATCGGCAGCGCGCGAGTTGCTCAACAAGTCGGAGAATGAGCGATCGGGCGTGCTCTCGACGGCCATGAGCTTTCTGGGCCTCTACCGCGATCCTGTCGTGGCGAAAGTGACGTCACGTTGCGACTGGCGGATCGCGGACCTTGTCGAGGGCGAGCGGCCAACAACGCTCTATCTGGTCGTGCCGCCCTCAGACATCAGTCGCACCAAGCCGCTGATCCGCCTCGTGCTCAACCAGATCGGCCGCAGGCTGACTGAGGACCTTCACGCAAAGGACCGACGGCAGCGTCTGTTGATGATGCTCGATGAGTTCCCGGCTCTCGGCCGGCTCGATTTCTTCGAAAGCGCGTTGGCCTTCATGGCGGGCTACGGCATCAAGTCCTTCCTGATTGCGCAGTCTCTCAACCAGATCGAAAAGTCCTATGGGCCGAATAACTCCATCCTCGACAACTGCCATGTGCGTGTGAGCTTCGCCACCAATGACGAGCGGACGGCCAAGCGCGTTTCGGACTCGCTGGGAACGGGAACTGAGATGCGAGCCATGAAGAACTATGCTGGCCACAGATTATCGCCCTGGCTCGGACACCTGATGGTCTCGCGGCAGGAAACGGCGCGTGCGCTGATGACGCCCGGCGAGATCATGCAACTTCCGCCGACCGATGCCATTGTAATGGTGTCGGGCCTGTTCCCGATCCGGGCGAAGAAGGCACGCTACTTCGTCGATCCACGCCTTGCCGAGCGTGTCGTGGCGCCACCGAAGCCTGCAACGACCGAAAGAACGTCGCGACCCGACGACTGGACTAGCGCAACAGTCGCCGCGGCGTCGGAAGGCAATGCTCTCCAATCGCAGATCTTGACGGATACGCATGACGAGGACCCTGCAAATGGCGGCATTCGCCGCCAGCCCGAACTCCCCGAACACGAGGACATCGCGCCTCGGCGCACGGCTCATCTCGATGACGAGTTCGACCTCGACCGGGACGAGCCCGACGATGATGCCATCCGTCGGCGTGCGGTCGATCAGATAATGCGGCGCACCGCACGGCAGGCCGCCCTCGATCCCAATGATGGCATTGAGCTTTGAGCCCATGAAGAACACGAAGAAAAAACGGCTCTCAGCCTATCTCGATCCGGACGTGATGAACGCGCTTGCCGATTATTCTGCTCGGCGCGACGTGTCGCTATCATTAATCGCCGAGGCAGCGATCGCCTCGTTCCTGTCCCCGGATGCTGAGGAACGGAAGGAGGCGGCAATCGCCCGCCGCCTCGACCAAATCGACCGGCGCGTACAGCGCGTCGAGCGCGATGTCGGCATCGCCATCGAGACAATGGCGCTGTTCGTGCGCTTCTGGCTGAACTCGACGCCGGCTTTACCGGAATCTGCGCAGGCCGAAGCCCGTGCAAAAGGACTGCAGCGCTATGACGGGTTTATTGACGCGCTCGGCCGCAGATTGAGCAAAGGGCCAAAACTCAGGCAGGAAATCGCCGAGGACGTCCCGCCAGCCTCACCAACCGGCAAGGATGATTTGCCAGCGGGATAGGCACGGCCAAGCGCGAGATCGCCGCACCGCATTTTGCAAGTCTCTGCAGGTCGCATCACGACATCCCTTTTTGCTTGTTGCAAGGTCGATATTCCTGCCTCTTCTAATCATCCCCGACAGCGGCACGAACCAATTCGCCGCGAAGAATGGGGATCATCGTGGCAATCAATCATCAAGCCGGCAGGGAAGCGGTGTCGCGCGGTGCACGCATGCTGCGCACGGCGCTTGGGCCCGCCATTGCCGGCTTTCTTGAGGATCCTGATATCGTCGAGGTCATGCTCAACCCGGACGGGCGGCTCTGGGTCGACAGGCTGAAGGAAGGGCTCTCCGCCACCGATGAACTCTTGATCCCGGCTGATGGCGAACGGATCATCCGGCTGGTGGCGCATCATGTCGGTGCCGAGGTACATGCCGACAGCCCTCGCGTTTCGGCCGAACTGCCGGAAACAGGCGAGCGCTTCGAGGGCCTGCTGCCGCCTGTCGTGGCAGCACCCACCTTCGCCATCCGCAAGCCCGCCGTCGCCGTATTCACCCTCCAAGATTACGTCGCCGCCGGCATCGTGACCGAAGCCCAGGCTGACGTGCTGCGGCTCGCCGTCGAAAAACGCAAAAACATTCTGGTCGCCGGTGGCACGTCCACGGGCAAGACCACGCTGGTCAATGCGCTGCTGGCGGAGGTCGCCAAAACCGCCGACCGCGTCGTGTTGATCGAAGACACGCGTGAACTGCAGTGCGCGGCGCCTAACCTAGTGGCGCTGCGGACGAAAGACGGCGTCGCCTCGCTTTCCGATCTGGTGAAGTCGTCGCTGCGGCTTCGCCCCGATCGTATTCCGATTGGCGAGGTACGCGGCGCGGAAGCGCTCGACCTGTTGAAGGCCTGGGGCACCGGCCATCCCGGCGGCATCGGTACCATCCATGCAGGTTCCGCCCTTGGCGCATTGCGCCGTCTCGAGCAGTTGGTGCAGGAGGCCGTCGTCACGGTCCCACGCGCGCTCATTGCGGAGACGGTCGACATTGTTGCTGTGCTCGCCGGTCGCGGCTCGTCCCGCCGGCTCGTTGAGATCGCGCTGGTCGACGGGCTCGACACAGTCACCGGCGACTACCGCATGCTCAAGGCCATCGAGACCCAACCAGACATGGAACCACAATCCCCCATGGAGCTCTAAAATGAATCCGATCCGCTCTACTTCATCGTCTATGCCCAGGGTTGCGGCACTGCTTTCCACGGCTGCGGCGACTACAGCCGGTATGACCATCATGATCGCGCCGGCTTTTGCCGCCGGTTCTTCCATGCCGTGGGAAGAGCCGCTTCAACAGATTCTCGAATCCGTTGAGGGGCCGGTCGCCAAGATCGTGGCGGTGATCATCATCATCGTTACCGGGTTGTCGCTCGCCTTCGGCGACACGTCGGGCGGATTCCGTCGGCTGATCCAGGTCGTTTTTGGGCTCTCGATCGCCTTCGCGGCGAGCTCGTTTTTCCTGTCGTTTTTCTCCTTCGGCGGCGGGGCGCTCGTCTGATGACTATGCTGGAAGACGAAGAAGTTCGCGGCTTTTTCGCGCCGGTGCATCGCGCGCTCACCGAGCCGATCCTGCTCGGCGGCGCGCCGCGCGCCGTCGCCATCGCCAACGGCACGCTCGCCGGGGCCGTTGGGCTAGGCCTCCGCCTCTGGATCGCTGGTCTCGTCATCTGGGCGATCGGCCACTTCGCCGCCGTCTGGGCCGCTAAGCGCGACGCGCAATTCGTCGACGTGGTTCGCCGGCACCTGCGCTACCCCGCGCATTTCGGCTGCTGAGAGGTTTTGCCATGATGAACCTAGCCGAATACCGCAAGAAGAGCACCAGTCTTGCCGACTATTTGCCTTGGGCAGCACTGGTCGCGCCGGGCGTGGTGCTCAATAAGGATGGCTCGTTCCAGCGAACCGCGCGTTTTCGCGGTCCCGATCTCGACAGTGCGACGCCGGCCGAACTGGTCGGTACTACTGCACGGTTGAACAGCGCGCTGCGCCGTCTCGGGTCCGGCTGGGCGATCTTTGTGGAAGCGCAACGCAACCCAACCACCGACTATCCTGACGACCGGTTCCCAGATTCCGCATCGGCGCTGCTCGAGATCGAACGGCGAGAGCAATTCGAGGATGCGCCCGACCAGGGATCGCCACGCTTGCGCGATCATCGGCCGAACGGGGACCTGTTCGAGAGCAGCTATTTCCTCACCTTCGTCTGGCTGCCACCGACCGAGGAAGCGTCGCGGATGGAGGGCTGGCTTTACGAAGGTCGGGAAAAGACCAACGTCGATCCGTGGGAACATTTGAAGAGTTTTGTCGACCGCACCGACCGGGTGCTGAAGCTGGTCGAAGGTTTTGTCCCGGAAGCCTTCTGGCTCGATGACCGGGAGACACTGACCTACCTGCACTCTTGCGTTTCCACCAAACGCCATCGCGTTCGCGTGCCAGAAACCCCGATGCATCTCGATGCGCTGCTGGTCGATCAGCCGCTCGCCGGCGGATTGGAACCGAGGCTCGGCGATGCCCATCTGCGCACGCTCACCATCATCGGTTTCCCCAGCGCAACCTTTCCGGGGATCCTCGACGAACTCAATCGGCTTGCCTTCGCCTACCGCTGGTCAACGCGAGCGATCATGCTCGACAAGACTGACGCCACCAAACTGCTGACGAAGATTCGCCGCCAGTGGTTCGCCAAACGCAAGTCAGTGGCTGCCATCCTGAAGGAGGTGATGACCAGTGAGGCATCAGTCCTCGTCGACACGGACGCCGCCAACAAGGCGGCCGATGCCGACGCGGCTCTGCAGGATCTCGGTTCCGACCAGATCGGTCAGGCCTATGTCACCGCAACCCTGACGGTTTGGGATGGCGATCCGTCGAGCGCCGACGAGAAACTTCGGCTCCTCGAGACGGTCATTCAGGGTCGGGACTTCACCTGCATCGTCGAAAGCGTCAACGCGATCGAGGCATGGCTAGGCAGCATTCCCGGCCACGTGTACGCGAATGTCCGCCAGCCACCGCTGTCGACACTGAACCTGGCCCATATGATCCCGCTCTCGGCGGTCTGGGCAGGCCCTGAAACAGACGAGCATCTTGGCGCTCCGCCGCTGTTCTTCGCCAGGACAGAAGGCGCAACGCCGTTCCGGTTCAGCCTGCATGTCGGCGATGTCGGCCACACCCTGGTGATCGGACCGACGGGTGCGGGCAAGTCAGTCTTGTTGGCACTCATGGCACTTCAGTTCCGGCGATACGAGAACAACCAGATCTTTGCCTTCGATTTTGGCGGCTCGATCCGCGCCGCGATACTTGCCATGGGTGGCGACTGGCACAATCTGGGAAGCAATGCGTCGAGCGGTCAGGGTCCTGACGATCCGCTTGCTCTGCTCACCCTGGCGGATCTTTCGGACGACATCGACGCCGTTTCGCTACAGCCGCTTGCCCGTATCCATCACACGCCGGAGCGGGCCTGGGCAGCTGACTGGCTCGTCGACATTCTGCTGCGCGAGGGCGTGCCTGTCACGCCGGAGGTTAGGGAATATCTCTGGTCAGCGCTGACGTCACTGGCCAGCGCGCCGGTTCAGGAACGGACGATGACCGGCCTGATGGTGCTGCTGCAGTCATCGTCACTCAAGCAGGCACTGCGGCCCTATTGCATTGGCGGCCCCTATGGCCGGCTGCTCGATGCCGAGCATGAACGTCTCGGCGAGGCACCCGTTCAGGCCTTCGAGACCGAGGGTCTGATCGGCACAGGTGCAGCTCCGGCCGTGCTTGCCTATCTCTTCCATCGCATCGAGCAAAGGATGGACGGCAGGCCGACGCTGCTGATTATCGACGAGGGTTGGCTGGCGCTCGACGATGGCGGCTTCGCCGATCAACTGCGCGAATGGCTAAAAACCCTTCGCAAGAAAAATGCTTCCGTTGTCTTCGCCACTCAGTCGCTCTCCGACATCGATAGCAGCAGGATTGCGCCGGCCATCGTCGAAAGCAGTCCAACGCGGCTGTTCCTGCCGAACGAGCGTGCCATCGAGCCGCAGATTACCCAGATCTACCGGCGCTTCGGCCTCAATGACCGCCAGATCGAGATCGTCAGCCGGGCGACGCCGAAGCGCGACTACTACTGCCAATCGCGCCGCGGCAACCGGCTGTTCGAACTGGGCCTTGGTCCGATAGCGCTGTCGCTGTGCGCCGCATCGTCCAAGACCGATCAGGCGGCGATCGAGCGGATCATCGCTGAGGGCGGCCGGCAACACTTCCTTGAGGCTTGGCTTGCCGATCGCGGTCTCTCCTGGGCAGCCGACCTCGTTCCCGGGCTCACCAACGTCATCGACCAATCCGCAAGGGAGGTTTCCTCATGAAGTCCGTTTTTGCACGTCGCCGTATCCGTCGCATGGCGGCAGCTGGCGCACTCGCTGCTGTTGTTGGGCTGTCGTCGTGGCCAGCGTCGGGGTTGATCGTGTTCGATCCCAGGAACTATGCCGAAAACCTGCTTTCGGCCTCTCGCGCGCTGGAGCAGATCCAGAACCAGATCACCTCGCTTCAGAACGAAGCTCAGATGCTGATCAACCAGGCGAAAAACCTCACCTCGTTGCCGACCACGCTGCTTAGCCAGATCGAGGGCAATTTCTCCAAGATGAAGAGCCTGCTCGGCGAGGCCGACAGGCTTGCCTACAGCGTCCAGGGTATCGAGAGCCAGTTCGCTTCCACCTACGAAAAATTCGGTTCGGAGCTTTCCAGCCAGCAGCTTGTCGATAGCGCACGCGAGCGCTGGCAGACCTCGGTATCGGCCTTTGAACATTCATTGAAGGCCGGAGCCGTCGCCGTCGACAATATCGAGGGGACCAAGGAACAGACCAGCGCATTGGTCGGCGCCAGCCAGTCGGCTGTAGGCGTGTTGCAGGCGACACAAGCCGGCAACCAGTTGCTCGCCGTGCAGGCACAGCAAATGGCCGACCTCACGGCAATGCTCGCCGCGCAAGGAAGGGCGGCAGCGCTCGAAGAAGCAAGAAAGGCAGCAGCGCAGGAGCAGGCGCGAGAACAGTTCAGTCGCTTCATGACGGGCAGCGGCTACAGCCCGTCATCCGTGAAGATGTTCCACGACTGAGGCTGGTCACCATGAACATCAAGATCGCCGCCCGGATCACAGCCGTTCTTGCCCTTGGCGCCGCCATGACCGCCGCTTTCTTGGCGTTGCGCGGCAGCGGTTCGCAGGATGCGTCCTCCCCGCGCTCCGCACATCCGGGCGGCGAGCCGGCAAAGGTCGAACTTGCGCGATGCCGGGACATCGGCACGGCCGCCGCCTCCGATGAGTCCTGCAGGAAAGCCTGGGCAGACAACCGTCGGCGTTTCCTGCAGCCATCCCGCTCCGTAATACCTTACGCGGTTCCATTGGACGGGAAGGTTCAGAGCCGGCTCATGCCACTTGAGTCATCAACGCCAAAGCGGAGTCTGGAAGATCAATCCCGCCCGAACATGGTGGCGCCATGAACGACGCCGGCGTTATTGACCGCTTTCTGGAAACCTTCACCCGCTACATCGATTCAGGCTTCGGACTGCTCGGCGGCGAGGTCGCGTTTCTCACTTCGACGTTGATCGTCATCGATATCACGCTCGCCGGCCTGTTCTGGGCCTGGGGTGCCGACGAGGACGTGCTGCACCGGCTGGTCAAGAAGACGCTCTATATCGGCTTCTTCGCCTTCATCATCGGCAACTTCAACCGTCTCGCCGGCATCGTCTTCGAGAGTTTTTCGGGGCTCGGCTTGAAGGCCGGAGGATCCGCACTTTCCGGCTCTGCGCTCCTGCAGCCTGGCCGCGTCGCGCAGGTCGGCATCGACGCCGGCAATCCGATCCTTGAAGCTGCCAGCCAGTTGATGGGCTACGTCTCGTTCTTCGAGAACTTCGTTCAGATCGCGGTGTTGATGATCGCCTGGGCGATCGTGTTGATCGCTTTCTTCATTCTCGCCGTCCAGATCTTCGTCACCCTGATCGAATTCAAGCTGACGGCGCTTGCCGGCTTCGTGCTGATCCCATTCGCGCTGTTCAACAGGACTGCCTTCCTCGCCGAGAAGGTGCTCGGCAATATCGTAGCCTCGGGTGTGAAGATCCTCGTTCTCGCCGTTATCGTCGGTATCGGCTCGGGCCTCTTCGGCGAGTTCACTCAAGGCTTTAGCGCTGAGCAACCGACGATCACGGATGCGCTGTCGCTCGTGCTCGGCGCCTTGTCGCTGATGGGGCTTTCGATCTTTGGTCCGGGCATCGCGACCGGGCTGGTTTCCGGCGCCCCACAACTTGGCGCGGGCGCTGCTGTCGGCACAAGCCTCGCCGCCGCCGGTCTTGGTGCTGCCGGCACCATGGGCGCTCGCGCTGGTTTGAGCGGCGCGGCAAGTGCTGCAGGAGCCGGAGGACGCTTGTCGGCGGCAGCAGCGCGCGGCGGCGCCCATCTGGCGGGCAGTACTACCGCTGCCTGGGGACTAGCCGCGGCAACATCTGGACAGGGCGGTGCAGGTTCCATCGCTGCCGGCGCAGCGGGTGTCGTCAAGGCTGGTGCCGGCGCCACCGCTCAACCGGTGAAGCAGGCGATCTCGCGCGCGGCTTCAGCCCTGTCGGCCAGCCACGAGGCTGGCCGCTCGGCCTCGTGGACCGCAACAGGTGGAGAGCGGCCATCAGAAACCACCCCTTCAGGGTCCAGGACAACCACCGCATCGGGTGCGGGATCGCCGCCGGAATGGGCGAGCCGCATGAAGCGCGGCCAGGCCATGAGCCATGGCGCCTCCATGGCCGCGCACTCCGTCCGCTCCGGCGATCACGGCGGCGGCTCAATGAATGTTTCCCTCAATCAGGACGACCGCCGATGAGCTTCTTCAATCGACCCTCTGTTCGTTACGGCAAGACGCTTCAGCTGGAGACGCCATATCAGCGTGCGGCGCAGGTCTGGGATGAGCGCATCGGATCGGCCCGTGTGCAAGCGAAGAATTGGCGACTGATGGCCTTCGGCTCGCTCTTGCTGGCCAGCGGTTTCGCTTCCGCTTTGGTCTGGCAGTCGACGCGTGGCACCGTGGTTCCCTGGGTCGTTCAGGTCGACAAATTCGGCGAGGCGCAGGCGGTCGCCCCGGCCGTTGCCGACTATCGGCCGACCGATCCGCAGATCGCATGGCATCTCGCCCACTTCATTGAGCAGGTGAGAAGCATTCCGGCTGATCCGGTCATTGTCCGTCAGAGTTGGTTGCGCGCCTATGGGTACACGACCGATCGCGGCGCCGTTTCTCTCAACGATTATGCCCGCCTGAATGACCCCTTCACCAAGGTCGGCAAAATTCAGGTCGCCATCGAGATCTCCAGCGTCATTCGAGCATCGCCGGACTCGTTCCGCGTCACCTGGATCGAGCGCCGCTATGAGAATGGCAGCCTGGCCAGCACCGAGCGCTGGGCCGCCATCCTCACCATCGTCACGCAACAACCACGCGACGCCGACCGGCTGAAGGCCAATCCGCTCGGCGTCTACGTCAACGCCATCAACTGGTCGAAGGAGCTTTCATGATGTGGGCGGTACGAACACGCAAGACGACAGGACAGATCGCGCGCGACATGACGAAAGCACGTGTGCTTGTCCTGGCACTGCTGTCGGCAACGGCGCTTACCGGCTGCGCCTCAAAGAAATACATTCCGCCGGAGATCCAATATGACGATGCGGTGCCTGCAGTCCGGAAGTTCGATCCGCCTGGTCCGGTCAAGGTGGTGGAGCTGCCGAAACCACTCCCGCTTCCCGGCCAGCTGAAGCCGGTCGAGACCAGCAAAGCAAAGGCGGAACCGGCCGATCCCAAACAGCGGATCACCCAGGCGAACGAGGCGGCGCGAATGCAGCCGGTTCGCGACGGCTTCGTCAACGCGATCCAGCTCTATCCCTGGAGCGAGGGCGCGCTCTACCAGATCTATGCCGCGCCGGGCCAGGTCACCGACATTGCGCTGCAGCCCGGCGAGCAACTTGTCGGTTCCGGCCCCGTCGCCGCCGGCGACACCGTGCGCTGGATCATCGGCGACACGCAAAGTGGGGCAGGGGACCGGCTGCAAGTCCATATTCTCGTCAAGCCGACGAGGCCCGACCTCCAGACCAATCTTGTCATCAACAGCGACCGCCGTACCTATCATCTCGAGCTACGATCGACGGCCTCGACCTATATGGCCTCAGTCTCCTGGCAATATCCGCAAGACCAGTTGATCGCGCTGCGGCGCCAGAACGCACAGGCTTCCGCCGCGCAGCCGGTCGCGTCCGGGATCGACATCCAGAAACTCAACTTCCGCTACCGTGTCGAAGGCGACGCGGCACCCTGGAAGCCGCTACGCGCCTTCGACGACGGCGCAAAAGTCTATATCGAGTTTCCATCCGGTATCGGGCAAGGCGAGATGCCCCCGCTCTTCGTCATCGGCCCGTCGGGCGGCTCGGAGCTGGTCAATTATCGCGCCCGCCAGAACTACTATGTTGTCGACCGCCTCTTTGCCGCCGCCGAATTGAGGCTCGGCGACAAGGCAAGTGATAAACGGGTCCGGATCGTGCGCACCGACGGGAGGCCGCATCGCAGTGTGGGGCTGTTCCGATGAGCGACATCGTAAATGCCCCCAACCAGGACCTCAGGGCCGAACTACGCCTGCGGCCCGAACCCGCCCGAGTGACGCGGCTGTCGCGCAAAGTGCTGATCGGTCTTGGTGGGGTCGCCAGTGTCGCGATCCTCGGCGCACTGATCTGGGCGCTCGATAGCAGAAGGCGCGACGAACAGCCGTCCGAGCACTTCACTACCGAAAACCGTACCACTGCCGACGGGCTACAGGCCCTTCCGAAGGATTATTCCGGCGTTCCGAAACTTGGTCCCGCGCTGCCCGGCGATCTCGGGCGGCTGATCCTGCGCGCGCAGGAGCGGGGCCAGCCGATCGAGGTGCCGCACATCAATACACCGCGCGCCGATCCGGAAGAACAGCGGCGCCTGGCGGAGATCGAGGCCGCGCGGGTCGCCAAGCTCTTTACCGATACCAATGCGCGGGAGCGGCCTCTCCCAAAAACGCCGCCCTTGTCCACGGCGGAACCGGCGAGTGGTCTGACGCAGGCTGCCACAACACCACCGCCCGATCCGGCCACCGCTCAAAACATGCAGGATCGCAAGCTCGCCTTCGTCAACGCTGCATCCGATCGACGGACCGTCAGTCCGGATCGGCTCGCCGGGAAGGTGTCGCCCTATGTCGTGCAGGCCGGCTCCGTCATTCCGGCGGCCCTCATCACCGGCATCCGATCCGACCTTCCCGGTGAGATCACCGCTCAGGTCACCGAAAATGTCTACGACAGCCCAACAGGATCGTATCTGCTCATCCCGCAGGGTGCAAAACTGATTGGCCAGTACGACAGCCAGGTCGCCTTCGGCCAGTCGCGCGTGTTGCTGATCTGGAACTGGCTCATCATGCCGGACGGAACTTCGATCGTTTTGGAGCGCCAGCAGGGCGCCGATACTCAAGGGTTTTCCGGACTGGAGGACGAGGTCGACTATCACTGGGGTCAGTTGTTTCGGGCAGCAGTGCTCTCGACGTTGTTGGGCGTCGGCACCAGCCTTGGTGCTAACAACAACGAGAGCGACATCGCCAAGGCGATCCGTGAAAGCACGCAGAATTCAATGAGCAATATCGGTCAGCAGATTGTGGGCCGCCAACTCGGTGTCCAGCCAACGTTGACAGTTCGACCGGGTTTCCCGGTCCGCGTCATCGTTAATCACGATCTTGTGTTGGCGCCGTATGGCACACTGAAGGATCCGTCATGACTAAGCTGAAACTCTCCGCCATCCCCGATGATAAGCCGGTCAAGATCACGATCGAACTGCCCGCCGCAGTTCATCGCGATCTTGTAGCCTATGCCGAGGTCCTCGGTCGGGAGACCGGCCAGCAAGTTGCCGATCCGGCAAAGCTCATCACTCCGATGCTGGCACGGTTCATGACGACGGACCGGGCGTTCGGCCGCGCCCGGCGCAGCCCGAAGTCAGGGTGAGCGGAGCGAAACGCGTTTCGTTTCCATGAAGTAGATGGCAACATCCGGCCTGCTCCGAATGAAGTCGGTGACTGCATCCAGAAACTCGGCTGCGTGCAGAAACGGATCGAAGTCGATTGACAGGCTGCCGGCTTGCCCTCTTCGGTCCGTTTCGACCCTTCCAAGTACGCCGTCGAGTTCCGTGAGGACACGGCGAAGGTTGCCGAGCAGTCTCGCACCGGCCATGGTAGGTCGCACACCGCCAGTGTGACGTTCGAACAGCACCGTTCCAAGCGAGTGCTCAAGGTCACGGATGCGCCGGCTCAGAGCGGAATGATGGATTCCCATGCGTCGAGAGGCGCCGAGGAAGCTGCCTTCCTCGGCGACGACGAGTGCGTAGTCGAGTGTAATGAGCTGGACGCGTCGCCGCATCGCGCTTCCTTTGTCTAGAGACGATCTGGTCATCGGCTCACGGTTCGAGCGATGAGCCGCCTCTTCACCTGGAGAAATACCCTGGGCGGCACCCCCTTCTCCGGCCCGTTTGCAAACTTCAACTGTCGACTGCGCCAGCCGGTGTGCTCGCCTTCCGCATTTCGTGCAATCTAGTAAGTGTCCGCTCATCAAAGCTCGCGGTCACGGCCACTGTTTCCTCGTTGCCAATGACTCTTGGCAGGCCGAGCGGCGTGACCCTGAAATGCAGTTGCACCAGTCGCAGAAGCCAGAGTGGGTTCATCTCGATGATGATCGTATCGACATCTGTTTTGAGACCCCATTCGACGATACCGGAAAGCAGCGCGTTCGCGACCGGGCTGAGCATCCTGCCGCGCTCGCGATATTGCGGCTCAACGCAGTAGCGCGTCCATTCCCAGACATTTTCTCCAGCCGGCCGCTCGCCTTCGCATAGGTCCGATAGAACCTCCGACAAAAGGTGAGGCCGCGTCGAAGGCAGCATGCGTTGGTAGCCAATGACGCGGTCGTCCACGATGAACAGCATATGGACGGCGTGTTCGTCGTCGAAGCGGTCCGTCTCGCGACCGTTCTCACGCGCAAGGTCGGTCCAGTTCTTTTCTTCGACAAAAACCTTATGGCGAAGTTGGAAGGCTTGATCCAATTCCGCGCGATAGCAGTCGACATTCTTGTTTGTCACGATGTGCAGCATCCAGCTTGTCCTCAGTTTCGAGATCAACGCATGGTGCTTCGTCCAATCAAATCGCTGCATCACGCGATCCCGTGAGATGTTCAACTGATCAGGCCAAGTCGTAAGGCTTCAGCGACGGCGTGAATGGTGCTCGACACCCTTAGTCGCTCTCGGACCGCGCGCAGATGGGTGTCCGCGGTGTTGCTGCTGATGTTCAGGCGCTCAGCGATGTCGTGGACAGTGAGGCCTTCTGACGCCCAACGAAGCACATCACGCTGTCTTGGTGAGAGATGGACAGACTTACGATGGTTCACGCCTCCTATGAGAGCGGACGCGCAACCAAAGGCGTAGGCCATAATGAGCTGGAGGGCCAATCTCTCCAATGGATCGGGGTTCAGTTTCTCGCCGGCGATCGAAAAGCCAACTGGATGTCGTTCGATGGTCGAGAACGCTATTGTCAGACCCTCATCCAGGCGAAACTCCTTTGCCTCATCCATGATCCGGCGCCCGAACGGGCAGACCTTGCATAGATCGCTAACATCGCTCCAATGAAACGGCGCACTGGCCTGTCTCACAAGCCGGATCGTCGGATCACGCGAAAGATAGCCGTTCGAAAAGTAGCGTTTTGTCCATTCTTCAGGCCAAGCGGCTAGCACCACGTGTGATAGCTGCTCACGTTGAGACGCATAGGGCGGCGGAATTGCGCCAGCAAGCAAGTTCGTGGCACCAAAGCGTCCAACATAGGCTAGCAAAAAATTGCAGATCCTTTCCGTACTACTGCACTGCCGCATCTCATCGATCATTACGCAAGTTTCGTCGAATCTCTGGCGCCAATTGCCTGAGACCAGTTCCGAACTTGTTAAATTAGCTCTCTTGTTCACTGCTTTGCACACCAGGCGACGAGGGGGGCAGCAGATGGGGACGATTGATGGCGAAGCCGCTGGCACCGGACAGTCGCGGGTGACATTGATCCCAAGCCTGCCTCTTCAGATGAAGTTTAGGTCCTGCATTTTGGGCGTGACGTCCAAACGCCCCGATTGCCGTTCAGGCCGACGGAAGCGCGCGATTCATCGGTCTGGGCGCGCAGGGCAAGGACTCGGACCCCGTCTGCCGTCACCCATGCGTGGCTGGCGTGGCCGGTTCGACTTCCCTGCTCCTGCCACGTTTGGCCTGTACCTCAAGACCCAGAATGAGGGTCTCGATCAGGAAGTTGTAGCCGTCATCAAGTGGGGCGACATCCCCGCTTTTCCAGCGCATCACGAAGGACCGATTGTACATCTGCGGCAGGTGCCGCTTGACCAACGGAAAGCGCGCGGCGTCAAGCGCATCGAGACCCGCGTCGAAGCCTTCGACCCACTCCGAGCCCTCGGTCGCGCCGTCGGCGGCCAGTTCCAGAGTGATATACCCTTCCAGAGCGCCGACTACCGAGTTGAAAGCATCGATCAGGGCCTGGCCTTCAAACCCGGCTTCGGTCAGCGCCTTCAGGATTATCTCGACCCACGGCGCGTTCGGGGCGCCGTTTGAGCGGATATGCGGGCCGAGTAGGGGCGCGGCGTGCGGATGCTCATGCACGCGTGCGCGAAAGCGCCGAAAGAGAATCCGGATCGTTTCGCGCCAGTCATCGGAAAGGTCTTCGGGCGTCATCAGACTGGCAATCAGCGCGCCCGAGATTTCAGCGAGCAGATCCGTTTTGGCGCCACCGGCATGCCAATAAAGTGCGGCCGGATAAACATTGAGGCGGCGTGCGAGGGCACGCACGGAAAATCCGACGAGGCCCTCGTCGTCAATCAGGGCAATGGCGGCCTCGACGACGCGCTCACGGGTCAGACCGATGGCGGCGGCTCTACCCACGAAGCGCTTTCCTAAAGCCGGCCTTTTGGTCAACGTTGCCTCTCGTTTCGGCTAGGCAAGGACCGAGGGCACGCCCGAGTTCCTGTGCAAACCGCTCATTGTCCCCTGCTGTTCCGATACTCACCCTGAGGAAGTTTGTATAGCCGGCCTCCATCCATGGTTTGACGATTATGCCCTTTTGAAGCAAGGCCCTAGCCACGGGTGCGGCTTCGGCATTCAGTTCGAGGAACAGGAAGTTGGTCTGCGACGGGACAACGCGGACACCCATTTCACGCAGGTGATCGGCAAGGATGGTACGGTCGCGTCGGATCTTCGCGGCGGCTTGGTGCATCCAATCGTCATCCAGCAGCGCAGCGACGGCAGCTGCTTGCGCGGCGGCGTTGACATTGAAGGGCGTCAGAGCCGCACGCATGGCTCGGGCGATGCCCTCGTCCGACGAAATGCCGTAGCCCACGCGTAAGCCGGCCAGACCGTAGGCCTTGGAGAAGGTGCGCAGCACGACCCAGTTTAGGTTCGGGCGAGGGGTCAGCACCTTCAGTCCATCGGGATAGCCGGAGTCGACCAGTTCGAAATAGGCCTCATCCAGCACGAACAGTGTTTCGGGCTGCACCGCGTCCAGCAGCCGGTCGAGTTCGGGCTGCGACATGGCCGTTCCGACGGGATTCGAGGGTGAGGAGATGAAGACGATCTTCGGCTTGCGCACGAGCTCGTGCACCAGCGCATCGGCGTCATAGTCGAATGCTTTGGTCATCGGCACCTTGATCACCTGGGCACCGGCTGCCATGGGCTCGATCTCGTGCAGGCCGAAGCAGGGCGAAATGGTCAGGACGGTATCGCCCTTTTGCAAATAGGTACGGCACAGGGCAGCGATAAGCTCCTCGGAGCCATTCCCGCAGACGATCCGATTGGGGGCAGAGCCGAGCTTCTCCGAAAGCGCTTGCCGCAGTGCGCCGGACGCCGGATCGCTGTAGCGCGACGGCATGAGTGCCCCCAGCGCCGCAGCCACTACTGGGGATGCGCCATAGGGATTTTCGTTGCTTGCCAATGCCGCAATGTCCTCCCGTCCGCTGACCCGCTGTGCGACCGCGACGGAAATACCCGCGTTGTAGATGGGAAGTGCGACGACTTCCTGCCGCGGGCTGAGGGCGTTCTGCTGAACTGATTGCATGTTCCAACCTTCTGATATGGCTCGTTTGTTGTGACGTTTCCCCACGTCACTCCTCTACTGCTTGCAGTCTCCGGGGACTGCGTGCGCACGCTGATTTCCCCGCGGCTTTCTTCCTTCGCAACGCGCCCCGAGCGGCATCTAACTCAGGCAAAAAATGCCGTTGACACAGGAAAAGTATATACATAATCTTTTATTGTCCACTGAACAAAAAACTCAATGAAGCGGACAAGTGTGTGTCGATGTCGCTGGATGCGGTTGTGAGCATCGAGCGGGCCTGGAGGGTCCTCGGCACAAACGGATTTCGAAGCCGCGCCCGGAGTGGGGAACTCCGGCAACCAAGGGAAGAGTTCACATGATGATGGAAAAGATCGCCTTTCGCTCCCGCCGCTGGCTCGCCGGCACGGCCCTGTCAGCTATGCTCATGACCGCGGCTCCCGCATTCGCGGTGACGCCGGCCGACACGCTGGTCGAGGGCTTCGCCATCGACGACATCATCACCATGGATCCTGGCGAGGCGTTCGAATTGTCCACCGCCGAGGTGAGCGCGAACATCTACGACCTTCTGGTGCGGTCCGACCCTGCCGACACCTCCAAGTTCAAGGGCGACCTGGCCGAGAGCTGGACTGTTTCCGACGACAGACTGACCTACATTTTCAAGCTGAAGCCGGACCTCAAATTCGCCTCGGGCAACCCTGTCACCGCCGAGGACGTGGCCTGGTCGTTCGAGCGCCTTGTCAAGCTCGACAAGAGCCCAGCCTTCATCCTCGGTCAGTTTGGACTGAATGGCGGCAATGTTGCCGAAAAGGCCAAGGCCGCCGCTCCCGACACTTTCGTCTTCACTGTCGACAAGCCCTATGCGCCTAGCTTCGTGCTGAACTGCCTGTCGTCGACGGTGGCCTCCGTGGTGGACAAGAAGCTGGTGCTGGAGCACGTCAAGCCGGTCACGCCGAGCGCCGACTACAAATACGACAATGACTTCGGCAACGACTGGCTAAAGACGCATACGGCTGGTTCGGGACCGTTCAAGCTGCGTGAATGGCGCGCCAACGAGGCGGTCGTCATGGATCGCAACGACAGCTACTGGGGCGAGAAGGCCAAGCTCGCGCGCGTCGTCTATCGCCATATGAAGGAAAGCTCGGCCCAGCGGCTGGCGCTTGAAGTCGGCGATATCGACGTCGCCCGCAACCTTGAGCCGAACGATCTCGACGCCATGGCCGAGAATGGCAACATAGCCATCGCCAGCGCGCCGAAAGGCACGGTGTACTACATCAGCCTCAACCAGAAGAACCCCAATCTGGCCAAGCCCGAGGTGCGGCAGGCGTTCAAATATCTCATCGACTACGACGCCATCGGCTCGACCCTGATCAAGGGCATTGGCGAGATCCACCAGACCTTCCTGCCCAAAGGCGTGCTGGGTGAGTTGGACGAGAATCCCTTCAAGCTCGACGTCGCCAAGGCCAAAGGGCTTCTAGAGAAGGCCGGGTTGAAGGATGGGCTCTCCGTGACCATGGACGTACGCAATAGTCAGCCGGTGACGGGTATCGCTGAATCCATCCAGCAGACGGCCGGCGAGGCGGGTATCAAGATTGAGATCATCCCCGGCGACGACAAGCAGACGCTGACCAAATACCGCGCCCGCAACCACGACATCTATATTGGCCAGTGGGGGCAGGACTACTTCGATCCGAACTCCAACGCCCAGACCTTTGCCTCGAATCCCGACAATTCGGATGATGGCAGGAACCAGACTCTGGCTTGGCGCAACGCCTGGGATTTGCCGGAACTGACGAAAGAGACGGAGGCCGCGCTCCTGGAGAAGGATTCCGCCAAGCGCTCTGAGATGTACCGGCATCTTCAAAAAAAGGTGCTCGACAACAGCCCGTTCGCCCTCATCTACCAGCAGATCGAGGTTGCCGGTGTGCGCAGCAACGTGAACGGCTTCAAGCTCGGGCCGAGCTTCGACACCAATTTTGTCGGCAACATCACAAAGGAATAGCTGGTGGAACCGCATCGCTTGAGCGTAGCCGAAGCGCAGGCGGAGGCTGGCGGAAGCAATGCCGCTGCGCATTTTGCGTTCGTCGCCCGCTTCCTCGTCATCGCCATCATGACCTATCTGGGTCTCTTGGCTGTGACTTTCTTCATCGGTCGGGTCATCCCCATCGATCCTGTGCTGGCAGTGCTCGGCGATCGCGCGCCGGCCAGTGTCGTCGAGCGCACCCGGCGCGAAATGGGGTTGGATCTGCCGCTGATCCAGCAGTTCTACATCTACCTCAAGGGCGTGCTTTCCGGCGATTTCGGCCGATCCGTGCTGACCACCAATCCGGTCATGGACGACATTCGCCGCGTCTTCCCGGCCACGATCGAACTGGCAACGCTCGGAACGCTGATCGGCTCCTTGGTCGGCATTCCGCTCGGCGTTCTGGCGGCGGTCAAGCGCGGCAGCCTGTTCGACCAGATCGCGCGTGTCATCGGCCTGATTGGCTACTCGATGCCAATCTTCTGGCTGGGCCTCCTGTCGCTGGTGCTGTTCTATGCCAAGCTGCAATGGGCGGCATTCCCCGGCCGCCTCGACATCGCCTACGAATACTCGTTCACGCCCGTCACCGGTTTTTTACTGCTGGATTCGGCCATTCAAAGGCAGTGGGACGTCTTCAAAGATGTCTTGCGTCATATCCTCTTGCCGGCCTCGTTGCTCGGCTATTTCTCGCTGGCCTATATCAGCAGCTTGACACGCTCCTTCATGCTGAATGAGCTCTCCCAGGAATATGTCGTGGCCGCCCGCGCCAAGGGCGTTTCGGAAACGCGCATCATCTGGGGCCATGCGCTGCGTAACGCGGCCGTGCCGTTGGTGACTGTGATCGCGCTGTCCTATGCCGGACTGCTGGAGGGCTCCGTGCTGACGGAGATGGTGTTCTCCTGGCCTGGCATCGGCCTCTACGTCACCAATTCGCTGCAGAACGCGGACATGAACGCAGTGCTGGGCGGCACCATCGTCATCGGCTCGGTGTTCATCGCCATCAACCTGTTTGCGGACCTGCTCTACCGGCTGCTCGATCCGAGGACAAAGGCGCAATGAGCTGGATGTTCGCCTGTGTCAGCTCAATCCTCGACCGTCGCCCGCAAGGGGGAGAAGGTCTCGTTCACACCATTTTCCGGAGCGACCAATCATGAGCGCGGTAGAACAACCGACAATGTCCAGTCGTGAATGGTTGCTTTCGGAGCGGCCAGCCTCGCGCTGGCAAGCTAGGCTGGGTCGCGCCTATGCGACGTGGCGACGCTTTCTGGCCAACAAGCTGGGGGTATTGGGGCTTTTCATCATCATAACCCTGCTGCTTGTTGCGGCCTTCGCCGATCAGCTCGCGACATATTCGCCGGTGGTGGGTGACTTGAAGAACGCGCGGCTGCTGCCACCGTCCGCTCAGTATTGGCTCGGCACGGACGATCTCGGCCGCGACATCTATTCGCGTATCATCTACGGCTCGCGCCCGACGCTGTTAGTGGTGATGCTGGTTGCCATAATCGCGGCACCTGTCGGCCTCTTGGTCGGCACGGTAGCCGGTTATACCGGCGGCTGGACTGATGCGGTGCTGATGCGCATCACCGATATCTTCCTGGCCTTTCCGAAGCTCATTCTGGCACTGTCCTTCGTCGCGGCACTCGGTCCCGGCATTGAGAACGCGGTTCTGGCTATCGCCATCACCGCCTGGCCGCCCTATGCGCGCATCGCGCGCGCCGAAACACTGACGGTGCGCGGCTCCGACTACATCAAGGTGGTGCAACAGATGGGCGCCTCGCCCTCCCGCATCGTGCTGCGCCACATCATGCCGATGTGCAACTCATCGCTGATCGTGCGCGTCACGCTCGACATGGCTGGAATCATCCTGACCGCGGCCGGCCTGGGCTTCGTCGGGCTTGGCGCGCAGCCGCCGCTGCCGGAATGGGGTGCCATGATCGCTTCGGGACGCCGCTTCATCCTCGACCAGTGGTGGGTAGCCGCCATGCCCGGCATGGCGATCCTCATAGTCAGCCTCGGCTTCAATCTTCTCGGCGAGGGCCTGCGCGACGCGCTCGATCCGCGGAGCAGCGACCAATGAACATGAGGGCCACGAACATGGAGACAGCAGGGGCGGCGGGCGGCAATCTGCTTGAGGTGAACAACCTGCGCGTCACTTATCCGACCCGCACGAATACTGTGCATGCGTTGCGCGGCGTCTCTTTCTCGCTCGGAGGCGAGCGGCTGGGCATCGTTGGCGAATCTGGCTCGGGCAAGTCGCAGACCGGCCGCGCCATCATGGGCCTGACCGATCCACACGCCGAGGTGACGGCGCAGCGGCTGGAGTTCGATGGCATCGACCTCCTGTCGTTGCCGGTGCGCGAGCGTCGAGCGCTGCGCGGCAAGCGCATCGCCATGATCTTGCAGGACCCGAAATATTCGCTCGACCCGGTGATGTGCATCGGCCGGCAGATTCTGGAGACGTTGCACACGCACGAAAAGGTTTCCAAGGCCGAGGCGCGTGAGCGTGTGCTCGACATGCTCGCGGCGGTGCAGATCCGCGATCCCAAGCGCGTCTACGATCTCCATCCGCACGAAGTCTCGGGTGGCATGGGCCAGCGCGCCATGATCGCTATGATGCTAGTAGCCGGCCCTGAACTATTGATTGCTGACGAGCCGACCTCAGCACTCGACGTGACCGTGCAGCTCGAAGTGCTCGGCATCCTCGACCGGCTGGTGGCCGAACGCGGCATGGGGCTGATCTTCATCTCGCACGACCTGCGCCTGGTCTCGACATTCTGCGACCGGGTGATCGTCATGTATGCCGGCAAGATCGTCGAGGAACTCAAGGCCTCCGAACTGTCTCAGGCGAGGCACCCCTACACGCAAGGCCTGCTCAACTGCATGCCCAAGATCGGCTCCAACCGGCACCCGCTGCCAGTGCTGGCGCGCAAGGCGGAGTGGGCGGCATGACGGCAGCGCTTTACGTCGAGGGGCTGGCGGTCGTCTACAACCTTTTCCGCGCGCTGAAGGGCGTCAGCGTCACGGTCCAACCCGGTGAATGCTTCGGCCTGGTCGGCGAATCCGGATCCGGCAAGTCGACGCTGCTGCGTGCCATCGCAGGGCTTGCGCCGGTGGCTTCGGGTAGCATCGTGGTGAACGGCAAGACGCTCGGCCGCCGCCGCGACCGCGACTTCTACCGCCAGATTCAGATGGTGTTCCAGGACCCTTATGGTTCGTTGCATCCGCGCCAGACTGTCGATCGGCTGCTGCAGGAACCGCTCGCAATCCACAGCATCGGCGACAGCCAAAACCGTATCCGGCGCGCGCTGGACGAGGTCGGGCTCGGATCCGGCTTCCGCTTCCGCTATTCTCACCAGCTCTCCGGCGGGCAGCGCCAGCGCGTGGCGATTGCACGCGCGCTGATCCTCGAACCCTCGATCCTTCTTCTCGATGAGCCGACATCGGCGCTCGACGCTTCGGTGCAAGCGGAGGTGCTGAACCTGCTCGAACAGGTCCGCCGCGATCGAATGCTCACTTTCCTGATGGTCTCCCACGACCTCGCCGTCATCAACCATATGTGCGAGCGGCTGATGGTCATGCAGAACGGCGAGGCGGTTGAGCAGCTGGCAGCCAGCGATCTCGCGTCCGGCCGCGTCGGGCAGGACTACACCCGCCGCCTTCTCAAGGCGAGCGAGGGATTCGTGCGCGAACGGCAAAGTCCTTCTGAGCGAAATTTTCTGGAAATGAAAATAAAATCAATAACTAATCAAGGGGAACATGATGAAGCGAGGTCTGGTCCTGGGAGGAGTGAGCGCCCTTCTGTTTGAAGTGCCGTACGTTCATGCAGTGGACACAGCAGCAATTCGCGATGAGGAGCCAGCTCAATTTGTTCGCGCTTGTGACGCGATGGGCGCTGGTTTTTACCAGCTTCCGCAAAGCGAAACCTGCCTGAAGATCGGCGGGTCTGTCGGCTATGACGTCACAGGGGGTGCCGACGTTTATTCGGGCGAGCGGTTAAGGTCATTGAGCCGGACTGTGACTGCAACATTGTATGCGGAGACCCGGTCTCAAACCGAATTGGGAATGCTGAGCTCGTATTTCGAGTTCGAGGATAGCGTCGTTGACGGTGTTGATGAAGGCATGACCCTTGGAGACTTAATTATTGACCTGAATGGGTTGAAGGTCGGTGCTTCAGGATCGCAATTCGACAGCTGGCTGGATTCCGCGGGCAATGTTCTTAGTGACGATGTGATTGCCTATGCGGGCGGCATGACCAACCTGATCAACTACACTGCAAATGTCGGCAACGGCTTGTCCGCGATGTTTGGTGTTGAGGAGGGGTCTAAAGATGGCGATCACGACTATAGGACTGGCAGCTATGTGCCGCATTTCGTCGGAGGACTAAAACTCGACAGACCTTGGGGAGCAATCGCGACTGTCATTGGCTATGACACGGTGATTGAAGAAGCCGCGGCGAAGGTACGGCTGGACTTGAAACTGAGCGACACCTTGTCAGTATTCATCATGGGTGGCTATCAATCGGATCCTGAAAAGCCAAATTACTTTGGGGCGTGGAAGGGTACATACGCCGCATGGGGCGGCGTTTCTGTAAGCCTTTCGCCGACAGTTACCTTCAATAGCCAGGCCGCCTACGAAAGTTCCGGAAAATATGCTTTGGCGCTCAATCTGGACTACGAAGTTGTTCCGGGGTTCCTGATCACCCCCGAACTGAATTATACATCATTCGGCGGCGACCCGTCGAAACCCGATGACGCATTTGCCGGTACGGTTAGCATTGAGTGCGATTTCTGACACGAGAGCGGTCATGGCGCACTCTGCTGTGGGTACGCCTGTCATCCGGTGACAACCTGCATCCACCGTCCCATCTCTGGTCGCGGTGCAACATTCTCTCGTCCAAATTCCAGATTCAACCGGCGGGCCAACCGCCACACAAGGGGAGATAGATTATGACCTCAACGCGACGTTCATTGCTCAAGATGGGATTGGCCGGGCTCGTTGCCCCCCAGGGGGCATTTGCTTGGGCCAGCGACAAGCAAAGCCGGTCGTTCGAAACCTGGCGCCGCGACTTCGAGGCGGGCGTTCCGGCACGCATGACGGCTGCCAATGTGGTGGGCGCGTCCGTTGCGATCAGTTCCAAAGACAGGGCGGTACTGTATGCGGCGTCTTTCGGCTATGCCGATCTCAAACAGCAGCGAAAGCTCACCGTCGACACGCCTATCCATCTGGCGTCCATCAGCAAGCTGTTCACTGCTTCGGCCCTGATCCAGCTGTTTGAGCGTCAGGGGCACAACCTGCACGATGACATCAATGGTTTCATCGATTTTCCTATTAGGAATCCTAACCATCCGGACGTTCCGATCACGGCGCATCACCTCCTGACACATACATCCAGTATCTCGGATGAGGGCTATGGCGACGTTTCTTTCGAGGGCGATCCGAAGCTAAGCTTGTCGAGCTTCCTCAGGGATTATCTTGTGAAAGGCGGTAGCACCTATTCGCCCAACACGTCCTTTCTGAAATCGAAGCCCGGCACGAAGTGGGACTATAGCAATGTTGCCGTTGCGTTGGCCGGCTACGTGGTCGAGAGGGTCAGCAAGCAGAGCTTTTCGTCCTATGTTGAGGCCAACCTTTTCGAACCGCTCGGCATCCGAAATGCCCATTGGTACCTGAAGGAGTTCGCGCCAGACGTGCTTGCCAAGCCTTATAGGTTTGAGAATGCCGCCTTCACCGAGCTGCCGCAGGAAGGATATCCGGATGTTCCCGCCGGGATGCTGCGCTGCTCAGTTGCCGATCTTGCAAAATCGCTGCATGCCATTCTGGGACGAGAGACAGGCAAGAAGGCAATCTTGTCCCCACTGTCGGTTGCTGAAGCGTTGCGCGGCCAGGTAGATTCGAAGATCGCATCTTACCAGGGGCTGGGGTGGGTTTCGGAAGAAATCAACGGGCGTGAGTTCGTAGGGCATTCCGGTAGCGATTTTGGCGCCTCCAATATGGTGGTTCTGACGCAAGACCAACGCCATGCAGTGGCCGTGCTGATGAATATTGATGGGACGCCAGAAACGAACAAATTCAGGGCTTCAATGATTGAAGATCTCATCGACGGGGCAAAGATCGCGGGTTGAGCCCTCGCGGGTTCGGAATTCATTGAACCATACGAATGCTAACACTCAGATGAGGTACTTCTGTTTGACGGGACGTGGCGTCGTAGGTCGCGCCATGACCGAACGTTCCTCCAGACCGTGCCAGTGACCGATACAAGCGCCACCGCATGTTGGTCCCGGGCTCGAGAGAGACGTCTAAAGGGAGAAATCGGGAGGCGCGAAGGTGAATAGCATCTCCCGCTTGGTCCTGGCGTGCTCAAGGTCGGCGACGAAGTTGCCCTTGAGCTGCCAATTGTAGCCTGCGTGGACGCCCCGTAGTCCATTGTCGAAGCCGTCTATGTCGAACGGCGCGTCCGTGCGCGGTGGGAAGAAATATTATCACTGCTGTAGGTAGGTGGCCCACGGATGCCGTCGCGACTAGGCCGATTGCGCGATGTTCTTCCAAAGGGTAGGCCAACGCGAACGAGGTCCGGCAACGTTGCTCAATGCCGCGAGGCCTGGGTCCCAATGAAACCGAGCATGCATTGTTCGTTTGCGACGTGACGTCGGACCCCGACAAAGAACGACCTTAGCATGTAGCCTGTGGCATCCCAGTTCACGTCCTTGCGCCCGTGCGCAAGCTTGGTCAGCGTCCCGGGTATTTCATCGGCCGCAGCCCTGTCGCCCTCATGCTCCCGACACATCCGGCACAAGGTTTCGCTCGATACGTGTGGCTCTGCCAGTCCTGTGAGATACGGAAAGCAGAACTGCGCTTCGATCTCGCATACGCGGTCGAGTTCTGGCTTAAGAGTTGTCGCAACTGTCCTGCACAGGGCGGGCGTGACATGGCGCGGAAGGGAGTCGGCGATGTCCTCCAGCATGTCGCAGAGCATCAGCAGCCGGGAGCGTCGGCGATTGAGTTCAGCCAGCCAACTGGGCAGTCCGACCTCAACTTGGACATCTACCGTCAATAATATGGCGAAGACCACCAGAGTGCACATGACGGCGGCAATCGTGACCGAAGCCGACTTGGACGTCGTGCTGATGGAAACCCGGCAGGTAAAAGGGGCGCAAAAAGCAATGCCGATCAAGACGGATCGGCGGGATGCCGAGGGTATCGCACGGCTACTCCACCTCGGGTGGTTCCGACCCGTTCACTGCAAATCCGTCTCATCGCAGGAGGTCCGCGCCGTGCTCGGAGCTCGCAAGGCCATCCAGCAGGGCATGATCGCTTTGGAGATGTCTCTGCGTGGGATGCTGCGGAACTTCGGGCTCAAGGTTGGCGCCATATCTCGCGGCAGGTTCGACCCTCGCATCCGCGAACTGGCGCTCGGCAATCCCATGCTTGAAGCCGCGACAGGACCGATGCTTCGGGCGCGGGCGTCCTTGCGGCATGAATTGGCAGGACTAGAGCGCCACGTTCGCAACCTGGCTCAGGATGACCCGGTATGCCGTCGGCTGATGTACATGCCAGGGATCGGTGCAGTTGTGGCGTTGACCTACCGATCGGCAATTGATGATCCCGCCCGGTTCACTTCATCGAAGAAGGTAGGGCCATGGGTAGGCCTCACCCCGTCGCGCAACCAGTCAGGCGAGCGCGACGTCTCAGGCGGGATCACCAAGGCCGGCGACGTCAACCTGCGCCGGGCGTTGTGTCAAGCCGCGACCGTCATGATGCACCGAGGCCGCTCGACATGGCTGAGAACCTGGGCAGCACAGGTCGCTCGCCGCCGCGGCCGGAAGCGCGCCACGGTTGCCTTGGCCCGGCGCGTCGGTGTGATCCTTCATAGGATGTGGGTCGATGACACCGACTTCCAGTCGGACATGACGGTGCCACTTGCGGCCTGAAGACTTGAGTTCCCGACCGTTGCCTGCCTGACAGCAGGCCCTCGAGGTCCCCCCAGGGACGCGGTTCCGATGATGCCGTGGTCCGGACTGTGCCGATCCACATCGAGCACGCCAATGAGATGGGCACATCGGAATTGCATTGAACCAGCATCATGTTGGCAGCCCCGCGCTGATCACGGACCGAAGCATGCACCCGGGGTGATCTCAGACGAGGGCGGCAGTCACTACACGACGGATCAGAAAGAGCAGGTGTTCATAACCGCACGTTGGCGGCCGACCTCTCATGCGCAAAACCGCTTGACTGAGACGGCCTCGTTACCGAAGTCCCGACCCTAGCCTGAATGCCTGACGCAGGCATGACCTTCCAAGCCGATTGTTCAACATGTAGTAGGCATTTTAACGGTTCCGGCAACAAATCCATAAATGTCAGCATGCCCTAATGTGACTGCAACTTCTGGCGGGGCAGGCCATGCGGAATTTTTTCCGGTCGGAGCACGGCAATTTCGCGGTCATTACAGCCATTGCCATGGTGCCGATCATGACCGGCGTAGCCGGCGTGGTCGACTTCGTCAGCATAAACAACAAGGCGGACAAACTGCAGAACTCGCTGGATGTCTCTGCGCTCGCGATTGCAACCAAATATTACTCAGGCATGTCCGGGGACGAACTGACAAGCCTCGGCCGAGACTTCTTTGATTCGAATCTCGCTCGGGCCCGCAATGACGCCAGCGAGCTCGTCTACAACGATCAGGTCACCGATTTCGATGCGTCTGCGACAACCTCGGGCGATATCAGCCACATTGAGGTCACCTCGACGATCGTGCAGCCGGGCATGGTCGGGAACATTGAATGGCGGACCGCCAGGCGCGCTGTGGTCGAGGTGGCGCCGGGACAGCCGGCTTGTGTACTGGCACTTGATCCGACCGCATCGGCCGCAGTAAAGCTTCAGGGCTCAACCCAAGTGGTGTTTGACGGTTGCGTTATTGCCTCGAACTCTAGCGCCAACGACTCGGTATCAAGAGGCGGATCGGCGCAGGTAGCAGCCGAGTGCGTCACCACTGTCGGCGGCACAAATGGGCTCACCGGCTACAACACCGACCTCGAATGTGGCATTCCGCGCGAGAACCAGTACGCGTCGCTCGACCCGCTCGCGAACGTCGTTCCGCCGTCCTATACGGCCTGCAAGTCAGTGCCTGGCGGCAAAACCAAGACTCTCTCGCCTGGTACATTCTGCAACAAGACAATCTCAGGCGATGTCACACTCGATCCGGGAATCTACATTCTAAGGGGCGGGCAGATAAAGCTCGGCGGCAACGGTTCGCTCACCGGCAGTGGCGTGACGATTTTCCTGATGGAAGGCGCGGAATTCACCTCGAACGCCAACGAGATCATCAATTTGTCGCCGCCATCCGAAGGATCCTACGCAGGCATCACCATCTACCAGGAGCGGACCAACGCCAATGCCGTGGTGATCAATGGTGGATCGGGTTCGAATGTGACCGGATTCATCTACGCGCCGGGTGCGCATGTCTTTTATGCCGGCAATTCTGAGATGTCGGGTTCAGGTCAGTGTATTCGTATTGTCGGCAATACCGTCGAGATGACCGGCAATTCATCGGTCACGTCGAACTGCGAAGCCGAGCTCGGTGGCAAGAAAATGTATGCCGGCCGCATCATCAGGCTGGTGCGCTGATGGCATGCCATCAGCACATTTCAGACTGCAACACGAGTTGGCTGGCACGCATATCGCGGAATCCTAATGTGGCGTCGGGCTTGATTCGAATTCTGCACCGAGAGAGGGAGAAAATCCGGTGACCAATAGCAGGAAGCTTCTTGTCAGCGCGGCATCGGCGCTCGCCATCAGCGCATTGCCGATCAAGCTCGACATCGGGTCAGTCGGCGGTTTCGCCCAGACATCAGCTTTCGCCAAGAGCGAGAATGGCGGTGGCAACGGCGGTGGCGGCGGCAATGGTGGTGGTGGCGATCGGGGCAATAGTGGTGGCAAGAGCAACGGCTCGTCCAACGGCAAATCTGCATCGGCGGCCGGCAAGACCAAATCGAGCGGGGGTGTCCAGCCGGCCTCTGTTGGCGGGTTGATGAAGTCGATCTTCGGCGGCGGACAGACGAAAAAGTCGGCGGCTGCGGGCACCAAGCACACGGTGCCGAAAACCGCCAAGGCCAAGCAGAATCCCAAAGCACTGACGGCCAATGTTCTGCCCGCCTCCGTGGCAGTGCCAGGGACAAAGCCTGTCAAGGAAAAGAACCTCAATGCGCGCCTGGCGGCTCTCAACTCGCTCAATCGCAATTACAACGCCTATCTGAACTCGCAGTCTCCGCGCATGGCGCTTGTCAGGGAGTATGTGCTGAATTCAGCCAAGGCCGAATCGGCGGTCGAAGATGCTGCAGCGGCAGCCGAAAAGGCAGCCCAGTTGCAGACTGCATTGGATGCGGTCGCAGCAGCCATCGTGCCTTTTGACGGCAGTGCGCCGATCGTGGATCCGACCGCTGATGCTCTTCAGGCACGTCTCGACGCACTGAACGCATTGGAGCCACCGGTCGACCCCACTGAACTGGCCGCATTTGAGGCCGAGAAGGAAGCGCTGTCTGATGCACTTGCGGCCGCAGATGATTTGGCCAAGGCAGAAGAAGAGCTGGTAGACGCTGAGGCGGCGGCCGATGCCGCGGCCGAAGGCACCAGCGAGGACGACCTCAAGGAGGCGCTGCTGGCGGCAGCCAATCCCAATCGCGTCGCTGAATATGGCGACGACTACTTGAATGACGAGGTCATGGATTGGGCCAAAGATGTCCTTGGCGTTGGCGACGCCTACGGCAAGATAGATGAGATCAAGGCCGCCCTGCCGACAGAGACAGCGGAAGTAACACCCGTCGAACCAGAGTCTGAGGTTGCGGCAGAGCCGGCTCCCACGCCTCTCGTGGTGCCTGTCAACTGACCACGGGCAATCCTTCGGCTGGTGGCTAGCCGGCGGACAGGCAGTTCACCGGGGAGCATCTGGGCAGCCGTCAGTTTGACGGTCGTTTTGGGGCTAGCAACTCGTTTCCAGCCCGGTCAGAGCGCCGATTTCATCCAAGGCAAACCCGAAGGCTCTGACATGGCTTAGCGTCGGCTTTCCCCGAAGGTGACCATGCTCAATTCTACGCCTCGCTTCTAGCTCCTGAGAGGTAGCCGAAGGAGCTAGCCAGCCACGATCACGCCGAGCTATGGCCTCGTGTCGTCTTTGGGGTGACGGCCTGCTCGGCCTGTCGTGCGCTGGGTTTGCCAGGGTGTCGGCGTGTCGACCGTTCCCGATCTCGACGACGTCAAGCTGATGGCAGACCGCGCCAAGCTGTGTATTTTCCTCCCAGCACGTCGCCGACTGGCTGCGCCACGGCATCGTCGGCGAGAGAAGGGGGACGCGAGACGGTGCGGCGCATGGCAGCCGTGGTCGACAGGCAGAACGGGGAGACCGAAGGTTACAAGCCGCGGGCTCCCGGCTTCGACAGCCCGGTCTTCAAGGCGGCCGAGGACCCGGCGTTCATAGGACGCACCCAGCCAAGCGGCTGGTCGGCATTCGAATCTTGGCTCCCTTGAGCAGCGAGACTAGGCGTCCCCATTAGGAGGAGGAGCGGGTTGTGAGCTTGTGGGAGGGGTTTCGCATAGCGCGTAGAGCTCTTTGGGTGAACAAGTTGCGCAGCTTTCTCACCATGCTTGGCATCGTTGTCGGCGTGGCCTCGGTCATCGCGATGGTCGCGTTGGGATCGGGAGCAAGAGCGCAAGTCGACGAGCAGATCCGATCGTTCGGGGCGAATGTCCTGGTAATCGAGCCGATCGCAGGACGGAGCGGTGGGGTCCGCCTGGCCAGCGGATCGAGCCCAACCCTGACGGAGTTGGATGCTCGAGGCATTGCCGGACTTTCGCTAGTTCGCGCATCAGCGCCTTCGGTTCGCGGCCGCGCTCAGATCGTACATCGTAACAGAAATTGGAGCACAACCGTCAATGGCACGACCGTGGACTATTTTGTCGCCCGGGATTGGCCGCTTTCGGCTGGCCGACATTTCTCCACCAAAGAGGAGAGTAGTTCTGACAAGGTTGTTTTGGTCGGACACACGATAGCCCGAGAGCTGTTTCAGGGCGAAAATCCAGTCGGAGCCGAAATTCGGATTCTCAATGCACCTTTTCAGGTCATCGGTGTTCTGGCGGCCAAAGGCCAGTCCGGTGTGGGGACGAACCAAGACGACGTCGTATTTGTTCCGATTTCCACCGCAAAACGGCGGCTCTTTGGAGGCGGCGATGTAGTCGACCGCCAGTCTGTTGCCTACATTTGCCGCCGGCGAGACGCTGCACGGACTTGCAAAGCGCCACGACGTTACCCGCAACCTGATCCGCGTTTGGGTCAGTAAGTATGAGGAAGGCGCGATTGACGATGACACCCCAACAGCGTGGTCATGGGCTGCTGAATTTTGTCTCGGGTGGAACCGGCGCTGTGTGGTTCGGTTGCTTGGTTTGACACCCAAGAAAGGTGGCGGTCGCAGGTGGAATACCTATCATAGCTTGTGCTAATACATTGGCGAGCACTGGATGGCCTATCTGCATGAAGACGCACACGACAATTGCCGCATTTGCCTTGGCCTCGGGCACCTTCGTGGTGCCAGCAAGCGCGCATCCTCACGTTTTCGCGGAGGCCCGGCTAGACGTAACCATAAACAGCGCGCGTTCAGTGGAGTCCCTGCGACACGTATGGCGCTTCGATGATCTGTTTTCCAGCACGGTCCTGTTGGAGTTCGACAAGAATTCCGATCTCATCCTTGATGCTGCGGAACTCACCGAAGTCGCCACGACCATCCACGGCTCACTTGCTGAGTACAACTACTTTCAGCTGGTGATGTCAGGTGGAAAGGATGTCAAAATGGTGCCGCCAGCGAAGCTGACTGCAGGATTCGACGTCGACAAGTTGACCATTCAGTTCGAGACAAGGCCCGAGATGCCATTGCCGCTCGGTGGCGGCAACCTCAGTGTAGGAGTCTATGATCCTACATTTTACACGGCCATCGATTTCGTCGACGACGCGAGCATTGTGGTGGCACGATTTCCGGACGGCTGCACCCGGGACGTTGTGCGCCCTGATCCCAATCAGGCGATCGCTCGGAACCAGGGAACCCTGACGGACGCATTCTTCAGCGATCCAACAGGAACCGATCTCAGCAAGATTTTCGCAACTCGCCTTGAGCTCAATTGCAAGTAAAATCGCACAGGATCAGATAGGCATCGTACGGGCAACGATCATCGTTGCCCTGCGCCTTAGAAACCGATCATGAAATCCACATCCCGTCTTGGCGCGAGAGTGATGCCAGTGTCAGAAGATGCCGACAAGCGGACCGCGTCGCTAGGCATCCGCATATTACCGTCGGTAAAAGCAGCGCTAGAGAAGGCTGCAAAGGCTGACATGCGGTCGACCGCCTCGTTGACAGAGCTCATTTTGACCAAGTGGTTGCGCGAGAACGGCTTCCTTTGAGCCGAGCTCAGGCATTCATATAAAACGCGACCGTCGAACGCCTGTGTTGCCTTGCTGGTCACTTCATCAGGATTTCATGGACGGCGATCGCCACGAGCACAAAGCCGGCAACGGCTTCAATGCAGCGGCTCACCGCCGCCACAAGCTGCGGCCGGGATTGCAGAACATGCACCAACTGCTGCCGAAAGAGGATCGCGACGATCGCGACTGCCGACAGCGTCACAGCAACGCCGATCATCATGGTCGCGGCAAAGGCGAGACCCGCGGCGGGAATGCCTCTCGATATTGCAAACGTCATGACGAAGAGCGTCAGTGGGCATGGAATCAGTCCGGCCATGATGCCGACGACCTCGCCTTCATGCGTGTGATGGATGTGTCCGTTCCGGCGGAGCGACCGCCAGAGCATCCACAGGCCTATGAGCCCAAGCAGGCCGCGGCTGATATCCTCAAGCAGCGGAGCACGTCCGACTGTTCCAAGTGCAAATGACACAAGGGGCAGGGACAGCAGGGCGATGAGGACGGCCATTGTCACGTGGGTGAACGACAGGATCAGCGAAACCGCTATTCCACGGCCGACACCATTGGTGGAACCAGTCAGATATGTTGCTAGGATCGCCTTGCTGTGACCGGGCGTTAGGGCATGTGCGGCGCCAAACATCACGCCCATCGGCAAGAAGGCCAGGAAACCCGCCCAATCTCCATTGGCGGACACGAGCTTTATCTGCTCGGCGAGCGCTAGGTAGATTTCGCGCTGAAACTGGACAAGCGATTGAAACATGCAGACTAGCTGGGTTCGTGGGCGAGACCTGAAACGATCCCTCCCGGATCAATGAGCCAATATTGCGGCTCTACAACGGCAGTTGATGCAGAACCAGTCCTGTAACGGCGGACGCGGCGAGTGTCGGTATCATTCCGACATTGAATTTCAGCATTGCGACCATTGCAGCGATGGCAAGGAAGGCGGCCCGCCAGTCGACGGACGACAAGACTAGCAGGTCAGGCCCAAAACCGATGCTGCGCACTTCACCGAATACGACGTGTAAGGCAAACCAGAGGGCGAGGTTCATCACGACCCCGACTACGGCGGCGGCGATGGCGGTCAACGCTGCCAGGCAGCTGATGTCCGGCGTATCGATACCGGACATGGCCTGATCGCGGTCGAGGTGTTCGAGGATGGTGTCCCGCCTCGCTGGCGAATTCGTAATGAGCGTGGCGCACATTGGAAAGCAGCCGACGTTACCATATCGACGGAGCGTCCAAACGGAGCCATGGAGGCCTTCGATTTCGTCGATCGCGGCGACTATCTCGAATCCGTCGACGAGATTCCTGAACCGCACCAATTCATGGCACGAGTCAGCCTTGGTCATGGTGGGCACTCACACGACTACGACCTGAGCTTTGTCGAAGGCGAAGGCCACGATCACCTCCATGAGGAAGTGAGAGGACTTTCGCTGGCCACCGACGGCTATCAGGATGCCCACGAATTGGCTCATGCCAACGATATCCGCCGTCGTTTCGCCGACCAGAATGTGACGACCTGGCAGATCGTGATCTTCGGCCTCACGGGCGGCCTGATCCCGTGTCCCGCAGCTATTACGGTGCTCCTGCTCTGTCTTCAGCTCAAGGAAATCCCGCTTGGGGCGGTGCTCGTCCTTTGCTTCTCGATCGGTCTGGCCATCACCCTGGTCACGGTCGGTGCCGTTGCCGCGCTTAGCGTCCGCCACGCAAACAAGCGCTTCCCTTGGCTTTCCACGATCGCCGGACGCGCCCCCTACTTCTCGGGGCAGCTGATCATCGCGGTTGGCCTGTACGTCAGTTACCATGGCCTGTCCGGACTGCAGGCCTGAGGACAGGACATGGCCGGGCGCATCTTCATATCGGGACTGGCAGTTTCGTGCCTGATGTCGCCGGCAACATGGGCCGATGATGCGGATGTCGCGCTGGAATTCTTCCATGAAACCTGCCTGGCGGGAGGCCCTGATTACGATCGGACCGCAGAGTTAGCACGCAAGGAATCCCGGCTGCCCGCCTCCGAGATTGCGGCCTTGGCTCCGGTCCAGAGCGTGAATGCATTCAAGGCTTGGTCGATCGCCGTGCCAGGCCTTCGGGCGAGGGCATTGATCGGCGTGACAAAATCCACGCTGCACGGTGAGGCCGTCGATACCTGTACTGTCGCGATGTTCGATGGGGACTTTGGCGCATTCGAGTGGCGCTTCTTTCTCCGTACCGATGCTGAAAAGATCAGCGATCAGAGCGACGGCATGCAGGTTTCCCGGCTTTATGTCCTGACAACCGGGGGGCGCAAGCAATTGGCCAAGATCACGTTCCCGGCCTCACCTTCCAGCCACATATGATCGCGGCCAGCTCCATAGCTCCTCGCAGAGCGCCGGATCGCCGTGGCGGTCGCGCCCTTCACTGAATCAAACCAGAAAACACCGTCCCAGGACCTAAACCACCTGTTCATGGCGCAAGTGATTGCCCTCATCGGCACAGGATTGGCGACTGTTGCCCGGGGCCTGCTCGCCTTTGAACTATACGCGGGCTTTGTCTCTTTCGTCTGGCCTACGACCTCGAAACTGTCGCAAGCCCTATGCTCACAGCCGCGCTGCTGTCCAGCTTCCATAGCCTGTTTGCAGGAACAGTTGTCGGGTTTGGCATAGGCGCCTTCGTCCTCACGATTTCTGCCGAGCCCACCACCATCCGAACCGCGCGGAATCTACGAACGGATGACCCGCGACAGGCGCAAGCGCGATGGTCATCGTCAACGCCGTCATGCTCCTGGGGGGCTCGGACCAGGTCAACGTGTCAGACGGCACTGGCACTGGCTGCTTTCGGAGCAGGCTCGATGCTGGCTGTGTTGTCGCTCCCTGGCATGCTCGAGAACATTTCCGACCGTTGCCTCAAGTGCGGGCGCTATTGGCGTGCTCATCGAGCGCCTAGCAAGGTTCGTGCTCGGCCTTGGCTTTTCCTGGACGCCACCCAGCCACCCGCTTCGGCGCTCCGATGGATCGGCCTGCGGAGCAGGGCAGACTTGCGAGGCTGCCTCGATCGAACTGCATCTGCACTTCATTCTTAAGCGATGTGATCTGGTTGTGACTTGTTCCAATGACCCGGAGCGGCTGGGATGTTCGGCGCGTAGTTCAACGGATCGAATATGAGCCGGCGCGCATATTTTCCGCTTGACAGATGTCAGAAATGAATGAGACGGTGCAATTCATACAGATTATGCATTTAGGATAATCATGGAAACGCGCGATCTCCAGACCTTTCTTGCGGTTGCTGCCAGCGGCAGCATCACAAAGGCGGCCGATCTGCTCGGGCGGTCCCAGCCTTCGGTGACGCGCACCATGCAGGATCTGGAGGCCGAGCTCGGTTTCGAACTGCTTCAACGGAACGGTCGACGGGTGCAGTTGTCTGAAGAAGGTGTTGCCTTCGAGGAAGAAGCGCGGCGCCTGCTGATGTCATTCACGGAACTTGCTGGACGGGCAAAGATGATTGCCGCCGGCAAGGGGCGTATCCTCCAGATCGTTACAACTGCTGCTATCGGCAATGGTTTGATCCCGGCCGCCATGGCGGAGCTGAAAGATGCGCAGCTTCCGCAGGAGACGCATGTTGGACAGTTTCTGGCCTCGACCGTCGCCCAGGAAGTGCGCAGTGGACGTGCAGAGATCGGCTTCTCAAGCTTGCCGCTCGATATTCCTGGTCTGGATGTCCTGCGGCTCTATTCGGCGCCGGTCGTTGTCGCCCTGAATGAAAGTGATGCGCTGGCGCAGCTTGATGTCGTGCCGCTGTCGGCCTTTGCTGGCCGCAGGCTCGCCACGATGCTCAATCCGCTGCGTTTTCAATTGCACATCTCTCGGGCGCTTGCCGCCCGAGGCATCGAAACCGGCCCGGTGATCCGGACCAATACCGCTTATGGCGCCCTCCTGATCGCGCACAAAACAGGCGTTCCTGCGATCGTTGACCCCGTCACCGCCTATGGCCTGAGCCTCCCTGGCGTCGTCATCCGCCCGATCGACATGACCGTTCCATTCTATTGGGGCGTTCTGGTTGCCAAGGAACGCCCCCTGCGTCCAGTCGCGCAGGCGTTGATGGAAGCAGCTGAAGTTGTCGCAGAACGGTCGATCGCCGGTTTCCGGAAGCTCGACCCGGCCACTGCCGGACAATTGGTGACCGGTCCCGGATCAAGCAATTACGGAACTGAAACATGATGCACGCTTCTACCCCTCCTAACTCGACGGGTCTTGCTGCGCTGGAAGCACGGCTTGCACAGGATCTCGACTTTCTGGAACTGCCCGCCAAGCCCTGGGTCCCCGAGACCAGGCATGAAGGCACCCCGGTTCGTGACGTCGTTGTCATTGGTGCGGGAATGTGTGGGCTCGCCGCCACTGCCAGGCTTGTGTTCGCAGGGATCACCAATGTTGTCGCCTACGACGCCGCTCCCGCTGGGCTAGAGGGGCCCTGGGTGACATTTGCCCGTATGCAGACGCTTCGCTCGCCCAAGACCCTGCACGGTCCGGCGCTCGGCATGCCGCAACTGACCTTCCGCGCCTGGTTTACGGCGCAGTGGGGCGTCGAAGCTTGGCAGGCACTGGATAAGATTCCCAAAGACCAGTGGATGCATTACTTGGTCTGGTACCGCACAGTTCTTGCCTTGCCGGTGCGTAACGACGTGTGCATGACCGGTATCGCGCCCGCCGGTGAATTCATTGCGATCGATATCGAAGGTGCGGAAACGGGGCGTGTCCTCACGCGTCACCTGGTTTTGGCCACTGGTCGATCCGGTTTGGGCGGCTTTGCCGTGCCCGACTTTCTCAAAGGTATTGATCGCGCTTACTGGGCGCATTCTGCCGACGAGATCGATTTCGACGCGCTGAAGGGAAAACGTGTCGCGGTTATCGGTGCCGGAGCGTCTTCCATGGACAACGCCGCCACCGCGCTTGAGGCGGGTGCCGGCTCTGTGGACATGCTGATCCGGCGAAAGGAAATGCCGCGTATCAACAAGATGACAGGCATCGGCAGCCAGGGCGTCGTGCATGGAATGCATCAACTGCCGGACATCTGGAAGTGGAAGTTCGTCGACTACACAGCCTCGACGCAAACACCCCCGCCGAGCTCATCGACCCGTCGCGTGTCGCGCCACTCGAATTCCCGATTCTTCCTCGATTGCGGCATAGTTGGGATAAGGCAAGATGCCGAAGGCCTGCTGATTGAAACTACGCAAGGGGCCATGCGCTACGACTTCCTGATTGCAGCGACCGGCTTTCAAAACGATCTTCACGGTCGCACTGAATTTGAAGCAATCGCCCCCCACATTCGTAATTGGTCCGACGGTCGCTACACAGCTGAGATGGGACCGCCGCGAATGGGCATGTCCGAGGCGCCGGACCTTGGTCCTTCGTTCGAGTTCCGGGAGCGGGTCCCGGGTTCGTGCCCGATGCTGGCGCATATTCACTGCTTCAATGACGCCGCAACGCTGACCCATGGCAAGGTCTCCGGCGACATCCCCGCCGTCAGTGCCGGTGCTGACCGCCTCGTCCGAGGCATTGCCGCGTCGCTGTTTGCCAAGGATGTCGAAAGGCACTTCGACAATCTGGTCGCTTTCGACATCCCCGAACTGCAGGGCGACGAATGGGTCGATTCAACACCCTTGTTGCAGAAGGAGATCGCGCTGTGATCGATGCTATGGACAAGGCGGCGGGTCTTTCACTGGACGATGTACGTTTCAGTGCACGACGGTTTCGACCGGAATTCGTTGAGGGGGCGGAGCTATGTCGCCTCTCGGTTTTAACGCCGGCGAATGACCAGGGACTTGCGAGCGACCTGCGCGTTGCTCTCGCCCGTCGGATGGCCGCTCTGAATGCCGACGAGGCCCTGACCGCTCAATATGATGCTCAACTCGACGAACTCGACCCTTCAAGACGGCTATCGGCGCTAGCCGAAGGGCGCACGGATCTAGCTGAACCGCTGGCGACCATCGCCCGTCATGTCGATCTGGTCACGGTGAGCCCGATCAAGGCAGAGCAGAGCGACATCGCCAGGCTTGCCGAGGCCGGATTGAACAATCCGCAAATCGTCGCGCTCTCCGAGCTGATCGCCTTCGTCAATTTCCAGACACGGGTTGCGGCCGGGCTGCGATTGATGAGGTCAAGATGATTTCCTCGGTTCGCCTGAAGCCACTGACGTGGCACCCCTACATCGCACCGGTTGAGCTTCCGGAAGCTACGCCGGAACAGCTCGATGCGATGAAGGTCACGCCATCCGCCAAGAAGGTTTCCGAGTATGTGCGCACGCTCGTGCATGATCCCGAGAGCTATGTTGCCCGCACCGTGTTGTTCAATGCGATCATGTATGTCGAAGGCGGACTCGCCCGTCCCGATCGTGAACTCGGCGCATTGGGCGCCTCGATCGTGAATGGCTGCAAATTCTGCGCCGTTGTCCACGCACGCCGCCACGCCGAGCTCACCAAGAACGATGACGTGGTTACCGCGCTCTATCTGGAAAGACCCGAAGCGCTCGCGCCACGCGATGCTGCAATCAACAGCTTTGCCTGCCGCCTGTCGGCGGCGCCATCGGAGGCAACGGAGGACGATGTCGCCTCGTTACGATCCGTTGGGATGAATGACATCGAAATCATCGACCTGATCCATGCCGTCTCGATTTTCGGCTGGGCAAACCGGTTGATGCACGTGCTCGGTTACGCTGAAAGCGGGAAACAAAACTGATCCAGCATGTTGACATTTCCAGTTTAACGGATAACGTCTCCAGTATGCAGGAAATAGAGGAAATGGGCCTAGCCTGCTGAAAGTTTGAATATCTGGCAATCAAATGGCGTCAGCTCTCGTGGAGGGCAAATAAGAGAGTAACGTTTCACAGCGTTATATATCTCGTCGGGTATTCTATTCTTAAAAGCCGCAAAAAGTGGCCTGAGCAATAAAAACAAAGAGGGTTAAAATGAGGATGTCATCTTACGCATTCGGCATTGTTGTTGACGACATCGCAGTTTTTGCCTGCGAATAAGATTCTTTAAAGGCTAAGGCCAGAAGGGATACCAACAAAGATGCTCGAACTAAAAGATATAAAGCTGTCGTACGGGTCTGCGCAGATCCTTAATGGCGTCAATCTCTCGGTGAAACGAGGGGACGTGGTGTCGATCATTGGCCCCAGTGGCACCGGCAAGACCACGCTTTTGAAGTGCATCAACTACCTGGCCAAGCCGGCCTCGGGGACCATCGCGTTCGATCAAATCCGGATGGATTACCAGCGGGCGGACAAGGCCGCGGTCCAGGCGATCCGGCTCCGGACGGCCATGGTCTTCCAGCAGTTCAACGTCTTCAAGAACATGACCGTCATTCAAAACGTGATGGATCCGCTTGTCGTGGTGCAGCGTAAGTCCAAGGAAGAGGCGCACGCCATCGCCCTCCAGGAGCTTGAGCGAGTTGGTCTCTCCGACAAGCGAGAGCACTACCCGTCACAGCTTTCAGGCGGTCAGCTCCAGCGCACTGGCATCGCACGTGCCTTGGCGGTTCAACCGGACGTTATCCTCTTCGACGAGCCCACATCATCGCTCGATCCCGAACTCGTCGGCGAAGTGCTGAAGGTCATCAAGGACGTCACGTCGTCGGGAATAACGTCGCTGCTTGTGACCCATGAGATGCAATTTGCGAAAAACATCTCAAATCGCATCGTCTTCATGGATCGAGGCGTCGTCGCTGCCGACGGCAGCCCGGCCGAGATTTTCGACAAGCCTTCAAGTCCACGCCTGGCGCAATTTCTCAGCTCTGAACTGGCATTCCAATAAGTCAGTACTGTACTTGCATTCCAATAAACAAAAGAAGGGAACTAAAGAAATGTCTGCAATTAAGTCTCGTTTTGGTCGTCGGTCCGCTCTTGCCATCTTTGGCGGCATTGCAATCACGCTCGCAGCCTCGGGGGTCGGCTACAGCCAAACGCCTGCCCGGGTGGTCAAGATCGCCACATCGGCGGAATCCAAGCCGCTGGCATGGGGTGCGATCGGCGTCGAGCCGCAGGGATACGAACCCGATCTCCTGAGAGAGATCAACGCCAAGCTGCCGCAGTACAAGTTCGAAATGGAAGGCGTGGCCGATATCGCGCAGGAGACCGGCCTTGCCACCGGAAAGTACGACATGGCGTGCGGCGGCTACTACAAGTCGCCCGAGCGCGCCAAGCAGTTCTTCATTCCGGAAAACCCGATGGGCGCCAGCCTGATGAAGATCTACAGCCGCAAGGACAGCAACATCAAGGGGATGAAGGACCTCGTCGGCAAGCGGATCGTTCCGGCTACGGCCGGCGGCGGCACGTACAAGTTCATGATGAACTGGCAGCAGGAAAATCCGGAATATAAGCTTGAGGTCACGGCGTCGAGCGCCGGTATCCCATACCCCAATCGCCTTGACGAAGTTCAGAACGGCAAGTTCGACGCGCTGGTTCTGCCATCGAACCTGGGCGAGCAGACCGTCATCGAACAAAAGAAGCTCGACGTCGTGGCCTCCGACCCGGTCTACAGCAACAACACCTACATGCTGATCCACCGTTCGGACGAAAACAAGGTCCTGGCTGACGACATCGACCGGGTGCTCAAAGAGCTCCGGGAAGATGGCACAATGGACAAGCTCTCGCAGAAGTGGTTCGGCGAGGAAATCGTCAAGCACATGAAGTAGAAATCGCTCGCGAACAATCTTTGTTTAGTCAGCGGTCAAAGCTGAAATTGCAAAAGGAGTGTTTCAAGTGGATCTTTCTACGATGATCCCTGAGCTATTTTCGGCTTTGCCGCTGACGCTCGTGATTACGTTTACTGCCATGAGCGTCGGGTTCTGCCTGGCTCTCATCGCAACAACCCTGCGGGTTCGCAGGGTCCCCGTCATTAGTCAATTTGTAGATCTCTACGTGTCCTATGCCCGGAGCGTTCCGGTCGTTCTTCAGTTGTTCGTGGCGTTCTACGGGCTTCCGCTGCTGGTGATCCTGTTCGGGTTCAAGGACTTCATCACGGCCACGATGGCCGCCATGGTAGGGCTGAGCCTCTACCATGGAGGCTATCTGTCGGAAGTCATGCGACCCGCCTATCTGGCCGTGGAACGCGGTCAGCATGATGCGGCCGACAGTCTGGGGTACAGCTTCCGTCAGAAGATGTTTCGCATCGTAGGCCCGCAAGCCATCCACATCGGACTGCCGGGTTACGGAAACTCGATCATCTACCTGATCCACAATGTCGCGTTGGTCATGTACATCGGAGCGGCGGACGTGATGGCGACGGCGCACCTGATCATGGAGCGAGACTACAACCAGTTCCAGTTCGAAACCTATCTCGTGCTGGCTGTCATTTACTCGCTTATGTGCCTGGTCGCATGGCTCATCATACGTTTCTTCGAGCTTCGCTTCGCGGTGCACCTCTCCAAAGAGACCAAAGCGATCCCAATAAAAACCGCGGCCTTCGCGAGCGTCTGAGATAGAGAGAGTGTTCATCCATGTTTGAAACCGATGTTCTTCTCCACGATCTTCGAGAAATTCTGGGCGCCGTGCCTGTGACGCTTGCCATGGCGTTGGCGATCTTCGTCTTCTCGACGATCATCGGAAGCCTGTTTGCTTTCATCGAATACCGAAGGGTCCCCGTGCTGCGGGAACTCGTCATAGCCTACAAGGTTGCCTTCAAGGGCGTCCCGATGGTGATCGTGATTTTCCTGGCATATTTCGGTCTTCCACCGGCACTTCAGTTCTTGCTGTCTTTAGTCGGAATCGACTTCAACGCGCATCTGACGCCAAACTGGGTCATACTGGTCATTGCGATCACCGGCTGTATCGCAGCGTTCCAGTCGGAGATCATCAAGGGAGCCCTGAACTCCTTTGACACCGGCCAGGCGGACGCCGCCCATTCGCTGGGGTACACGAGCAGCCAATTATTCCGGCGGGTCATGTTTCCCCAGGTGGTCGTCGCCGCCATTCCCGACCTCACCACCTCTATGATGGTGATCATGAAGGCGCTTTCTCTTGGGTTCGCCATTGAGGTTGTCGAAATCTTTGCACAGTCGCAACTGACTGCTGCGCTGAATTTTTACTACCTCGAAGCCTTCGTGATAGCCGTCGTGATCTACATGGTGATCGCCTACATCGTCACGCAGATCGCAGACAGAACGGAGCGAGCTCTCAGGATACGGAGCTGAGGGCCGCTTAGTCCTGACAGCATGTTCAGGCGCCGTAGGCACGGCAGTGCGGCGGCGTCTGAACCTTCAGGATCAGGTTGGTGATGAGCATAGCAAAGAGCATCGTCTCCGGCCTGAACCTGTGATGGTTCGAGCAGCATCACTTCGGGATCGAGAGAGCTGTCGAACGCATCAAAGCCACGCGCTGGCCACCCCGACATGGCATGCACTTGTCGAAGTCCTGCAACTCATTTGCCAGGCAGGGTCTAGGGCAAAATCCGGCGGCGCGCCTTCGGCGTTATGACGGTTGCCAAACTGGGGTGAGGCCTGCCGCAGGCAGATCATGAACTGGCCCCGCGTACTCGGACACATGCGCCATCCCACAGTTTGATGATGATGCGAGCCTCGCAAGATGAGCTGCGAAATCCGGCGAGAGGGCGGCGCTGCTCGCGCGCAAGATCGAGGCCAGCTCTACCAAGAGAATTTCGGGCCGCTACCCGCAAGCAGGCATTGGAGGAAGGTATGGTCGAGACTAAGGAATTAATTGCCGAGATCGTCGGCATCGAGCCGGGCAGCAGCCTGGCCGAGGTGGTGGCCGGACGCGCCGACATCTTGGCATTGACCCAGCAGACGCATGATGCCGCGCTCATGCCTGCGGAGCCCGGTGGCCTCACGCATGCCGAGCGCGCGGCACTCGCCTGCCGCATCGCCAAGATCAACGACGCCAAGGATTTCGAGGAGCATTTCGGAACCCTGCTCGACAATTCCGGCGCCTCCGGTGACACCGCGCGCATCGCCGACATCTGGTTCGACGGCGGTGGAGATAACAGGCTCAGGGCGCTGATCAGGCATGTCGACCTGGTGGCGCATGCGCCCAAGGATGCGACCCGCCGCGACATCGAACTGCTGCAGGAGGCCGGCCTGACCGATGCCGACATCGTGCGGCTGTCGGAGCTCGTCGCCTTCGTCAGCTATCAGATCAGGGTTGCCGCCGGGCTGCGGCTGATGCGGGGACTGGCATGAGCAAGGTCGTTCACGAATTCACCACCGCGATCCCCGAGTGGAAGCCGTACGTCAGGCCGCTCGATCTCACTGAGGCAAGTGCCGCGCAGCTCGAAGCGCTCAAGATCACGCCGTCCAATACCAAGGTGTCGGACTACGTGCTGGTGCTGGCGCATGACGTCGAGACGCTGACGCACCGCTCGCCGCTGTTCAACGGAGTGATGTACAACAAGGGTGGCCTGTCGCGGGCCGAGCGCGAGATTGGCGCTGTCGGCGCCTCGATCGTCAACCGCTGCATCTACTGTGCCGCCGTCCACGCCAGCCGCTACAACCAGCTCACCAAAGACGAGACCGTCATCGCAGCGATCTTCGCCGATGGCGTCGACGCCGAGATATCGCCGCGACTGAAGGCGATCCTCGATTTTTCGGTCAAGCTGTCGAAATGCCCCTCCGATGCCGATGCTTCGGACATGCAGGCGCTGGTGGATGCCGGTCTCGGCAAGGACGAGATCCTCGATCTGATCCTGTCGTCGTCGCTGTTCGGCTGGGCCAACAGGCTGATGCACACGCTTGGAGAGCCGCTCGCCGAATAACTGCCCGAGGCGTCGGAAGGGAGCATAGGAATGAATATACATTCGGTCAATCCTCCTGAGATCGGGCCGCGCCTGCAGGCTTTCCGCAAAGAGCGCAAACTCACGCTCGCAGACCTTTCGATGATGTCAGGTGTGTCGCGCTCGATGCTTTCAGAGATCGAGCGCGGCAACGCCAACCCGACCTATGGCACGCTGTGGCACCTGACACAGGCGCTGGAGGTCGATCTCAGCCGCCTGATCAGCGGCGCCAGTGAGGAGCGCAGCGACAGGATCGACTTGCAGCCGGGAAATCTGACGCCGACAATTCGCAGCGCTGACGGCAGTTGCATCCTTCAGATCCTGTCGCCGGCCGGCATGGTGCCGCTGATCGAATGGTACCTGCTGAGCTTCGAGCCTCAGGGCAAGCTGGTCAGCGATCCGCATGGTGCGGGTACCATCGAGCATCTGCACTGCACCGAAGGCGAGATCGTCGTGCGCAGTGCCGGCAACGAGATGATCGTCCGAGCCGGCGAGACCGCGCGTTACGCCGGCGATGTTCCGCACTCGCTTACCTCTGTGGGGATCAGCGCCGGTCCTGTCGGGGCGCGGGCGTTCCTGGTGGTGGCCTCGGGTGAGGTCGGCAGCAGCACGACCCGGGCATTGATACGCCCGAAGTGAACGACCCCCGGCGGCGCCTCATTGGGTCATCGCCGGGCTGAAATGAATTTGATCCAAAAGGAAATGTTGGAATGCTGGTTGCTATTGTCGGCGCAGGGGCGATCGCTTTCGGAACGGCGGTGTTCCTCGAACAGCAGGGACATCACGCAACGCTGTGGTCGCCGTCGGGCGAGCGCACCAAGGCGCTGGCCAAGGGCGAAGCGCTGGTCGCCCAAGGGGCGGTCGAAGGCACCTTCCACCCGGCCGCAGCGGCAAGTGCTGAGGCGCTTGTCGCCGGCGCGGAAGCGATCGTGATCGCGCTGCCGGCCTATGGCCACAAGGCCGTGCTGGATGCCATCGCGCCTTACATCAGGGCCGACCAGACCGTCATCATCAGCTCGCACGCATCCTTCGGCGGGCTCTATTTGTCGCGCCTGCTGGCCAAGCGCGGCGTCGTTGCGCCTATTGTCGGGTGGGGCACGACAGTGGTTTCAGGCCGTCAGCTCAGCCCAACGCTGGTCAACGTCAACACCGTGCGCAAGAAGGTCGATCTCGCCACAGTTCCAGCATCGCGCAGCGCCGATGGTCTTGCCGTCTGCCAGACGCTGTTCGGCGACCGCTTCGTCGACCGCGGCAGCCTGATGGCGATCGCGCTGTCCAACCTCAACCCGCAGAACCACATGGGCATCGCGCTCGGCAACATGACGCGCATGGAGCGCGGCGAGACCTGGAGCCAGGCCCAAAACGTCACGTCGAATGTCGGCCGCCTGCTCGAGCAGCTCGACGGGGAGCGCATTGCCATTGCCACCAAGCTTGGCCTGGAAGTGCGCAACATCTTCCAGCACTTCCATTTGTCGTTCCACGTGCCGATGAGCTCGATCTCGCAGATGAACCAGGAGATGCACGATGCAGGCCATAGCGGGCAGGGCCCGACCACGGCCGACAGCCGCTATGTCACCGAGGACGTACCGTTTGGCCTGGTCATGACCGCCAAGATCGGCCGGCTCGCCGGCTACCCCGCCGAGCTGCACGAAGCTGGCGTGCGTATCTTCTCGGCGATGTATGGCCGCGACTTCACCGCCGAAAACGACCTGCTGACCGCGCTCGACCTCGACGCGATGTCGCTGGAAACGCTCAACGGCCTGTGCCGTGATGGATATGCTGTGGCCGCCACCTAGGCTGGCGACTTCTTCGCTGGTGGAGAACCACTCAGTCCCGGAGAAAACACCGCAGGGCAGGTCGCGCCTCCGTTTCGAAGGCGCGACCTTGGCTGTGATGACTAGATGACCCGTTTGATGTCGATACAGTCGCCTTGAGGTGCGCAGCGTACGGGGGGACGTCCGACGTGCCGCGATTGCGCCAGAACCAGCCGTGGCTGCCGTCAAAAGCGGCTTCGAGTTCACCCTCATCGGACGGCACGCTGCGGCCCTCTTTCGTAGCCGACTGACTGACCGCCGCCGTCGGTATCAAAGTTCACGACTCCGCCGTCGATTCGTCTGCTGGAAGGGTGTGGATCGCACTGATGCCGCGCATCCACGACGAATTGGGCAAACACAAGACCTTCATCTCGGTTCACTTCAATTAGATCCGCACTACATCGATCCCTTGTCTCGCGCCCTCGGCCTGCCTGACGAGTTTTGATCCGTGGGGCCCATGATGTGGCCGCCTTCAATCAGCTCGATGGTGAGGCCGCTCACGGCACCTCGGATCAAGGCGGTGAGTTGCAGGCTTTCGGCGCAGTCGGCTTGTGGCTTTCGTCGCCCGCTCGATCGCCTCCACTTGCCGTGGTTTTCCGCGCGAAGAACGCGTCATTTGAATTGCCTTCCTCGCTGAACTGGCCGACACTTGTCCGACATTGCCCAGTTGCATCTTATATCCTCTGCTGGAGGTTAGCATGCAGGTTGATGTAATCGATCGCCTCGAAGAACTCGAGAGGCTCAGGACGGACTGGGAAGCTACGTATTCGGCCGACCCTGAGGCCCATTTCTTTCTCACCTGGACATGGATTTCCAATTGGCTGCGCGGGCTCAGGCATCCTTGGGTCGTCCTTGCAGTCAGGTCAGGCTCAGGCGGCTATGTCGCATTCCTGCCGCTGAGATACGAGCCGATCTCGACGAGAAAACAGGTTTCCATAATAACCTTCGGATGGCTGGGTCGTATTTCGCGGTCTACACAGGGCTCGTGTGCAGAGCTGAATACGAACATGATGCCGTCGCTGCTCTTGCCGGGCAGGTCCAGCAGATGAATTGGCGAAGCCTGCAGTTGGAGGACTTTCATGTTTCGCCCGAACGCCGCGACCTGTTTCTCAGGCACTTCCACGCTGTACAGTTTGTCGAGCAAAAGATCGTTCGCAAGCCGCACATCACGGAGGGCGGCGAGGACATCGACCACGACCTATTTGTCCATGTCGAGTTGCCGGCTCAATGGGAATACTATCTCACCGCAAGTCTTGGCAGGTTGGCGCGGCGCAATGCCCGGCATTATCTGCGCTTGATCGACGAGAACAGCGAGTACGAAGTAACAGTTTCCGACGCGCGGACCATCGAACAGGATCTCGGTACTCTTTTCCGGTTTTGGCTGGGCCGCTGGGAGGACAAGAACCCGACCTATGCACGAGGTGTTGTTAGAAATTGTCGCACGATGTTGCCTGGCCTTTACCATGACGACCGGCTGCTCGTCTTGGTGCTTCGCCAGGACAGCGTACCGATCGGTGTCCATCTCAATTTCATTGATCGGGACAAGCGTGCCATCCATTGTTTCCTTGTTGGCCGCGATCCGGCCGTCACCAAGCTTCCGCCAGGCTTCGCGCTGCATATGTTCACCATGCGATGGGCTATCGCCAACGGCTTCGTCAACTACGATCTTGGAACAGGAAATTACGGGTACAAGGCGGCATTCGGATCCCAGACGAGGCTCATCGAAGGCATCAGAATCTCGACGCAGAACGCTCGCAACCTCGGCGAACGGCTTGACCGCCGAATACTCGGATCCGTTCTTTCCTGGTCCAAGCGGCTGCACAGCGATGGACAATCCAAGCTGGCGGCGATGGGCTGCAGTCAGATACTGGAGGTGGATCATGCCTTTGAGAAGGCTCGCGAGCTTCTGGAACTGATCGAGGCTGAAACCGCGCCGAACCTCGCCAACGCGATCGAGTTGCACCGGTCCGGTCGTGTGGAGCAGGCGGCTCAGATTTATGCATCTGTGCTGGCGAAGGCGCCCCGACATTTCAAGGCGAATTACATGATGGGCGTCGCCTGCCTGCAAAAGAGGGAGTTTGCCGCAGCCGAACTCTATCTCGGACAAGCAATCGAAGTAGCCCCTCGGCAACGCCCTGCTGGCGATAGGCAGGCATGAAGATGCTGCGCGTTGCTACGACACGGCTATCGGCTTGAACCCACAATTTGCTGAGGCCTACAACAACCTGGGCATGGCGTTGCATAGCCTGGGCCGCCTTGCCGAAGCCGAGGCGAAGTTCAAGAAGGCGCTGAGCATCCAACCCGAGTTTGATAGCGCCAGCCGCAACTACAAACAGGTGTCGAGAGCGCGCAAGGACGCAGGTGGAACACCGACCGTAGCCGCCTTCCTGGGGACGTTGCTGGACCCGAGCCTTACATGGATGTCGGAGACGCTCCTGATGACAATCTGAGAATGGTCACACCCTGCATTTATATCCCGTTCGGGGGATAGCATCATGCGGGTGACACGAAGCAAGAAACGATTTGGAAACTCGGCCTGAGGACGGAAGCTTGACCGACAGATTGTCATTTCAGGACTGACGGCCGGCTGTCTGATATCGACCCCAATCTGGGCCGACGACGTGGATATGCCTTGGGTTTCTTCCACGAAACCTGCTTGGTTGCGGGGCCTGATTTTGTCCGTACATCGGAGACTGCGAGAAACAAATCCTGAGAAGCGGTTTCGAATGTCGCCGCGCTTGTTCCCGTGCAGGGGTGGGAAGTCTCCAGGACGTGAACGGCCGAAGTGACAGGACTTAGGGCGAACGGCTGATAGGCACCGCCAGGCTCGCCGTCGGTAACATTTTTCGACGGGAAATTTGCATCATTCGAACAGCGATTCTTTATTCGGACTGACGCCGAGAAGCTTCATGAAGAAAGCGATGAACGGCAGGTTTCCAAGGTCTATGTGCTGATCGCCGGGGGCGCAAGCAACTGGTCAACGCCTGCATCGCTCTCCGCTCGGCACATGGTCACGGCGAACTCGATTGCGCCAAGAATCCGTCACTGAATCAGCGCGCAGATAAATCATTCCTAAGATCCCATGCTCAGCGTTCTTTCAAAAACCGCGTCTATCGTCATTGGAGCAGGTAATAGCCCTTGTCGGTACCTGGTTGGCGACCGTGGCTCTTGGATTGCTTGCGATTGAATTGGCTGGAGCGAATGCAGGTGCGATCCTTGGAACTAAATTGCAATGGAGCAAGCTGATCGCACTTCCAAAAGTTCATTGATCGCATATCAGAGGCATATCAAGAACGTATAGACTGTATAAGTATTTCGATTTGCGCCTAGCGTGACAAAGCTGTTTAGCTTGGATCGATCGGATGTCTGGCCTTGTGACACCGATCCAAGTTGCGGAGACCTCCGCGGTTTCTGGCTTGAAATGGCGGCCCGAGTAACAACAAAAAATAGTGGAGGTGGAACATGAAAAAAGCTTTCGTACTTTTGATTGCCGCGGCTCTGATGGGATCCGCCGGCGCCGCCAAAAGTGAAGCTGAGGAAGTAAGGATTGCAGGCGGCAGTCACCTCGACGCCTTTGACCCCCAGCTCGAGGTGACAAGTCTCTCGGTGGCGATGCACATCTACGACACGCTTGTAGACTTTGGCGACGAGAATTATGGCAGTATTGTTCCGAGCCTGGCAGAGCGTTGGGATAATAGCGAGGATGGTCTGACCTGGACTTTCTACCTGAAAAAGGGCGTCAAGTTTTCAGACGGCTCGCCCTTCAACGCAGATTCGGTCAAATTCACCCTCGAGCGCATCCTCGACCCTAAGACGGCCTCACCGAATCGGGCCAAGGTGGCTGAAATCTCGAAGGTCGATGTCGTCGATGACTACATTGTAAAGATCACCACACGAAAGCCTTACGCCCCGCTGCTCGAAAATCTGGCGACGTACCATCTTGCCATGCTGAGCCGGAGCGCGACCAGCAAATACTCAGTGTTGGAATATGGCATGAAGCCGGTGGGCACCGGCCCCTACATGCTCGAATCCTATGACATTTCCGGCGAGACAGTACTGGTCCGAAATCCGAACTACTTTGGAACGCCCGGAATTCCCGATCGCATATCCTATACACCGGTTCCTGAGGTCTCGGCCCGCGTCATCATGCTTCAGACCGGCGAAGTCGATATCGCGACGGGCCTTAGCCCGGAAAGTCTGCCTCCACTCGAAGCGGATCCGAATATCGAAGTGATCAGCAAACCTTCCACTATGATGGTGTCTTTTACGCACCAGATGTGGAAGGGCGCTCCATACGACAACAAGCTTGTCCGCCAGGCGATGATGTATGCCGTCGATCGCGAAGCCATCGTCAAGACGATATTGGGCGGTTATGGCGTCGTTCCCAAAGGCCCGTTCTCGCCCGGCGTGCAGGCCTTCGCTGAGTTCGGCGGTTACGAATACAATCCCGAGAAAGCAAAAGAACTCCTCGCGCAGGCCGGGTATCCGAACGGCTTTTCGACAATCGCGCTTGCGCCCGAGGGTCGATATATGAAGGCACGCGAAGTAAGTGAAGCTGTGCAGGGTTATCTCGCGCAGGTCGGCATCAATATCGAGCTCAAGATGAGCGAGTGGGCCACTTACGTGACAGAGTTCCAAAGCACATTAGTTGACCGCGGCATGCATATGTTAGGGTCCTCGATTCCGACGGCTCACTGGAGGATCGAGAGGATCTGGGGCACCCAGAAAATGCCCGATAAAGATCATCTTCCGCCTAACACGTCGCAATACAGCAACCCCGAGGTCGACAGGCTGCTATCCGAAGCAAGCCAGAATTTCTCTCTTGAGGAGCGAAACAAGCTGTACGCGCAAGCGGAAAAGCTCGTGTGGGAAGACGCGCCGGAACTCTGGCTGTTCGGCCAAAGCCAATTGGCCGGAGTGCGGAAGGGCTTCTCTGGTTATAAATTCTACGGCAACCAGGATTGGCGTTTGGACCGGGTCGTGAAGCAGTAGGAACATAAGGGTGGAGTGCGGGCTAATGTAAAGGCCTGCACTCCTGCTCGGCGAATAATGGGCTCACACATTGGTGCGGCAAGTTCGCGTCAGCGTAACGATGGAGGTCGGTTAAGTTGACCGCAAAAATCCTGCAAATCGAAAATCTTGTTACAACCTTCGATACCGCCGAAGGAGGCTTTAATGCCGTCGATGGCGTATCGCTCTATATCGAGGAAGGTGAAACACTCGCAGTCGTTGGAGAGTCGGGCAGCGGAAAGAGCGTCACGGCCCTCTCGATAATGCGGCTGACACCGCCCAGCTCCAGTAAGATTGAGGGTGCCATCTGGTTTGAGGGCAAGAACCTGCTCACTTTGCCGGACGACGAGATCCGTCAAATCCGCGGCAACAAGATCGCAATGATTTTCCAGGAGCCGATGACCTCTCTCAATCCGGTCTATTCCATCGGGTCCCAGATTGGCGAGGCCTTGATTACACATCGCGGGCTCTCGCATTCGCAGGCCAAGGCGGAGACCATCCGCCTGCTTGAAAAGGTCCGCATACCGACGGCGAAGTCCAGAATCGGGGACTATCCGCACAATTTCTCGGGCGGCATGCGCCAGCGCGTCATGATTGCTATGGCTCTAGCCTGCAACCCCAAGATGTCCGTCGTCAGAACATTTGGCGCAGATTGGGGCGTAGACTAGCGGAGAGCGGGCCTCGTCTGGGATTTGATGTTAGGCTGCGAGCTTGCGGTGCTGCAAGCGCCGATATTCGATGGTTTTTCGTTTGATCCTTTCGCGCTGTTTGATGATGGCCTGTGCCCTGCCGAAGTAGACATCGGCAGGCGTCACGTTGGCCAGGCTCTCGTGGTAACGCTGGTTGTTGTAGTGCTCGACGAAGGCCTCGATCTGGGCTTCGAGGTCGCCGGGCAGGAAGTAGTTCTCCAACAGGATGCGGTTCTTCAGGGTCTGGTGCCAGCGCTCGATCTTGCCTTGGGTCTGCGGGTGGCACGGCGCGCCGCGCACATGGCTCATCTTGTTGGCCTCGATGTATTCGGCCAGCTCGCCCGCGATGTAGCTGGGGCCATTGTCCGATAGCAGCCTGGGTTTGTGTAGAACGGTGGCGCTGTCGCAGCCCGAGGCGGCGAGCGCGAGGTCCAGTGTGTCGGTCACGTCCTCGGCCCGCATGTTGGTGCATAGCTTCCAGGCGATGATGTAGCGCGAGAAGTCGTCAAGCACCGTCGAGAGGTACATCCAGCCCCACCCGATGATCTTGAAGTAGGTGAAGTCGGTCTGCCACATCTCGTTCGGCCGCGTGGTCTTGGTGTGGAACTGATCGGCCGCCTTGATTACCGTATAGGCTGGGCTGGTGATCAGGTCATGGGCCTTGAGCAACCGGTAGACCGTGGCTTCCGACACGAAGTAGTGTTTCTCGTCGGTGAAGCGCACGGCCAGTTCGCGTGGGCTGAGGTCGGTCGCCTCCAACGCCATCTCGACGATCTGGTCCTGGATGTCCTCGCCAATGCGGTTCCACACCCGGTTCGGCGCCGAAGGGCGATCCTCCAGCGCTTCCGGCCCACCTTCCCGGTAGCGGTCATACCAGCGGTAGAAGGTCCGGCGGGCAATGCCGAGCTGGTCCAGCGTCCGCCTGGCCGGCAGGTGCGACTGCTCGACGATACGGATGATCTCCAGCTTCTCGGATGCGGGATACCTCATTCGTCGTCGCCCCCATCCGCGATCATGCTTTTTTTAAGCAAGCGGTTTTCCAGCGTCAGGTCCGCCACGCACTCCTTCAGCGCACGGGCTTCGCGGCGCAAGTCCTGCACGTCACCGGAGGTCGCCGCACGGGCGGTGTCCCCGGCCAGGCGGCGTTTGCCGGCTTCCATGAACTCCTTGGACCAGCTGTAGTACAGACTCTGCGCGATGCCCTCTTTGCGGCACAACTCGGCGATACTGTCGTCACCGCGAAGACCTTCAAGCACGATGCGGATCTTGTCTTCGGCCGAGAAGTGGCGGCGGGTCTGACGCCGGATGTCCTTGACCACCCGCTCTGCAGGGGGCTTGGTCGGTGATTTTGAATTGGAGGATTTGGGCTTCATCTTCGTTCCTTCGTCACTACGACGAAGCCCAAATCCTCCTTAAATCACAACCTCAAATCTGTGCCATAGCCGCTGACGGGGGACACCCCAAGATTCTGATTGCTGACGAGCCTACGACCGCGCTCGACGTGACGATCCAGGCGCAAATCCTCGATCTGATAAAGTCTCTTCAGAAGGAAGAGGGTATGTCTGTTCTCTTTATCACGCACGATATGGGCGTGGTGGCGGAGATCGCCGACCGGACCGTCGTGATGTACAATGGCGAGGCCGTGGAGACCGGCGCTACCGCTGAGATTTTCGCCCATCCGAAGCATCCGTATACGCGTGCGCTTCTTTCTGCTGTGCCCAGGCTTGGATCCATGGAAGGCCGTAAGCGGCCTATGCGCTTCCCTATCGTCAATCGGGTGACCGGGGAGTCCGACGTTCCGGTCGAAGTGCCCGACACCGTCAAGATCACGCAGAGGCCGCTGCTCGAGGTCAAGGGCCTGACCAAGCGCTTCGACATGCGCTCAGGCATATTCTCGCCCGTCAAAGGCAGAGTTCACGCGGTGGAAAACGTCTCGTTTAACGTCAATGTCGGCGAGACTCTCGCATTAGTCGGCGAGTCGGGTTGCGGCAAGTCGACGACTGGACGCGCGGTGTTGCGACTGACCGACCCAGATTCTGGATCCTTGGCGCTCAACGGTGTTGATCTGATGAAGCTCAACAAGGCTGAGTTGCGGAACGCCCGCAGACAAATGCAGATGATCTTTCAGGATCCATTCGCCAGTCTGAACCCGCGCTTGAGCATCGGCGCCGCAGTGGCAGAACCGCTGTTAACCAACAAGCTTGCTACCCGCTCCCAAGCGCGGGAAAGGGTGGCCGATCTTCTCCGTCAGGTCGGCTTGCAGCCGGAGATGGCGGAACGTTTTCCGCACGAGTTTTCCGGCGGACAGCGCCAGCGTATATGCATTGCGCGAGCGCTTTCACTTGAGCCGGGGCTGATCGTGGCGGACGAGGCCGTTTCGGCGCTCGACGTATCCGTCAAGGCCCAAGTCGTCAACTTGATGCTGGATCTACAGGCCCGAATGGGGCTGGGCTACCTGTTCATCTCGCACGACATGGGCGTGGTGGAGCGCGTCAGCCACCGCGTTGCCGTGATGTACCTGGGCGAGATTGTAGAGATTGGGTCGCGCGAGGCAATTTTCCAAAACCCGCAGCACCCATACACGAAACGACTGTTGGCGGCGGTGCCGGTGGCCGATCCGACACGGCGGCCCGAGAGAAAGGCCGTCTTGAATGGCGAGATCAAAAGCCCCGTCAGGCCACCAGACTATGTCCCGCCCGTGCGTCAGTTCCGTCAAGTGTCGCCCGGCCACTCGGTGATGGTCTCGTACGATGAACTGATGCCCAACTAGTATCCGGACACGCGGTGGAGCTTTCCGTGGAGGTGCCGCCTCATGCCCAGCTTCAGACGGTGGTTGGCGAGAGAATAAAAAGCATCGGCTCCCCTACGGACACTGCTTTAGCCGCGTGTCTAGTTCTTCATCCGTACCAAACTTAAGGAATGAGGATTCCAGTGTTAGAATTCACCAAAAAAATGACGGAACTAATACTCCTGCTGCTGTGCGTCTCATTTCTTGCATTTATGGTGCCGCGCTTGATTCCTGGCGACCCGGCTAGGCTATTCGCCGGATTGGACGCACCCGCAGAAGTTGTCGCGGCCATACGGACGGAGTGGGGCTTTGACCAGCCACTCGTCGTGCAATACTGGACCTTCTTGACGAAAGCCCTGCAAGGCGATCTGGGATTCTCCATCCATTTTAAGCAGCCGGTAATGCAGGAGGTCTTGATCAGGCTTCCCTCGAGCATCGAACTCGCAGTCGCCGCAACAGCGATCTCCGTACTGATCGGCGTTCCGCTCGGTATTGCATCCGCTCTGCACCGGAGAAAGTTGCTCGACAAGGTCGCGACCTTTTCCTCTATTCTGGGCGTATCTACACCGATCTTCGTGGCGGGCTTATGTCTTATGTACATCTTCTCGATGAAGCTCGGATGGTTTCCGGCGTCGGGAAGAGGATCGCTCTCAAAGCTTATTCTGCCCGCACTCACTTTGGGCCTTTACAACACAGCGTTGATTACCCGTCTAACCCGTTCGACAATGCTCGATGCGCTGAATACTGATTACATCAGGACGGCCAGGGCGAAAGGCTTGAGCGAAAGGGTGGTGATCTACAAACACGCCCTAAGAAACGCGATCCTTCCAGTATATACGATTGTGGGATTGAATATCGGTTATCTCATCGGGAGCGCGGTAATCATCGAGGTCGTCTTCGGCAGAGGAGGACTCGGGTCGGTACTAGTCGATGCGGTAAAGTGGCGAGATTATCCCCTCGCACAGGGATCGATACTCGTATTTGCGATTGTCATTATTCTTGTAAATCGGTTTGTCGATTGGTCGTATCCATTCGTTGATCCAAGAATTAAAGGAAACTGAAAATGGGTGACGTCGCCAGAATTATCGCCGCCATCAGAGGAGACAAGGCGGCCCTCGCCGGCAGCTTCGCTGTCATGTTCTTTATTGTGCTTTGTCTGGGTGGAGGGTTGGTAGTCCCATATTCCGCCGCGACGATGCCCAATCTTTCGATGGCAATGCTACTCCCGGGTGAGAAAGGCACCCTTCTGGGGACTGACGAACTCGGGCGCGACATGCTCGCGCGCATTATCTGGGGCGGCCAGAATTCATTGGTCATCGGATTGACGAGCGCGATCCTCGGGGCGCTTCCCGGCGTCATGATCGGCTTATTTGCGGGATACTATTCCGAGAGCCCGATTTCGACAGCCGTCATGAGATTGATGGATGTCCTGCTCGCTATGCCAAGGATATTGCTCGGCATCATCGTGGTTGCGATCCTCGGTCCCGGCGAGTTCAGCATCTCATTGGCTATTGGTGTGTCGACCATACCAAGTTTCGCGCGCATAACGCGAGCCTCGACCCTGGCACTGCGCGGCGCCGTGTTCGTCGAGGCATCAAGAGCCATCGGGAACTATGACAGCGTTACGCTCTTCAAACATATTCTCCCAAACATCTTATCCCCGATTATCGTGCAATTCACTTTGGATGCCGGTCAAGCGATTCTTATGGCAAGCGGTCTCAGTTTCCTCGGCTTGGGCCCTCAGCCTCCTGCGGCGGAATGGGGTTTGATGATAGCACAGGCGCGGGTGCATCTCTTTTCCAATCCGCAGTTGGTCTTGATTCCAGGTCTCTGTCTTCTATTCGTTACTTTGGGGTTCAATATCGTCGGTGATAGCCTGCGCGACGCGATTGATCCTAGCCTTGGAAGGGTAAGTCGCAGCATCCGGTCGGCTGGCCTTGTTACAGCTCGCTGATCGCAACCTATACCCGTAGAAGTTCCGGCGGCCTGTCAGGCCGCTGGTGCAGTTGCCAGAACTCGCTCGCTTCGGCTATCGGCGTGTTCATGTCCTGCTTTGGCGGGAGAGGCGGCTGGTCAATCAGACAAGGAGTTAAGGCGAATGATCGCGAAGCTCAAAGACGATCGGCAAATCAATCGGGCTAAGTAACATCTACCAGCCGATTCGATGAGTGGCGGGCACGCCATGAAGCGTGCCCGCTGCAGGAGGGGCAGACAACCGATCTGAAACAACCACTACTGGACCAGGTCGGGGCTCGCAGGAAGCAGTGTCGCGATTTGCTCCCTGTCTTCGGCGACTAGGCTTTTCAGTATCTCAACAAAGTTCGCTACAGGCCGACCGAGCGGTTTTCCCTTTGGGAATATAATAACGGCCTTGTGGCGTGGCGCTGGAACGAATGGCCTCACAACCAGACGCCCGTGGAGATACTCCCGCGCGACGTAAGGGTTGACGATCGCAATGCCTGCGCCTTGCATGACGAGTGAACAGGTTATTGAGCTGTACGAGGTTTCGATTGCTGCCGGCACATCGACGCCAGCGTCGAGCATTATTCGATCCATCGCCGCGCGTGGAGGATCGCCCTGAGGAAACGTAATGAGTCGTTCCCCCACTAAGTCCTGAGGTGTAACGACATTTTTCTCAGCCAGCCGATGGGTGGCGTGCATGATGCACACGCCATCGGCCGTGTAGAGGACTTCTCGTTGAAGCATATCGTCTCCATGCGGGTGTGAAATCACCGCGATGTCGCAAGTATGCTCCCGCACCCAGCCCGAAAGAACGTCAGAATGACTGGTTTGAATCGACAGCCTTACCTCGGGGAAGGCATCCCCAAACCGCTTCACCGCCCGGGGGATAAGAGAAAGCGACAAGGCCTGTACTGCTCCTACACGCAACATTCCACTACCCGATCGTTGTATGCGACCTGCGGTTTCGGTCAGCCTTTGCAGCCCGACAAAGCTGCGCTGCACCTCTTCGAAGAGCGCAATAGCGTCAGCAGTGGGTAGCAGCTTGCCGGGTACGCGTTCAAAGAGCTTGAGGCCCGTTTCCTTTTCAAGTCGCGATATCGATCTGCTCACGTTGGGCTGTGAGGTATGTAGCAGGCCGGCCGCCCCCGTCATCGAGCCGGAAAGCATTACTGCGTTGAACGTTTCGAAGTAGCTCAACTTTATCATCGAGAGGCGTCCTGTACCTGCACTCGAGTTTCTCCATACCTAAATCGTTGGCATGGATTTTACCATATCATCAGCGCATAGGCTACATATCCAAAGCGTTATGGACGGTTAGAATCTTGCACTCGGGTATCCCCGGCCTGTCAATGAGATCGCCTCGACCCAACACACGGAACAATCCAGCATCGCCCTTCGGGTGAATGCTTTGTCGACGTTGCGTGCTTCCAAAGCGGAATTCGGTTGTGTCGACGCAAATGCGGTGCAGGAAATGGCTAGCGAAAGTTGCGCCGGCGAGTTTCGTCGCCGCAGCGGCTGACTTTGCCTGGATGTCAGTCTCGCCGACTGGTAGCGCGCTGGCATTAGCTCGAGATGCGGCCCCGCTGCCTGGGAGCAGCCGAACTGCTCCGGCGGGTCGGCGAAGGTTAGCGTAACATCACGATCAATTGTCGATCACAGGACCAGTACTCGTCGATCATCCGCGCATGCTCAAAAGTAGCGCGATGCATCGCGTGCTCGACGCTTTATCCAGGTCGTGAACCGGCAGGGCCACATCAAGGGCAAGGCCTGCCGGTTTCGGGTCATTTCTATGACAACCCTCAGATAGCCATGAGCGCGTCCAAGGCGTTTCACGATGGGGAGGGCACGTGTGTGATCCGTCGAGTTCATTTGATTTAGATCCCCAAGGCGCGAAAGTGCGTCGCGGAGATGGCGCCATATCACTCATGCATGATGCCTATGCGTTTATCTATTTGCTCCTTGGATTACCCCTACTTAGCGTGAAACGGCACGTGGTCGTGACTGCTGTGGACGCGACTTAGGTTCTTGAAAGGAAATACTTCCGTGATCGGGAGCAAGAAATGAGACTTCCTGTGTCAACGAGGGATCAGAATGGCGCGAGGCGCGGGATCCTGTTGGAGATCGTGGGGCGCGGCGTTGGGCCATGCTCTCGAGAGGAAACTCAGCCAAGCGCGAGCGAGTGTCCTCACGGCATGAGGGTGCTTGCATCCACGCCCGCGAGCTTTGCAATAGACATTGGCGGCCCAACGGGAGCTGTCAACGGAGCAGTTGACGGAAACGCGCAGCTGCTTGTTGCGGGCCGATCGCCAACCGACGCTGCAAGATCGCCCGCTTTGATAGGTGACCGGCGCGAGGTGGGTCTCGGCGACGAGGTCCTCGCTTTTGAAGCGGGCGCGCACATCGCGCGGTTCCGCGGTGATCTGGGCGCGCATGGACGCATCTTGGGGGAGGTGACCATGGCGCGTCTTCCTCTAGCCCGTCTGGACCGCCAGCCCACCGCAGCGCCGCAGTTCTCATTTGAGCCCTCGCGGGGCGAGCATACTTCGCGGTCGTTACGGTGGCGGGGGACCACCGCCCAATCAACCCTTAAAATGATTCAGCGCAATCACGAGGTTGCCGGATGAGCAGTGAGCAGTTGACCGTGGTCGGGGGAGGGCTCGTCGGTGCTGCAATCGCATACGGCGCGGCGCGATCGGGCGTTCCGGTCAGGATGCTTGATCAAGGTGACACGGCGTTTCGAGCGTCAAGGGGCAACTTTGGGCTTGTTTGGGTCTCGAGCAAAGGAGGCAAGATGCCGCGTTATGCCCGCTGGACCCGCGAAGCGGTGACAATCTGGCCCGAGTTCCACAAGGAATTGCTGGAACTGACAGGCATCGACACCGGACTTCAGCAACCCGGCGGGTTCTGGTTGGGCTTTAGCAAGGAGGACGTCGAAGCGCGTGAGGATCTGCTCACGCGCATCAATTGCGAGGTTGGCGGGGAAATCCCCTTCAAGATGATGGAGCCTTCCGAACTCAGACAGTTTCTGCCCGGGCTAGGCTCGGCAGTAGTCGGCGGCAGCTTCTGCGAGCTTGACGGGCACGCAAACCCGCTCATGTTGCTTCGCGCGCTACACGCGGGTCTGAAGGAAAAGGGAGCAGAAATAATCTCAGGTGTCGATGTCACAGAGATTCGACGTGACAGATCTCAATTCCAGATTATTGGACGCGACGGTCAACGCTGGAAAAGTGACAGACTGGTCCTAGCTGCAGGGCTCGGCAATGCCAATTTGGCCCCGCAGGTCGGTCTCGAAGTACCGATCACCACCACACGGGGTCAGATTCTCATAACAGAACGGCTTAAGCCGTTCCTCGGTTTTCCAACGAACAAGGTAAGGCAAACGCGCGAAGGCAGTGTCCAGATTGGTTCAACCTCTGAAGACGTTGGCTTCAACGACGAAACGACCACCGACAAGATCGAGTGGCTCGCACGACGCGCGGTCGCTACCTTTCCGGCATTGGCAAATGCTCGCCTCTTGCGCGCTTGGGGAGCGCTCCGGCCGCTCACGGCGGACGGCTATCCTGTCTATCAGGGCTCTACGTCATGCCCTGGAGCGTTTATCGCCATCTGCCACAGCGGCGTGACGCTTGCTGCGATTCACGCGTCCGTCCTCGCCCCTTGGATGGCCGGCCTGACCTGCGCGCCTCCTGACCTCGAGTGCTTTCTGGGTGACCGCTTCCGGGACCCCAACGCGAGTTTTTTCCATGATCACTAAGCCACTTTTTGCAATTTCATCATCGGCGAAGCCTGAGACGGTGACGGTCACATTCGAAGACAGTCCCCTGAAAGTGCCCGCGGGCATCAGCGTCGCGGCTGCACTGCTCGCGAGCGGCGCTGGCGCCTTTCGGTCCAGCGTCGTGGGGCAAGCCCCACGAGCGCCCTATTGCATGATGGGCGTATGCTTCGAGTGCCTTGTTGAAATCGACGGCATTCCAGCTCGGCAGGGCTGCGCGATTCCCGTCAGGGAAGGAATGAAGATCAGGCGCCAGCAGGGTGCCGTGGAACTCGCAGACCTCAGCTTTGGAGACAAGTCGTGACGGGCGCAGCATCGGACCTTATCATCATCGGGTCGGGCCCCGCCGGCATGGCTGCGGCCTGTCAGGCGCGCGATCTGGGGCTCACTGTCGTCGTATTGGACGAACAGGCGACAATCGGTGGCCAGATATACCGCAATATCGAAACTGCGTCTGCGGAACGTCTCGAGATTCTAGGCAAGGACTATGCCGAGGGGCTCGAGCTCGCAGCTCAGTTCCGAGCGAGCGGATCGGAGTACATCGGCGGTGCCGCCGTTTGGAATCTCACGCCCGAGGGCGTGATCGACTATGTTGCCGATCGCAAGGCGCGCCAGATCGTTGGCAAAACCGTTCTCATCGCGAGCGGCGCAATGGAGCGCCCTTTCCCCATCAAAGGGTGGACATTGCCCGGCGTCATGGGAGCGGGAGCCGGACAAATTCTCCTCAAGAGTTCCGGTGCGCTGCCAAACGAGCCTGTCGTTCTCGCAGGTGCTGGGCCGCTCCTCTACTTGCTGGCATGGCAATATTTGCGCGCCGGGGCAAAGATCCGCGCCCTCGTCGATACAACCTCGTTCTCGGACAAGTTGCGTGCGCTGCGTCACCTCCCCGGCGTGCTCTTCGCATGGAGAGATTTAACAAAAGGGCTCAAGCTTCTGGCTGCTCTGCGGCGCCATGGCATTCCCGTCTTTTCTGGCGCCACCCAGCTTGCCGTCGAAGGAGAGACGCAGGCCACCGGCCTGACATTCGTCAGCGGAGGTAAACGGCGATATGTCCCGACCTCATTGTTGCTCCTGCATCAAGGCGTCGTTCCTAACACGCAGCTCAGTTGGTCCCTCGGCGCAGAGCATCGCTGGTGCCCCGAGCAGTTGTGCTGGCACCCGGTTACAGACACATGGGGGCGCCTCGGAAAGACTGCGGTCTATGTCGCCGGAGACAGTCGTTCGATCGTTGGTGCCCAGGCATCTGCTGTGCAGGGCCGGTTGACTGCCTTGGCGATCGCGCAGCAGATCGGCAAGATCGGGGACTCAGCGCAGCGTGCGGCCAGGCTGCGGCGCAGACTGGCCGGCTACACTCACATTCGTCCGTTCCTGGATGCGCTCTACCGTCCGAAAGACGAGAACCGGATTCCATCGGACAATGAAGTCTTGGTTTGCCGGTGCGAAGAAGTCTCTGCCGGGAAAATTAGGCATTACGTCAGCCTAGGTTGTCTTGGCCCGAACCAAACCAAGGCGTTCGGTCGTTGTGGAATGGGACTTTGTCAGGGTCGGCTGTGCGGATTGACGGTGACCGAACTCATAGCCCAGGAGCGAGGCGTAGAACCCACAGAGGTGGGGTACTACCGCATTCGACCGCCCATCAAGCCGGTCATGCTTGGCGATTTCGTCGAATAGCCCGGTCCTCCCTATGGGCTATTTCACAATCAACGTAGAAAGGAAGACAAATGAGCAACATAGTCCGCATTGAGACAGACAGGCGCCGAAGCCGGGCTGTCGTCTATAACGGCATCGTCTTTGTCGGCGGCATGGCCGCGGATGATCGGAGCCAGGACATAACGGGTCAGACGACACAAGCTCTTGCGCGCGTCGAGAAGTATCTTGCCGATGCCGGCACCGACAAGAGCCGCCTGCTCAGCGCGCAGATCTGGTTAAAGGACATTGCTCGCGATTTCGAGGCTATGAACGCGGTCTGGAACGAGTGGACCGCGCCAGGAGCTGCGCCCACCCGTGCCACAGCGCAATGCGAGATGGGCGCAGCGGATGTTCTGGTGGAAATCATCGTGACTGCGGCAGTTGCCCGCACGGAATAGTTCGAAAGGCTGAAGGACTGTGGCCGTGGCTTCATAAGCGAAAAGATAAAACGCGCCCGTGCTCCTCCCAAGTGCGGCGGCGGAGGCCGACCCGGCCAACGCCTTTCCGGGTCGGCCTCCGCACCGAAATCCAGCGTTGGGTACGAGGCCACGTTTGAATGCATCATGGCTCCTGCGCAAAATCGCGATCAGCACCCGAGCGCGTTTTCGTTCCTGACCCTGCCGAATATGGAGAGGGAATATTGTAGTCTGGCGCGAGCGACAGTTGACGAGCGGGCCTGCCCGGCGGGGCCGTGCCCTAATATTCGGCGAAACGCGCCGATGGTCGAGTGCCTTATAGACGACCGACAAGCCGATAATTGCATTGGTAGGACCTGACATTCCAATCGAAATAGACTCCAAGAAGCATCGTCGTGGAATGGTCGATGGCCAATAGACCGAGGCAGATGCCGATGTGCTTCGGCCTATAGAAGAAAGATGACGCGTTGAACGGTCGGGCTACTTCATTGTCGAAACGGCCGGCTTTCGCTTTCAGGCAAATACATGCAGCTGATCGTCAAAACGCGCTGACGGTGTCCCACTGGTAGACCGAAGCATGATTGGCGACTTTTCAACGCTGGAGAATGACCGGGAACCAGTCATGGCGCAACTTTTCTCCTGGCTTCATGCCATGTCCAGGGAAGGGCGGCGAAGTGCGGCCCGGCCTTTCCACATAACGGGCATCATCGCCCAACAGCCGGAGTGAAAAGGCTCGGCGGCGTGACTGGGTTTGATTGCCGCGGGCGCCATGAAGGGTTTTGTAGTTGAAGGCCACTGCGTCGCCCGGCTCCATTGCCCATTCCAGTATCACCATTCCATCGGCCTCCGGATTGGGTACGGGCATGTAGGCATCGGCATCAGGATAGAAGTTCTGCTCCGAAAGCCAGCGTGTGGGGAGAACTGGTTTCTCCCACAGATGCGATCCGGCAACGCAACGCAGTGAGGCTTCCCGAACCGGATCGAGCGGCGACCAGAAACTGACCGTCTGTTCCCCTTCGACGAAATAATAGGGCGAGTCCTGATGCCAGGGGGTGGGCTTCGACGTTCCCGGCTCCTTGACCAGTACATGGTCGTGGAAGAGCTGCACGGTATCGGACTGCATCAGGTCGGCGGCGACTAAGGCGGCTGGCGAACTGCGGATCACTTCCTCGAACTCGGGAATCCGCTGCCAGTTGCAGTAGTCATCGAAGAACCGGCCTCCTTCGCCAGCCTTGAGGTTTTCTGCCGCGTATTCCCCCGGGTCGGACATGTTGGTTTCGATCCCTTGCCGCAGGGGTTCCACATGGTCCCGGAAAAGGCCTTTCACCAGCACGGCTCCGTCGCGCCGGTAACTATCGATATGTTCTTGAGTGATGAGTGGATGAGGCATGTCGGTCTCCATTTGACGTTTGGAGCATGCCGAAGGCGTTTTTTAAGTTCTAATAATATACCGAAAACAATGATATTGGCTCATGTTATATCTCTCATTGAGGCAGTTGGAATATGTCGTGGCCGTGGCTCGCGCAGGCAGCCTGACGATGGCAGCCCAGCAGGTGAACGTCTCGCAGCCGGCACTATCGGTAGCCATCACCCAGGTCGAGGAGCACCTGAAACAGAAGCTGTTCCATCGCCGCAAAGGCACGCCGGTGACGCTCTCTGGGTTCGGTCGGCTCTTTCTTGCGGATGCTCAGGCACTCTTGTCCGAGGCAGCTCGTCTCGAGAGTCCTGGAGGGCTCAGCCAACGGCGATTGGAGCGCTTCGTATTGGGGGTGTTCGAGGATCTGGCTCCTGGCTATCTCGCCCCTTTGCTGAGACTGTTGCGAACGCGGTTTCCTGAGATTGAGGTCAAGACGCGGGTAGCCACCTTCGAAGGCTTGGCCGAGGCAGTTCGGTCCGGCGACATTGATCTGGCTTTGACCTATGACTTGCGACTCGATGCAAGCTTTCACCGTGATCTCTATGCGCAGGTCTCACCGCAGGCTTGGCTACATCCGGACGATCCGTTGGCGAAGCGCGAGGAAGTCACCCTTGCCGATCTCGCCGGCCGGCCCTTGATTCTGTCTGATCAGGGATTGTCGATCCGGCACATGCTTGGGCTTTTCCGGCCCCTTGGCGTGACGCCCGTTGTCGTACACCGGGCAGCCTCCACTGAGGTGCTGCGCAGCCTGGCCGCGAATGGCGAAGGCGTGGGAATTAGCTACTCGAACCCTGTCGCCGCCATGAGTTACGATGGGAAGCCGCTTGCACGCGTTCCAATAGCCGATACGCACGCACGAGAACCAATTGTGCTGGCTTACTGCGGCGAACAGCCTGCACCGCTGCCAGAAATTCGCGCTGCCATTCTCGGGACGGACATTGTGTTCTCAAGTTGAACCAGTGTCGGTGCAGTCAGGCGGTGATGATCTGAGCCGACGGCGAGTCCTGGAGCCGAAACTGCCAGGGACTTTCGTGCAGTCAAATCGTTCCGGTGACCAGGCCATAAAGTATCCCAGCCATCGCACAACTCGCCAACACGGGTAGCATGCCAACTTTGTAGCGGAACACAGCGATGACAGCGCCCAGCGTCAGAATCAAAGACGGGATGTCCACGGAACTCAAGACAGGCAAATCGACCGCTACCCCAAAGCCATGTAGTTCGTAGACCTGCGTAAAAAGCACATGCAAGGCGAACCACATAGAAAGGTTGAGGATGACCCCGACGACGGCGGCGGTAATCGCTGAGAGTGCCGCCGAGAGCGCCTTGTTGGTGCGCATGTTCTCCATGAAGGGCGCGCCAATGAAGATCCACAGAAAACAAGGAACGAAGGTCACCCAGGTTGTCAACAATCCGCCCAATGTGCCCGCGAGCAATGGGTTGAGCAAACCAGGTGCGCGATAAGCCCCAAGGAAGCCGACGAACTGGGTAACCATGATCAGCGGGCCAGGGGTTGTCTCAGCCAGGCCGAGGCCGTCCAGCATCTCGCCAGGCTTCAGCCATCCATAGTGCTCGACCCCTTGCTGGGCGACATAGGAAAGGACCGCATAAGCACCACCGAATGTGACCATCGCCATTTTGGAAAAGAAGATGGCGATGTCGGTGAAGACATTTCCCTGACCCAGGAACACCAGCAGCGCCAGGACCGGCCCACCCCAGATCAGGACACCGACCGCAGCTATCTTGAGAGACCAGGAAAGGGGAGGGCGAGCATGGTCGGGAACCCCCTCGCCAAGGACGCTGTCGACGTCCGCGACCTCCTTGCCACTGAACTTGCCATGGTTGCCGGCCGCGAGAAACGCTTTCCATCCGATCCGCCCGCCGACATATCCGATCAAACCTGCACCAAAGACCACCAAGGGAAATGGCGCCCGAAAAACCGTCAAGGCAACGAACGCCGCTGCCGCCAGGCCGATCAGAACGTTATTCTTGAGGGAGCGTCGGCCAATGCGGATGACGGCTTCAAGCACGATCGCCAATACCGCTGCTTTCAGCCCAAAGAAGAGGGATTGGACGGCGCCGACATTGCCGAAAATGGCATAGATCCAGCTCAGGGCCATGATGGCGACCGCGCCTGGCAGCACGAATAGAATTCCGGCGACGAGCCCGCCTTTTGTTTTATGCAGGAGCCAGCCGATGTAGATCGCGAGCTGTTGGGCTTCTGGCCCCGGTAGGAGCGTGCAGTAGTTCAATGCGTGCAAAAAACGCGTGTCACCGATCCAGCGTTTCTCTTCGACAATGATCCGGTGCATCATGGCGATCTGTCCGGCAGGTCCGCCGAAACTGAGAGCGGCTACACGCGCCCATACGCGAACCGCTTCGCTAAACGAGATGCCATGAGCAGGTGTATCCGAATTCTGGGCTGGTGATTTGTCGGTCATTTGGATCTGGCTCATGTCATTTCCTGTCGCTTAGGCGCGCATCGAGCGGAAATACTGATAGAGATTGTCGAAGATGGACGAGCCTTGGGCGATACGCTGCTCGTCCTGCGGGTTTGCCCCACAAACGCCGGCGATTAGGCTGGCAATGCCGGTCGTCTCCTCGCGGCCGAACTTGCCATCCTTGAGGTCAATGTCGTGGACAATCTCGGAAATTGCCTGGAGAGCGGGGTCGGTAATTCCAGCTCGGGTCAGTAAGACTTCGAAACTGCAGCGGTCGCCTTCATGGGTGATTTCGCCTTCGAACATGTCGAACCGCAATTCTCCCGCCTTGGGCTCGTATCCCTTGCCGGTCACGAAGCGGATGATAGCGTCTTGGTCGATGAAGCGGCGGATCAGCCAACTACATGCGATACGGTCGACATGCACACCCTCACGCGTCACCCAGACCCGTCCCTTCAGAATTGGCGGCGTCTGCCCGATCGCCTCCGGCGATTGTTTTGTCATGTCCGTATCCTCCGCGAGCTTGCGTTCGATTTCCGTGATCAGGCCTTCGGCCGAGAGGCGACCGGTTGCCCCGAAGAAGTCGATCGCTGCGATATCTGAAAGCCGCTTGCGCAGACGGCTGGTAAGTGAGCGCGCTTCCGCCCTTTCCTCGGACGTCACAATCGCGTCGAAGCGTTCGACTAGGCCCCGTATTTCCTTGGCGATCGCTTCATAATCTTGGTCGCGGGCCGCATCGAAGAGCGCGCGAGCCTGGGCGTCGGAGAGGCCGTCGATAAGGCGCGCCTCGCACACCATGGCCTCGCCGCCACCTTCGACGATCTCCTTCAGGAGCCACTCGAAATCCTCCTGCGTCTCGGAGTTCGCCGGCAGCGCATAGACCGTGCTTTTCACGGCGACGGCGCCGATACCCTGCAGCCTGCGCCAGATTTTCACGCGGAAGTAGGCCGGCTTGCTGGGCAACTGGTGAATGAGAAGCAGCCAGCGCTGATCTGCCCGTGTAGCGACGTGGGTCATATCCATACTGTATCATCTCATTCAATAGAAGCAACACTTGTATCATTTTCAATTCGGGCGTAGCCTTCGGTCCAGTCACTGACCCCAAGTGTGAGGACTGTCATGCATCGGATCATGCCATTGCCATTCAAGCCACCGCGCCTTGAGGGGCTCTCCGAGCGACTTTTGGCCAGTCACTATGAGAACAATTACGGAGGCGCTGTCAGGCGCCTGAACGCCATCGAGCGCCGTCTTGATGAGATGGATTGGGGAACAGCTCCTGTCTTCGACATCAACGGCTTGAAGCGTGAGGAACTGATCGCAGCGAATTCAGCGATCCTGCATGAAATCTATTTCGATGGCCTCGGCGGGAAAGGAGATGCGACAGGAACTCTCGCGGCAGCTATTGAGCGGGATTTCGGCAGCTTAGCCAAATGGCGGTCCCGTTTTTCGGCATGTGCCAAAGCGCAGGCTGGAGGGTCGGGCTGGACCTTGCTGGTCTGGTCCGAGCGCCACCAGCGCCTGATGATCCAGTGGGGGCAGGATCACACGAACTGCCTCGCCGGGGGCGTCCCGATCATGGCGCTCGACATGTACGAGCATGCCTACGCCATCGACTTCGGGGCGAAAGCCGGCGCCTATGTCGATGCCTTCATGAAAAACATCCACTGGGAGCGCATTGGCAAACGGTTTCAACGTGTCGCCGACACGGTGTCAGGTGAGCCCGCGGATGGCGGCACCAATATTGGAATTGCTCCGGAAGACCTCCTTGCTCGTCTCGGGCGAGGGGAAGACATCCTGCTGCTCGATGTTTGTTTGGCGGAGGATCTGCAAATGCGCAGCGACATGCTTCCAGGAGCAGCGTTTAAAGCTCCGGAAGCCACTGTTGACTGGATCGAGGACCTGCCGGGCGGCAGACCCGTGGTTGTCTATTGCATCTACGGCTTCCAGGTCAGCGGCGATGTGGTCAACGAACTCCGCCGCCGCGGCTTCGATGCGCATGTGCTGTCCGGCGGGATCGCGGCCTGGCATGCCATCGGCGGACCGACCGTCCCATTCACCGTTTCCATCGGGAGGACTGAGCCATGAAGTGGGTTACCCGTGAACGCCCGGTCATCGACCGGATCGCCTGTCCCTGGCTGATCGCAAAGTTCATCGACCAGGAGCCGGAATTCCTGTTCGTCCCACCGGACAAGGTCATGACGGTGGCGCAAGAGACCGGCGCCACTCCTTATGACGTGCCAGGTGTCGAATACACGCATTTTGGCGAAGGCTGCAGTTTCGATGCGTTTGTTGAAAAGCATGATCTGGCAAAGGACCCCGCAATTGCGACGATTGCTGCCATCGTTCGCGGTGCCGACACCGACCGGCATGACCTGACACCACAGTCGGCCGGGTTGCTCGCGATTTCGATGGGGCTGCGGGATGTTACACCGGACGATCACGAGGTGCTGAGGCACGGCTTCGTCATCTACGACGCGCTTTATGCCTGGGCGTCACGCCGCAAAGCGGAAACGCACAGCTGGCCACCAAAGGCGAAGGCGTAAGTTTGTTAAAGGCGGTGGATTTGGCATCCCATCTCCGACCCGTGGTGCGGGGGCGCTCGGCTTGTCGATAGCGACGTGACTGCCAAACCTCAGGCAATTGAAAATAAAAGGCCCCATCACCGATAGGTGACGGGGCGATTGGGTAGTCACTCAGCGGTACTGGGAACTTGACCGCTTTAACCATGGTGCCGTGGCAGCGTTAACGATGGTAAAACGGGACGCCCTCTCGCCAAACTCAATCGCCAATCCGGCGTCGCGCACCAGTTTGGAGTGCCAAGCACTTCTGCTCATGGCCGCAAGCGAGAAAGGCCTGCCGCGGCGCATTGTGGCAGTCCCCATGCTGGAAGCGCGTGACGGTTCGTCAACCGTTTCACCGCGTCGGCAGTAAATTTTGAGGGCATCTGCGGCTTGCTGTTCGCAAGTAGGATTTTTGATTCCTATACACAGGGCGACGCGCATCGAAGACAGGACTCTCCTTGGAGTCAACATTGACTATATCCCCTCCAGGGGGATACGATACGACATGACCGAGCACTCGCACAGCACCCATCCTGCAATCGTCAAGCGCCTGAAGCGTGCCGAGGGCCATCTCCGCGGCATTATCGCAATGTTGGAAGGCGGTCGTCCTTGTCTCGACATCGCCCAGCAACTGCATGCTGTTGAAAAGGCGGTGGGGCAGGCCAAGAGAACGTTGATCCAGGATCACCTGGATCACTGCCTTGAAGAGACCGTGGGACCGCTGGCCCGCGACAAGCGGCGTTCCATCGACGAGTTCAAAGAAATCACCAAGTACCTGTAGAGTCCGCTCCATGCCGTCTTTTGCCGACTTGCTCCAGCAAGGTTCCGCGCACGCCTGGCTGTTCATTCCAAGTGCGATCCTGCTTGGCGCGCTTCACGGACTTGAGCCGGGCCATTCGAAGACGATGATGGCTGCGTTCATCGTCGCAGTTCGCGGCACCGTACAGCAGGCAATCCTGCTTGGGGTTGCGGCCACGATTTCCCACACCCTGGTGGTCTGGGTCATCGCGCTTGGCGGCATGTACATCTGGAGGGGCGTTGCCCCCGAAACCTTCGAGCCGTGGCTGCAGCTGGTGTCGGGTATCGCCATCATCGGCATGGCGCTGTGGATGATCCGCCGAACCAGGCTGGATCGAGCTGCTGCATCGTTGGCTTCCGGGCACGGTCACGACCACGGACATTCACACGGGCACGACCATGGCCATCATGCAGCTGATGTCCGTCGTATCGAAACCGGGCATGGCCTGATCGCGGTCGAGGTATTCGAAGATGGCGTGCCCCCTCGCTGGCGAATTCGTAATGAGCGTGGCGCACATTGGAAAGCAGCCGACGTCACCATTTCGACGGAGCGTCCAAACGGAGCCATGGAGGCCTTCGATTTCGTTGATCGCGGTGACTATCTCGAATCCGTCGACGAGATTCCTGAACCGCACCAATTCATGGCACGCGTCAGCCTTGGTCATGGTGGGCACTCACACGACTACGACCTGAGCTTTGTCGAAGGCGAAGGCCACGATCACCTCCATGAGGAAGTGAGAGGACTTTCGCTGGCCACCGACGGCTATCAGGATGCCCACGAATTGGCTCATGCCAACGATATCCGCCGTCGTTTCGCCGACCAGAATGTGACGACCTGGCAGATCGTGATCTTCGGCCTCACAGGCGGCCTGATCCCGTGTCCAGCAGCTATCACGGTGCTTCTGCTCTGTCTTCAGCTCAAGGAAATCCCGCTCGGGGCGGTGCTCGTGCTTTGCTTCTCGATCGGTCTGGCCATCACCCTGGTCACGGTCGGAGCCATTGCCGCGCTCAGTGTCCGCCATGCAAATAAGCGCTTCCCGTGGCTTGCCACGATCGCCGGACGCGCCCCCTACTTCTCGGGGCTGCTGATCATCGCGGTTGGGCTTTACGTCTGCTACCATGGTCTTTCCGGACTGCAGGCCTGAGGACAGGACATGGCCGGACGCATCTTCATATCGGGACTGGCAGCTGCGTGCCTGATGTCGCCGGCAACATGGGCCGATGATGCGGATGTGGCGCTGGATTTCTTCCATGAAACCTGCCTGGCGGAAGGGCCCGATTACGATCGGACCACAGAGTTGGCACGCAAGGAATCCTGGCTGCCTGCCTCCGAGATCGCTGCCCTGGCTCCGGTCCAGAGCGTGAATGCATTCAAGGCTTGGTCGACCGCCGTGCCAGGCCTTCGGGCGCGGGCATTGATCGGTGTGACCAAATCCACGCTGCACGGTGAGGCCGTCGATACCTGTACTGTCGCAATGTTCGATGGGGACTTCGGCGCATTCGAACACCGTTTCTTTCTTCGTACCGATGCTGAAAAGGTCAGCGACCAGAGCGACGGAACGCAGGTGTCCCGGCTTTATGTCCTGACGACCGCGGGTCGCAAGCAACTGGCCAAGATCACGTTCCCGGCCTCGCTTTCCAATCAACACATGATCGCGGCCAGCTCCATAGCTCCTCGCAGAGCGCCAGTTCGCCGTGGCGGTCGCACCCTTCACTGAATTGAACCAAAACTCACTGCCCGAGGACCTCAATGCTCAGCGTTCTGTCAAATCGTGTCTATCGCCATCTGTTCATGGCGCAAGTGATTGCCTTGATTGGTACAGGATTGGCTACGGTTGCCCTGGGACTGCTCGCCTTTGAACTCGCTGGGGAAAATGCAGGCGCGGTCTTGGGGACGGCGCTGGCAATCAAGATGATTGCGTATGTCGTGGTGGCGCCCATCGCGGCGGCTTTCGCTGAAAGGCTGCCACGCAGATCCATGCTGGTGGCATTGGATTTAGTCAGGGCGGCGGTCGCTGTTGCTCTGCCGTTCGTTACTGAAATCTGGCAGATCTACGTGCTGATCTTCCTGTTGCAAGCTGCGTCCGCCGGCTTCACCCCGACGTTCCAGGCGACGATCCCCGACGTGCTGCCGGAAGAGAAGGACTATACACGGGCTTTGTCTCTTTCGCGTTTGGCCTACGACCTCGAAAGTGTCGCAAGCCCTATGCTCGCGGCAGCGCTGCTGTCGGTCATCAGCTTTCATAGTCTGTTTGCAGGAACTGTCGTCGGGTTCCTGGCATCGGCGGCCCTCGTCCTCACGGTGGTTCTGCCGAGCCCGCATCCATCCGAACCGCGCGGAGTCTACGAACGTACGACACGCGGCATTCGCATCTACCTTTCGACCCCGCGACTTCGCGGTCTTCTTGCTCTCAACATGGCTGTCGCAGGCGCGAGCGCGATGGTCATCGTCAACACGGTCGTGATCGTCCAAGGGCAGTTCGGGCTTGGACAACGTCAGACGGCGTTGGCGCTGGCCGCTTTCGGCGCGGGCTCGATGCTGGCTGCATTGTCGCTCCCTCGCATGCTTGAGAACATTTCCGACCGCGTTGCCATGTTCTCGGGTGCGGGCCTCATGGTGATTGGTATTCTATTCGGGCCTTTGGCGACCAATTACCTCACACTCTTGCTTCTTTGGTTTGTGCTGGGCCTTGGTTTTTCGTTGACCCTGACGCCATCCGGCCGCCTGCTTCGGCGGTCGGCTGCTCCGGTGGATCGGCCTGCGCTGTTTGCCGCGCAGTTCGCGCTCTCCCATGCCTGCTGGCTGATCACCTATCCAATTGCTGGTCGCGTTGGCGCCCTGATCGGACTGCCGGCCACCTTCGTCCTCCTTGGGGTTTTAGGTGCCGTGGCCTACGTCGCAGCATTGCGCTTGTGGCCGAGCAACGATCCGGAAGTCCTCGCGCATACCCATGACGATCTTCCTCACGATCACCAGCATCTCGCCGACGCGGTCTGGACCGAAGGCGGGTACGAGCATTCACACGGCTATGTCATCGATGACAGGCATCAGGCTTGGCCGAGGGCATAAGAAGGCGTGGCGTGGGGGAAGGGCGGCTCGGCCGTTCCGCGTGCAGGTCGACGGATCGAACATGAGGTGTCGCGCAGATGCCGGCGCCGAATGGCGCCGGCGAGAGTTTTGATGTTAGGTTACATCATCTGCTTTATGTCTGCGTACGCGCCGTTAGTCTTCAGCGTCACGACGACGTCGGCGTCGGTCCGATTGCGCCAGAACCAGCCATGGTTACCATCGAAAGCTGCTTCCAGGACGCCTTCATCCTGACCCACGCCACGGCCCTTTTTGTAGCTGATATTTTCGCCACCACCATCACCATGAGCATCGAAGTTCACGACCGCGCCGTTGGCGCTCCAAGCGTAATTCGCCCGAGCTCCCTTAACCATCGCAAGCTTCACTTCGACGCCTTCGCCGGGCTTCAGTGTCACAGATAGTTCATCGGTGCGCATCTCCTGGGCCGAAGCCGTGCCGATCACCAGTTCAGCGAAGATGCGCTGAAAAATGCTCGACTCCTGGTCTGTCGCCGGCGCAGGTGCCTGTGGAGTTGCCTGCGTTTCGCGCAGCCTGTCAGCTTCCGCTTCCTCGGCGAGTTGGCTCTTGATCTCACCCATTTCAGTCAGACCGAGAACACGGCCGGCCCCGGTCGGGTCGAGCCCGTATTCGGACGGGAGCACGACGGCCACGAGGATCGCAGCGGCAGCGGCAATCGCGATGACGGTCGACTTGAGCAGTTGCGCGGAGGTCGGCAGTTCGGCTGCCGTCGGAATGTTGGAATTGTACATAGATGTCTTCCTTTATTAGGCGACGAAATAGCCGGTGAGCTGATATCCGATCAGCACGAAACCAGCGGTCATCATGAGGACGTTCGCAGTGTAGGCGTGTTTCCAGAAACTTGACGTCTTGCGCCAGTAGCCCATCAGGATGAGGATCGCAGCGAGCGCGAGAAGCTGGCCGATTTCCACTCCCACATTGAAGGCGAGCAGGTTGGGCAACAGGCCGTCCGGCGCGATGTCATAGTCCAGGATCTTTGTCGCGAGGCCGAGACCATGGAAGAAACCGAAAATCAGAGTCGCAGCCTTGGTGTTGGGCTGGAATCCCAACCAGCGCTGGAACGCTCCCATATTGTCGAGCGCCTTGTAGACGACCGAAAGGCCGATAATCGCGTCGATCAGATAGGAGCTGACATTCCAGCCGAAGTAGACGCCGAGAAGCATCGTGGTCGAATGCCCAATGGCAAACAGGCTGACATAGATGCCGATGTGTTTTGCTCGGTACAGGAAGAAGATGACACCGAAGAGGAACAGCAAGTGATCGTATCCGGTCACCATGTGCTTGGCACCCAGATAGAGGAAGGAGATCAAGTGAACGCCTGTGATTTCCTGGATGTAGCCCTTGTCGCCTTCGGCAACGCCGTGCGCGTAGGCTAGCCCACTTAGAATGGGCAAGAGGAATATTGTAAACAGAGTGAGAAGGATCAGGTGGTTGGGCGCTATAGCACCCAACCACCTGCCTTCTGAGCGAGGTCTTTGCATGATTGAATTCCATGAAGTGTTTGCTGTGGCCGTTAACGGCCGTGGATCACGACAAGGAAAGGTGGCGCGGGGGGCGTTTGATCTTTAGCCGCAGTTCCAGATCGATTGTTGGCTGCTCGATCATCTGCCAGGCGCGAGGCTGGTAGATGCCGAAAAAAGGCAGGATCGCAACGGCGCTTGGCGTCTCGTGCGAGTGGTCGGCGAAGTGCTGTGTATGGGAGCTTTCTTTGCCGGAGGACTGGTCCTCGTCATGGCTGTGTCCGTGAGACGCCGCGCCAACACCTTCGGTGTGCGCTGTGGACTGGATCACGTCGGATTTCGAAAAGGCGGGGCCGGCAAGCGGGAACAAAATAACGGCAAACTGCAGCACCGCCAAAACGGCGGCCCGAAATGCCCTCATGTGTGTCCAAGCCAGCATGCTTAACAAAATATGCCCGTCGCCTTAATGGCTGGTTACGTGCTGATCAGGCTAAGCCCGTTCGGCGATAGTCACGACTCATCGCTTCCTCTCCTATTTACAACGAATCGGGCAATAGCAAGATCAGCGTCGAGGGCCCTTAACCCGCGCCAAAATGCCACGAGACGGCATGCTTGAAACAGTTGGTCGAAGGCGAAACCACCCCGCGTCGTGACGGTTGGAGCATCTGTGTGCCATACGTTCGGCGCGCTCCACGCATAGTCACTCTCGACAAATCGTTATGGTTTGTTCAATAGAACGGGCATGGAAACGCCTGTCCCGACATCGTCCCCCAGTCGATTCGCTGCCTTCGGTGGAGGCGCCATTGTCGGTTTACTTGGCGGGCTGATTGGCCTTGGCGGGGCCGAATTTCGACTGCCACTACTCATCGGTTTTTTCAGGTTCGCCGCCTTGGAAGCGGTCATCCTCAACAAGGCGACGTCGCTCGTTGTGGTGGCAACAGCTCTCCCGTTCCGGGCAGGTTCCGTGCCGCTCGCCGATGTGGCAAGCCAATGGCCAATCCTGGTGAACCTGCTGGCGGGGAGCTTGGTCGGGGCTTGGTTCGGGGCAGGATGGGCCACGCGGCCTAATTCCGCAACGCTGTACAAAGTGATTGCCGTCCTCTTGATCATGATCGCAGTGGTCCTGGTTTTCGGTCACAATACGACGTTATCGGGCCGCCCGTTATTTGGCGGCGCGGCGCTTCTTGTGGCGGGCATCGTTGCTGGGTTCGCAATTGGCATCGTGGCTTCATTGATGGGAGTAGCCGGCGGCGAGCTTTTGATTCCAACGCTCGTTCTGCTTTTCGGAGCCGACATCAAGCTCGCCGGAAGTCTGTCGCTAGCGGTCAGCCTGCCGACCATGATCGTTGGGTTTGCACGCTATAGCCGAGACCAAAGCTTCCAAGTGTTGGGGCGCAACCAGTCCTTCCTGCTCTTTATGGCGATGGGTTCCATCGTAGGGACATTCACCGGCGGACAGTTGATTGGAATCGTGCCGGACACTGTTCTCCTTCCAGGACTCGCGGCAATCCTTCTTGTCTCGGCATGGAAGGTCTGGGGCCACAGATAGATAATGCTCGCCCAATGCAGGCTTCGTCACGCCGTGGCAGCTGAGCGCTTATGATAGATGCGACGTCCGTCATTTCAGGCATATCCGTACCACGTCGATCAGTTCCTTAGCCCCTTGGTCCGCTCCAGGTCAGTTTCGCGATCAGGATCGGCGCGGGCATGCGAATGTGGTCTTCGATGAGTTCGGCGGTAAGCCCGTTTATGGCGAGACGAGCCCGACAAAGCGCGGCGGACTGTTGACTATATCCTCTCCAGGGGGATAGCTAATGGCATGTCTGATCACGTTCATGCTTCGCACCCTGCCATCGTCAAGCGCTTGAGGCGCGCTGAAGGACATCTCCGCAGCATCATAAGCATGCTTGAGGGGGGCAGGCCGTGCCTGGATGTCGCCCAGCAGCTACACGCCGTCGAGAAAGCCGTCAGCCAGGCAAAGCGAACATTGATTCAGGATCATCTGGATCATTGCCTCGAGGAAACGGTAGGGCCGCTTCCGCTCGAACAGCGGCGGACGATCGACGAATTCAAAGAAATCACCAAGTACCTGTGAGGCGGGCCATGACGGACAAGGTACGTAACTGGTTCGGCTTCGGCCCGATGACGGCCCTAGCAGGCCAAGGACACGATCACAGGGATGGTGGCCATGGCCATACGCATGGCGTGATCGACCCCACGATCGCGACGACCACGCGAGGTATCTGGGCGATCAAATGGTCCTTCATCGTTTTGGCCATTACGGCCGCGCTCCAACTTGTGATCGTGTACTTCTCCGGAAGCGTGGCGCTGCTGGCTGATACGATCCACAATGTCGGCGATGCGGTTACGGCTATCCCGCTGTGGATAGCGTTCATGCTGGCTCGCCGCAAACCGAGCAAGACATTCACTTATGGCTTGGGCCGGGTTGAAGATCTGGCCGGAATCCTGATCGTCCTTATCATTCTTTTCAGCGCGATCGTCGCCGGCTACGAGGCGATCGACAGGCTGGTCAATCCGCGGCCAATTGCATTTCTTGGTTGGGTAGCGGTGGCAGGCATTATAGGCTTCATCGGCAACGAAGCAGTTGCCGTGTTCCGTATCCGCGTCGGCCGAGAGATCAACAGCGCGGCGCTGATCGCGGATGGCTATCATGCCCGCACCGATGGCTTCACAAGCCTGGCGGTGGTCCTCGGCGCTATCGGCGTATGGCTTGGATTTCCGCTTGCCGATCCCATCATCGGTCTCTTGATCACGTTGGCGATCTTCGTGATTGTCTGGCAGTCTTCGAAAGCTGTTCTTACTCGCATGCTTGACGGCGTCGAGCATGGCATAGTCGACGAAATCTACCACGCCTCCGAGCATGTATCCGGCGTCGAGGCGGTCAGTGGCGTAAAGGCGCGCTGGATCGGGCATCGCCTTCATGCGGATGTTGCTATCCGCGTACCGGAAACGGCGACGGTGGCAGACGTGCTTAAGGTAACCGACGCCCTAAAGCAGGAACTGTTTGCCCACTTGCCGGCATTGGCGGAAGCGACTGTTCGCCTGGATAACCCAGCGACTTCGGTCGGGCCAAGTGGAGAAGTGTCCCACATCCAACATCATCACGCTCCAGCGCCCTTCAAGGTCACGAGTGATCTGGTCGATGGTTCATTGGAGATAGTCGATACGCCTAATGGGGAGCGCATGCGTCTCACAGTCGATCGGCATGTCGACGGCCTGGCAGCCGCCGTGGTTATCGAGAGGCCTGGGGGACCCGAAACACTGCCCCTCATATCCGTCGCCGGTGATCACCATCGCTACGAGAGCGCTGTCGCTCCCGCCGAACCTCACGAGTTTCAAGCGAGGCTGATCTTGAGCGCGATTGATCGGCAGCGAGAGCTGCCATTCACGATGGTAGAACCGGAAGACCACCACCACTGAGGCCACAAAAGCCTATGCTCATCCGTTTATGCCCCGTTGTGTCGTCGCGCACTGCAAAAAGAAAAATCATTAATGCTTCAAGTTCTCACCAGTCGCACCTACCGTCATCTCTTTCTAGCCCAGGTCATTGCCCTGATCGGGACGGGGCTTGCCACCGTCGCGCTTGGCCTGTTGGCATTTGAGCTTGCTGGCGACAACGCGGGTGCGGTGCTTGGAACCGCGCTTGCCATCAAGATGATTGCCTATGTCCTCGTTGCCCCAATCGCTGCTGCTTTTGCCGAAAGGCTACCGCGACGATCGATGCTCGTCGCGCTCGACCTGGTTCGGGCTGCCGTGGCGGTACTTCTGCCTTTTGTCACAGAGATATGGCAGATTTACGTGCTGATCTTCCTCCTGCAAGCCGCGTCTGCGGGGTTCACGCCGACGTTCCAAGCGACGATCCCCGACGTGTTGCCGGAAGAGAAAGACTATACGCGCGCCCTGTCTCTGTCGCGGCTGGCCTACGATCTCGAAAGTGTCGCCAGCCCGATGCTTGCGGCGGCGTTGCTGTCGGTCATCAGCTTCCACAGCCTGTTCGCCGGCACGGTGGTGGGCTTTCTCGCTTCCGCTGCGCTGGTCGTTTCTGTTGTTTTGCCAAGCCCTCAGCCGTCTGCGCCACGAGGCATATACGAGCGCACCACGCGTGGAATACGCATCTATCTCGCGACCCCGCGACTGCGCGGTCTGCTGTCGCTCAACCTCGCCGTTGCAGCCGGAAGCGCCATGGTGATCGTTAATACAGTAGTCCTTGTCCAAGGGCAGTTCGGCTTGTCGGAACGCCAGACCGCGCTTGCGCTCGCAGCCTTCGGCGGCGGATCGATGCTTGCGGCGCTGGGACTACCGCGGCTGCTCGAAAATCTTCCCGATCGCCTGGCGATGTTGTCGGGTGCAGGTCTTATGGTTGCCGGGGTGTTTGTTGGCCCGTTGGTCAGCAGCTATCCGCAGCTTCTAGCTCTATGGTTCGTCTTCGGGCTCGGCTTTTCTCTCGCCCTGACCCCGTCGGGCAGGTTGATCCGTCGTTCTGCCGATCCCGTCGATCGGCCTGCGCTGTTTGCCGCACAGTTTGCCCTCTCGCACGCTTGCTGGCTGATAACTTATCCCATTGCTGGCCGCGTCGGAGCCACAATGGGGCTGCCCTTTACGTTCATCTTGCTCGGCATCATCGGCGGCGTGGCCTTCCTTGCTTCGCTGTGGCTATGGCCTAGCCACGATCCCGAGGTCCTGACCCACACTCATGATGACCTGCCACAGGACCATGATCACCTCGAAGACGCCATCTGGACCGATGCCGGCTTTGAGCATTCGCATGGTTACGTTGTCGATGATCGGCATCCGAAATGGCCGAAAGCAAGCTAAGCACACCAATGGTCGGCGAAAGCGCCGTTTGCGGCGGCCCATTGCTGACCGCGTTCGCCGCAGCAACAATCATACCGATGCACACCTCGCAGAGTTGCTTCAGACTGAAGCTTGCCTTTCGGCCACGTCAAAAGCCCACATTTCAGGTTGCGCGGCCGTCTCCGAACAACACCAAATATGTCTATACAAAGAAGAAGTCCGAATGTACGATCTTCTGCAATAAAAGTAACAATGGGGAACTGAAATGACCACTCTGGACCGTCGCAATTTCCTTGCCGGCACCGCTGGCTTGAGCTTGATCGCTGCATTACCGCGTGTGGCTTTTTCGCAGACGAATGAAACACTTAAGATTGCCATCGCCGCTGAAACCGGCGACCTCGATTTGCTCCAGAACGTTTCCACGTTGAGCACCTACACCGTGGTGTTCGATGCGCTCGTGCACTACGGGCAGAACGGCAAGCTTGAGCCGGGCCTTGCCACCAAATGGACGGTGGCTGACGATCAGCTGTCGATTGCCTTCGACCTCAGGGAAGGCGTCAGCTTTAGCGACGGAACGCCCTTCGATTCCGCGGCCGCTGAGTGGAACCTCAAGCGCTGGATGGGCAAGAGCGACTTCTCCTGGATCGGCGTTTCCGATGCTTTCGACTCGGTTGTCACGGATGGGCCGAACAAGCTGACAATCAAGTTGAAGCGCCCTGTGCCCGCAGCCCTACTCGAACTGACCATTGTGCGACCTGTGCGTTTCCTTTCGCCCAAGGCCGTCAATGCCGATGGCAAGCAGACCGCGCCGATCGGCACTGGTCCATGGATCGTCGAAAAATACGATTCGAGCGGCACGTCACTCGTCCGCAATGACAAATATTGGGGTGAGAAGCCGCTGTTCAGTCGGATCGAGTTGAGGGTGGTTCCTGACGAACTGGCCCGTGCCAACGGTTTACGCTCCGGCGACCTCGACGTGATCGGCGGAGACTGGGTGGCAACGCTTTCCCCTCGCCGCGCGAGGGCTCTCGAAGGCGACGGCATGAAAGTGGTGGCGGAGCCGGGCACGGCGACGATGTTGCTCGGCTATTCGCCGAAATCCAAGGTCATCGCCGACAAGACTGTTCGGGATGCCATTTATGTTTCCATTGACCGTGAGGCGATCGCCAAGGTTCTGTTCGAAGGTTTTGCCGATCCGATCGCCGATCTTTTCCCGGCCAATGTGCCGTCATCAGGCAAGCGGCATGACGTGCCTGCGCGCGACGTCGCTGCGGCGAAGAAGATCCTGGCTGACGGCGGATGGGCGGAAAGCGGCGGGAGCTGGAGCAAAGACGGGGCACCGCTTGCCGTGGATTTCCTCGTTTCCGACGAGTCCCTGCCAGGGTCGAGACGCATTGCGGAGATGATCCAGGGTCAGCTGTCCGAGGTCGGTTTTCAGGTTCAGGTCTCCTCTGTCGACAATGCGACGATGCATGACCGCCGTCCGGCGTTCGAATACGACCTGGCATTTTTCACCACTTATGGTGCGCCCTATGATCCCCACGGCACACTCGGCAATTCCTTTGTATCGACGGCCGATAGCGGACCGGACGGCAAAATTTATGTCGCCGATGCCCTCGACGTCGTCGTCAAGGCAGCCCTTGAGGCGAGTGGAGACGAGCGCGAGCTGAAGATGCAGGCGCTTTACGACTGGCTGGACGACAACCGGGCAATCTGCCCGCTGGTTGTCGGCCAGCGGCTCTGGGCGCACAATCCGCGGGTGGAAAATTTCTCGCTTCCGGCAACCGACTACGATCTGCCGTTCAAGGCGATCACGCTGAAAGCCTGATAAGTCCAAGCGAGGTCTATCCATGAGACGCACTATTCTGCGAAGGATGTTGCTCGCCTGCCTCCTGGTTGTGGCGGCATCCGCTTTGACGTTTGCCCTGGTGGCGGCGGCTCCTGGCAATGTCGCGGCCCTTATTGCCGAGCGCGCGGCCGGCCCCGGAGCGGACGCGCAAATGATCGCCAAGATCGGCAACGAACTTGGCCTCTACGACCCGCTTCCGATACGATACGGACGCTGGCTTGCCAGTGCCCTGACTGGCGATTTCGGTGTTTCGCTGAGGACAGGAAAGCCAATTTCCGAGGAATTCGCCGCCCGCATTCCAATGACGGCTGTTTTGCTCGGCGGCGGTGGCGTTCTTGCCTTCGTCCTTGCGCTAGGCTTGGGCCTTGCCGGGGCGGTCAGCAATGGCGGTGCGATGGATCGGTTCCTTCACGCGTTCTCGCTGATCGGCGCTTCGACCCCGAACTTCTTCGTGGCCGCATTGCTGGTCATCGTGTTTTCGGTGATGCTGGGTTGGGTTCCCACTTTCGGTATTAGCGGTTTTAGCTCGTGGCTCTTGCCGTGGGTGACAATCGCGCTGTTTCCAGCATCCGTGCTCAGCCGCGTCGTTCGGGTCAACCTCCAGGAAGCAATGTCGCGGCCCTTTGCGACCACCGGCTTCGCCAAGGGCCACACCAGAACCCAAGTGCTGCTGCGTGAGGCGTTGCCCAACATCGCAATACCGTTCCTGACTACTTTCGGCGCCCAATTCACGCTCATGATCATTGGATCGATCGTCGTCGAGACTGTCTTTGCGCTGCGCGGCGTCGGCTCCTTCTTCATCGAGGCGATACGTTTCCGCGACTTCATCGGCATGCAGTCGGTTTTGCTGCTGTTCGTGTTCTTTTTCGTCATGGTCAATTTCCTTGTCGACGTCATCTGCATGCTTGCAGATCCACGGATGCGCCGGGCGCGGGGAGCGTAGGAACATGACCATGCCTTCGATCAAGGACATGAGGAGCTGGCCCTGGTTGGTGCTTCTTCCCGTAGTCGCCTTCGTCCTCATCGGTATCCTTGCTCCGGTGATCATGCCCTACGATCCCAGCGCACAGGACTATTCGGCGACGTTGCAGGGACCGAGCTGGAGCCATTGGTTCGGGACGGATTATCTCGGTCGCGATGTCTTCAGCCGCATCATTGGCGGTGCCCGAATTTCGTTGGTGGCGATGGCGATCGTTCTCGTGGCGGCCCTCGCCATCGGCGTGGTGATCGGCTCCTTTGCCGGATATGTCGGCGGCCGAGTAGAGCTTGTGCTGATCAGCATGATCGATATAGCGCTGGCGCTTCCCAGCTTGGTGATCGCGCTGGCGCTGATCGGCATCCTGGGTACTGGATACTGGTCGATGATCACTGCGCTTACGCTGGCCTGGTGGGCCAACTACGCCCGCATGAGCCGTGCGGTTGTCACCGCCGAACTGCAGCAACCCTACATCGAAGCGGCACGGGTCATGGGAGCAGGGCATCTTTGGATCTTTGTGCGGCATATACTGCCGCATGTGCTCGCGCTGGTGGTCGTCTACGCAAGCGCGGATGCGGGCGCTCTCGTGCTGGCCATCGCAACACTGAGTTTTCTTGGCCTTGGCGTCGCACCGCCTACGCCCGAGTGGGGCCAGATGCTCGTCGACGGCATGAGCTATATCGAGGAGTATCCCCGGCTCGTCGTCCTGCCCGGCCTGGCCCTGACGCTGGTTGTCGTCAGCTTCAATTTGCTCGGGGAGACTTTTGCGCTGCAAAAGGTACCAAGGCCCGTTCTAGGCAGAATGCTCCGCAAGCGTCGGGAAGCTCGTGCACGTGAAGAGGCGGACCGCAATGCCGTCGAAACCGGAGGTACTTCGGCATGAGCGACAATCAGGCAATCTACTCGATCGACAATCTGGTCATCGATCTCTATGCCACGACCGTTTCCGTACGGGCGGTCGACGGCGTGTCGTTCAGCGTTCGCCCCGGGGAGACAGTCGCGGTCGTTGGCGAAAGCGGGTCGGGTAAGACCGTCATGACGCTCGGCCCTCTCGGCCTGCTGCCTGAGGGCGTGACCGTGGATATGCGTGGGTCGGCGCGGGCCGACGGGCGCGAATTGCTCGGTATGAATTCCAAGCAATTGTCGGACCTACGCGGGCGCTATTTCGGCGTGATCTTTCAGGACCCGATGAGCGCGCTGAACCCGATGTCGAAGATTGGCCCGCAGCTAGCTTCCCAAGCGCGCCGTTTCGCCGGTCTATCGCGTGAGGCCGCGCGAAGGGAAGCGGTGTCGCTTCTCGCACGTTCCGGCATTCCGGATCCCGAGGACCGCTATCATCGCTATCCACATGAAATGTCCGGCGGGATGTTGCAGCGTGCAATGATCGCCCTCGCTCTCGCAGCCCGGCCTCGTTTGTTGATCGCGGACGAGCCGACAACGGCCCTTGATGCCACCGTGCAGGCGCAGATTTTGGAGCTGATCCGCCAGATTCAGCGCGAGGAAGGCATCGCGGTCGTGCTCATCACTCACGACATCGGCGTGGTCGCGTCGGTCGCAGACCGGGTCATCGTTCTTTACGCCGGGCAGGTGGCCGAGGAGGGAACCGCAATGGATGTCCTGACGCGGCCCATTCATCCCTATACGCGCGGGCTGCTCGCGTCGGTCCCGGATTTTCGGGCAGACGACAAGGTCGCGACACGTGAAATACCGGGGTTGCCACCCAGCCAGATCAAACTGATGCCAGGATGCCGCTTTGCTGAACGGTGTGACCTCGCCGAACCCAACTGCCGTCAACACCGGCCGCAGCTTCAGACGATATCTTCTGCGTCCACAGACCCGCATCGCGTGGCCTGCCCGGTCGTGCTTAGGCGAGAGGGAATTGACGCGCATGTCTGATTTTGCCGCGATCGAGGTCAAGGGATTGAAGGTTCATTTTCCGAACCGCTCCGGCACCGGTGCGGTTCGGGCTGTCGATGGCATAGATCTGACAATCCCGCGCGGTGCGTTCCACGGCATCGTCGGCGAGTCCGGTTGCGGAAAGACCACGCTCGCGCGCACCATCGTCGGCCTTCAAAAGGAGAGCGAGGGCACTGTCCTGATCGGCGGAAGAAATCGCGCCGAATGGCTGAAATCGGACAGAAAATCGTTTAGCCGCGAAGTTCAGTTCGTCTTCCAAGATCCCTTGGGGTCGATGAGTCGACGCCAAAGCGTATACCAGACCCTTGAAGAGCCCTTGCAGATCCACCGTCTTGGCTCGTCGGTGGAGCGCAGACGCCGCATCGCCGAACTGCTGGAACTCGTCTCACTGCCGGAAACCGTGCTCGACCGACTTCCGCGCTCACTTTCCGGCGGCCAACGTCAGCGGGTTTCGATTGCGCGCGCACTCGCGCTGAAACCGTCCATACTGGTATGTGACGAACCGCTCAGCGCGCTCGATGTCTCAATCCGCGCACAGATCGTCAATCTGTTCACGTCCCTCCAAAAGCAGCTCGGTCTCACGATCGTAATCGTCGCACATGACCTGGCGATCGTGCGCGAGGTCTGCTCGGAGGTAACGGTGATGTATCTCGGCCGCATCGCCGAGGCTGGCCTGACGCGGCCGCTGTTCCACGAACCCGCCCATCCATACAGCCAGGCTCTGCTTTCTGCGGTTCCTTCGCCCGATCCCCGTATCGAGGCCGACCGCCGCCGCATCATCCTCGCGGGCGATCCTCCAAGCCCAAGCGCACCGCCAAAAGGCTGCCGGTTCAATACGCGCTGTCCCGTCGCCATCGATATCTGCCGCGTGGACGAACCTGAGTTGCGTTCTGTTCCTCACGGCGGTGTCGCCGCATGCCATTTAGCCAATGGCGACGTCCGGCCCGTGATCTGAACCGAGGTGGGGACTCAGTCTTCGATTATCTCGAGCCAATTTTCCGCTTCTATTCAGTGGCGTGGTCACACATTTGAAGGCGGTTTCCCTGGTCGAATTGACGCGATATCCCGCTTGCGCATTTGTTTGATCACGTCGGACCGATGGCGTGGACAGCTGAGGATTGCGCCGCTGATGGACGGAGTGACCTTCTGGGATGGTCTTGAGAAACCAAGTTTCGCGCTTCCTGGAACCTGACGGGCTATCCTGCCATCGCCGTCTGCATGGGATTCGGCCTGAAAGGCTTGCTCCTCTCGGTACAGTTAGGAGGCAGGCCGTTCGCCGAGGCCACACTGTTCCAAGTTGCGGCTTTGCTGGAAACGTCGACACCATGGAGGCAACGACGACCGGCGATCTGATGAGTTGGTAAGGGGGGCGGCGGACCACGGAACGCCTCTTTTGAGGATCAACTCCCGCGCAACATGGACGTGTACAGGGTTGGAGATCGCACGAATTCGGGCAATGCGCTTCTCGTCGATGAGGCTGAGCAGCCCGGCCCGACCATCGTCGGTGATCCCGACAGGATTAGGAAGCTGAGGGTAGTTTACCGCAAAGGGACAACGTGCACGCGAGTGCTGCCTGACATTATCTGGCCTTCGGGCATACGAAGGATATGGCTGGGCCTACCGTCCTTTAGCTTTTTGTTTTTGTTGAAAAGATGATGTCCCTCCGGGACCGCCATCTTCACTAGACTGGCGACAAGATGGGGCTCAGCTTTCTCAAATCGCCACGATCAGCGAATGTCGGTATCGGTGGTTGCGTGCCCGTGATTTGAACCTGCCAGTGGCCGGCTCAAGTTTGACCGGAGGCAGAACTGGTCAGCGGACCGGCCCGCGTCAGACAGACGCGTCGAGCCCGCGAGACGATTTGGCCAGATCACGCGCAGCACCAAGCTACGCTGCACGCGCTTCGACGTCGGCAGTCTCGTTAGTCACGACCTCAGAAAACAAGCGTGAGAGAGCGGTCTGTCTTGCCGCCCGATCGAGGGCGTAGGAAGTTCTCTTAAACTGCATGCCGTCCAGCAGTCCATTGATGTAGCCCGCGATTGTGTCAGCCGCCATGATCAGTGCGGTATCAATGGTGTGGATGTAGCGGCTCGTGACTGTGCCGCGAGAATGACCGAGCAACGCTGCAACGGTGGCTTCCGTAAAGCCGAGATCGTTGGCGATGCTGGCGAAGCTGTGGCGAAGCACGTGGGGTGTTATGTCCTCAAGCGTCGTCCCCTTGAGAACCTTTTTCCAATATTTGGGAAAGCCAACCAGCGATTTGCCCTCGACCGTGCCCGGGAAAACGAAGGTGCCCGGCTCATCCGTCCTTAGACCATCAGTCATGTCCAGAACGGACAGCCCAACCGGCCTTACGGAGGCCCCTTCCTTGCTGTCATCGAATCGAAGGCAGCTATTTTCCTCATCCACCTCCGCCCATTTCAGGCTCACCACTTCGCTCCTCCGACATCCCGTAAGGGCGAGAAACCGTATCACTGCGACAGAGGTGCCAAAGGCATCGTTCTTTCGAGCCTTCCGCAAGATCGCTCCGAGTTCACGATACTCCTGCTCTGTCAGGCGGCGGTCCTTCACGCGATCAGCTTGCTTCCGAACGCCGTGGGCAGGGTTCCTCTCGATGATTCCTTGTTCTATCGCGTAAGTGAAAATGCCACCGAGCAACCCTAGTGCACGAGCGGCTGTTCCGGCTCCACCACGAACAATCGCGCGACCTCGCGCTTTGGTCTTCACATTGGCCTTGGTCCTTCCGGCAGTGACGTCACGGACGAAGCGGTTGACGTCGGGTGAAGCGATGTCCTTGACGCGACGGGTGCCGAGAAGGGGGATGATGTGACGGCGAATCCGGCTCTTGTCGATCGTCAGCGTAGATATCTTCTTAGGTCGGCGCGCTTTGCCCAGGATCAGACCCTTGTCAGCATCTTCAAGATATCGCTCACAAAGTTCCTTCACGGTGATCGCCTGGTGATCGAGGCGCCGTTCCTCGGACGGGTTTTCGCCTTGGGCGATTCTTCCGAGAAGCATGCGCGCCTCACGACGGGCGGTCTCGGGCGTCCACACGCCGTGAAGCCCAATCGTATAGCGGCGGGTACGGCCGGCGGCGCGGTACTGGACGAGGTAGCTTCGTTTTCCGGACCGAAACATGCGCAGTCCGAACCCCGGCAACTCGTCATCCCAGATGAAGTAATCCGCATCGCGTATTTCGGCTGCATCGACAACGCGCTTGGTCAGTCTGGCCATGAGTTGCCCTTCTTGCCCTTCCTCATCTGCTTCTGCGGAAGCACCACGGAAGCAGGCGGGAGAAAATCTCGACCTGTCGTAGCCTACAAGATTCGGCGCTGATGTCAAAATAAATGCGTTGAATCAATGCGATAGAGAGCTACGGCGTACAAAGAGAAACGTTGGTGAAAGCCGCAATTTTTTCCCTCCGAAGGCAGAGGTCACAGGTTCGAATCCTGTCGGGTGCGCCAATCTTTTCAATGACTTCTGATGTTTGAGCGAGCTTGGCGAAATTGCCAACTCACCACACGCTCACCATTGAAGGGATGGCCATGGCGTTCTGCCCTCTAAAGCGCTCGATATCGCCCGAGCAGCGCACCGCGGCGGTTGGACGCGCGACATGAGAAGCCTTATACTTGCATCACTCAGGCTCACATGCTCGCACGCACAAGGTTGATGGTCCACTATGTATGATAGCCTGATGGCACCTTCTGTCAGTTGGGCACACAATGTGGGAATTTTGCGGCCTTGGAGGTGAAAAACAGTTTCGGCTTACTCAGTCGATAATTTTGCGTCTCCATTAAAAGGCACTTGAGGGTATCCATCTCTATCCGGGACCTATAGGAATTCGCCCGTTTACATAGGTAAGAGCAATCACTATCCGCCACCGCATACAGAGGTGCCTGATCTTGTCGCGGACATGTGCTCCTATGTGAACCAAAATTGGCATATGTCGGCGATCCACCTAGCCTATTTGTTTTGGCGGATGAATTGGATTCACCTATTCGCAGACGGGAACGGGCGAACGGCGCGCGTTGTCTCGTATCTCGTTCTTAGTGTGAAACTTCACAGCATCCTTCCTGGCGCCCCCACGATCCCTGATCTTATCGCAGTGGATAAGACACCCTACTATAAGGCTCTCGAAGGGGCCGATGATTCGTGGAAGCGTGGCATAGTCGCCGTTGCCGATATGGAGGCAATGCTTGAAAATATGCTCGCGATGCAGCTTCTAAAGGCGACGGAAGAAGCTGCGCTACAGCGCTGTATTCCTCGTTGGCTTTGCGCCTCCGACGCACTAGTTCAGTTCCTTTATCTGTTTGAAGACGAGTGGCTGTCGCCAAAACGAAACCGACTAGCTGATGCGGCGATCGGCGGAAGCGATAGGGTTATCGTCCATATTCGCGGAAGAACCGCGGCAGTTCCAGTGGCCCGCAGCGCTCGATCAGCTTCCACTCATCGGTTCGTAGCTAGGCGCCGTTGACGCGGTCGCCCTCCCGGTCCTTTGCAGGATCGAAGTGAATGCCTCCGAACTCGGCCGCAAAGACGTCAGCGTCGGCTCGGCTCGCGAAGCAATAGAGCCGAAAGTCCTCCTGCTTGCCGTTCGGCCATATTGCCGTGACCTGCTGGGTCTTGGGGCGGGGTTCGAAACGCCGGCACAGTACCGCTCAAGGAGATCGTAGTTCTCCATGCATCACAGGTCGTTTGGCAGTGCCACCTGGTGCGGTAGGTTCTTGCGGATATGCCAGTGCTTCGAGTTCTCGCGTTTCTTCGAGGCCGTCACTCTTCTCGCTGTCCCTTCAACAGCGCTAGCAGCTCGTCATATTTGGCGCCGCACCGCTCGTAGACACTCCCGCCCTTGATCAGCTGCAATAAGTCTTCGGCGCGCCTCACCCTTTCGGGTGTTGTTGCCGAAACACTACATTAGCCCCCCCCCCCCCCCCCCCCAAAAAAAACATCGAGAGTTGCAGCAAATCTTCTTTTGCAGCGATTGGTGTGTATGTTGCCCGGGAATTCAATTGGGGCTTGGTACTATGAAAAAGATTCTACTCGCATCGGCTGTCGTGGTCGCATTTGCGGGTGCCGCACGTTCGGCTGACGTCGTTGCGACTGAGCCTGAACTTGCCCCGGCCGGCTTCAGCTGGACTGGTGCATATGTCGGTGTGCAAGCAGGAAATAGTTGGGGCGATGCCAATGCAGACTATGTCAATCCCTTTGTGTGGCCTACTTCACATGATCCGGCTGGCTTCCTCGGCGGTGTTTACGTTGGTTACAACTATCAATTTTCCAATAACATAGTATTGGGCCTTGACGCAGACATCGCTTGGTCGGGCGCAAATTCCGAGTTTAAGGACTTCCCCGGCCTCGTTCGAACAATGGTCGACGTGGACTACACGGCAGCTGGTCGTGTCCGTTTAGGTTACGCGGTCGACCGGTGGTTGCCGTACGTTGCTGGCGGCATTGCCGTGTCTCGCGCCGAGTTCGGCTATGACATGACCGTTTCGGACGCGGCGATCAAGGACACTCTGGTCGGCTGGACCTTGGGCGGGGGTGTTGAATTGGCGGCTACGGACAACCTCATTCTCCGTGCTGAATATCGATATTCCGATTTTGGAAGCGGCAAAGAGCATATGTTTGCGGGCTTTCCAAACCACTATGCTCGCTACGACTTGAAGTCTCACGACATCCGGGTTGGCTTCGCCTACAAGTTCTGATCGCAGTCGATCTGCTTCAAGCCCCGCTTCGGCGGGGTTTTTTGTCTGCCCCCAAACGCAAAAGGCCCCGCCGGCCGGAGCCCGCGAGGCGGTCAAGCAGACTTGAATTTGCGGCGCGGAGTTAAAGCCTGCGCCGTGAAACTTTAAGTCAGGGAGGCGTGCGGCCAGTCATCTGGTACCAGACCGCAACGGCTGACGACGCTCCAGCCAGGATCAGCCCACCGATGAACCACAGCGCCTTGCCGAGCTTGCCTGCGCCAGCCACCTACTGCTGGACGCCGAGATAGTCCTTCACTCCCGGCTCAATGGCGTTCATCCGCTCAGTCAGATCCTTAACCTCGCTGCGCAGCGTGTGGATCTCAAGCGGTCAGCGCCTTCAGTTCGTCGTGCATCGGCGGCTTTCCGAGGCTTCGCTGATGTCTTCTTTCAGCGCAGTGACGGCGCCGATGAGTTTGCCGATTTCGATGTCGAGGTTGCCGGCCGTCATCGCTTCCGCCCGCACAGCCTCTCGCCGGTCTTGAGATAGGCCAGATGCCGCGCTGCCTCGGCGTCTGACATCGCGTTGTACACCTGGTGCGAATATCGCAGATCGGGCGCGATCTCGCAGAAGCTGCCCGCGCCGTCGTGCAGGCCGCCAACCCGGTCAGGACGACGATCAGCAGCAGGATGCGGGTGATGATGTCGGCTAGCCGACGCTTCATTTGCTGGCCCTCCTGGCGAGTTCGGCGCGCACCTGATCGGCCGGCATGGCACCGACGTCGATCTGTACTTCGTCTCGGATGTCGCGGGCCTTGGCTTCCTCGGCAGCGTGCTTGGCCCGCTCCTTCTGCGCGCCGCGGCTGTTGCCTTTCAGGAAGGCCACCAGTGCCGCAATTACGCCGCCCATGATCGCCAGCAGCGTCGGGTTGGTCAGGGCCGAGAGGAGCAGCGCCGTCATGTTACTCGCCCGCCGACTGGGGGATCTGATAGACGCCGCCGGCAACCAGGGCACCGACGATCAGGTCTCGCACGATCGCGTCTAGGCCCGGGATATCAATCTCGAAATGCCGCAGCCCGATCAAGGCACCGATGCCGAACGCCGCGATGAAGAATTTCGAATACTTGCGCATGTCAGTGTTCTTTCCTGGAAAAGAGCGCGGCAATCGACTTGCTGATGAGTTGCAGGAAGTAGGCCAAGCCCTTGGCGGGTTCGGCGGGGGTGGTGACCGGGGACGATGAAACTGGCTCGAAAGGCTTGGGAATGCTGGGTTTCGAGGTGGTGCCCTCGCCCGTGTTCGGCGCGGCCATCTTCAGCGCCTCGGAACGGACACCAGCGACGCGAGAGGACCAGCCCTTGCCGAAGGTGCCAGAGGTCTTCAGTCCGCGTAGGAAGGCCATGCGGCGGCCGCAGAGATCATGAATGACCGCGGCGTGCGGCTTGGCTCGAACCGCTGCCAGCGTGGCCGGACCGATCCTGCCGTCCTCGGCAACACCAACGACACCCTGCAGGTACTTGACTGCCCTGCCGGGCTCGCTGTTCACCGCGAAGTCGAACACGGCATAGTCGACCCCGTCGGGAAGCTCGGCGCCGTGCACGGCATCCCAGTAGAAGCGCCTATAGACCGGGCCACCCTGCTCGTTGGTAATCTTGCGCAGATCGTCCTTGGTCGCGTTTGGCTTCACGTATCGGCGGAAGTTCGCCAGCGTGACGCCCTTCATGGTGGCGCCGCCTGGATCGGCCGGATGATCTGACCAGCCACCTTCATGTTTCAAGACGAGCGAAAGCGCCCGCGCGAAGTTGCGGTCCATGTGTTTTCTCTAGGTTCAATGTTCGATTGGGCCGACACGACGCTTGGAGCTATGCTCAATCGGCGTGAGGGGAGAGATTCGTCATGAATTGGGAAATCATTCGCCGGGGGGCGAGGTTGCTGCTCTTTGCAATCGGAGCAGGGCTTTTCTTAGTTGCCACTTGGATCTTGGCAATGGAAGACAAGGCAAGCTCTGCGAGAGTAACCGCTGCGGTCGGGTTTGGTTTCGCGTTACTTTACTTTCTGCCACTCGTCGAAAGTTTTGAGGCCTTTGGGATGGGCGAAACTCAAAACTCAGGTCAATCAGGCTGAACATCTTCTCAACAGCATCCGCCAACAGTAACAGTTTAGTCGAAACTCTTGATAGAACAGATCGCTTGGCAGGGCAGGTTGGGCACATCTAGTTGGTCAAATAAGCGCGCGATGTTAGCTGCCATCAACGACAACCTCCTTGAAATTGGCGTTGATGTGAAAACCCTTGAAGCAGTTAGGGAGCCCTTCCTGTCCTGCTGGCGCTTGGCGAGCAGAAAGCATCGGTGGCTGGCGAATGTTGGAAAGCTGGAACTGTCACGGCTTCTGCCGAGGCCTACCTAGAAAAGTACGGTGGCAACGGCGCCTGGAAGCCACTCTACGATACGGCCTTTGGAAATCTAGCACAAAACTAGCCTTTCATGCGTCTCAGCCGCCGTCATTCCCGCTGGGTGCGGGATCAGCGCGAAATTCGAAGACGGTTGAAAATCAGGGTACGGCGGCGCTTGAATTCCTTTGCTGACCAGGACGCCGTTGAGGCGGTGCTAATTTTGTCTTATGGCTGCGCATTGCGCGTGGATTTCTAGAGAGAGACAGCAACTATGGACTTGTTGGCGACGCTGCGCCGGAAACGGGAAACCATCGCCTGCAATGTTTGCGGCGACGCGACCTTTCTCGATATGAACAAGCGCGAAAAGGTTCGGTGCAGCAAGTGCGGCTCGCTGGAGAGAACACGCGTCATCAAACTCATGCTGGACGACCTCGGGTTCCCCGAACCGGGGATGCGCGTCCTGCATCTCGCGCCGGAAGGCGGGCTGGCCAACCATCTCAAAAGCCGCGTCGGCGAGGCGAATTACGACGCCCGTGACATCGATGTCGAGCGATACGCACATGTGAAAGTGAGCTACTTCGACCTTGTGAAGGATGCCGACAAGCTTCCGTCAGAGCAGTTCGACCTAATCATCCACAGCCATGTGATCGAGCATCTGCCATGCAACGTGACGGCGATCCTCTATCATCTTCATCGCTCGCTGACGAAGCGAGGTGTCCATGTTTTCAGCTTCCCGATCTATGGCGCTCACTATGAGGAATCGCTGTTTCCTCTTTCGGAAGAGGAGCGGCATCGGCGGTTCGGTCAGTTCGATCATGTCAGGAAATTCGGTGTGGAGGATATTGGCTTGACACTCGGCATGATCTTCAGACTTCCCGAGCAATACGACCTGACGGGACGCTTCACGAAAAATGCGCTGAGATCAGCTAATGTTCCAGAAGAAGCCTGGCGCGGCTTCACCGGGCACAGTGTCTTTGCGATGCGCAAGGACGATCTGTTGCTTCGCTAGGACTCATTTTTGCTTCTTCAGATCGTCAATTTCAGCGTACAGGTCTTTGACGAGCGCCAGAAGATGCACGGCAAATCGATCGTACTGGATTCCATCGGGTACCGTCACGGCACCGTCCTTCAACTTGCGCTCTCCCTCGCTTGGGCCTTCTTTGACGATCTCCCAATCCTCATCCTTATGCCCATAATGCACGAAGCGAGGATCGCCGCCGCGCGGCGTGGTGCAGCGCCTGAAGCCCAAGCTCCAATAAGGGTCCGAGTGGGCGTTGACACCCTAAAATGTCTGGTGCATCTGCCTTCGTCAGGACCGGGGATTAACAGAATTGCGACCGAACGATAGGCTACGCTTCACAGCGATCGAGGGCGCGCGCGCCATTCTGTGTTTTTGGGTCTTCTTCGGACACGCACTCCAGGCATCTGGATTTGTCGAATCGGACCTTTGGTGGCCTTTAGATGTTGTGGGCACACCCGCCCAGGGCGTCGTCGGGTTCACGATTGTCAGTGGGTTCGTCATCACCCATCTGATAACGAAAGCCCAAGAACCCTTTGGCCTGTACATTTGGCGGCGATTTCTTCGGCTGTTCCCGCTTATGGCTTTTTGCCTACTCGCGGTGCTTGCTATCCAGCTTTATGACCCGCGTATCCTCGCGTTCGATAAGCAGTACGCTTCGGCCTACATCGTCACCCATGCCACGATGCTTCACGGCGTCTTGCCGAATGAGATTTTACCTGCCAGCGCAACCGCCATTCTCGGTCCCGCCTGGAGCATCTCTCTCGAATGGCAGTTTTATCTCGTGGCCCCAGTGCTGATTTTGGCACTTTTCAGTGAGCGATATGCCGTGTTCGCTGCGGTCGTGGTGTTCGCCTTGATCGCCGCCCCCGATACATGGGAACTGTTCGGTCGGACTTTCACATTCCCGCACGGCGCGTTCTTGCCGACCAGTCTGACCTTCTTTCTGATTGGGATTGTCACCTATCGAATGGGCGAGCACATCAGAGCATTGGGCGCGCTCAGCCTTCCGTTGTGCGTCCTGACTGTGATCTTGGTGTTCGGCGTGACCCGCAGCTACCCGCTCGCGATCTGGTCGGCTGTGTTGCTCGCCATGTTCAACAGCGCGGCGTTGAACAGCTTTTTCGCAAACAGGACTCTGGTCTACCTGGGGCAGATCTCCTACAGCGTTTATCTCATCCATTGGATCGTGATTTCGTGCTTGCACCGGTGGGCTATCCGTGACCACTTCGAGAGTGGAACCTGGGCGTTCTTCTTGGCGCTCACGGTGCCGGCGCTTCTGATCACGGTCTCCATATCCGCTCTGACCTACCGGTTTATCGAACGTCCATTCGTTCGGTTTGGTAAGTCAGGGACAGATGGCTCCAAGCGGACAACAGCGGCTGGCGCATCTGCATAGATGAAAAATTCGGCACGCGAGACTTGACGCATTGCGCGGCAAGCAGGGCAATCCCGTCGGCCGCATCAGATCATTGGGTCGATCCCAACCACGCAATCGCAAAGGTGCGAAATGTCTGTCAATTCTGAAGATGCACAATGGGAAGAAAAACGTCTGATTTTCGTGGCGATGCAGAAGTATCTGCTCAGCAAGATTCAGGTGAAACCGACTTGGCGCATTGCCGAATTCGGTATCGGCAAATGGGGTTTCGGTCGCTTCTATCGTGAGATGGGAAGCAGCGTGGTTGGAATTGACATCGTCGACTATTCGGCGCGACACCCTGGGGTCGAGTTTGTACTTTCGGATGGCGACACGATCAACCTGCCCGATGCCAGCGTTGACATGACGGTGTCACACTCGGTTCTGGAACATGTTTCCGACCTCGACAGATCATTGGCCGAAATTAACAGAATCACTCGGCCCGGCGGGCAGTTCTTCTTGACTGTATCGCCGCTCTACTACTCGGCCTACGGGGCGCATATGCGAGTTGACGGCAAGCGCCTAGAAAACTGGGAACATCTCGACGCGGGTGACCCTAGCTATCTCAGCGAAAACCCCATGCCTGGCGCGAATTCGGCCGGCCATTCATTGAACAAGCTCACTTCGTCGAAGTTTCTCGCGTCAGTGGGGCGCCAACCTTGGTCGATCCTCGCCTATGACATCACGTTTGAGGGCAAAGCGCCCCCGGCAAGTGTCGATAGAACGCAATGTTCAGAGATGGAACTACTCGTCCGAGGTTTTCGTTTCGTGGGACGCCGTGAGCGGTAGTTTGGGGGCCGTTGCAACTGCGTCAGCGCTGCAAGAAATTGTGCGACTTCGCCATACGCCTTTGCACAAGACCGTTCATGTCGGACTCCTGGTTGAAGAGGCCGTAGCCCGCCTGAGATTGAACTGACCGGCGAAGCGGGTCCGGTAAGAAGCTGGTCGAGCTGCATGGCGTGGTGCAGCGACTGAGACCGCAGCTGCATTGACACGCCACTAGTCCTTTCTTAACAGCCGAGTGAGAAGTTTCTCAACGGGTCGTTGCACTTTGGGCAGGGCAAGTCGTGAAGACCGCAGTAATATCGATGGTCCGCAACGAAGCGGATGTAATAGAGACTTGGCTGCGCCACCAGTTCGCGATGTTTGACTATGTCTTGGTGGCCGATCATCTGTCCACAGATGGCACGTACGAATTTCTGTCGGCCGCCGCTCAATCAGAACCCCGGCTCCGGGTTCTCCGCTACAAAGAGCGAGCCTATGACCAACACACCGTCTTAAACCTGCTTCGAAGCCAGACTCTAGTCGACTGGCCAGATTTCGATTGGCTTTTCGTGCTCGATGCCGATGAATTCTTGAGCTACTCTACGCGGGACGACTTCATTTCGGCTATTTCAACCGCCCAAGCGCACGACGTGCTGGCGTTCCAATGGCGGAACTTCCTACCCACTGACCCTGGCGTGATCACGCCTCAACTACATGGAAGAAAGGCCAAAGGCCTCTCCAGATACGGCAAGGTTGCATTGCGTCGCAATATTGCAGCGGATCTCGACTACATGATCCCAAAGGGTGCGCATAAGCTTAAGCATAAGACTTTAGGCTCTATTAATGGGTACTCGATGGGAGAGCTTATACACATTCCGATCCGGTCAACTGAACAGATATGGAACAAAGTTCTTCAAGGCTGTGAAAGTTACCTTAACGTTCCCGATTACAATGGCCGCGAAGGCTCCCACTGGTTTGATACGCTCAATCATTTGCTTTCATACCCCACAGATTGGACAATGGCGGAGCAGTTGCTTCATGAATATGGAGCTGCAAGAGCAAAAGTTGATCTAGAATCCGCATCACTAGCCTTTCAAGAATCTAGCATCCTGCTACAAACCGCGCCTTTGGCGAAACCAGCCCTAGAGGGTGCCGCCAATCTAACGCCAGAACTACAGCCGCTAAATAACCAACGTTTGCGGCGGATAATGCAGATGGACAAGAGAGGCCTCTTGAAGCAAAATATTGCAATCGTTGGCGACAATATCCGGGATCAGGCAGACCTTGCTGACAGGACATTTCGCAGCTTACCAGGTCTTGCGGTGCAGCCCTTTTCAATAGAGAAGCTGATCGACGCATTACAGTCGGCTTTCTGGGATATTAAGCATCGCCCCGCAACCGCATGGGCAGAGCACATCCCTTTCATGTTCTCGTTGTTCACACTGCTACGGCCGCGCACTTTCGTGGAGCTTGGTGTCCACAACGGGGCCAGTTTCCTGGCAGCATGCCAAGCGGTCGAGCGAGATCGAATTCCGTGTGAATGCGTGGCAATTGACAACTGGTTGGGTGATCCACATGCGGGTTCCCACGAACCGAGTGTCTTCACTGAATTTCGACGAAATCTGGAGCCATTCACGCCTTTCGCTGGCTACCTACGGATGAACTTTGCCGAAGCGCTCCCCCAATTCGAAGACAGGTCCATCGATGTATTGCATGTCGACGGATATCATACCGCCAATGCCGTGCGACAAGATTTCGACCTGTGGCTTGCTAAGATGTCCGATCAGGGAATTATCCTGTTTCATGACACCAACGAGTTCAAAGCAGATTTCGGCGTGTGGAGGTTCTGGCGCCTCATCCGTGAACAATATCCGCATGTCGAGTTCGGGCATGGTCACGGCTTGGGGATTCTGATTGTTGGCAAGAATAGTCCTGCAAGGATTGGTCTATCCGACGACGCGAACGTGTCGCTATTGTCCCGCAATATGAATGATCTGCTTCAAGTGCTTTTTGGCAACGTTGGCAAACTATCTTGGGCAAATCAGATTACCTCACACCAAACGTCTACCGTCACGAGAGCTCCCGCCTCTACGCCCCAGGCGCGTGCTCCGATCGCCCCCTCGCCGGCAGTGATCAACGAGATGCAGGGACGGATAGATCTACTAGAGAGCCGTGTTCGCAAATACGACCGATCACTCTATGGAAGAGTCCGGAATGGCATACGCAAGATACGACTGCGGCTGAAAGGCGTCACCGAAGATTGATTTGATCAGCGGCACCATTGAACGGAGTTGTCGCTAAGTGACACAGACATTTGCCTCTTTTTGGTTTGGGGGCGCCCTTTCTCCTCACAGTCAGCTTTGCGTTCAAAGCTTCCTAGATCACGGCCACCAATTTCGTATCTACAGCTATGATGCGAACCTGGCGGTCCCTGACGGCTGCCACGTTGCCGACGCATCACAGATTTACAACAGTGACAAGGTGTTCTTCTATAAAGGCGCCGGAGAAAAAGTTTCAGCATTCTCAAATATGTTTAGATATCGGATGATCTTTGAAACCGGTATTTGTTGGGTAGACACCGACGTTCTGTGCACCAGTTCAGCATTTCCACATAGCGAATACCTTTTTGCGCGCCAGGACGACGAATATTTCAACGGAGCGGTGCTCCGATTTCCACGTGGACATGAAGCGATGCGCCTTGCCGCAGAATACTGCTGGGATGTCCGCAAAACTGCAAAATGGGGCGATTTAGGCCCTCGACTGTTGACGCAAATTGTAAATGAGTATCGCATGGAAAGCTTGGCAGTCGACAAACAGTTGATCTATCCGCTGCATTGGAAAGAGGCAATGCTCGTGCTTGACCCAGGGAAAGGACAGCAGGTTTCGCAGCGAGTTACTGGAGCAGTGGCAGTCCATCTTTGGAATGAAATATTCACCCGCAATGGCGTCGACAAAAGGGCATTACCTCCGGAAGGCAGCTATCTGGCCCAAGCTGTAGAACGGCACAGGTCAGGGAAGTATTTTTCAAAATGAGTTTCTCTTCCAGCCTTGGTCTTGCCGATAGTTTGGCTTCGTGGGTATCTGCGAACGGCACCGCGCGTCCCGAGTATCACACGCTGAAAGTAATTTCTGGCAATGTCTGAAGCTCGCCAAGAAAGAAGCGACGCGATTGATGCTTTACGTGCAATCGCAATTCTTTTTGTGCTGAGCTACCACTATACTGCCAGGTTCCCACCTGAATATATGAGGTTTGATCAAACGGTTCCGTGGCCATGGCATGGCGTATACGGCGTCTACTTGTTTTTCATCGTAAGCGGATATTGTATCATGATGACGGCCGAAAGGTCGGGATCAAGAAGCCAGTTTTTGCTTCGCCGCTTTACTCGCCTCCAGCCGGCACTGGTGGTCTCTATTGTAGTAACGGTCAGTGTTGTCGGATTTTTCGGACTCCCCAGTCGCGAAGTCTCTGCCCTAACAGCATTTCAGAACGCATTATGGGTTCCCCTATTTTCTCCCAATTCCTCATTGGTTGACGGTGCTTACTGGTCCATCCTAGTTGAAGTAAAGTTCTACGTCGTCTTCGCTGCACTTTATTTCATAAAGCCTAATTCAGGTCTTTGGCTTTTTGTCGCTTTTGTAAGCGTAGGGGCTTTGATGCATTTCACTGGCATTGGAATGAGCCATAAAACCGCGATCTATCCCTTTCGCGGCATTTCTGTGTCATACTTCATCTTCCCCTTTAGCCTATTCTTCTTGATAGGCGTGGCAGCCCGAAGCGCGAACTATGCCACTCAGATCGCCATCGTGAGCACATGCGTCGTCACAATGTATTTCCTTTGGGGTTGGAGTTCATCTTTTGCTTGGGGCGCCGCTGTTTCCGCTGTGGGGGCTATTGGGGTGCAGTGTCGTGGCATCCGCCTCTGGCGACCAATCGTTTATGTCGGTCTGATTAGCTACCCGCTCTACTTGCTTCACCAAAATGTTGGTGTTGCAGTGATCCGCGAGATGAATGCTTGGGGCATAACTCCTCCCTACATTCGCATAGCTATCGCCACCCTTGCTGTGATTTTTTTAGCGGCAGTCGTTTCGTGGGCAGTTGAGCATCGCTTCCGTCAGCCCATAGAGCGCGGCATCAATACCATTTCAGAACGATTTTTGAGAATTCTCCAAGTTCCATCTCACCCGCTGACGTCATCAGCCCGGAAAAACAACCGCTTACCCATCAGATCTGAAGACGACGAATGCGCGGTGCCACCTACCGCTCAACAGATGCCAAGTCGATCTTCCAATGCGGACGCCGCCCAGTAGCGACCTCACGCTGCAGCTTGGAGTGCCGCCCGCGCATCAAATATGAGTTCGTACCCACTGAGCCCCTCCTCAACGATCGATGGTAGGCCGTGCTGGGTGAGTTCTACGACGCAGGCTATCTGCGTGAAGATCGGTTGGGAAAACTTGACGCTCGGCTTTGGGGGATGTTTCGACGCCTCCCACACACTCTGGTCCTTCGGCGAGAGCAGGGAATGCACAGCGGGATGGTTGCTGTCATCTATGCGCTTAACACCGAATAGACGCCATCGTTGAACGCCGGGGATATTGGATATGATATTGTGAAATTCCAGCGAGGTCATTGCGTTCGGATGGCCCGTCCAATCCGACCAATAGAGCTTCAGTTGCTGGGAAAACAAATACCCGTCTGAATCGAACCATGGCTGTCGAATATAGACAAACTCGGATGCAACAGCACACGCAGCTGATATGCACCCCCGTGCGTTCGAGACACTAGGAAGGTGTTCGAGGAAATCTAGCATGGTGACGAAACGGACTGCGCCTGGATGCAGCGACAAGCTGGTTGCGTCCGCAATGCACGCATCGAAGCCGGCGGCACGTGTCTGATCAACTTTCGACTTGCTTAGGTCTATTCCGAGGCCTCGCGCGCCCCCCAACTTTCGCCGTGCGAACTCAAGCGAACCTCCCTTGCTGCAGCCGAAATCGATGTGGTCGTAGGTGTTGGTGCTCAAGTACCAGGCAAGGGACTCCTCGTCCGAAGGATGCGACACTGCCTTCTCGGCACTAGAGGTAACTGGATCCTGCATCCTGTTGCGAATTTCGGACAAGATCGGGTTTGTCCGCATGGACTCCGTCGCCCCGTCGATCCGATGAGCGGAATACTTACTGCGGAAGGCATTGCGGCCTTCGGCTGCAAGCTTGTCCCTCATAGTTGAGCCATAACTTGCCGATTTAGAATGGAAAACAAATGTGTCTATGGAAACCAACAAACCAAACCCGGCGTCCCCAGCGCGAAAACAATAGTCGTTCTCTTCGCCGTACCCTCTTGGAAAGCTGGCTTCATCGAGGTAGCCAATCTTCTCAATGACGCTACGCTTCAGCATGATGCAAAAGCCATTGAGCAACTGCACACGCGGCCGGATCTCTACATCCTGCGAACGCTCCTGAAGCCAGCGATCGTAATCGTCAACTGATGTGTCGGCAGGCAAAATATTGACCGCGAACTTGCCAGCCTCATCGACGACTCGAGGAACGGATTGATAGGTCGCTGCATTTGAAAGCGGGCCAACCAAACCAATGTCGGGCGAGTACGAAAGCGTTGAACGAAGCTTCGCAATCCAACCCAGGGGGACGACGGTGTCGCTATTCAGAAGGACTATCGTTTCTGCGGTGGAATACCTAAGGCCGCGATTGGCGGCCTTTGTGTACCCTGTCGCCTCGTCGCTGCGTAGCAATTCCACTCCAGGAATCGAGCCGAGTTCAGCAAGATATTGAGCGGTTTCGGCGGCTGAACCGTCGTCCACGAGGATCAATCTCTCAACGAAGTGGTCAGATCGAGCTCGGATGACGGAATCGATACATGCTCGCACTTCATCAAGTGCATTGTGAACGCAAATAACGATGTCCACTGCCGGATTGTCTGGCATTCAATTCGCTCCCCGGTGGCGCCTATTTCCCATGCGCCGCAAAGGCGAATCGATGGTCCGAGCGCATACATATTCCGCTAGGAGCGAGGTGGCCAACTGATAGGCCGGTGCGCTGGATGGCAACAGGCAGGCCCAGTTGGTCGCGCCGGCTCCCGTTGTCGGTTTCACGCCACCATTCGTTCATGGTGTCGATCACCTGCTGGTCCATATGCCGTCGGACGATTACGCTCGTTTCAAAAAGCTCCGACTTGGCGGGAAAGCTTGCCGCGCGATACCTGGCAATCTGCGGGTCTATGATTTCAGCCGCATCTTTGTTCCGGCGTATACACTCGGCTGCCTCATCATAGATGCACATCCTCAGGGGGTGCTTCCACGTCGCCATATTCTGAGAGGTGTCGAGGCCCGATATTAGGTCTTGCGGATCCACGAGCAATTTCAGGTTGCCATCCGTCCAGACCGACCACTCGTAGTCTTGCAAGTAGAGATGGGGATGCGTCTTGACAAACCTGGCAGTGCGCACAGGGTCTTTGTGGTAGTAATCAATTTCCCGTTTTGACCAAGCGCTCTCCGCGGGAACATTACCTTCGGTGAAAACGAAGAAATCTACATTGTCCGGGCGAATTGCAGGCTCCTTGAGGCTATCATAGCCACCGACAATGGCCGTAAATACTGCAACACGCCCAACGTTTGGCGTTCCACTCTTCTTACTCCCATTGCTGAGGATCAGGTTAAGGTAGTGCATGAGCGGATTTGCGCGCTTTTCTCTCAGCACGGGATTGGCGTCAATATAGGCAGCAGGAACAAACCACTCAGTTGGCTGCAGCCCCTGTTTCCAACCAACGCGGCAGTAATGCTCGACTGGATCCATTCCCCCAGGGATCTTGCCCGCATGGGTCCGTGCGTAGAACTCAGACTTGAAGGCATCTGCCGCTCGAATAACAGTCGCAGCTTCTTGCTCACTGGGTCCAAACGTATCGATTGCAATTGTTACGTGTTGAACAGCAGGCTTGGCCTGTTCGGGACGAACGGGTGGCGCGACATCAACCTGGGGCGCGACTGTTGGCTTGCTACCTGACGCAGCGTTGCGAACTCGCCGCACAAATCTGCGAATTTCGCGATAGACACGTTTGGCCGACGGAGCCTTTTGGAGACGGTCCTGCTGCACTTTCGCTTTGGCGGCGATCGATTCAATGTCCGTCACGAAGTGGCCGACGCTCCTAGGCTTCAGATTGCGATGGATCTCTTCAACCGAGCCATAAGCCCAGTGCGCCAATGCGAGCCGCTCTTCTATCTTTGAGAGATTGTCAGAAAGCGTTGTGGACTTGGGGTTGAGACCTGAGACGACGCACATCCCCTTCATTTCCACATCATAGACTTGGACATTTAGGTCTGGGCGATACTCCCTGAGAATTGGCACTATGCGATAGACGTCGCCGGTCCAAACCTTGGTCGTACGCTCGCGGGCAGCGGCCTCAATGGTTGGAGGCAGAACATCGTCTGAGACAATTACCCCGGAGTGCTTTGACAAGCGTTCTAGGTTGATGAAATCGCGGAGGGCATACTCAGCAAGGTGCATTCCATCGATAAATGAGAGCTCTATCGGAGCGCCAACAGTATTTAGAACATCAGGTTGCGCAAAGAATTCATCGCTTGTCATTCGGAACAAGCGAGTCGGAGCCGAAAGCTCCTCCCTGACTTCAAATGAAGGATCGACCGCAATTGAAGGGCAACGCGACAGTGATAGGCTGTACCCATACTGGCATCCAACTTCGAAGTAGTTCTGCGGCGCGAGAACTCGATGCAGATGTTTAAGGGCAGTTAGATAGTCCAATGTAAAGAACCCGCATCACAATGTGGCTTTGCCTATGCTGGACAGTTAGATGAAATGGCAAATGATCGCAATTATGCAGAATGCTCTCTCCCGCGAAATTCCATCCCCATCAGTTGAATAGGCCGAATTTCCGTAGACCCGATATCAGGGCATAGACGCGCTCTGCCAGTTGCGGCAGCGTCACCGAACCGGTCGCAAATGTCGTGCGGGTGCGCCCGGTATCAGTCCCGATCGTCGTCGGCTTCTTCGGGCGACCGCCTTGGCCGAGGACCAAGCCCGCGTTCAAATCATTTAGATAGAGCGTACAAAGCTCCTTGATGGTGATCGCCTTGTGGTCGAGTTGTCGCTCTTCGGCGAGGTTGTCGCCCTGCGCCACTCGACCGAATTGGATCTTCGCTTCCTGGCGCGCGATCTCGGGCGTCCAGACGCCATGGAGTCCGATCGTGAGCTGCGCTTGCCGGAAGCGAATACGCGCAGGCCGAAGCCGGGCAGTTCGTCGTCCCAGATGATGTAGTCCTTGTCACGAATCTCGGAAGCGTACGACCCTTTGGGTGATCTTTGGCATACCCTTCCTCCAAAGAGCCCGGCTTCTCGCGTAAGCACCACGTAAGCACGCGGGCGGAAATCGGGGCGTGGATTTTGGATAGGAGCGGTCACCAGAGAATTAGAAAATATCCAGTCCTTTCAGATGGATATCGTACTGTAGCGTGCCCTATCGCGGTTTTCGGATAAGGCAGATCTAATTGCTCCGAAGGCAGAGGTCACAGGTTCGAATCCTGTCGGGTGCGCCATTTAACAGATTGAAAACAGATATAGTTTTCCGTCTTTTTGCTCCCCAAAAGATTGATCGATTTGGCTGCTGGCACAGTTCCAGCACAGGCGGGTCGGTTCATGGCTGCGCTTCGGAAGCGAGCAAGCAAGTTTCATGTGCAGGTGAGGAGGACAGGCTTTGCGCCGGTAACGCGCTGGAATGGTCGCGGGCAACAAGCGGCAGTCGGGCATCGAAATTCACCGAACCGATTGCTCATTCCTCCACTGCAGGAATGAGCAGGCAGATGTAACGCCAGCAGATTCTGCGGCTTCGCTCCAGATCTGCCTCCTCATAGTCGCTCGCGATCTGCCAGAAAAACCCGTCGATCATCGCGGCGATACCGTGGACCGTATCGTCCACCTGTTCCGGCGGAACCAGCCGTCTGACGGCATAGCGGATGTTCGACACGAAACGGGCACCCGTCAGTTGATACAGGTGCTTGATGCGCGGTTCCGTCTGGGACGCGATCATGAACTGCATCCATGTCGCCGCTCGCTTCGGGGCACCCAGGTGTTGCGGTGCGAACGAACCGTCGACGATCGCGCGCAGCCGCTGCGCTGGCGTGGGATCAGCAGGCGCCACCCTCATGATGTCCTGACGAAACAGGTTCGAGAGATTGCGCATCGCCAGCGCCATCAGCTCTTCCTTGCTGTCGAAATAGTGGTTGACCAGGCCGGCCGACATGCCGGCGCGGCCAGCAATGCTGGCCATCGTCGCTCCGGCCAATCCTTCCTCACCGATGACTGCGATCGCCGCATCCATCAGCTCATCACGGCGCATCGCCTTGATTGATCGCCTTGCCATTTACACTACCTTCCGATAATATATTGATTGCTCATTCAATATATTATACGTTCATTTAATCCAAGCCGGAGTTCACATGCCAGCCGTCGTCATTTCCGGGGTAAAAACAGTCGAAACCCATTGGATTCCTTTGGCCGATGGCCGCAAGCTCGCCGCACGGCTGTTCCTCCCCGAAGGTGCTGAAGACAATCCTGTCCCTCTGATCCTGGAATACATACCGTATCGCCGCCGCGACGGCACGCGTAAGGGCGACGACGAAATACACCTGTTCTTTGCCGCCCACGGCTACGCCTGTGCCCGCGTCGATATTTCCGGAACCGGCGATTCCGACGGCTTGCTGGAGGACGAATACGTCAAGCGCGAGCAGGATGACGGACTGGAAATCCTGGCCCATCTTTGTGCCCAGCCATGGTGTACGGGCGTCGCCGGCATGATCGGCATCAGCTGGGGCGGATTCAGCGGCCTCCAGGTCGCCGCGAGGAAGCCGCCGCAATTGAAGGCGATCGTCACCGCATGCTCGACGGATGACCGTTATGCCTGTGACGCCCATTACAATGGCGGCCTGCTGATCAACGACAATTTCGGCTGGGGCGGCGCCTTGTTCAGCTACGCGGCGCTGCCGCCGGACCCTGCCGTTGTCGGCGAAGAGCGCTGGCGTGAAATGTGGAAACATCGCCTCGAGGACCACAAGAACCACGCCGCCCAATGGCTGAACCACCAGCGTCGCGATGCTTTCTGGAAGCAAGGCTCGGTCTGCGAGGATTACTCTTCGATCGAATGCGCCGTGCTGGCGGTCGGTGGCTACCTCGATGGTTATACGCAGGCGATCTTCAATCTTGTCGAGAACCTTGAAGCGCCGGCGAAGGGGCTTTGTGGGCCGTGGGGCCATACCGAGCCCCATGGCGGGGTCCCTGACCCAGCCATCGGCTATCTCCAGGAATGCATCCGCTGGTTCGATCACTGGCTGAAGGGCATCGAAAACGGCGCCGAGCGCGACCCGGACATGCGCCTGTACCTGATGGACTACGCGAAACCCCACTCGCATATGGGTGCCAGATCGGGCCGTTGGCTGGGATTCCCGCAATGGCCGGCAAGACAGATCGTTCGCAAGCAATTGTGGTTGAACGCCGGTTGCCATCTCAGCGAAACACCGGATGCAGGCGGCGCGAAACCTGCCATTTCCTCGCCACTCACCACCGGTGTGCAAGGGCAGGAATGGTGCCCCTATGGCCAGGGCAGGATTGCCGCGGAAGGCGCGCGCGACCAGCGGACCGACGACGGCGGGTCGTTGTGCTTTGACACCCACGTGCTGAGTGCGGAGCTGCCGCTTGCCGGAGTGACGAAAATAAAGCTGCGCGTTGCCGCCGACAAGCCGCAGGCGCAGGTTTGCGTCAGGCTGAACGATGTGGCGCCCGATGGCACCTCCGCCTTCCTGACCTTTGCCCTGCTCAATCTCACGCACCGGAAAAGTCATGAGTTCCCGGCACCTGTGACCCCCGGTCAATTCGAAGATGTCGAGCTTTCGTTCAAGCCGATAGCGCAAACGATCCCGGTGGGACATAGGCTGCGGGTGGCGATTTCGTCGTCCTATTGGCCGATGGCCTGGCCGTCGCCGCAGCGCACGACGCTGACCATTGATTGCCAGGGTTGCCAGCTCGACCTGCCCATTCTGAATACCGAAGATGGCCTTGTGCCTGTCCAGTTCGAGGAGGCTGCCTGGGCCGAGCCCGGTGCGGTGACGGTCAAGGAGCCGGCACGCCAGTTGCGCTCGCTCACGACAGACCTGCCTACCGAGCGAACCGAACTGACGGTGCTGTCTGATGACGGCCGGTTCGTCATCGAGGAAACGGGCACGGAAATCACCGCCTGGCGCCGCAAGGTCTATGGCATCGATGACAATGACCCGGCCAGCTGCGTCACACAGGTGACCTGCCATGAAGAATTCACCCGGCCTGATTGGAACGCGCGTCTGGATTGCGAAATCACCATCAGCTGCGACCTCGCCAATTTTTACATCGGCGGCTGGGTCAAGGCTTATGAGCGCGGGCAGATATTTGCAGAACGGAGATATGACGAGGTCATTCCGCGCGACTGCATGTAACAAATAAAGGGGGGAACAGCATGAGCGTGAAACTTGATCGTAGAACTTTCCTTCTAGCTTCATCCGCAACGGCACTTCTGCCTTTTGCCGGGTTTGCGCGAGCCGCAGGCGACCGACTGAACCCGGTCATCGCCGTGGATGCGGATATCGGCAGCCTCGACCCGGGCAATCGCGTCGGCACGACCGAGGGCAACATCATCCGTTCGGTTTGCCAGACACTGGTGCGGTTCGAACCGGGCAAGCTCAGCTGGTCCAACGATGCGGCAAAGGAGATACGACAGATTTCCGATACCGAGTTCGAATTCGAGCTCAACGCAGGCCAAATGTTCACCGGTGATTTCGGCGAGATGACCGCCGAAGACGTGAAGTACTCGTTCGATCGCTTCATCAATGGCGACAACGGCAAGAAACTTGCCTACGCCGACGACATGGAGGCTCTGAAGTCGGTCGAAATCACGGGAAAATACACCGGCAAGCTCATCCTCAAGCACCGCTCCGCGGCGCTTTGGTTGATCGGTATCTGCGACGCTTCCGGGGCAATCCTGTCCAAGAAGGCCTGCGAACAGCTGGGCGACAAGATCGCCACGACCCTCATCGGTTCGGGGCCGCTGCTGCTCAAGGACTGGCGCCCCAAGGAGCAGTTCCTGCTTGCCGCAAATCCCGACTACAAGGGTCCTTTCAAGGCTCGCGTCGGGGAAATCACCGGCAAGATCATTCCCGAACGCAGGACCTCCTTCCTGGCCTATCAGGCGAAGGAACTGGATTTCACGGCCTTCGACGCCGACCAGCTCGACACTGCGAAGGCGCTGCCGGACACCGAAGTGATCGACATTGCCGGCGTCGACTACACCTGGATCGGCATCAACGTCCAAAAAGGTGCCCTGGCCGATGTCAAGGTGCGCCAGGCGATCCGCTGGGCGATCGACGTCGATGCAATCATTGAAGGCGCCTATGCCGGCGCCACCTCGCGCGCCAAGACGCTTCTGGCTCCAGGCCTGCTCGGCAACTGGGCCGATGCACCGCTCTACAACCGGGATCTCGAAAAAGCGCAGGCGCTGCTGGCCGAAACCGGCCTGACCGGCCTGACCTTCAGCTTCACCTGCCTCAACGACGCCACCTCGCTTGCCGTGGCCCAGATCGCCCAAGCCAATCTTGCCGAAGTCGGCATCACGCTCAACATCAACCCGATGGATTCCGGCGCCTATTGGGCGCTTGGCGCCGACAATGCCAGCAAGGATCTCGAACTCACGCTCATACCCTACACCTCCAAATTCGATCCGAGCTTCCAGACACAATGGTTCCTTGGCAGCCAGGTCGGTCTGTGGAATTGGCAACACTGGAACAGTCCCGAGTTTGACAAGCTGCACCAGCAAGGCGTGGAAACGCTAGAGAAGGCACAGCGAGAGGCAATCTATATCGAAATGCAGAAGCTGCTCGACGAATCCGCGTCCTGCATCTGGATCACCCATGGCCGGAATTTCTTTGTCGATGCGTCGTGGCTAACGCCGATGCTCCTGCCGAATGGCAAGGACTGGCAGTTCGAGTACTTCGACAGAGCGTGAGCCAACAATGATGTAGGTCGATCAAGCCGGGGAACCTTGGGGGAGGGGAAACAGATGATCAAAGCGCAGCGGACGGCCGCGTTCATCGCATCGCGCCTCGTGTCGGTCGTGCTGACCATTGCCGGCGCCACCCTTCTACTGTTCCTGATGATGCGTCTTGTCCCGGGAGACTTCGCTTCCGTGATGCTTGGTCCGCGGGCGACGCCTGAGCTTCGCGTTCAAATCACGCAGGCCATGGGCCTCGACCGTAGCATCCCGGAGCAGCTCTGGCTGTTCTTCAGCCGCATCGCCACCGGCGATTTCGGCGTCGATGTCGTATCGAATCGGCCGATCCTCGATATCGTGATGGATGTGATCCCCAACACCTTGGCGCTGGCCTTCAGCGCGCTGGCGCTGGCGTTGCTCGTCGGCATTCCGATCGGCGTGATCGCGGCGCTGAAGCCGGGTTCGTGGCTGGATAGCGGCCTGGCCCTGCTGTCCATTTCCTTCATCACGACACCTACTCTCGTGGTGTCGGTCGCCCTCTTTCTCGTCTTCGCCATCGGCCTGCATTGGTTGCCCGTGGCGGGGGCCGGAGAACCGGGCGACACGTTCGACCAACTACGGCATTTGATCCTGCCGAGCGTGGCACTGGCACTTGGCTGGATCGGCTACATCTCGCGGCTTGTCCGCGCTTCCTTGCTCGACACCCTGGCGGAACTTCACGTGCGGACCCTCCGCGCCTACGGCGTGTCGGAATACCGCATCGTCGGATTGTATTCCCTGAAGCTCGCGCTGGTGCCGATCGTGTCGATCCTCGGCATAGGCCTGGGCGAATTGATCGGCAGTTCGGTTGTGGTGGAGATCATCTTCGCCCGTCCTGGCATCGGAAGCCTGATCTTCAACTCCATCGCGCAGCGTAATTATCCGATTGTGCAGGCTTGCGTGGTGTTCATCGTCACCTTTTACATCATCGCCAATCTGGTGGTCGACATGATCAACGCACTGCTCGACCCTCGCATTGCGGCGGGTCGCGGGTGATGGGGTCTTTCGCGACACTGAAACGCATCTGTTCGGAGCGCGATGGCAGGCTCGGCCTCGTTTTTACGCTCGTCATTCTCATATTCGCGATCGTCGGGCCACTGGTCAGTCCCGACCCCAATCTCATCGATGTGAAAGCCCGCTTTGCGCCACCGGGAGCGGCGCATCTTTTGGGAACCGACAACCTGGGGCGCGATCTTGTTGCGCGCACATCCGCCGGCACACGCTATGCGCTCGCGCTGGCAGCGATGATCGTCGTCATCTCCTCGGTCGTCGGATCGCTGATCGGCGTCGTAGCGGCTGTTGCCGGTCCTCGGATCGACCGGGTGATTACCGGTGTCTTCGACATCGTCAACGCATTTCCGCCGCTCATCCTGGCATTCGCCCTCATCGCCCTCTACGGCAAGGGACCAATCACATTTGTGCTCCTGGTCACAGTCGTCTTCATCCCGCAGTTTGGCCGGATGGCGCGGGCGCGGGCGCAAAGCCTGCGGAGCCTGAGCTTCATCGAGGCCGAGCGCATGCTGGCCGTTCACCCCGCCACCATCGTGGCTCGGCACTATTTGCCCAATGTGGCCGGTCCCATCATCGTGCTGGCCAGCATGAACCTGCCCGTCGTCATCGCCTTCGAAGCATCGCTCTCGTTCCTCGGCTTCGGCGTGCAACCGCCGAAATCCTCGCTCGGCACGTTGATCAAGGATGGCTTCGTGTCGATCAACCAATCCTGGTGGCCCATCATCGCGGCCTCGCTGGTCCTGGCGATCGCAACGCTCGGCGCAACCCTCCTCGGGGAAGCACTGCGGCGGGTGATCGACCCCAAAACGACCGGAGCGCGCTGATGGCGATCTCGGTGCGCAATCTGTCGGTCGACTATAATCTGTCCCATGTTACCGCGCATGCACTGCGCGACATCTCGCTGGAGATCGGCAAAGGCGAGATACTCGGTCTCGTTGGCGAATCCGGCAGCGGAAAATCGACCGTCGCATTCGCATTGATGGGCCTGCTCGCCAACAATGCAAAGGTTACGTCAGGCACCGCTACCATCGGCGGCCGGAGCTATGACCTGACACAGCGCGACGCCACGGCTCCACTGCGGGGACGCGGCATGGCGATGATCTTTCAGGATCCGATGCTGTCGCTCAATCCGGTGTTCACCGTCGGCACACAGCTCTGCGAAGTCCTTCGCCGGCGGTTGCCGGGTGGTGACCGCAAGACACATGTCGCCATGGCCGAGGAGGCGCTGGCAAAGGTCAAGCTGAGCGACCCGAAGCGGCGGATGGGCCAGTACCCTCACGAATTGTCCGGTGGCATGCGCCAGCGCGTGGTGATCGCCATGGCGCTTCTGTCCGAGCCGGTGCTGCTGATCGCCGACGAGCCGACGACGGCGCTCGACGTCACGGTCGAAGCGCAGATCATGCGCGAGATCGTCAGCCTGCGCGATCGCATAGGCTGCGGGGTGCTTCTGATCACTCACAGTCTAGGGCTGGTGACCGAATATTGCGACCGCATATCGGTACTTTATGCCGGCGAACGGCTGGAGAACGGCACGGTCAAGCAAGTCCAGCAGCAGCCCGGTCATCCCTACACGCGCATGCTCTTTGACTGCGAGGTCGCAATCGATCGCCAGCGCGCCGTCAACGTCACCGAAAACCGCTTTACCGTCATTCCCGGGGAATTGCCTGACCCGTTCCGGCGTCCATCCGGTTGCATCTTCAACGGCCGCTGCGATGTCTCGTTCGAGGCGTGCGCGACGACTGTTCCGGACGAATTTGCGGTCGGTGACGGAGCGGACCACGGCGCGCGCTGTCTCTTGCTGGCGGGCTCATGATGGATGCCATCTCGATCAGCAAGGCGAGATTGCGTTTTGGCCAGACCATCGCTCTCGACGATGTATCCCTCGCCATTCCGCAAGGCACGTGTTTCGGCATTGTCGGCGAGTCCGGTTCCGGCAAGACGACGCTGATGCGGGCCATTCTCGGGTTGCAGAAGCTCGACCAGGGCGATGTCTGCATTCTGGGCATGCCGCTGTCGCATAGCCGCGCCGCGCTGAAGAAGAGGGCGCGTGTCTTGCAGCCGATCTTCCAGGACCCGGCGGCATCCCTTTCCCCGCGCAGTCGCATCCGCACGCTGATGGGCGAAGTCGCCACGGTCTTGAACGAACCGCTGGCGGTGACATACGAGCGCCTTGGCGTCATCTTGAACCGGCTTGGCCTGCCGAAAGGCATCCTCGACAAATACCCTCACGAGATCAGCGGCGGTCAGGCTCGGCGGGTGGCCATCGCGCGTGCGCTGCTCATGAAACCGTCCATCCTGATCGCCGATGAGCCGACCGCCGGCCTGGACGTCTCCGTTCAGGGCGACTTGCTCAATCTCTTGCAGGACATCAGGCAGTCGGAAAACATGACGCTTGTCGTCATCAGTCACAATCTGGCTGTTGTTCGGTTGATCGCTGAAAACGCTGTCGTGATGTGTGCTGGAAAAGCGGTCGAGAGCGGCGATGTAGCCTCGATGTTTCAATCGCCACGAGACGCTTACACGCGCGAGCTTCTTTCAGCCTGGCCGCGCCTGCGCGTCGAATAAGAAATTTCCCCACATGGGCAACACCAGCCGCCCCGAGTCTCCTTCAGGCTGGATAAAAGTTTGGGGGCAACGTCAGCGTGAATCCTGTCGGGCAAGCCAGCTTTTTGGTATGATCGGGAGCTGTGCTTTGCGCTCGGACTGGCCAAGTGGGCGTACCAAATGCCCGCTTCTCGGCCGACCCTATCGGACAGACAGAGCCGTATTGGGCCGTGCCACGGCCGGGGATGCTGCCGCTCCCTGCGCCGGACTGGCCATGTCGGGGAAGTTCGGCTAGCTTTCCCTCATCCGAAACATTCCGGTGAACCTTTTTGCGGCCAACAACGACCAAGCAGACAGGAGCCCGGCGGTTGCACCGGCCATGAACATCGCATCAGACCCGATGTCCGATCGTGATCTCGTGAGCCGCGTCGCAAACGGCGACCGCGCCGCTTTGCGGCTCCTGTTCACGCGCCACCACGCACGGGTCTACCGTTTCGTGGCGCGCCAGACGGGGTCGGAAGCCATGGCGGATGACGTTGCCAATGAAGTGTTTCTGGAGTTGTGGCGCAAGGCGCCGCAGTTCGAAGGCCGTTCGGAAGTCTCGACCTGGCTGCTCGGCATCGCCCGCTTCAAGGCGCTGTCGTCGCTGCGCAAGCGCAAGGAAGACTGGCTCGACGACGACGATGCCGCCGCAGTGCCCGACGGCTCGGATACGCCGGAAGTGGTAACGATGAAGCTGGACAAGGGCGCCGCCCTGCGCCGTTTCGTCGACGCGCTGGCCGAGGAGCACCGCACCGTCATCGACCTCGCCTATTATCACGGCAAGTCGGTGACCGAGATCGGCGAGGTGCTCGACATTCCGGTGGCGACGGTGAAGACGCGGATGTTCTATGCCCGCAAGAAGCTCGGCGAAGCCCTGAAGGCCGCCGGATACGACAGGGGCTGGCCATGAGCGCTGCCGAAGAGATGTCCCGCCGCGACGAGATCGAAACGCTGCTGCCGTTCTACCTGAACGGCACCCTGGAAGGTGCCGAACTGGCGACCGTCGAGGACTGGCTCGCCAGCGATCCGGCCGCGCCCGCAGCGCTGGAGGCAGCCGAGGCCGAATTCTCAGGCACGATGGCGTCCAATGAGGCGATCCGCCCGCCGGCCGATGCGCTGAGCCGCTTCTCCAGGCTGCTCGATGCCGAGGCCGGGCCGGTCCGCGAGCCGCAGGCGCAGTCGCTGCTGGCGCGTGCCTGGGAGCGGTTCATGGGCGTGCCCGTGGGCGTCGCCTGGGCCGCGGCGGCAGCATTGCTGGCCTTCATCGTCGTGCAGGGCGTGGTGGCGCCTTCGGGCACCGGTTCCGACATCCAGGTCGCCGGCACCGGCGCGGAGCAGTCGAAGCTGCCTTTCGCGCTGGTCACCTTCAAGCCTGACGCCAGGATGGCCGACATTGCCGCGCTGCTCGGCGACAACGGTGCGGCGATCATCGATGGCCCGACGGCCAGCGGCGTCTTCCGCATCGCCATTCCTGCCGAAACTGTCGCCGACTACGATCGCATCGTCGGCCTGATCGCGGCGGCACCCTTTGCCGATACGGTGACAGCGGGAAGGAAGCCTGCGGGATGACGCTGCCGAGGCGAGTTGTAGGGTTGATGCTGGCGGCGACATTGTTCGCCGCCACGCCTGCATTCGCCCAGACCAACGATCCCAGCCTGACGCCGCAGCAGCTCGACTGCCTCAGCCGAGCGACGGCGGCGACGGCTGCTGACTGCCTGCAACCCGGCGCGCAGCCGACGCCGGGCGGTCCGGGTTCCGGCGGCGAAATCCCGCCCCGGGCGGTCGGCCTGCCCGAACTGCTGGTCGACCTTTTTCCCAATCCCGGCGACTTTCCCGGTGTCGCATCCGGGGGGCAGCCAGCGACGCCGGTGCCGACGCCCAATCCGCTCCGCGACCCGGCCGCCGCAAGCCCGGATCCGTCAGGTGGCGGCGCGCAGGCGGGTGGTGGTCAGCCGACACCGCCGCCGCCTGATGTGCCACCACCCGGAACCGCGATTACCGCGCCGCCGCGCGCGATCTCGGGTGCCTTCGTGCCCGACGAAGTGCTGGTCACCGTCGATGGCGGCGCGCCGGTCGCGCAAGCTGTCGCTGCCGCCTATGGCCTGGAAATCCGCTCGCAGCGTCTGTCGGCCCTGCTCGGCACCAGCCTTGTCCGCTACGGCATTCCCGACGGTCGCCCGGTCGGTACGGTGCTTGCGCAGCTTGCCGGCGATGGCCGCACCACGACACGCGAACCCAACCACATCTACGAACTGCAGCAGGCGGCGGCAGGGCCCAATTTCGCCTTCCAGCGCATCGCGCTCGACGAGGCCGCCGCCAATGGCGAGAACGTCAGCATAGCGGTCATCGACACCGCCATCGACGACACTCACCCCGCGCTGAAGGGCGTCGTCGCCGGCAGTTTCGACGCCATGCCGGGGGTGACGGTCACCGCACGCGACCACGCCACCTCGGTCGCCGGCCTGATCGCCGGCACGGGACCGTTCAAGGGCATGGCGCCGGGCTCGAAGATCTTCCATGCCCGCGCCTTCGAAGGCGGCAAGTCGAACATGGAAATCATTCTCAACGCGCTCGACTGGGCAGCCGAGCAGAATGTCCAGATCGTCAATATGAGCTTCGTCGGGCCCAAGAACGCATTGCTGGAGCAGGCCAGCCGCGGCGCCCGCGCCCGCGGCATGATCCTCGTCGCTGCCGCCGGCAACAATGGCCCCGGCGCGCCCTATGGCTACCCCGCCGCCTACAAGGGCGTCATCGCGGTAACGGCCACCGATGCCAAGGACGCGTTGATGAAGCAGGCCAATCGCGGGCCCTACGTCTACATCTCTGCCCCCGGCGTCGACGTCATGGCCCCGGTCGGCGGCGGCACGGACCTGGTGACGGGCACCTCGTTTGCCGCAGCGGTGGTCAGCGGCGCGATTGCCAATTTGTTGCACAACGAGCCAGGCCGCTCTGCAGAATCGATCGAAAAGGCACTCGCCGCCACCGCCACCGATCTCGGCGACAAGGGCCGCGACACCGATTTCGGTTTTGGCCTAATCAACACCAAGGCTGCCGAGGCCGTGAAGGAGTAGGGCCGGCACCGTCCGTCACAGCGGAACATAGAGTTCTGGTGAGCAAGTTGGACCGAGCGGCGTCGTAACGACGGCTTCCAACCGGTTGCGTCCTCAACAAGTTTAGTGAAGCAGCGCGTTGGCCAAAAACCGTGGATAGGTTCTTCGACACTCTATTGCGATTTCGAGGGAAGGCACGACGGCGGGCGGTATACACCTGCATGTTTGGCTATTCGGAGACATTTGCCGATAGATATTTCAAGCGGGATGGCAAGACCGACTTCATTTGCTTCACTGATGACCGGTCTTTGAAATCCAGTCTGTGGCAGTTCAAATACGTCGACTCGCGCAAGCTTGGCCCGGTTCGAACATCCAAAATGGTGAAGCTTCTACCGCATCGCTTTGTCGGCGGTTACGCGGCGAGCTTGTATTTCGACAATACTGTCGAGCCAAAAGTCCCCGCCGAGGGCTTTTTCCAACTGCTGGATGCAACTCCAGAGCCGATGCTGTGCTTCCGCCACCCCGAGCGAAGCTGCGTGTACGACGAGGCTGAGGTTGTGACCGCCTTGGGTCTGGACGATCCTTCCACGATCGCCGCGCAAATGGATCATTATCGCGCCCTCGGGTATCCGGTCGGCGCGGGGCTCATTACGGCGACGATAATGCTAAGACGACATAACAATGCGGCCCTCGTTACCGTAATGGAGAGCTGGGCTGCCGAGGTGAAAAGATGGTCATATCGTGACCAGCTCTCGTTCAACGTCGTTGCCTGGCGGCACAGGTTCCAACCTGCCTATCTCACGGGCACGCCACATGAAAATGAACTATTTGACTGGCCACGCATAAGCGGCCATCGGCTGCCTCGTGGGTTTCGCGACGAAGTCTATCTAAAATTGAACCCTGACGTTGCAGCCGCAGGCATGAACCCAAGAAAACACTACATCGAAGCAGGATTTGCAGAGGGCCGGCGCTGGAACTAGGCGCTCCCCAAACTTCGACCAGCTAGTCGATACGGAGACCTACTCCGCCTTGCCTTCCTCTTCGAATGTCACCGCGACATCGGCATTGGCCGACAGCCGCACCTTGTTGCCCTCGGTCTCCGCAACGAGTGCCATGGAGATGTAGTGATGGTGGCCGCGATGGCTGCCTTCGCCGCTGTCCTTTTTCGTGAGCTTGATGCGCCCGTTCTCGACCTTGTCGACGGTGCCGATATGCACGCCGTCGGCGCCGATGACTTCCATATGCTCGCGAATTGCTGTGCTGGCTGACACGACCGTTCTCCTTGTCTGGGATTGGCAAACGAAAACGCGCTCAGCCTCGATTGGATGCAAGGCCCGACGCCGTCGCAGCGGAATTCGCATTTCTTATTGCAAACGATTTGCAATTGCATTGACAGGTGACGCGGCTGCCACTAGGTAAGGCATCGTATCTGCCGCCCATCGGGCGCGTATTCTCGAACGGGATTTCCATGACAGCGCTACGCACCACCTTCGCCGCCATCGCCATGCTCGCGGCCATGCTCGGGCTATCGGCCTGCTCCCAGGACAGCGAAGCCGGCGGCAAGATGAAGGTGGTGACCACCTTCACGGTGATCGCCGACATCGCCCGCAACGTCGCCGGCGACGCAGCCGAGGTGGAATCGATCACCAAGCCGAACGCCGAGATCCACAACTACCAGCCGACGCCGGGCGACATCCTGCGCGCCCAGAAGGCCGATCTCGTGCTGTGGAACGGGCTGAACCTCGAACTGTGGTTCGAAAAGTTCTTTGAAAACCTTGATGGCGTGGCGCAGGCCGTCGTCTCCGATGGCGTAAGCCCGATGGGCATCGCCGAAGGCCCCTACACCGGCAAGCCCAACCCGCATGCCTGGATGTCGCCCGAGGCGGCGCTCATCTATGTCGAGAACATCCGCAAGGCCTTCGCCGAGAAGGATCCTGCCAATGCCGAGGTCTATGCCAGGAACGCGGCCGCCTATTCGGAGAAGATCAAGGCAACGGTCGCACCGATCCACAAGGCCATCGAGACCATCCCCGCCGAGCGCCGTTGGCTCGCCACCAGCGAAGGCGCGTTTTCCTATCTCGCCCGCGATTTCGGCTTGAAGGAGGTCTATCTTTGGCCGATCAATGCCGACCAGCAAGGTACGCCCCAGCAGGTGCGCAAGGTGATCGACCTCGTCAAGGCCAACAGCATTCCGGCCATGTTCAGCGAAAGCACGGTGTCGTCCAAGCCGGCCGAGCAGGTCGCGCGGGAAACGGGCGCCAAGTATGGCGGCGTGCTCTATGTCGACTCGCTGAGCGACGAAGGCGGCCCGGTGCCGACCTATCTCGACCTGCTCAGCGTCACCACCCAGACCATCGTCAAGGGGCTTTCCCAATGAACGTTCCGCTGAAGGGGCGCCCCGCGGCCCAGGCACAGGCCGGCGACGGCCTCAGCGTCGACAACATCTCGGTCACCTACCGCAACGGGCACACGGCCCTGCGCAACGCCTCCTTTTCCATTCCGCGCGGCACCATCACGGCGCTTGTTGGCGTCAACGGCAGCGGCAAGTCGACCCTGTTCAAGTCGATCATGGGCTTCGTGCCGCTTGCCACCGGCAGCGTTTCGATCCTGGGCCAGCCGGCCCGCGAGGCGCTCAAGAAAAACCTCGTCGCTTATGTGCCGCAAAGCGAGGATGTCGACTGGAACTTTCCGGTGCTGGTCGAAGACGTGGTGATGATGGGCCGCTACGGCCACATGAATTTCCTGCGCATGACTCGCACGATCGACCGCGAGGCGGTGGACGCGGCGCTTGAACGCGTCGGCATGGCCGACTTCCGCAAGCGCCAGATCGGCGAGCTCTCGGGCGGGCAGAAGAAGCGCGTCTTCCTGGCGCGCGCGTTGGCGCAGGAGGGCGAGCTGATCCTGCTCGACGAGCCCTTCACCGGCGTCGACGTGCGCACCGAAGAAGCGATCATCACGCTTTTGCAGGGCTTGCGCGACGAAGGCCGGGTGATGCTGGTGTCGACGCACAACCTGGGCTCCGTGCCGCGCTTCTGCGACCGCGCCGTTCTGGTCAACCGCACCGTTCTCGCCTCCGGGCTGACGGCCGAAACCTTCACCAAGGCCAATCTCGAAAAGGCCTTTGGCGGCGTGTTGCGCCAGTTCATCCTGGGCGGCGCCGAGCTACACCAGGACGCCGCCGACAAGCGTCAGGTGACAGTGCTGACCGACGACGAGCGCCCCTTCGTCATCTATGGCGACGGCAACGGCAACGACGCTGCGGCCAAGAAAAGCGGGCCCAAGAAATGATCGCCATGCTCAGCGAGCCGTTCGGCTATGGCTACATGCTGAACGCGATGTGGGTGTCGGCGCTGGTCGGCGGGGTCTGCGCCTTCCTCTCGGCCTATCTGATGCTCAAGGGCTGGTCGCTGATCGGCGACGCGCTCTCGCATTCGATCGTGCCGGGCGTTGCCGGCGCCTACATGCTCGGCCTGCCGTTTGCGCTTGGCGCCTTCCTTTCGGGCGGGCTTGCGGCCGGCGCCATGCTGTTCCTCAACCAGCGGACCAAGCTCAGGGAAGACGCCATCATCGGGCTGATCTTCACCTCGTTCTTCGGGCTCGGCCTGTTCATGATCTCGCTGTCGCCGGCCTCGGTGAACATCCAGACCATCGTGCTCGGCAACATCCTGGCGGTGACGCCGGCGGACACGCTTCAGTTGGCGCTGATCGGCGGCATTTCGCTGGCCATCCTGCTCGCCAAGTGGAAGGACCTGATGGTCGCTTTCTTCGACGAGAACCATGCGCGCTCGATCGGGCTCAACCCCGACATGCTCAAGGTGCTGTTCTTCATGCTGCTGTCGGCCTCGACGGTGGCGGCACTGCAGACGGTGGGTGCTTTCCTGGTCATCGCCATGGTGGTGACGCCGGGGGCGACCGCCTATCTTCTCACCGACCGCTTTCCCCGGCTCATCATGATCAGCGTGGCGATCGGCTCGATCACCAGCTTCGTCGGCGCCTATGCCAGCTATTTCCTCGACGGCGCCACCGGCGGCATCATCGTGGTGGCCCAGACGCTGATCTTCCTGATCGCGTTTGTCTTCGCGCCGAAGCACGGGCTGCTGGCCGCGCGGCGGCGGGCGCGGGTCGAACTGGAGGCGGGAGCATGATCGAAACCCTCGCGCTCCCCTTCGCCTTTCCGTTCATGCAGCAGGCGTTCGCCATCTCGCTGCTGGTGGCGGTGCCTATGGCGCTGCTGTCGTGCTTCCTGGTGCTCAAGGGCTGGTCGCTGATGGGCGATGCCATCAGCCATGCCGTGCTGCCCGGCGTCGTGCTCGCCTATATCGCCGGCATCCCGCTTGCCATCGGCGCCTTCGCCGCCGGCATGACCTGTGCCCTGGCGACCGGCTATCTCAAGCAGAACAGCCGGGTCAAGGAAGACACGGTCATGGGCATCGTCTTTTCCGGGATGTTCGGGCTCGGCATCGTGCTCTACACCAAGATCCAGACCGACGTGCATCTCGACCACATCTTGTTCGGCGACATGCTGGGCGTCAGTTGGTCCGATGTCGGCCAGACCGCGGTGATCGCTCTGATCGCTACCGGGGCCATCGGCATCTTCCGCCGCGACCTGCTGCTGCACGCCTTCGACCCGCAGCATGCGCAGGCCATCGGCCTGCCGGTCAGGCTGCTGCATTACGGGCTGTTGACCGTGCTGTCGCTGACCATCGTCGGTGCGCTGAAAGCTGTCGGCATCATCATCGCGATCGCCATGCTGATCGCGCCGGGCGCAATTGCCTATCTGCTCACCGACCGCTTCGAGCGCATGCTCATGGTGTCGGTGCTGGTGGCGGTAGCGTGCTCGTTCGCAGGCGTCTACCTCAGCTTCTTCATCGACAGCGCGCCGGCACCGACAATCGTGCTGCTGATGAGCCTGACCTTCGTCGTCGCCTTCTTCATCTCGAGGCGCCGGACAGCGCTTCGGGAGCGACAGGTGGTGGTGGCGGATTGAGCCATCCTTCACCCTCCCCACAAGGGGGAGGGTGAAGAGCGTCACGCGGCTGCGGCCGCCAATCTGCGGCGGGCAAACGAATGGCCTTCGCTGTCGAAGATATGCAACTCGTCGGGGCTGGCGGCGAGCCGGATCTTCGCACCGCGCTTGACCTCGACATTGCCCGGAAGCTTGGCCACCAGCGGCTGGTCGGCCCGGCCGATGTCGACATAGACGAGCTGGACCTCGCCGAGCTGCTCGACATAGTCGACGAGCCCCTCGAACAGGTAGTCGTCGCCGGTCGCGACATAGAGGTCCTCGGGCCGCACGCCGAAGCTCACTGCCCTGCCTTGGGCATCAGTAGGTGTCGCCACCGGCACCGGGGTCTTGTGGCCGCCGACATGGCTGACCAGGCTGGTCTCACCGGCCCGCTCGATGGTGCCGCCAACGATGTTCATCGCCGGCGAGCCGATGAACTGGGCGACAAACAGATTGCCGGGGTGCTTGTAGAGTTCCATCGGCGTGCCGACCTGCTCGATGCGTCCGTCCTTGAGCACGACGATACGGTCGGCCAGCGTCATCGCCTCGACCTGGTCGTGGGTGACATAGATCATCGTCGTGTTGGGCATCGACTCCTTGAGCTTGGCGATCTCGATGCGGGTGGCGACGCGCAGCGCCGCGTCGAGGTTCGACAGCGGTTCGTCGAACAGGAAGACCTTGGGGTTGCGCACGATGGCACGGCCGATCGCGACGCGCTGGCGCTGGCCGCCGGACATCGCCTTGGGCAGCCGGTCGAGATACTTGGTCAGCTGCAGGATCTCGGCGGCGGCGCGCACCCGCTTGTCGATCTCGGCCTTGCTTTCCTTGGCGATCTTCATGCCGAAGGCCATGTTGTCGTAGACGGTCATGTGCGGGTAGAGCGCGTAGGACTGGAACACCATGGCGATGCCGCGCTTGGATGGCGGGATGTCGTTGACCTTCTCGCCGGCGATCTCCAGCGTGCCGCCGGTGATCTCCTCGAGCCCGGCGATAGAGCGCAGCAGCGTCGACTTTCCGCAGCCCGAGGGGCCGACGAAGACGATGAACTCACCCGATTTGATGTCGAGATCGATGCCGTGGAGAATGTGCAGATTGCCGTATGATTTCTTGACGTCCCTGAGCGTTAGATCGGCCATGGTTTCCTCCCAGATTTCTGTCAGCGTCGGTCAGGCGAAGCGCCCGAACCAGGCGCCGTAGCCGCCGAGCCGGACTGCGCCGGTGTCTGCCTTTCCATCAAGTCCGTGTCCCGCCAAAGGCTGCAGGCCCCTGCCTCCGAGATCGACCGTGGCCGGTGCGCTGCCGAGATTGAAGACGCAGACGATCTCCTCGTTGCCCTCGCGGCGGCTGAAGGCGACCGTGTCGCCTTGCGCATCGAGGAACGAGATGTCGCCCTTGGCAAGTGCGGGATGCGACCGGCGGAACGAGAGAAACCGGCGGTAATGTTCGAGTAGCGAGGCCGCGTCGCCTTCCTGCGTATCGACCGCCTTGGCTAGATGGTCTGCCGGCACCGGCAGCCACGGCTTGGCCTTGGAGAATCCTCCATTGGCGGCGTCCTTGTTCCATACCATCGGCGTGCGACAGCCGTCGCGGCCCTTGAACTCCGGCCAGAAGCGGATGCCATAGGGGTCCTGCAGGTCCTCGAAGGCGAGGCTGGCTTCAGTCAGGCCGAGCTCTTCGCCCTGGTAGATGCAGACCGAACCGCGCAGCGACATCAGCAGCGCCGAGACGACCTTGAGATAGGCGGTGCGGTTGGCCTCGCCCATGCCCCAGCGCGAGGCGTGGCGGACGACGTCGTGGTTGGAGAAGGCCCAGCATGACCAGCCGTCGCGGGCCGCCTTGCCGAAATCCTCGAGCACCGTGCGCACCTTGGCGGCAGAGATCTTCTCCGGCGCCAGGAAGTCGAAGGCGTAGCACATTTGCACCTTGTCGCCGCCAGCGGTGTAGGACGCGACGACCTCAAGACCGCGCTGGGAATCGCCGACCTCGCCAACCGCCGCTGCGGCAGGGTACTCGTCGAGCACGGCGCGGAAGCGGGCGAGGAATTCAAGGTTCTCCGGCCGGCTCTTGTCGTAGATGTGGTCCTGGAAATTGTAGGGGTTCACCGCCGGTGCGGTCTGGTCGTTGCGCTCCTCCGGCGGCAGCGCTGGATTGTCCTCCAGCCCGGCCGAGTGGAAGTAGAAGTTGATGGTGTCGAGGCGGAAGCCGTCGACGCCGCGGTCGAGCCAGAAGCGGGTGACGTCGAGCAGCGCGTCCTGGACGTCGCGGTTGTGGAAGTTGAGGTCGGGCTGCTCGGACAGGAAGTTGTGCAGGTAATACTGCATGCGCCTGGTGTCCCACTGCCAGGCCGAGCCGCCGAAGATCGACAGCCAGTTGTTGGGCGGGCTGCCGTCTGGCTTGGCGTCGGCCCAGACGTACCAGTCTGCCTTGGCGTTGTCGCGGCTCGCCCGGCTTTCTTTGAACCAGGGATGCAGGTCGGAGGTGTGCGAGATGACGCCGTCGATCATCACCTTGAGGTCGAGCCGGTGCGCTTCCGCGATCATCGCGTCAAAGTCGGCCAGCGTGCCGAACATCGGGTCGATGTCGAGATAATCCGAGATATCGTAGCCGAAATCCTTCATCGGCGACTTGAAGAAGGGCGAGATCCATACGGCGTCCGCGCCGAGGTCGGCGATGTGCGGCAGCCGCGAGATGATGCCCTTCAAGTCGCCGATGCCGTCGCCGTTGGAGTCCTGGAAGCTGCGAGGGTAGATCTGGTAGATCACGGCCCCCCGCCACCAGTCGCGATCCGCAGCGGGAGCGGGGTTTTCGATCTTGCGCATTGCGGCCTGCATGGAGCTAGCCTCCCTTGACTGAGCCCGCGAGCAGCCCGCGGACGAAATAACGTTGGAGCGAGAAGAACACGATCAGCGGCACGATGATGGTGACGAAGGCCGAGGTGGTGAGGATTTCCCAGTCGCCGCCGCGCGAGCCGAGCAGGGCGTTGAGCTTGCCGGTCAGCACCAACTGGTCGGAGCCGGAGCCCAGGAACACCATCGCCACCAGAAGGTCGTTCCAGACCCACAGGAACTGGAAGATGGCGAAGGAGGCGAGCACCGGGAAGGACAGCGGTAGCACGATCTTGACGAAGATCTCGAAGTCGCTGGCGCCGTCGATGCGGGCCGACTCCATGATCTCGCGCGGCAGGCCGGCGATGTAGCTGCGCAACAGGTAGATGGCGAAGGGCAGGCCGAAGCCTGTATGCGCCAACCATATGCCGAGATAGGTCTTGGCCGGCACGCCGAAGAACAGCCCGACACCGTTGTAGAGCTTGAGCAGTGGGATGAGCGACATCTGCAGCGGCACGACAAGCAGGCCGATGATGACGGCGATCAGCAGCGCGCGGCCTGGAAATCGCATCCAGGCCAGCGCATAGGCGGCATAGGCCGCGATCAGGATCGGGATGATGGTCGCGGGAATGGTGACCGTCAGCGAGTTGATGAAGGAGCGGCCGATACCCTCCGAGAACAGCACCGTCTGGTAGTTGTCGGTGGTGAAGCGCGGCGGCGCCGACGACGCGTAGTAGACGCGCTGGCCGCGGTCACCCTCGAAGGCCTTGGGCGATTGCAGCACGAAGGAGCCGTCGGCGTTGAGCTGAAGCGAAACGCCTTCGCCGAGATCGGCAACCGTGCCGGCTTCGTATTGTGTAGGCTGCTGCGCCTTGGTGCCGAAGGCGCTGATGTTGCGCGCCGGACCGTCACCGAAGATGTTGCCCTCGATGACGAACTTGCCATCCTTTTCGATCTGGGCCGAAGCACCCGGCAGGCGTCCGGCCTCGGTCTGCGACGAGGTCGAAAGTGCTGTCCACCAGCCGGAGACGATGAGCTGGTCCTTGTCGCGCAGCGAGCTGACCAGGATGCCGAGCGTCGGGATGGTCCAGATGGCGACGAAGACAAGCACTGCGATATGGACGCCGAAGCGGCCGAAAAAGGACTTTCCGCTTGCGCTGGCCATGTCAGTGTCCTCCCCCGCCTTCGCGATTGGCCTGGCGGATGTTCCAGATCATGATCGGCACGACCGCGAGCATGATGATGACGGCGATCGCAGCACCCCGGCCGAAGTCCCCGCCGCCGCGGAACATCCAGTCGAACATCAGGTTGGCCAGGACCTGGCTGTTCCACTGGCCGTTGGTCATCGTCAGCACGATGTCGAAGACCTTGAGCACGAGGATGGTGATGGTGGTCCAGACCACCGCGATGGTGCCCCATATCTGCGGCACCATGATTTTCCAGAAGATCTGGAACGGGTTGGCGCCATCGATGACGGCGGCCTCGATTGTTTCCTCCGGGATGCCGCGCAGGGCCGAAGACAGGATGACCATGGCAAAGCCGGTCTGGATCCAGATCAGGATCACCATCAGGAAGAAGTTGTTCCAGAACGGCGTCGAGATCCACACCTGCGGATTGCCGCCGAGATACTGCACGGCCGCGTTCAGGATGCCGATCTGGGTCTGGCCTTCGGCGCGGTATTCGTAGACGAATTTCCAGATAACGCTGGCGCCGACGAACGAGATGGCGAGCGGTAGGAACACCAGGCTCTTGGCGATGTTGCCCCACCAGATCTTGTCGGTGAGCACCGCGATGATCAGGCCGAAGAAAGTGCAGGCGGCCGGCACGACCGCGAGCCACAGCAGGTTGTTGAAGATTGAATTTCGAAATTCGCGGTCGCCGAAGGCCCAGCTGTAATTGGCGAGGCCGACGAAATTCTGGCCGGTGCGGTCCATGACGGAGAGCCTCAGCGTTTCGATCACCGGGTAGACGAGATAGACGGTGACGATCAGCATCGCCGGGCCGACGAACAGCCACGGCCGGATCAGGCCCTGGCGGCGCAGATTGTCGACAGCGGCAGCACCCGAGACGCCGCGCGAAGGAAAGACCGCGTCGAGGATCTTGTTGGCGCCCCAGTAGTAGACGACGCAGCCGCCGACGCCGATGATGATTGTGAAAATGGCCGAAAGTATCTGTGCCGTCATGGGATCATCCCCCTGGGATCAGGCTGACATCGCTCAGAATTACGAATGGAAAAGCCGGGGCGTCCGGACCCGGGCCAACAGGCCCGGATCGCAACTCGCATGGACGTCCGCGGGGCGCGCGCTACTTGATCGCGTCCCAGCTCTTCTGGATGTCGGCGGCGACATCGGCCGCAGGCTTGCCGCCGACGAGGTCGATCATGCCGGTCCAGAAGGCGCCGGCGCCGATCTTGCCCGGCATCAGGTCGGAACCGTCGAAGCGGAAGGTCGAGGCGTTGACCAGGATGTCACCCTGCTTCTTCAGCGCTTCGTTGCCATAGGCTTCCTTGTTCGCCGTCTTGAGCGGGGTCAGGAAGCCCGATTGGGCCATCCAGACCTCGTGGGCCAGCGGCATCTTCAGGAAGTCGATGAAGGCGCGCGCGGCCTTGGAGTCCTTGGCGATGGTGAACAGCGTTCCGCCGCCGAGCACCGGATTGCCGAGCTCTGGCTTGGCGGCCATCGGCGGCAGGTAGAAGAAGTCGGCATCCTCGCCGAGCTTGGTGCCTTCAGGGAAGAAGGACGAGATGAACGACGCCTGGCGGTGCAGGTAGCACTTCGGCGGCACCGCAAAGAGGCCCTTCGGGCTGTCGCGGAAGTCGGTTGCGGCGACCGCCGCCTTGCCCCCGTCGACATATTTGTCGTTGGTGGCGATCTTGGCGAAGATGTCGAGCGCGCCGACCACGGCCGGATCGTTGAACGGAATCTCGTTCCGGGTCCACTTGTCGTAGACGTCGGGCGCCTGGGTGCGCAGCATGATGTCTTCGACCCAATCGGTCGCCGGCCAGCCGGTGGCGCCGCCCGAGCCCAGGCCGATGCACCACGGTACGCCGCCATCGGCGACGATCTTGTCAGTCAGGGCCTGCATCTCTTCCCAGGTCTTGGGCACTTCATAGCCGGCTTCCTCGAAATTTTCCGGCACGTACCAGACCAGCGACTTCAGGTCGGCCTTGAACGGGAAGCCGTAGAAGCCGGGCTTGCCGTCCTTGTCCTTGTAGGTGCCGAGATCGACCCAGGACTGGCCGGCGCCGTAATTCTCCTTGACGAAGTTGGCGGTGCCCTCGTCCAGGGCGGTGAGCAGGCCCTTCGACGCCAGGTCCTGGATCAGGCCGGGCTGCGGCAGGATGGCGATGTTGGGCGGGCTGCCAGCCTGCGTGTCGATGACGATCTGCTGCTCGTAGTTCTCGGACGACGAGTAGTTGATGGTGGCGCCGGTGGCCTCGCTGAAATATTCGAGCACCGAGCGGGCCAGGGCTTCGTCTTCGCCGCGCCACGGCCCGAAGATCGAGAGCGTCTCGCCCTTCAGGTCGACCTTCTTGAGTTCTTCGAAATTGGCCCAGGTGAAACGGGCGTCCTCGCCCGGCTTGAACTTCAGCTCCGCCGAGGCGGGCGCGCTCAGGGCAATGGCGGCCAGCGCCACGCCCAGTAACAGGGACTTCCTCATGGTCTTCCTCCCAGTGGATCGAAAACTCCGGACGGAACCTCCATTCCGTCCGCCTGCACCGCCCCGACTGTGCCTCAGACTTGCGCGAGCTGCAACTACACCGCACAACGGCATTTCAAAGCGCTTTGGCTAGCTTCATCACGCCACCGGAATCGAAAAGAGTCAAGAGCGCGGCCGAACTAATCGATTTAAATTTGCCTTGCATGTGCGGTGCAGCATGCTTTTTGGGCGTCGCAGCAGTAAATTCTGCTTCAAACCAAGCACCTGAGGGCCTAGTCTTGCCGGCGCGACACGGCTACTTGGTTCGGCGATCGGACCAGGCTGTATCTAAAGCGCTTTGGGAATCGGGGCCGAGGTGAACCTCAAGCAACTTTCGACCATGCTCCAGCTTTCGCAGACGACGGTGAGCCGTGCGCTCAACGGCTATCCCGAGGTCAACGAGGAAACGCGCCGCCGCGTGATGGAGGCGGCCAAGCGCCATGGCTACCGGCCCAACCCCAGCGCGCGCCGGCTGGCGACCGGCAAGGCCGGCATGATCGGCTACGTCATGCCGACGGGCGCCGCCGTCGACATCGATCCGCATTTCGTCGAGTTCCTGTCGGGCCTTGGCGACTACGCCCGCGGCCACGAGCTTGACCTGGTGCTGAGCCCGGCCGATGCCCAGGACGAGGAGACGACCTACCGGCGCATCGTCGCCAACAAGCAGGTCGACGCGCTCTACATCTCGGCGCCTCGCGCCGCCGACAGCCGCATTGCGCTCGCCCACCAGCTTGGCGTCCAGTTCATCGTTCATGGCCGCAGCGAGGGGCTGGACTTCGACTATCCCTACATCGACATCGACAATGAAGGCGCCTTTCACGACGCGACGCGGCTGCTGGTCCAACTCGGCCACAAGCGCATTGCCCTGATCAACGGCGACGACACCCAAACCTTTGCCATCTTCCGCGAGCGCGGCGTCAGGCGGGCGCTGTTGGAAAGCGGACTGGCGCTTGATCTCAGGCACATTCGCTCCGAGGTCATGATCGAGGAGAACGGCTATCGCGCCGCCCGCAGCCTGCTCGAAGCGTCCGACGCGCCGACGGCTATCGTCTGCTCCAGCCTGATCATGGCGCTGGGCGTGGTCAGGGCGGCGCGCGACCTCAATTTGTCGCTGCCCGGCGACCTGTCGCTGGTCAGCCATGACGACGTCTTTCCCTGGCTGAAGCCCGAGCATTTTTCGGTGCCCCTGACGACTACGCGCTCCTCCATTCGCGCCGCCGGCGCCCGTGTCGCCGAGCGGCTCGCCGCCCGCATCTCGGGGCTGGAGGACGGTGCCCGCGGCGAGGTCTGGCCGGTCGATCTCGTGGTGCGCGGTTCGATCGCGGGCGCGCGATAGCGGGCGCTGTTTCCACAACGGGGCTGCCGTTGTGGCCGTTCATCTGGGGATGAACGCGTACATAATCTTTTGCAACTGGGTGTCATCTGGCACATAGTCGCGCCATGATGAAAACCGCAGCCAAGCCCGTTTCCAAGAAGCCCGACTATGAGAAGGCGTTGCGCAAGGCGGGCATCCGCATCACCCGGCCGCGCAAGATCATCCTGGGCATACTGGGCGAGACCGAGGACCATCCCGACGCGCTCGAGATTTTCCGCCGCGCCGAAACCATCGACAAGAGCATCTCCCTGTCCACGGTCTACCGGACGATGAAGCTGCTGGAGGAGATGGGTGCCATCCACCGCCATGCCTTCGAGGGCGGGCCGTCGCGCTTCGAGCAGGCCGGCGGCGATCACCACGACCACCTGATCGACATCGAAACCGGCAATGTCATCGAGTTCCGGTCCGACAGGATCGAACAACTGCAGCAGGAAATCGCTCGCCAGCTCGGCTACGACATCGTCCATCACCGGCTCGAGCTCTACGGCCGCCGCCGCAAGGATTGATGACGTAAGGTCAGGGCACGACGAGTTGATCGGCCTCTGCCGGTGCCTGGACGCGCGCGAGTTGACCTTGTCACGGGCCCGGTCAATCATGCCGCCACCCCGGACCACAGCAATCAGCAGACAGGAACAGCGACCATGGAAAAAGCCGAAATCGGACTGATCGGGCTCGGCACGATGGGCTCGAACCTGGCGCTCAACATCGCCGAAAAAGGCCATCGCATCGCCGTCTTCAACCGCACCCCGGCGAAGACCCAGGCTTTCGTCGAACAGGCCGGCGACCTGCGCAACATGATCGTGCCCTGCGCCTCCATCGCGGAGCTGGCCGAGGCCATCCGCCCGCCGCGCCCGGTCATCATCATGGTGCTGGCGGGCACGCCGGTCGACGAGCAGATCGCAGCGCTTCGCGGCGTCATGTCGGCCAACGACATCGTCATCGACGCCGGTAATGCCAACTTCCGCGACACCATGCGCCGCTTCAAGGAGCTCGAGGGCTCGGGCCTGACCTTCATCGGCATGGGTGTCTCGGGCGGCGAGGAGGGCGCGCGCCACGGCCCCTCGATCATGGTCGGCGGCACGCCTGAATCCTGGACGCGCGTCGAAGACGTGCTGACCGCGATATCGGCCAAGTTCAAGGGCGAGCCATGCGCGGCCTGGCTCGGCACCGACGGTGCCGGACATTTCGTCAAGACCATCCACAATGGCATCGAATATGCCGACATGCAGATGATCGCCGAGATCTACGGCATCCTGCGCGACGGCCTCGGCATGAAGCCGAAGGAGATCGCGCTCGTATTCGCCGGCTGGAACAAGGGCAGGCTGGAGTCCTACCTGATCGAGATCACCGCATCCGTACTCGAAGCCGACGATCCCACGACCGGCCGCCCGGTGGTTGACATCATCCTCGACCGCGCCGGCCAGAAGGGCACCGGCAAGTGGTCAGTCATCGAGGCGCAGCAGCTTGGCATTCCGGCAACGGCGATCGAGGCGGCGGTGGCGGCGCGCGTGCTGTCGTCGATGAAGGACGAACGGCTTGCGGCGGAGAAGGCCTATGGCGCCAACACGCTGAAGTTCGCAGGCAGCCGGGACGAAGTGCTCGGGGACCTGGAGCTGGCACTGTTTGCCGGCAAGATCGCTGCCTACGCGCAGGGTTTTGCCGTGATGGCCGGCGCCTCGAAGGAGTTCGGCTGGAACCTGCCGATGCCGACCATCGCCAAGATCTGGCGCGCCGGCTGCATCATCCGCTCGCAGTTCCTCGACACCATCGCCGAAGCCTTCGGCAAGGCCGAACCGTCGACCAATCTTCTGATGGTGCCGGCCTTCGTCGAGATGATGGGCAAGGCGCATCCTTCGCTCCGCCGCATCGTCGCCCGTGCCGCCGAGGCCGGATTGCCGGTGCCGGCGCTGTCGTCGGCGCTGGCCTATTTCGACAGCTATCGCCAGGGCCGCGGCTCGACCGACCTGACCCAGGCGCAGCGTGACTTCTTCGGCGCCCACGGTTTCGAGCGCATCGATGCGCCCGGCGCACATCACGGCCCGTGGGGAAGTGGAAGCTAGGCTTCGTAGGCCTCCACCGCTCTCGGGTGGCTGATGCTCTGCAGCGAGGCCATGTCGCGTCCTGAAATGCGGCCAAGCACAGCGTGGGCAAGTTCCGCGCCGGCCAGCCGGATGTCCTCATTGACCGCATAGAGCTGCGGCCGCAGCAGGTGCAGCAGCGTCGATGTCTGCTTCGAGACGATGTCGACATCCTGGCCGAGCTTGAAGCCGGCATCCTCGACACCCGCGACCAGCGCGAACGTGCCGGCACCCGCTCCGCTGACGAAGCCGTCCGGGCGGTTGGGCCGAAGCATAAGCTCAGTGGTGAGTTTGCGGAGCTCTTCGATCGAATGGTCGACGGTGGCGGTCGGGAAAGGCACCTCGCTCAAGCCGTGCTCCATCAACGCATCGGCAAAGCCGTCGCGCATGTGCCTGTAGTAGCTGAGGTTCGAGGGCGGTGCGAGCAGTGCCAGCCGCTTCCGCCCCAGCGCGGCAAGCTTCTCCACCGCCTCGCGCGAATAGGCACGGTTGTCGAAGTCGTGGAAGGGGTGCTCGATACCCATGTGCGTGCGGCCATGCGTGGCGAAGGGCATGCCGTGCTCGGTCATATAGCGCACGCGTTGATCGTCGGGCTCGATATGCGAGATGATGACGCCGTCGGCAGACGCGGTCTCTACGACATAGCGCACCGGTTCGAGCGGATCGTTTGTGCGCGAATAGGGCGTGACGACGAGGTGATAGGGCGTCGGCGCCAGGGCCTCCGAGATGCCGTAGATCAGGTCGGAGACGAAGCCGCCGATCTGCTCTTCGGTGTTGAGCACCAGGCTGATGACATTGGTCTTGCCGGTCCGCAGGCGCACGCCCGCGCGGTTGGGACGATAGCCGATCTGCTTGGCCACCAGTTGCACGCGTTGCCGGGTCGCCGCCCCGATTTCGGGGGCGTCCTTCAGTGCACGGGAAACGGTGGTCACGCCAAGCCCGGTCATGAAGGCGATGGTCTTCAGCGTCGGTGGGCTGGCCTCGCCACTGGCCGCCTGCGCGGCACTTTCGTCCGGCGGTGTCTTGTCGTTCATAGCCATTGCCCCGCCGTCCTTACTGATCGGCATATCGCATCTGCATCATGGACCGTGCAAGCTTTTCCGACAAGAACTGTAACGTTGCACTTGGATTTCCTGGAAGGCCAAAACGAGCGTTGAGGCGACTTCGGACCGGGCTGCAGAATTGCCAGCCGGCATCGCAGCGCTGCGTCGGATGTTTCGGCAATACGACAACGGAAATAGTCGGTTACAGCGAAATCAAGCCGGATTTTCTTGACCCGGGGGCGAGGCTCTTTAGTTCGGGTCCCGAAGAAAATCACTACACTGGCCTTGCTGCCCATTGCGTCAGGTCGCGAGTTGACTTACGCTCCAAATCTGTAACGTTACAGATAAGAGCCGATGCGACTGCAACGGCGTAAATTTTTGGCCGCTGTTGCTGCTGTCGGGCCGATTTCGGGGCGGGTTTGCCGTCGAGACGACGCATGCCGCGCTGGCCAAGATGAACCGCATACGCAACCAACCGGACGAACGAGATGGACTGGTCATTTCAACTTTACAGCGCGCGCAACTTTCAGCCTTGGGAAGATGTGCTGAAGACGCTTGCCTCGCTCGGCTACACCCAGGTCGAAGGGTATGGCGGGGTCTACGAGAATCCGGAGGCGTTCCGCGCGGAGCTCGACAAGAACGGACTATCCATGCCGAGCGGTCATTTCGGCATCGACATGCTCGAACGGGACTTCGGCGCAGCCAAGGGCATCGCCGAAACGCTGGGCATGAAGCTGATCGCCTGCCCTTGGCTCGAACCGGCGGAACGACCGACCGATGCGGATGGCTGGCGCGCTTTCGGCCGCCGGCTCGCCGCAATCGGCAGGAAAGCCAGGGACGCCGGCTTCGACTTCGCCTGGCACAACCATGATTTCGAGTTCGTCCCGGTAGCCGGAGGTCTCGTGCCGCAACGGCTGATCCTGGAGGCTGCGCCCGATATCGGCTGGGAGATGGACGTGGCCTGGGTGATCCGCGGCGGCGACGATCCGCTGCATTGGATCGAGGAGTTCGGCCCGCGTATCGTGGCCGCCCACGTCAAGGACATCGCGCCCGATGGCGAGGCCAAGGACGAGGACGGCTGGTCGGATGTCGGCCATGGTGTGGTCGACTGGGCGGGATTGGTGATCGCATTGCGCAACCGGACGCCGGCACAATACTTCGTCATGGAACACGACAATCCTGCCGATTTCGAGCGCTTCGCGCGTCGCTCGATCGCAGCGGCCACGACCTTCTAGGGAGCATCGCATGGCAAGGAAACTCGGAGTCGGGGTGGTTGGCTGCGGCAACATCTCCACGACCTACTTCAAGCACGCGCCGGCGTTCAAAGGCATCGAGATGCGCGCCTGCGCCGACATCAACATGGACGCGGCGCGCGCCCGGGCAAAGGAATTCAAGCTGCGCGCCGAGACCGTCGAGGGGCTGCTGGCATCCGGTGACATCGACATCGTCGTCAACCTGACCATTCCGGCGGTGCACTACGAGGTCTCCAGGCAGGCGATCGATGCCGGCAAGCACGTCTATTCGGAAAAACCCTTCGTGCTCGCCATCAAGGACGGGCTCGACTTGAAGAAGCGGGCCGAGAAGAAGGGCGTTCGCATCGGCTCGGCACCCGACACCTTCCTCGGCGGCTCGCACCAGCTGGCGCGCCACCTGATCGACACGGGCAAGCTCGGCAGGATCACCAGCGGAACCTGCCATGTGATGAGCCACGGCATGGAACAGTGGCACCCCAATCCCGACTTCTTCTTCCAGCCGGGCGGCGGGCCGATCCTCGACCTCGGGCCCTATTACATCGCCAATCTGGTGCAACTGATCGGGCCGGTGGCCCGCGTCGCAGCCTTGTCGTCGATACCGGCCAAGGAACGCACGATTTCGTCCAAGCCACGCGCGGGCGAAAAAATCCCGGTGACCACGCCGACGACGATCCTGGCGCTGATGGAGTTCGAGAACGGCGCGGTGTTCACCTTCAATGCCAGCTGGGACGTCTGGCACAGCGGTCACGCCCCGATGGAGCTCTATGGCGAGGCGGGCACCATCCACATGCCGGACCCCAATTTCTTCGGCGGCGAGTTGCGTTACACCAAGGGTGAAAAGCCGGTGAAGACGCTGCCGAAATGGGACCACCCGTTCTCCGTGCCCAACGAAAAGCATCCGGAAGGCATGATGGCCAACTACCGCACGGCGGGCCTCGCCGACATGGCGCTGGCGATCATGCAGGGCAGGCCGCATCGCTGTTCGCTGGAGCTCGCCAATCACGTCATCGACATCATGACCGGCATCCTGAAGTCGGGCGAGACGAAGAAGTTCGTCGAGATGCAGACCACTTGCGAGCGGCCCGCGCCGCTGGGGCCCGCCGCTGCGAGGGGGCTGCTGGCAATGGCAAAATAGGCTAAGAGTAGGGGACGGCGCCATCCGCCGATTCCCCTTTTTCGAGGACACCATCATGACCTGGCAGCCGGCCGCAAACCGCTACGAAAACATGGTCTACAACCGCTGCGGCAGGTCGGGCCTCAAGCTGCCTGCGATTTCGCTCGGCCTGTGGCACAATTTCGGCGAGGACACGCCGCACCAGACCAAGCGCGCCATCTGCCAGAAGGCCTTCGACCTCGGCATCACCCATTTCGACCTCGCCAACAATTACGGCCCACCGCCCGGCTCGGCCGAAACGGCATTCGGCGAGATATTGCGCACCGATTTCGCCGGCCTTCGCGACGAGATGATCATCTCGACCAAGGCCGGCTACGACATGTGGCCGGGGCCTTACGGCGAGTGGGGCAGCCGCAAATATGTGCTGGCGAGCCTCGACCAGAGCCTCAAGCGCATGGGGCTCGATTATGTCGACATCTTCTATTCGCACCGCTTCGACCCCGAGACGCCGCTTGAGGAGACGATGGGCGCGCTCGACCATGCCGTGCGCTCGGGCAAGGCGCTCTACGCCGGCATCTCGTCCTACAACGCCCAGCGCACGCGCGAGGCCGCCGACATCCTGCGCCAGCTCGGCACACCCTGCCTGATCCACCAGCCGAGCTATTCGCTGATCAACCGCTGGGTCGAGGACGACGGCCTGCTCGACGCACTCGACGGGCTCGGCATCGGCTCGATCGTGTTCTCGCCGCTGGCCCAGGGCATGCTGACCGGCAAGTACCTGCAGGGCGTTCCCGAGGGCAGCCGCGCATCGCAGGGCAAGTCGTTGCGGCAGGCTTTCCTCAGCGACAAGACGCTCGCCAACATCCGCGCGCTCAACGCCATTGCCGAGCGCCGCGGCCAGACGCTGGCTCAGATGGCGCTGGCCTGGGTTCTGCGCGGCGGTCGCGTGACCTCGGCGCTGATCGGCGCCAGCCGTCCCGAGCAGGTCGAGGATTGCGTCGGAGCGATCAGGAACCTCGCCTTCAGCGACGCCGAACTGGCCGAGATCGACCAGTATGCGCGCGACGCCGACATCAACCTCTGGGCACGCTCGGCCGAGCGCGAAGGCCCGGTGCGGCAGAAGAAGTAGGCCGGCGCGCCAAAGCTCCGAGCGTGCACGCGGCGGGAGTTCCCGCCGTTTGCTTTCGGGGCTGGTGGGCCGAACATTGTCTTTGCCGGCCGGACGCGCTAGCAAAACCGATGTCCAATCGCCATCTTGGGGCGATGGATTGTTCCGCCTGGGTCCTGCCCGGGCGAGGAAAGGTGCCGCCCGACACGTGTGCCGGGCAGGGAAAGGTAAAGGAATGGCGGCGCGGGCTACGCTGACGAAGAACCAGCAGAAGGTTCTGGAGAAACTCGAAGCGGCGACCGGGCCGCTCAGCGCATATACGCTGCTCGACCAGCTGCGCGACGAGGGCTTCCGCGCGCCGCTGCAGGTTTATCGTGCGCTTGAATCGCTGATGAAGGACGGGTTTGTTCACCGTCTCGAAAGCCTGAACGCCTTCGTTGCCTGCTCCGAGCCGCACGACCACAGCCATCACAACCATCGCATGACGGCCTTCGCCATCTGCGACACCTGCGGCCAGGTCACCGAGATTTCCGACGAGACGATCGGCAAGCGCCTCGACGACTGGGTCGGCTCGACCGGCTTCGTCGCCAAGAAGGCGGTCATAGAGTTCCGCGGCACCTGCGCCAAATGCGCCGCGATTGCCGCCTAACGCGCCGTCGAGAACGCAAACCAGATAGCCACCGCAGCGAGCAGAGCCGACAGCGTCCGGCGCGCGATGCGCTCGCGCCTGCTATCGTTGAGGAATGGTTCGAGCGTCCCTGCCAGCGTGACGATCAGCGCATGGATGACGGTCGCAACCGCAACATAGATTGCGGTGAGCGTGATGGTCTGCGACAGCACCGGCCGTTCGGCCACGATGAATGTCGGCAGGACCGCGACATAGAACACCGCAGCTTTCGGGTTGAGCAGGTTGGTGACCAGCCCGCGCATGAAGTAGCGCCGGTCGGCGTCCTTGTCGGTAGCGACGACCTCGGCCTGGCCCCTCCAGCCCTCATAGGCGAGAAACAGCAGGAACAACACGCCGGCCCATCGCAGGCCCTCATAGAGCAGGTTCGAAGCTTGAATCAGTTCGGTGACGCCCAGCGCCGCGACAATGCCGAGGACAGCGAGGCCGAGCGCGATGCCGGCCACGGTGGCGAAGCCGGCGCGGCGCCCTTCGCCGGCCGACACCAGCGCAAGGTAGGTCATGTTCGGCCCGGGCGTCAGCTCGATGATCAGCGACGTCAGGGCGAAGGAGGCGAGCGTCGCCGCGTCCGACGACGTCGCGAACTCCATGTCAATGCGCCTCGTCCCAGCTGTTGGCGCCATGGGCGTCGACATGCAGCGGCACCGACATCGACACCGCCGGCATGGCGGCGTTTTCCATGACATGGCGGACGACGGGGATGGTTGCCTCGACCTCGTGCTCGACGGTTTCGAAAATCAGTTCGTCGTGCACCTGCAGCAGCATCCGAGCCGACAGTCTGGCGGCGATGAGAGCGTCCTCCATGCGGATCATGGCGCGGCGGATGATGTCGGCTGCTGTACCCTGCAGGCGTGCGTTGATCGAGGCGCGTTCGTTGAAGGCGCGCACCGAGGGATTGGACGACCGGATTTCCGGATAGTGGATGCGCCGGCCGAAGATGGTCTCGACATAGCCGTTCTCGCGGCAGAACGCCTTGGTCTCGTCCATGTAGGCGCGGATACCGGGGAAGCGCTCGAAATACTTCCTGATGTAGTCGGAGGCTTCCTCGCGCGGGATCGACAGCTGGTTGGCGAGGCCGAAGGCGGAGATGCCGTAGATGATGCCGAAATTGATCGCCTTGGCCCGACGGCGGATCTCCGACGGCATGCCTTCCACCGGAACCGAGAACATCTCGGACGCCGTCATCGCATGGATGTCGACGCCGTCGGCGAAGGCCTGCTTGAGCTGGCCGATGTCGGCGACATGGGCAAGCACGCGCAGCTCGATCTGGCTGTAGTCTGCCGAGATCAGCTTGTTGCCCTTGTCGGCAATGAAGGCAGTGCGGATCTTGCGGCCTTCGGTGGTGCGGATCGGGATGTTCTGCAGGTTCGGGTCCGACGACGACAGCCGTCCCGTCGTGGTGGCGGCGAGCGCGTAGGAGGTGTGGACGCGCTTGGTCTCGGGATTGATGAAGCCGGGCAGGGCGTCGGTGTAGGTCGACTTGAGCTTGGTCATCTGGCGCCAGTCGACGATCTTGCGCGGCAGCTCGTGGCCTTCGGCGGCGAGGTCTTCCAGCACCTGCGCCGAAGTCGACCACTGGCCCGTCTTGGTCTTGGTTCCGCCGGGCAGGCCCATGCGGCCGAACAGGATGTCGCCGAGCTGCTTGGGCGAGCCGATGTTGAAGCGCTCGCCGGCGATTGCGTTGATTTCGTCTTCGAGACGGGCAGCACCCTGGGCCAGTTCGCCCGAAAGCCGCGACAGGATCTGGCGGTCGACCGAGATGCCGCGCTGTTCCATGCGCGCCAGCACCGGCACCAGCGGCCGTTCCAGCCGCTCGTAGACCGAGACCACGCCCTTGGCAGCGAGGCGCGGCTTGAGCACGCGCCACAGCCGCAGCGCCACGTCGGCGTCCTCGGCCGCATAGGCCGTCGCCTTGTCGATGTCGACCTGGTCGAAGCCGACGACATTCCTGCCCGAACCGGCAATCTCCTTGAACGGGATCGGCGTGTGGCCGAGCCACTTCTCCGACAGGGAATCCGTGCCGTGGCCGCCATTGGTGCCGCCGTCGAGCACGTAGGACAACAGCATCGTGTCGTCGAACGAGTGCACGTCGATGCCGTGCCGGTCCAGCACCACGAGATCGTATTTCAGGTTCTGCGCCACCTTGAGCACGGAGGCGTCTTCGAGCAGCGCCTTGAGTGCGGCGATCGCGTCGCGCACGGGTACCTGGTTCTCGACCAGTCCGCCGCCGAGAAGATCGCCGCGGCCGCTCTTGTGGGCCAGCGGCACATAGGCGGCGCGACCGGGTGCCATTGCCAGCGAAAAGCCGACCAGTTCGGCCTGCATCGGGTCGAGCGAGGTGGTTTTGGTGTCGAAGGCGACGACGCCGGCCTGTCTTGCCTCGGCGATCCAGTTGTTCAGGGTCGCCAGGTCGCGGATGGTGACATAGGCGGCATGGTCGAACTTTTGCGAGGCTGCCCGTTCGGCGATCTTGTTGGCGAGGGCGGTGGGAGTGTCGTGCACGTTGCCGCTTTCGGCAGAGGCGGACGAGGGGGCTGCAGCTGCAGCGTTGCCTCCGTTCGCACGCGCTGCAGGAGCCGCGGCGGTCGCCGCCGGTGCCGCTCCCGAACCGACGTCAGGCCCATGCGCGTCAGCGCCCCACTGCACGCTGACAGGCACAGCCTCGACCTCGCCGGCCTCCGTGCCGGTGGCCTCGGCGACGCGGCGCGTCAGCGAGGTGAATTCCATCGTCTTGAGGAAGCCGATCAGCTTCGGCCCGTTGGGCGGCTGCAGCACGAAGTCTTCGAGCACGTCGGTCACCGGCACGTCGACCTTGAGCCGCACCAGCTCGCGCGAAATGCGCGCCTTGTCGGCGTTGTCGATGATCGACTGGCGGCGCTTGTCCTGCTTGATCTCGGCGGCGCGCGCGAGCAGCGTGTCGAGGTCGCCGAACTGTTCGAGCAGCTGTGCCGCCGTCTTCGGGCCGATGCCGGGCACGCCCGGAACGTTGTCGACCGAGTCGCCGGTCAGCGCCTGCAGGTCGATCATCTTCTCGGGCTGCACGCCCCACTTCTCGACGACCTCGGGGACATTGATCTGGCGATCCTTCATCGGGTCGTACATCGACACGCTGGGACCGACGAGCTGCATCAGGTCCTTGTCGGAGGAGACGATGGTGGTGTCGCCGCCGGCCTCGCAGGCGAGCCGGGCATAGGTGGCGATCAAATCGTCGGCCTCGAAACCCTCCATCTCGATGCAGGGCAGCTCGAACGCCTTGGTCGCCTGCCTGATCAGGCCGAATTGCGGGATCAGGTCTTCCGGCGGCGCCGAGCGGTTGGCCTTGTACTCGGGGTAGAGCTCGTTGCGGAAGGTCTTCGAGGAATAGTCGAAGATGACCGCGAAATGCGTCGGCACGACCCCAGCTTCGGTGTTGCGTGCGTCGAGCATCAGCTTCCACAACATGTTGCAGAAACCTGAGACGGCACCGACCGGAAGGCCGTCGGACTTGCGGGTCAGCGGCGGCAGCGCATGATAGGCGCGGAAGATGTAGCCGGAGCCGTCGACAAGGAAGAGATGATCGCCTTTTTTCATGGCGATACGGGTAGCTTGGCATAGCGCGGCTGTCCATGGTCAAGCTGGCCCTGCCGCCGTCTACTGACAAGTCCTTTGCCCGTGCTGGACCGCGGCCGGTGCCGGTCGGCCGGCCCGCCCCCGCGCTCGGGGAACCGGTTTTGGCCCGGCACACCATGAAGAAGCTTTTTACTCTGCGATGCCGTTGCAATGGCGGCTACGGCGCGAGAGCGATGGTATGTTTCAAGTCGCTATCAAGATCACCCACGAGCACATTACGCTGGGGAAGAATTCAGCCCAGTCACCAACATCGGCCATCTTTCGGTGGGTGTTTTCGACAATGCCCTCGTGAGCACTTCCGTCACTATCCATGACGACGATTTCGATGCCCGGGACACCCGGCGTATTACCGGCCGAGGAATACATCGGCGGGCGATGGCAGGGCTGGCTGCGCGCGCCGGGCGATCACGCGCATGTTACAAAAGTGTAATCTTCGTGCCCTTGAATCGCCATGTTCAAAGGAACAAATAATGGGCATCGGCAGTTTTTGCCGAAGTCCGGTCTCAGGCCCGTCCCCCGCCTATCCGGACCCTGCGGCAGCCTCATCCCCCTCTCCGGGCTGCCGCACCGTTTGAAGAATGTGCCGCCGTGGCTCCCCCCTCCACCACGGCGGCACTTTTTTGTCCCGACATTGCCGCGATGGTTTGCGCAGCCTTGGCAGTTGGCCCAATCCTGCCGGCTTTTCGTTTTCTCTTTGGCCAATTAGGTTGCGCCGCAGAAGAATCGAAAGGCACCCCAATGTCCGCTCTCTCGCCGGTCCTCGACCGTCTCGACAACAATCTCGACCAGTCGCTGGAGCGCCTGTTCGGCTTGCTCCGCATCAAGTCGATCTCCACCGATCCGGCCTTTTCAGGCGATTGCCGCAAGGCCGCCGAATGGCTGGTCGCCGACCTCAAGTCGATCGGCTTCGAGGCCAGCGTCCGCGACACGCCCGGCCATCCGATGGTGGTCGCCCACCATGACGGCCCCGCCGGTTCGCCGCATGTGCTGTTTTACGGCCACTACGACGTCCAGCCGGTCGACCCGCTCGATCTGTGGGAAGCCGATCCGTTCGATCCCAAGGTCAAGGAACTGGAGCCCGGCCGCAAGGTCATCACTGGCCGTGGTTCGTCCGACGACAAGGGACAGCTGATGCTGTTCGTCGAGGCCTGCCGCGCCTGGAAAGAGGTACATGGCGGCCTGCCGTGCAAGATCACGCTCCTGTTCGAGGGCGAGGAGGAGTCCGGCTCGCCGTCGCTCAAGCCGTTCCTCGACGCCAATTCGGAAGAGCTGAAGGCCGATTTCGCCATGGTCTGCGACACCGGCATGTGGGACCGCGAGACGCCTGCCATCTCGATTGCCCTGCGCGGTCTCGTCGGCGAGGAGATCACCGTTCATGCCGCCGACCGCGACCTGCATTCGGGCGAATATGGCGGTGCCGCCGCCAACCCGGTGCGCATCCTGGCCAAGGTGCTGGCCGACATCCACGACGACACCGGCCGCATCACCATCCCCGGCTTCTATGACGGCGTCGAGGAAACCCCTTCGCAGATCCTGAAGTCGTGGGAAACGCTTGGCGAGACCGCGGAGAAGTTCCTGGGCGAGGTCGGCCTGTCCATTCCCTCGGGCGAAAAGGGCCGTTCGGTGCTCGAACTGGTCTGGGCCCGTCCGACGGCAGAGTTCAACGGCATCATCGGCGGCTACACCGGCAAGGGTTTCAAGACCGTGATCGCGGCCCAGGCTTCGGCCAAAGTGTCGTTCCGCCTCGTCCACAAGCAGGATCCGGAAAAGATCCGCGCCGCCTTCCGCGAGTTCGTCAGCGCGCGCATTCCCGCCGACTGCAGCGTCGAGTTCGACAAGCATGGCGGTTCGCCGGCGATCCAGCTGTCCTACGACTCGCCGTTCCTCAACAAGGCCAAGGACGCGCTGACCGACGAATGGTCGAAGCAGGCCGTGATGATCGCCGTCGGCGGCTCGATCCCGATCGTCGGCGACTTCAAGACCTATCTCGGCATGGAATCGCTGCTCGTCGGCTTCGGCCTGCCCGACGACCGCATCCATTCGCCCAACGAGAAGTACGACCTGACCTCGTTCCACAAGGGCCAGCGCTCTTGGGCCCGCATTCTCGATGCGCTGACCCGTTCGTGACCGCTTAAGATCAACTTTCTGTTGATTTTTCTTCCGATCGCGGCAAGTGAGAAGCCAAGCCGCGATCGGAGACAATGATGACCATCCGCTTTCACAAGCACGACCTGCCCGACCTCACGCACTACGACGTCGATGCGGTCGCCATCGACACCGAGACGCTGGGGCTGAACCCGCATCGCGACCGGCTTTGCGTCGTTCAGATCTCGCCGGGCGACGGCACCGCCGACGTGATCCAGATCGCGCCCGGGCAGAAGAAGGCGCCGAACCTGACGAGCCTGCTCAGGAACCGCAAGGTGACCAAGCTGTTCCATTTCGGCCGCTTCGACATCGCCGTGCTCTACAACGCCTTCGGCGTCATGGCCGAGCCGGTGTTCTGCACCAAGATCGCCTCGCGCCTGACCCGCACCTACACCGACCGCCACGGCCTCAAGGACATCTGCAACGAGCTTCTCGGCGTCAGCCTGTCGAAGCAGCAGCAGTCGTCGGACTGGGCAGCCGAGACGTTGTCGCCCGAGCAGCTCGAATATGCTGCATCCGACGTGCTTTACCTGCATCGGCTGCGCGACGTGCTGGCCGGCAGGTTGGAGCGCGACGGCCGCACCAAGGAGGCCGAGGCCTGCTTCCGCTTCCTGCCCGTCCGGGCGAAGCTCGACCTGATGGGCTGGGACGAAGAGGACATTTTCGCCCATAGCTGACGCAGCGGCAGGTTCTGTCGAGGGAACGAACGGACAGGCTTGGCCGTTTGGGGTGCGTTACCTGATGAAAGGACGCACCCGAATGGCCACGACTCGTGAAGAAATCCAGACCGAACTCGAAGCGCAGGTTTCCCAGCTCACCAAGCAGGTCGCATCGCTGACCAAGGCGATGTCCAAGCGCAGTGCAAGTGCCTTGGCGGAAGGCCGCGATAGTGCCTCCGAACTTTATGACGGCTTCTACGACCGCTTCACCGAGGCCCTGCCGGTGATGCGCAAACAGGCGCGCGCGGCGCAGAAGACCGCCCAGGACAATCCGATGACGACTGCACTTGTCGGCGTCGCCGTTTTCGGCTTGCTCGCGGCTTTGCTTACCCGTCGATGAGTTTTGCCGCCGCGTGGCTTTACCAGGCCGCGCGGTCGGCTATCGTTGGTTCGCAAATCTGAGGGATCCGCATGAGCGCCAAGACACCCATCGCCACCGCCCCGACGGACGGTTCCAAGGTCACGGTCTACTGGACCGACCGCGACGGCCAGGAAAATGAATCGCTCGCCCAGTACCGCTCCCTGGCGCGGCTGAAGGCGGCCGGCGGGCAGTGGGACGAAACCGACGAGGGCTGGTGGGCCTATGTCGACAGCGATACCCAAAAGCGCATCGCCCCGCATTCGTGGGCGGCACCCGGCGGCGACGAAGACGAAGAATGAGCGTATGCTCGGCGTTGCCAGCCTGGGAGAACAGCCATGGCCGAGAGACCCGATCAGAAAGAGCACGAATTCATGGTCACGGCCGTCGAGCCGGCGAGGGAGCCTACCCTTGACGGGGTCGCGGTGACGCTGGTCGACGCGCGCGGCGGCCGCGTGCGCTTGCACATGGACACCGACATGGCCGAACTCCTGCGCGAGCGCATCTCGGCCGCGCTCAACAAGACAATCGGGCCGTGAAGTCGCGCTCAAGCCTGATCAGGCTTGGTCAAATGCATGCCTGCCGGTGAGGCTTTCGATCCTGATGCGAAAAAACACCGGAAGGACTGCTGTTGCGGGTGGGGCTGACGCTGGCTTCAGGTCTCCGGGCTCCCACCAGTTGGCGTGCTGTTGAAGGGACGACAAGGCGTGGCTCCGGTTGCGTTGCCATTGTGGTGTGTCCGGCATCTCTTCATAGACACCGTAGACGATGACGCTTCGCCATTCGCGATTTGCGCTGAACTCGTCGACCTGGACGCAGACATGAGCGTTCTTGCGCATCCAGTCGATCTTCTGTCCGGGCATTGAAAAGCCGTACAGATGATTTTCCGACACCGCGTAGTGGAAGGGAACGAGATAGGGCTGGTTGTCCTTGGCACAGGCCAGCCGTCCAAATCGCCTTGATGAGAGGAACGAGATATTTTCCTCTCGCGTCGTCTCCTGCACGATCATCTTGCGCCTCGGCCGGTCCGTTACAATGTCTTGTCTTGGCCAGATAGCGGCGCCCGGAGACGCCGCCGTCAACTGACAATCAGCGGCTAGCTGGCCTTGGCCATATGCCACACGCCGCCCATGCCTTCGCCGTTCATATCGCCGGCTTTCTTGTCCTTGGCATAGGTATACAGCGGCTTGCCGTCATAAGCCCACATCTTGGTACCGTCGGTACGGTCCACGATGGTCCATTTGCCGTCGGCCTTTGCCCCGGCGTCAGCCTTGAGTGCGGGCCAGGATGTCGCGCATTCCTCGTAGCAGGCCGATGTTCCGGCCTTGTCCTTGTCGAATGTGTAGAGCGTCATGCCCTGAGCGTCGGTGTAGATATTGCCCTTCGCGGTTTTCGTCATCATTGCAGGTTCGGCCGCAAAGGCCAGTCCGGCTGTCATGCCGATAGCCGTGAGCGCGGTCGCAAGTCCAAGTGCAATGCGTTTCATGTCAATATTTCCTTATTGTTATTAGTAGGCGGTCGAATGCCGCCATGAGCTAAACGGCTGCCGAGGAAGCTTCGTTCCGGTCAAGGTCGAACTAATCGAGCGGGCAGATGTCGGCAGCTCTTGTGAGCTCATGCTTTTCCGCCAGCGGCACCTGTTTTCAGGCAGACGCAAATATTCTGCACCCTCCTTTGAACCTTTTCTCTCCTGGAGCCGACCAAGCTTCGTGAGGTGGACAAATCTGTTTCAAAGGAGAGAACCCATGAGTGCACTACGCAATGTCATCCTGGCCGTGGTCGCGGCCTCCGCCGTGACCGCATGTCAGTCGACCGAAATACGCCGCTGCGAATGGAAGCCGAAGGATCCGCGCTACCTTGAGAGCAGCAACTGCTGCAACAAGAACGATCCGTCGAGCCCCTGCTACAAGAGCAGCGACCGGCCGGATCGCCCCGACAAGCCGAACGACCCGCGCCCGAACGATCCGATTCCGGGTTGATTTCTGGCAATTCCACGGCCGCCGCCTCCGAGAAGGTCGGCGGCCTTGGCATGATATCCACTGCCTTGCCTGTGGGCACGCAGGCGCCGCCACTTAATCCCTCCTTAAATCGCCGCATTTACTGTTCAACCGGAACGCCATTGGCATGGGGGCCGGACAAACAGGTATGGCGAACCGGAAAGACAGACGCATCGAGCCCAGCTTCGATGGACCGCGCGATGAGGCGGAGGACGATGTCTTTTCGGTGCGCGAGGAGGACCGCGTCGTGCCCAGCCGCCGCAAGGCCCCGACCAAGCGCAAGTCTTCCAAGACGCGGTCGACATCGCGTGGACGGTCCAGCAAACCCAAACGAGGCATCTTCGGCATCTTTGGCCGGCTGGTCTACTGGGGCTTCGTGCTGTCCATCTGGGGCGGCATCGCTGCCGCCGGCATCGTCGTCTATTACGGCGCCAAGATGCCGAGCTCGACGACCTGGGCCATCCCCGATCGTTCGCCCAACATCAAGATCATCGGTGTCGACGGCAGGCTGGTCGCCAATCGCGGCATGACCGGCGGCGAGGCCGTCGGCCTGCACGAGATGTCGCCCTATATCCCGCAGGCCGTGATGGCGATCGAGGATCGCCGCTTCTATTCGCATTTCGGCTTCGATCCGATCGGCCTTGCGCGCGCGCTGTCGACCAGGGTCCTGCACGGGCGCTTCACCCAGGGCGGCTCGACGCTGACCCAGCAGCTCGCCAAGAACCTGTTCCTCAAGCCCGATCGCACGCTGGAACGCAAGGTGCAGGAGGTGCTCCTGGCGCTGTGGCTGGAGCAGAAGCACACCAAGGACCAGATCCTCGAAATGTACCTCAACCGGGTCTATTTCGGCTCGGGCTCCTACGGTGTCGAAGCTGCCTCGCGGCGCTATTTCGGCAAGTCCTCGCGCGACGTGACGCTGGCCGAGGCTGCCTTGCTCGCCGGCCTGCTCAAGGCGCCGTCGCGCCTGTCGCCGGCGCGCGACCCCAAGGCCGCAGAGGCCCGCGCCCAGCTCGTGCTGGGGGCGATGCGCGGCGAGGGCATGATCGGCGAGAAGGAGCTGAAGACGGCGATGAGCGCGCCGGCAACGCGCGCCGCCTCGTTCTGGACCGGTTCGGAAAACTATGTCGCCGACCGCGTCATGGAAGAATTGCCTGGCCTGATCGGCGAGGTGCGCTCCGACATCATCGTCGACACCACAGTCGACATGACGTTGCAGGACCTGGCCGAGAAGTCGATCCGCCGGCTGATCGACGAGAGCGGCCAGAAGCTCAATGTCAGTCAGGGCGCGCTGGTGTCGATCGACAATTCCGGTGCCGTGCGCGCCATGGTCGGCGGCTACGACTATTCGACCAGCCAGTTCGACCGCGCCTCCGAGGCGCGCCGCCAGCCGGGATCGGCCTTCAAGCCGTTCGTCTACATGGCAGCCCTCGAGCAGGGCCGTACGCCCGACAGCATGCGCAACGACGCGCCGATCAAGATCGGCAAATGGACGCCGGAAAACTACAACGGCAAATATTTCGGCCGGGTCACGCTGAAGACCGCGTTGGCGAAGTCGTTGAACTCGGTAGCAGCACAGCTCGCCATGGAAGTCGGCCCCAACGCGGTCGTTGAGGCAGCCCATCGCATGGGCATCGAATCCGACCTCCAGCCCAATGTCTCGATCTCGCTTGGCACCTCCGAGGTGACGCCGCTGGAGCTGACGGCGGCCTATGTGCCGTTCGCCAATGGCGGCTACCGCCCCGAAGTGCACATGATCCGCCGCGTCACCACGGCTGACGGCAACGTGCTCTACGAGAACACCTCGGGCGGTGGCCCACGCGTCATCAGCCCCGAAGTGGTCGGCATGATGAACGCGATGATGACCGGCGCGGTCGAGGAGGGCACGGCCAAGAAGGCTGCCTTCGCATGGCCGGCGGCCGGCAAGACCGGCACCAGCCAGAATTCGCGCGACGCCTGGTTCGTTGGCTATACCGCCAACCTCACCACCGGCGTGTGGTTCGGCAACGACGACGGCAAGCCGATGAAGAAGGTCACCGGCGGCGCGCTGCCTGCGCTGGCCTGGCATGAATTCATGGTCGCCGCGCATGAGGGCGTCCCGGTGGCTGCGTTGCCGGGCTCCTGGACGCCGCAGCCTGCGGCCCCCGCTGTCGCAGTCGAGGACCAGCCGCTCGACGAAGACACCTTCCCGGCAGCACCCCAGCCTGTCCGGCAGCAGGTCGGCGATGCAACTGGCATGTCGCAGGAGCCGACGGCTTCGATACGCCGCCCGGTGCCGCCCGCCGACGTTGGCGGCCCGGTCCAGCGCCGCGAAACGTCGATCCTTGACGTTCTGCTGGGCAACTAGACGCCCCGGCCATCCGGCAACTGTGTCCGCACTGCCCACGGAATTCAGCCGCGGACATAGTGTTGCCCGAATGCTTCAGGTCGGGGAAAACCCGCCAGGGTTGTGGCCTGTCAGGTGCTCCTATTATTACGAATCGCTAATTTAGAGATATAGGATTCCCTCATCGAATCTCAGGCGAGGGGCCATCCGTGAAGACTCTTCTCTCAAGCGTCTGCCTTGCAGCGCTGACCACATCCGCATTTGCAGCAGATGCCCTGGCGCCGGTCGACGACACGGTCGTCCGCCAGATCTCGGGCTATGGTGAAATCTACGGCGGCGGTGTGTGGTTCGATGAATTCGACGACGGTGACATCTGGGCCTATGGCGGCGCCGTGCGCATCAACGTGCCCTTCGCCGAGCGCTGGAACGCACAGGGCGACCTCACCGTCGATGCCATCGACATCGAAGGCACCAGGCTGCACAGCATCGGCGGGGTCCTGCATCTCAACTGGCGCGATCCCGCATCTTACGCTGTTGGCGGCTTCGCCGAGGTCAAGACCTATGGCTTCTCCGATGGTGGCCCCGACCAGGATATCTGGGACTGGAAGGTCGGTCCCGAGGCTCAGGTCTATTTCGGCAACGTCACCCTTTACGGCCAGGCCTATTACGGTGGGCTTGAAGCTGACGGGCTGCCCTTCGACGTCGATCTGATGGGCATTCGCGGCGTGGCGCGCTACTTTGCGCAGGACAACCTGCGCTTCGACGCCGAGCTTGGCTTCCACCGGATGAATATCAGCCAGGGCGGCATGGAGCTGGATTTCGACGTCGTCGCCTTGGCTCTCCAGGCGACCTACCGCTTCACCGACACCCCTTGGTCGGTCTTCGGTCGTTATCAGTATGAAAACGTCTCGATATCGGAGGCGTCGGATAGCCTGGACCTGCACAAGCTCACGGTCGGCCTGCGCGCCAGCTTCGGCAGCGGAACGCTGCTCGACGAGGACCGCAACGGCGCCACGATGGACACTTACCGGCCGAATTTCGTCCTGCCACTCGTCGGCGGCTGACCGCCACTTCAGACGCAAAACGAAGCCGCGCAGGCAACTGTGCGGCTTTTGCTTGCCTGGACCTGCGCAGGCCGATTCAGTCGGCGAGGCTTGGGGCACGGGACGGTGTCCGCCGGCCTTCCACCATCCCCCGTCGATGGCGCGGGCGATCTCGCGTATTTCTGACTGCCTGGGGCGAGGTCAGGCGCCGATTGACATATAATACGGCGACATACTATATGGCGACATATGACAATGCTTGAGCAAAAACACCTCGCTTTACTGGACGAAGCCAAGCGCCGGGGCCAGCCCGAAACCGGCTTGCGGCTGTGCCTGGAAATTCTGGCGCTATCGTCGGCGATCGACCGGGATTGTGCCGCACGCCTTGCCCCGCATCAGCTTTCCGAGGGCAAGTTCGTGCTGTTGTTCTTGCTGCACGATCACCCTGACGGGCTCTCGCCACACGAGTTGGCCGAGCGCGCCGGCGTCACGCGCGCGACGATCACCGGGCTGCTCGACGGGCTCGAACGCGACGGTTTCCTTGCGCGCCATGCGGGTCTTGAGGACCGCCGCAAGGTCTCGGTGCGCCTCAGCGCCAAGGGACAGGCGGCGGCGCGTGTCCTGTTCGACGAGCATACCAAGTGGATCGCCACGCTGTTCGCCGGCTTCAGCGCCGACGACAGGCAAGTGCTTGGCGATCTGCTGCGCCGTGTCTGGCGAAATCTCGATCCCGCCGTGACACAGGCCGAGGCAGCCAACCTGGGCTGAACCCGGTCTCCCACCGCCCCCATCAATCCCGCGTGTGCGGCCGCATCCCGTGGCCGTGGGCAGCGCTTTATCGAAAGGAAACACCGTGGCGCACTATCTGGCCGAGCTCTATACCCCGAAACCCGCATGGCAGGCGCTCGACGCCGCCGGGCGGCAGGCCTTCTTCGAGGCCATAGGTGCCGGCATGGCTGCCCTGTCGGCGCTCGGCGTCGAGGCCATCGCACTGGGCGAAACCGATGCCACCAAGATGCATCCTGCGCCGTATCGCTTCTTCGCCATCTGGAGCTTCCCCGACAATGCCGCGTTGGATGCGCTGTTGCAGGGCATCGCCGCATCGGGATGGCACGACTATTTCGACACGATCAATGCGTCTGGACCCGGCACCGATCTGCCCGGCCATCTCGCCCAGCTCGCCGCCAGCAGGTGAAGCTGATTATGCCGACACGGGGCCCGTCGGGCCTGGTTGCTCGAACCCTCCGGCCGGTCAGGCCGCTACCGGCGCGCCTGGCTCCGGTTCGCCGGCCGGCGGCGTGCCGGCATTTGCCATCACCTGCTCGACGATCCCGCGCGCGATCTCGCGCTCGCCCATGATCACCTTGTCGGCACCAAGGCCGGTGAGGTGGTCGACCTCGGCGTCGGAATGGGCGCGTGCGATGATGACCATCGCGGGATTGGCGGCCTTGGCCTTGAGAATGATCTGGCCGGCCTCGAAGGCATTGGGGATAGCCAGGATCAGCCGTCTGGCCCCGGCGGCATTGGCGGAGGCGAAGACCTCGCCCTTGACCGCGTTGCCGGCGACAGTCTCGATCCCCTCGGCCTTGAGCCTGGCGATCGTCTTGTCGGCGTCCTCGATGACCAGGAACTCCATTCCGGCGGCCTTCAGGGACTGGCCGACGAGCGAGCCGACGCGGCCGTAGCCGATCAGGATCGTATGGCCGGTCAGCTTGGTCGGCGGCGGCGCGTCCTCGTCGTCCTTCACAGGCACGGTCGTCGTGGTCGCAACCTCGCCGGGTTCGGTCGCCGGGCCGATCGGGACGGCTTCGACGGCTTCGGGGATACCGGCGCGCTTTTCGAGCCAGGGCTTCAGCCTGGCAGCGCCGGCAAAGGCCAGCGGATTGAGCACGATCGACAGGATGGCGCCTGCCAGGATCAGGTCGCGGCCCTGCTCTGGCAAGAGGTCGAGGCTAACGCCGAGGCCGGCCAGCATGAAGGAGAACTCGCCGATCTGCGCCAGGCTCGCCGAAATGATGAGCGCCGTTGCGATCGGGTAGCCGAAGGCGATGACGATCAGGAAGGCCGCGACCGACTTGCCGATCAGGATGATGAACAGCGTGCCGAGGATCGGCCAGGTGTTGCTGAGCAGGCTGGTCGGGTCGAACAGCATGCCGACCGAGACGAAGAACAGCACCGAGAAAGCGTCGCGCAACGGCAGCGTCTCTTCGGCCGCCTGGTGGCTGAGTTCGGACTCGCTCATCACCATGCCGGCGAAGAAGGCGCCGAGCGCCAGCGACACGCCGAACAGCTTGGCGGCACCGAAGGCGACGCCGAGCGCGATCGCAAGCACCGACAGGCGGAACAGTTCGCGCGAGCCGGTATGGGCGACGTAGTGCAGCAGCCACGGAATGATGCGGCGTCCGACGACCATCATCAGCACGACGAAGGCCGCGACCTTGGCAAGCGTGATGCCCAGCACGCCCCATACGCCGACGTCGAAGCCCAGCGCGAGGATGTTGGGCGCCTGCGATGCCTGCTGCTCGCCGCCGAGCACGCCGGCCAGCGCCGGCAACAGCACCAGCGCCAGCACCATCGCCAGGTCCTCGACGATCAGCCAGCCGACGGCGATGCGGCCGCGCTCGGTCTCGATCATGCGCCGCTCCTGCAGCGCGCGCAGAAGCACCACGGTAGAGGCGACCGACAACGCCAGGCCGAAGACGAGGCCCGCGCCCAGCGACCAGCCGAGCATCCAGGCGAGGCCGACGCCAAGTACCGTGGCAAAGGAAATCTGCACGACCGCCCCGGGCACCGCGATGGCGCGCACCGATAACAGGTCCTTGAGCGAGAAATGCAAGCCGACGCCGAACATCAGCAGGATGACGCCGATCTCGGCGAGTTCCAGTGCCAGCTCCTGGTCGGCGACGAAACCGGGCGTGTTCGGCCCTACCAGCACGCCGGCGATCAAATATCCGACGAGCGGAGGCACTCTGAAGCGGTTGGCGAGTGCGCCGAAGATGAATGCCAGCCCCAGACCGGCGACGATAGTAGCGATGAGGGGCGTGTCATGCGGCATTGTCCCGGCGGCACCTTTCGGAAAGTCAAAATTGTGTGGGGTGCGGCGGTGAAATCCGCTGCATTTCCAATATGGTGGACGCAGGTCAGCATGCGCAACCCTGTGCGGCCAAGAAACTTGGCTCGTGCCGAAAAAAAGTGCCGGCATCGCTGCCGGCACTCCTCGCCTGGTTGCTGGGGAATTACTTCTGCGGGTCAGGCCGCCATCAGGATCGTCTCGATGTCGGACACGCTGTGATTGGTCAGCGTCTTCGGAATTTCGGCTGAGACGCGCTCATCGACTTCCTTGTGCAGCTTCTTGCGCAATTCGCCGAGCACCAGGGGTGGCGCCACCAGTACGATCTCCTGGAAATCGCCGGCATGGGCGAGCTTGTACAGGCGAGCTGCGATTTCGTCGGCGAAGCGCTCCTTGGCGACCCTGTGCCAATCGGTGTCGTCGACCGCGCTGCGATGGATCGAAGGGCCGTCGCTGTAGCGGCCGGGGCGATCGCTGCCCTGCTCGCGCGTCGGCGGGTTGTCCTGCTCCATCTCGCGCACGACCTCAAGGTTCGGATATTTGGTGTCGCCCTGGTTCTTCAGGAACAGCGCCTTTTCGCCATCTGCCACCAGCACCCAGATCCCGTGCTTCAGATTGATGTGCGTCATCTCGTGCTCCTTCTTGTCCGCATCGTCCCCGCTTGGTGAACGCGGGGGCGACGGCACGGTTCCGAATGACGGCCGCGATGGCGGCGAAGGGCATCTGCCCGTAATTCTACTAATTTGGTAGAAATTAGGAAAAACGCGTTTCGGGGCACCATCGTCTTCCTTGCGAGCAAGCACTATGGATTGGCGATCTGTGCGGGCGGCACCTGGCCGCGGACCCGGTGAATGCAGGCGATTGTCGGGCTTCGCAGAGGCAGCCGGCTGCCAATGGCCGCAGCAGCGAGGCAGGGATTGAAATACCCTGGCATCGCCGCGGTGGAATATTTTTCTCCTCGGGCTGGGGCGCGGGCAAAAGCGATTGCCTCCCATCTCGACGCGCGCGAGTGCATTTCTTCTGCAGCGCAGCAATGGCGGCTAGAAATGACGGGTATTCCGGAAACCCTCGCGTCATGACTCAAGCCGCCGCCAAGTTGAACGCCTTCCCGATCTTCCTCAAGGTCGAAGGCGAAGCCGTGGTCATCGTCGGCGGTGGCGACGAGGCGCTGGCCAAGGCGCGGCTGCTCGGCCAGTCGAGCGCCGAAATCCGCATCATCGCCGATCATGTCGAGCCGCAGCTCCGCGACTGGATTGCCGCCAACGGCGCGACCCGCATTCACGCTGCCTATGACGCCTCGCTGATCGGTCGTGCCGTCATGGTCTTCGCCGCGACCGGCAACGAAGCGCTCGATCGCCGCATCTCCCAGGACGCACGCGAGCTTGGCATCGTCGTCAACGCCGTCGACCGTCCTGAACTCTGCGATTTCTTCACGCCCGCGCTGGTCAATCGTGCGCCGGTAGTCGTCGCCATCGGTACTGAAGGCGCAGGGCCGGTCCTCGCCCAGATGATCCGCGCTCGCATCGACCGCATGCTGTCGCCCCAGCTTGGCGCGCTGGCCACGCTGGGTGCCAGCTTCCGTGATTCCGTCGAGCGTTTGTTGCCCAAGGGCAATGTCCGCCGCGGCTTCTGGCGCGAGTTCTTTGAAGGCGCCCCCGCCCGGACACTGGACAACGGTACGTTGGCCCAGGCGCATGACGCGGCAACCGAGCTGCTGCTTCGAAACGGCGAAGCCAAAGGGCATGTCGCGCTCGTCGGTGGCGGTCCCGGCGCCGAGGACCTTTTGACCCTGCGCGCCCATCGCCTGCTGATGGAAGCCGACGTCATCGTCCACGATGCGCTGGTGCCCGAGGCGGTGATCTCGATGGGCCGCCGTGACGCAGAACGCCTGCCGGTCGGCAAGCGCAAGGGCTGCCATTCCAAGACCCAATCCGAGATCAACGACCTGCTGGTCGAACTGGCCCGGGCAGGCAAGCGCGCGGTGCGCCTCAAGTCGGGCGATCCGCTGGTCTTTGGCCGTGCCGGCGAAGAGATGCAGGCGATGCGCGATGCCGGCGTCTCCTACGAGGTCGTGCCGGGCGTCACCTCGGCCTTCGCCGCTGCCGCCGATTTCGAGCTTCCGCTGACGCTGCGCGGCGTCACCTCTTCGATGGTCTTCACGACCGGCCACGACCTCAAGGGCGGCTCGCTGCCCGACTGGGCCAAGCTCGCCATCTCGGGCGCCACTGTTGCCGTCTATATGGGCCGCTCGGTCGCTGCCGATGTCGCCGGGCGCCTCATCGATGCCGGGCTGTCGCCCGACACGGCGGTTGCCGTCGTCGAGAATGCCAGCCTGAAGAACCGCCGCCGTTTCCATGGCACGCTCGCCGACCTGCCGTCGCTCGAAGCGCGCAGCGATCTCGATGGACCTGTCATGACCATCATCGGCGATGCGGTCGCCGGCGCCAATTTCGAACTTTCCGAGCCGCTGGCGGCACACAGGCACGAACAGGCCGCGCGTGCGGCGCTCGAAGGAAGCAGGGCATGAAGATCCTTACCGCCAACCGGCTGACCGACGGCGAGGCCGTATGGTTCGCAGCCGACGGCACCTGGGCTGAGACCATCGATGTCGCCGAGACCGTCGACGACAAGGCCGGCGAAGCCCGCCTCGAGGCGATAGGCAAGGCCGCCCACGACAACAACGAGGTGGTCGACGTCAACCTGATCGACGTGTCGCTGGTCGGCGGCACCATACGCCCCCTGAGGCTGCGCGAGGCGATCCGCGCCGCCGGCCCGACCAACCGCCTTGACCTTGGCAAGCAGGCCCGGCCCTCGGCCGGTGCCGCCTGAGACCGGAAGACGACCATGTACCGTTACGACGAGTTCGACCATGATTTCGTGAAGGCCCGCGTCGCCGAATTCAGCGACCAGGTCGAGCGCCGCCTTGGTGGCGAGATCACCGAGGATCAGTTCCGTCCGCTGCGCCTAATGAACGGCGTCTATCTCCAGCTCCACGCCTACATGCTGCGCATCGCCGTGCCCTACGGCACGTTGAACTCGAAGCAGATGCGCATGCTCGGCCACGTCGCCCGCAAATACGACAAGGGCTACGGCCACTTCACCACGCGCCAGAACATCCAGTTCAACTGGCCGGCTCTGTCGGATATTCCAGCGATCCTCGCCGACCTCGCTTCGGTCGAGATGCACGCCATCCAGACCTCGGGCAACTGCATCCGCAACGTCACCGCGGACCACTTCGCCGGCGCCGCCGCCGACGAGGTTGCCGATCCGCGTCCCTATGCCGAGATCCTGCGCCAGTGGTCGTCGGTGCATCCGGAGTTCTCCTATCTGCCGCGCAAATTCAAGATCGCGGTGACCGGTGCCGAGCGCGACCGTGCCGCCATCCAGACCCACGACATCGGCCTGCATCTCAAGAAAAACGACAAGGGCGAGCTTGGCTTCGCCGTCTATATCGGCGGCGGCCAGGGCCGTACGCCGATGGTCGCCAGGAAGATCCGCGACTTCCTGCCAGAGGAACACCTGCTCTCCTACACCACGGCGATCTTGCGCGTGTACAATCTCCATGGCCGCCGCGACAACAAGTACAAGGCGCGCATCAAGATACTGGTCCACGAGACCGGCGTCGACGAGATCACGCGTCAGGTCGACGCCGAATGGCAGGCGCTGAAGGACGGCGAGCTCAAGCTGCCGGAAGCCGATGTCGCTGCGATCCAGGCCTATTTCGCGCCGCCGGCGCTTGCGGCGCGCCCCGAGGGCGATGAGGCCGTCAAGCTAGCGCGGCTTGATTCCAAGAGCTTCGGCGACTGGATCGACCAGAACGTCTTCACCCACCGCAATCCCGACTATGCTGCCGTCACGATTTCGCTCAAGGGCATAGGCGAGGTGCCGGGCGACGCCACCGACAGCCAGATGGAGGCCGTCGCCGACATCGCCGAGAAGTACGGCTTCGACGAGATCCGCGTCAGCCACGAGCAGAACCTGATCCTGCCGCATGTCGCCCGCGCCGACCTCAAGGCGGTCTACGACGCGGTGGTGGCGATCGACCTCGCCACCGCGAATTCGAACCTGATCAGCGACATTATCGCCTGCCCGGGCCTCGACTATTGCGCGCTGGCCAATGCCCGCTCGATCCCGGTGGCGCAGGAAATCTCGAAGCGCTTCGCCTCGCTCGAGCGCCAGCGCGACATCGGCGAGCTGAAGCTCAAGATCTCCGGCTGCATCAACGCCTGCGGCCACCACCATGTCGGCCATATCGGCATTCTCGGCGTCGAGAAGAAGGGCGCGGAGCTCTACCAGGTGACGCTCGGCGGTTCGGCCGACGAGCATACCTCGGTCGGCGAGATCATCGGCCGCGGCTTCGGCCCGGAAGAGATCACCGATGCCATCGAGACGATCGTCGAGACCTATCTTGCAATCCGGCTCGACCGGTCGGAAAAGTTCCTCGACGCCTATCGCCGCATCGGCCCGGCGCCGTTCAAGGAGGCGCTTTATGCTAGCGAAGCCAAGGCAGCCTGACGCCGACATCGAAGCGCAGGTTCTGGCCGAAGCCGCATCGCTTGACGCGCTCTATGGGAACCTTTCGCCCCTGGAGATCATCGAGCGCACGGCCGGCGACCGCTTTGCCGGCGAAATTGCCGCCGTTTCCTCGTTCGGCGCAGATTCGGCGGTGCTGCTGCACCTGATCGCCGAAGTCGACCGCAACCTGCCGGTGATCTTCCTCGACACCGGCAAGCATTTCGGCGAAACGCTCGACTATCGCGACGCGCTGGCCGCCGATTTCGGCCTGACCGACATCCGGGTCATCACCCCCGACGAGGCGGCCCTGGCGCGCATCGACCCGACCGGCAATCTCCACCAGACCAGCACCGACGCCTGCTGCGACGTGCGCAAGGTCGAGCCGATGGCCCGCGGCGTCGAGCCCTTCAGTGCCTGGTTCACCGGCCGCAAGCGGTTCCAGGCGTCGACGCGCGCGGCCTTGCCGGTGATCGAGCAGATCGGCCCGCGCTTCCGCATCAATCCGCTGGCGCGCTGGACGACCTCGGATCTTGCCGACTACATGCGCAAGCATGCCTTGCGCGAGAACCCGCTGGTCGCCTACGGTTACCTGTCGATCGGCTGCTTCCCGTGCACCCAGCCGGTCAAGCCCGGCGAGGATGCCCGCAGCGGGCGCTGGGCAGGCCAGGGCAAGACCGAATGTGGTATACATCTCTCCGGCCTCGAACAGTCGCTGACCGACGCATCCCTCTAGGAATTCTGCAATGACCGACGTGACACCGGAGACCAAGACCCGCCTCTGGACCCCGGAGGGTTTCCGCGACGACGGCTGGATCCATGCCGAGGATGCCGGTGCCCTGGCCGGCAACAGCCGGGTCATCCTGTCGCTGCCCGCCTTCCTCGAACTCGATCCCCAGCAACGCGAGGCCGCCAAGGAGCGCATTGGCGTGCTGCTGCAGCCGGGTGACCAGTTGGAGTCGATCGTGGACCTGCTCGACCAGCTGTCGCTGGTGGCGCTTGCCTTTCCGGCCTTCAACGACGGACGTTCCTTCTCGAAGGCCGAACTGCTGCGCAGCCGCCACGGCTTCGATGGTGCCGTTCGTGCGACCGGCCAGGTATTGATTGATCAGTTGCCGCATATGCTGAGGGTGGGCTTCGACGAGTTCGAGGTGTCGCATCCGGTGCTGCTGAAGCGGCTTGAAGCGGGGCAGGTCGGCGGCTTGCCGTTGCACTATCAGCCCGCGACGAAGCCGGCGGACAAGGGTGCCGGCTATTCATGGCGACGGGTGCAGGCCAAAGCCTGAATCTAGGGTTTTGGATGAGGTTGCGTCCGCTCAGCCGCTTCCAGCCTGTCGAGCAGGCGGCGAAGCTTTTGTGGCAGATCGTCCTCAGCCTGGAATGCCGGCAACGCTTCCAGAACGCGCAGATTGCTTTCCGTGGCCAGTTCGCCTCGGATGTTGGTCGCCAACTTGGCTGTTGCGATTTTGTTGATGCGTCTGCTCGGCATGGCAAAGGACCTGTTCCTTCCTCGGCAAAACTCCTGCCAAATGCAAATGGTTCCCAAATCGATCGCCCGCCATGGCAATGGTCGGCCTCTATGGTAAAACTTGAATTAACATTGAAGTATGGGGGCTTGCCGGACCGCCGCTCGGGGCGGCGAAAGGGCGCGGCATCGCGCCCGGCGGCCCTTGCCCCCTTGATTTTTGGCCCCCGAACCTCGATATCGGGCGCAACTTCCAACGTATCCGAATAACGGGAATTGGCGATGAGCGACCAGGCAAAAGACGAACGCGCGCCCGACGAGACGGCGGCTGTCGAGGCCCAGGCCGAAAAGATCGAGGGCGGCGTCGATGGCGATTATGAAGCCGTCGTGCGGCTGCTGAAAGAAAACGAGGAACTGAAGGACCGCGCCCTGCGCACGGTTGCCGAGATGGAGAACCTGCGCCGCCGCACCGCGCGCGACGTTCAGGATGCCCGTGCCTATTCGGTGGCCAACTTCGCCCGCGACATGCTTTCGGTTTCCGACAATCTGCGCCGCGCCATCGAAGCGGTTTCCGATGAGGCCAAGGCTGCCGGTGGCGCGGGCCTCGCAAGCCTCATCGAAGGCGTCGAGGTGACCGAGCGTGCCATGCTGACGGCCCTGGAACGCCATGGCGTGCGCAAGCTCGACCCGCAGGGCGAGAAGTTCGATCCCAATTTCCACCAGGCGATGTTCGAGGTGCCCAACCCCGACGTGCCGGCCAATACGGTCGTGCAGGTCGTGCAGTCCGGCTACACCATCGGTGATCGCGTGCTGCGTCCGGCCATGGTCGGTGTCGCCAAGGGCGGCCCCAAGCATGTCGCCGAGGCTCCGGCGGAGCCCGGCCCGGTCAACGAGCAGGCCGAGAAGGACGCGTAGGCAGCGAATAGCGAATAGGGAGTAGCGAATAGGGAATTGGCGGGTAATGTGGCTGTAAAGCCGGGGTGCCTGCAATGCTCTTCTTTTATTCGCTACTCACTACTGCCTATTCGCTCCCTTCATGAATCCGCTGCTCTACCTCGACTATGCCGGCGTGGCGGTGTTTGCCGCCACGGGCGCGCTTGCCGCCTCGCGCAAAGAGCTCGATGTCATCGGCTTCCTGTTCCTGGCGAGTTTCACCGGAATCGGCGGCGGAACGGTCCGCGACGTCATCCTTGGCTTGCCGGTTTTCTGGGTGGTCAACCCGGCCTATGTGCTGGTCTGCGCCGCGATCGCGGTGCTTGTCTTCTTCACCGCTCATCTTGTCGAATCCCGCTACAAGCTGCTGCTCTGGCTCGATGCCCTGGGCATGGCCGCCTATGCCGCCATCGGTGCGGCGAAAGGCCTGGAAGCCACCGGCTCGCCGACGGTTGCCATCATCATGGGCATGCTGACGGCGACCTTTGGCGGCATCCTGCGCGACCTGCTCGCCGGCGAGCCGTCGGTCCTGCTCAAGCCCGAGATCTATGTCTCGGCGGCGATGGTGGGGGCAGGCATCTACACGCTGGCCGAGCTCGCCGACCTGCCGCCCGAGGTGTCGGCGGTCGTCGCCTTTGTCGCCGCCTTCATGGTGCGTGGCGGTGCGCTGAAATTCGGCTGGACCTTCCCGGCCTACCGCAGCCGCCCTGGGCGGAGGCCGGAAGACATTCCATGATCTTCGGAGCTATACCTGCCCGCGAGGCTGGCTCTACTATGCCTAGGGAAGGCAGAGGACAGCATCCATGCAGCATCGAGTAGTGGTCGTCGGCGCGGGCTTCGGCGGTCTGGAAGTCGTCAAGGCGCTGGCCGGCGCGCCTGTCGGCATCACCCTCATCGACCGGCGCAACCATCACCTGTTTCAGCCTCTGCTCTATCAGGTGGCCACCGCCTCGCTGGCGACATCGGAGATTGCCTGGCCGATCCGCTCGGTGGTGCGGGACAGGCCCGAGGTTACGACGGTGCTGGCGAATGTGACGGGCGTCGATGCCGCGCGCCGGCACGTGTTGCTCCAGGACGGCAAGACGGTGCCCTACGACACGCTGGTGCTGGCGCCCGGCGCCCGCCACGCCTATTTCGGCCATGACGAATGGGAGCCTTTCGCACTTGGCCTGAAGACCCTCGAGGATGCAACGACCATCCGGCGGCGCATACTGATGGCGTTCGAGCAGGCCGAGCGCGAGACCGACCCAACTAGGCAGGCGGCGTTGCTGACCTTCGTCATCGTTGGCGCCGGTCCAACCGGCGTGGAAATGGCCGGAACGATCGCCGAGCTGGCGCGGGACACGCTGCGGCGGGAGTTTCGCAACATCGACACCGCCAGGGCCCGCGTCGTGCTGATCGAGGCCGGACCGCGGGTGCTGGCAGGCTTTCCCGACGATCTCTCGGACTACGCCCTTCGTTCGCTGCGCAAGCTCGGCGTCGAGGTCGAGCTCGGTCGCGCGGTTTCCGACTGCACGGCTGACAGCGTCGCCTATGGCGACGTTCGCCTGGCCACCAGAACCATCATCTGGGCCGCCGGCGTGCGGGCCTCGCCCGCCGCCGAGTGGCTGGATGCGCCGGCCGACAGGGCAGGGCGCCTCGAGGTGATGCCCGACCTGACGGTGCCCGGTCATCCCGACATTTTCGCCATTGGCGACGTGGTGACGGTGGTAGGCCCGACCGGCAAGCCCGTTCCGGGCATTGCGCCTGCCGCCAAGCAGGAGGGCAAGCATGTCGCCGGCATCATCAAGGCACGGCTGGGTGGCAAGATCGAGCCTATGCCCTTCCACTATCGCCACCAGGGAAGCCTTGCCCAGATCGGCAAACGGCGCGCGGTGATCGACTTCGGCCGCCTCAAGCTGCGTGGCGCATTGGCGTGGTGGCTATGGGGTGCCGCCCATATCTACTTCCTCATCGGCTCGCGCGCCCGGTTGAGCGTGGCGATCAACTGGCTCTGGATTCACGCCCGCAACCAGCGGAGCGCGCGGCTGATCACCCAGGGCGAGGCCGCCGACCTGTCGCTCGGCAAGCAGGCCGAGCCGCCCGGGCCCGGCAGGATTAGCTGATACCGCCCGCGCCGATCATGGACCATGCCACAGTTCGCCAGCCGGGTTCCCGTCCTACGTTTCGGTGAAAGCGGCGAGGTTTTCGAGCGAAGAGGCGATGCCCTCGCGATGGTCGTCCTCGCCGATTCCAGGCGGCACGTCCTCGCACCGGACAGTGACATTGGTGCCTCCTTCGACAGGCTCCAGCGTGGTCACGATCCGCATGGTCCCTGCGAAGGCCGGGTCATCCGATTCGAACGCGATGACCTCGACGACGTGCCTGTTGGGCACCAGCTCGACGAAACGGCCCTCGAAGACGTCGGCGCTGTCGGTGGTTTTCCCGTGTCCCCCACCGTCCTCGTAGATGAAAGTCATGCGAAAGGCGCCGCCTTCGCGTGGTTCGAAGGCCAGGATTTCGGCCCGCATGCCCTTTGGCGGGCGCCAGCTTGCCACGGCCTCCGGGTCCACCAGCGCACGATAGATGGCCGCTGGCGGAGCCTTGATGATCCTCGAGCCGGTGTCGGTCCGCCGGGTGTAAGTCATGATTCTTCCTCCGTCTCCCCGGCCGCTCAGCCTATCGCTTGCCGCGCCTTGACCAGGCTTTTGGGAGCCTGCATCAGCCAGGCGCGTTCGAGGCGTGTCTTGAGCTGGTCGAGCGGGATGTCGTGGATGCGCACCAGCATTGCCGGCCAGCCCTTGTAGTGGGCGGTCTCGAAATAGAGATGCGGATCGGCCTCCATCAGCATCTCCTTCTCTTCCAGCGCACACATCACCGCGACCGTGTCGGCATCCTTGACGCGGCAGAGGAATTTCTTGCGGACGTGAAGAGACGGTGTGCCGTAGGACGTGCCCTCAACCACCTCCGCCAGCCCCTCGGCCGCTGCGCGCAGCTTGTCGAAGGCGGGCTGGAGGTTGTCGGCCATGATGCTAAGCGGCGAAGCGCTGCGTTTCCCCGCCATAGTAATTGATGTAGCGGGTGCCGATTTCCTTGACCGGCATGACGACAAAGACGTCGACGGTACCGAAATCATGGTCGATGACGCAGCCGTCGCCGATCTTGGCACCGACGCGCAGATAGCCCTTGACCAGCGGCGGCATGGCCGAGATCGCCGCCTTGGCATTGACCGCCTCGATCGGCATCAGGTCCATCTGGCAATAGCGCCCGGCCACCGCGCGCACATCCCAGTCGGCGCTGGTGCGGCAGTGATGGGCGAGATAGGTCAGCGCCTCGGCATGTGCCGCCGGCACCGTGCCGTGGAACGAGGCGCAGCCGGTCATGACGTCGATGTCGTAGCGGTTGAGATAGGCCCAGATGCCCTGCCATAACGCCTCGATGGTCCGCTTCGAGCGGTATTCCGGCAGCACGCAGGAGCGGCCGAGTTCCAGGAAGCGCTGGCCGGGATGGCGGGCGATCAGCTTGTTGAGCTCGAATTCGTCGTCGGAGTAGAAGCCGCCGGCTTCGGTAGCGCGCTCCTGGCGCAACAGGCGGTAGGTGCCGACGATACGGCGATGCTCGGGGCCGTTGATCGACGTGTCGAAGACGAGAAGATGGTCGCAAATGTCGTCGAACCGGTCGGCATCGCGTCGGTCGATCGAGTGCAGCGCCTGCTTCCTTGCACCGAGTTCGTCGAAGAACACGCGATAGCGCACTTCCTGGGCCGCCGCGATCTCTGATTCGTTGCGGGCGAGGCGAACCTCCAGTGTTCCGATCCGTCCGAGCGGCGCTTCAGGCAACAGAGGTTTGGAAGGCACGGTCACCTTGGCGCCATTGGCTTTCTGAGTGTCACTGTCCGGCAAGGCTGTATGCACGGGTGATTCTCCTTCGAGCCATCCCTCCTGGCGCGGGGATACGGTGTCGGTGCTACAGGATTGTGACAGTATCGTGATCGACCCGCCCGGGCAAGACTTGGTCGGGCGGCAAGAGAGCCTAGCCGGCTAGGAAAATCAGTCAGTTGTAGTTCAGGCTGCCGCCCGTTGCTCGACAAGGTTGATCAGTACGTCGGGGTCGAGTGGCTTGGTGACAAAGCCACTGGCGCCATGGGCAAGCACGGCATGGCGGGTCTTTTCCTGGCTGTCGGCCGACAGGACGAGGATCGGCACCGCGGCAAGGCCATGCTGTTCTTCATGCCTGCGGATGGCCGAAATCGCGTCCAGCCCGTCCATCACCGGCATGTGCATGTCCATCAGCACGACGTCATAGCGGCGCTTGCGGGCGGCCCCTGTCACGGCTTCGACGGCGGCCTTGCCGTTGCTGACGACGTCGACCCGGTGACCCGCCTTCAACAATGCCGCACGGGCCAGCATGGCATTGATCTCGTTATCTTCGGCGATCAGCACCGAAAGCCCCTGCAGGTGGCGGCTCGCAGCCGGCTTTGCCGCGGCGCGGCGGCTGGTCGGCTGCGGCTGCAGTCCATTCTGGTTCGCCAAGAGCACGCGCAGCAAGGTCTCGGCGCGCACCGGCCTGGCAAGGAAGGTCGAGTAGCCGCTGGCGCGCAATTCGCCCAGCAGGCCGCGGTCGGTAGGCGCAATCAGCGTCACGGCCTCGCTCGCCGCGAAGCCGTTCTCGCGCAATTGCCTGAGCACCCGGCCGTCGTTTTCTTCCATCGCCGCATCGACGAGGATCGCATTGCAGCCGTCGGAAATGGCGGCTGCCTGCTCCGGGGTGACGACGACATTGGCGCGACCGCCATGGGCGCGGATGGTGTCGGCGATCGCTTCGGCCTCGGTGGCGTTCCTGGACAGGATCACGGCGCAGCGGCCGGCCAGGACATCGGTTTTGGCCGGCGTTCCGTCGGTGGCGCCATAGGCGGGCAGGTCGAAGAAGAACTCCGAGCCTTCGCCGGGCATGCTCCTTGCGGCGATGGTGCCGCCCATCGACATGACCAGCCGCTTGGAGATGGCAAGACCGAGGCCGGCGCCGCCATGCGAGCGGGTGGAGGTGCCGTCGCCCTGCTCGAACTCCTCGAAGATGCGCTCCATGTCCTCGGCGCGCAGGCCGGCGCCGGTGTCGGTGACGGTGAAGCGGATCCTGCCGGGGTGTTCGTCGCCGGTCCGCTCGACCGTGAGGCGCACGCCCCCGGCGTCGGTGAACTTGATGGCGTTGCCGATCAAATTGAGCAGCACCTGGCGCACGCGGCCGGGATCGGCGGTGATCATCTGCGGCACGTCGGGTGCGACGTGGCAGCCAAGGCCGATGCCCTTGCCGTAGGCGCGCGCGGCCAGCAGTTCGACCACGTTGTCGGCGATCTCGCGCGGCGACATCGGCTGCGGCTCTGGGTCGAACCGGCCGGCCTCGATCTTGGAATAGTCGAGCAGGTCCTCGATCAGCGCGAGCAGGGCGCTTGCCGATGTCGAGATTGCGCCGACATAGGTGCGCTGCTCGGGCGAAAGCTCGGTGTCGTGGAGCAGCTTCGCCATGCCCATGATTCCGTTCATCGGCGTACGGATTTCGTGGCTGACGGTGGCGAGGAAGCGTGACTTGGCCTGGCTCGCATATTCGGCGCGCTCGCGTGCGCTGATCAGCGCCGTTTCGGCGCGCTTGCGGGCGGTGATGTCGCGGGCGATGGCCCGGTGCGACACGGCGTTGCTGGTCTTGTCGCGCACCGACAGCTCGATCCACGAGAACCAACGCACCATGCCCGCCGAGCGGATGCCGACATCGGTCGAGCTCAGGCACTCCCCCTCCGAGAAGGCGGCATCCGGCACCACGCCGACATCGACGCCGATTTCAGACAGGGTGCGGCCGGCGAGGTCGCGCTGGTCCTGCCCGATAAGCTCGGCGAACACCTTGTTGGCGTAGACGATGCGGCCGTCGCGGTCGCGGTGCACGACCAGGTCGCCGAGCGCGTCGATGAGACCGCGGAAACGCTCCTCGCTTTCCTGCAATTCCCACATGCGGTCGGCGAGCGTTTCGATCTCGGCGCGGCTGCGCGAGGCGTTTTCGCTGATCGCTTCTGCGGCACGTTCACGCTCGCCCAGGCTACGGGCGAGCAGCACCAGACCGCTGAGGCCGGCCGCAAGCAGGCCGATGCTGATGAACGCTGGCGCACCGGTCAGGTGGGAAAGGCCGGCAAGGACGAGCACGGCGACCAGGGTGGTGAAGTAGAGGCCGCGCGGCGGCTCCTTCAGCAGTTCCGGCGCCAGCGGTGGCGGCGAGATGATGCGACGGTGCGATATCGCGGCGCCGGCGCCGATATCGGCGGCACCTTGCGTCGTCGTTCCTTCCGCGGTCTCGGAATCCGTCATCATGGCGGAATGCTAGCGCGGAGAGCTTAGGGAAGATTTGGGCGGATAGTTCGAATTTTAGCGGTCGCGCGCTTTTTGGCTGTGACCGTGAGAACTACTGGACGTAGCTCTTGTAGACGTAGCCGCGCTTGCCGTTGAAAACGATTTCGCACCATTGCGTGCACGAGACCACTTCGACTGCGGTCTTGGCGGGTATGACGCCCAGGACCGCGCCACCTTTCTGGGGCTTGGCGCGCATGTTCACCGAGCGTTTGACCGTGCCGCCGCGCGTGCCCTCGGTGGTCTTTATCTCGGCCTGGAGCGCCTTGACGGCTGAGGTCTCGCCGGGATCGGTCTCGGCGTGGGTTTCGGCCAGCGCGAGTGGTGCGGTTTCGCTGAGATCCCTTGCGATCACCTTTTCGGCGCCGGGGATTGCCGGCATCGCCTCGAGCGGCTGGGTCGCGCCTGCGGCCACGACCTGCGCCCAGCGCGGATCGGCCGCCAGCGGCATGTCGGACGCTTCCGACGCGGACGCTTCCGAAACCAGGATCGAACTGCGCGAGGTGGCAACCCGCTCCTTGCGGCCGGTTGGTTCGGCTGTAATGGTTGTGATCTTTTCTTTTGCCGGCTCGGCAGCGGCCTGCTGGATCTCCTGCACCGCGTCGACGGACTGCTGGCCCATATGCGGGAGGATGAACAATGCAGAGACGGCGGTGACGCTCATGAGCGCGGTCATGGCCAGGACGCCGCAGACCAGGCCACGGTTAGGCGCGTTCTCGCGCCACGAGGCGGTCTCGGTCTTTGTGAACATCATAGCGGAGCGCGGCTGATTCGCTGCGCCCAACCCGAAGGGCATTTTCACAAGCAACTCTCCACTCAGGCCCCAAGCGCTCGCAATATCGAGCGTCCCCACCTGTCGTTTCGACCCGCAAATCTTCGCCACGTGGCCGCAAGACAGTTTAGGCGGTGCCTTTCGGCCCGTCCGCCGAACGCACCATGATCACCGATTGTGGCAGAGCTTGGACCCGATTGCGACCTTCGTCAAAAAATTCTTAACCGCTAAATGAAGTCTGTGGGAAAATTCCGTCTAACTTCACGTAGAGATAACTGAACGTAAGACAACTTGATCCGGCCCGGATTCGGTCCGGATTGGCGGTGCGACGGCAGAATTAATCGTCGGATGGGGCCGCCTGGTGGCGGCTGCGCCGCCACGCCAGGAACTCGTCGAGCACGACCAGTGCTGCGCCGACCGAGATGAAAACGTCGGCAAGATTGAAGATGGCGAACGACCACACCGGCGTGTGGAACAGGATGTAGTCGATGACGTGGCCGTAGACGGTGCGGTCGATCAGATTGCCCAGCGCCCCGCCGACGATCAGCGCGAAACCGAAGCGGGATATGATCTGCGCCGGGGTCGTGCGGATGGCCAGGTAGCTCACAAAGGCGATGACGATGCCGGTCAGCACGATGAGGCCGGTATCGCCGACGTTTGAGAACATCGAAAAGGCGATGCCGGTATTGTAGGTGCGGTAGAGCGCCAGGAACGGCAGCACGTCCACTTTCTCGTGCATGACGAGCATGGTCTCGACGAGCAGCTTGATCCACTGGTCGAGTGCGACGGCGAGTATCGTCACGAGCCCATAGAATGCGGCTGGCTTCACATGGGGCTCCTAAAGCTTCAGGGCGTTGCGCCGGATCTCGAACAGCATGACGCCGGTGGCCACCGCCAGGTTGAGCGAATCGGCGCGGCCCGCCTGCGGGATGCGCAGCAGCTTGTCGCAGCCATTGGCCAGATTGTCGGGCAGGCCCTGCTGCTCGTTGCCCATCATCAGGAGCACCGGGCGGTTGCCGAAATCGACGGAACGATAGTCGACCGCGCCCTTGAGGTGTGTGCCGGCGACGGTGCCGGGGAAATCCTTGCGCCAGGCGAGGAAGCCCTCGGGGGTGGTCTTGGCGACCGGCACGGCAAAGATCGACCCCATCGTCGCGCGCACGGTTTCGAGCGAGAACGGGTCGGTGGTTTCGCCGACCAGGATCACGCCCTTGGCGCCGACGGCATCGACGGTGCGGATGACGGTGCCGAGATTTCCCGGGTCGCGGACCCGGTCCAGCGCCACCCAGACGTCATTGCTGTGCGGGCGAATGTCCTTGAGCGGCACGAAGCGCTGCGTGAACACGCCGACCACCGCCTGCGGATTGTCGCGCCGGGTGATCGCCGTAAGCACCTTTTCGGAGACCTCGAGCACGTCGCCGCCCAAGGCGACGGTGCGCGCCGCGACTTTCTCGACGGCCTGGTTGCCCAGCGCCGACTTGGCGAAGATCAGCGTCTTGATCGTCCAGCCGAGATCGAGCGCGTCGATGACCAGCTTCAGGCCTTCGGCCATGAAGGCGTTCTGCTGGTCGCGGAATTTCTTGAGCGCCAGGGCCTTAATGTCCTTGACCAGCGGATTGGCCAGGCTCGTCACTTCCTTGACGCGGCCGGGCGCCCCGGTGCGGTGTTCGCTCATTGGGCTACCCAGCGCGAGAAAAGCGATGTGGACAGGGCTCGGCCGGCCGACTTCTCGCGGATGACCAGTTCGCCCGATTCGATGGTGCCGCCCATGCCGGCGAAGGTGTCGCGCATCAGGGCATGGATGGCGAAGAACGAGGCGCGGATCGAATAGGCCGTCAGTACCACTGCCAGCGGCTTCGGCGTCAGGATCGAGCGGCAGATGTCGGTCATGGCGGGCAAGCTCTCGAACAGTTGCCACACCTCGCCCTTGGGGCCGCGGCCATAGGCCGGCGGATCGAACAGGATGATGTCGTAGCGGCTGCTGCGGCGCTCCTCGCGCTCGACGAATTTCATCGCGTCCTCGCAGATCCAGCGGATCGGCTTGTTGGCGAGGCCTGCCATCTCCTGGTTCTCGCGGGCCCAGCCGATGGCCTTCTTGGAGGCGTCGACATGGGTGACTTCGGCGCCGGCGCGTGCCGCGACCAGCGAGGCCACACCGGTGTAGCCGAACAGGTTGAGCACCTTGACCGGGCGTTTGGCGTCCTCGATCAACCGCGCCATGTGGTCCCAGTGCCTCGCCTGCTCGGGAAACACGCCGACATGGCGGAACGAGGTGAAGCGGCCCTGATAGTGCAGTCCGTCATGGCGCATCGGCCAGGTCTCGCCGAGCGGTGCCTTCGGGAAACGCCAGCGGCCAAGGCCTTCTTCGTCGGTGTCGCCGGTGAAGACGGCGTCGGCGCGCTCCCATTCCTTGGCCGGCAGTGCGCGCTGCCAGATAGCCTGGCCCTCGGGCCGGACGATGCGATAGGGGCCGTATTGTTCGAGCTTCTCGCCGTCGCCGCTGTCGAGCAGGGCATAATCGTCGTTGGGCGCGACTTCGAGGATCAGCGGCAGGCGTTCGGCCGGCAAGGCGCCTTCGCGGCGCACCAGCTTGCGCGGTTCCGCCTTCGGCTCCGGCTGATGGTCCTGTCTTGGAGCCAGGCGCTGCTGCTCCGGCTTGCGTTCCGGCCGTTCGACGCGGTCGCGCGCCTGCGCGGGCGCAGCACCGCCCTTGCGGGAGGGCTGCGGGCGGCTGTCGCGGCGTTTGTCACGCGGGTGCTTCAAGGAAAAATCTCTCCGGACGATTGGCCGCTTTTGACACAGGGCACCGCACGCCGCAACCTGACGGGAGGTCGCGCGCCCGGACGGAACGATTTCCGGCAGAGCCGTAGCTGCGCGTTCGGCAGCAGAAAGCCAGCTCTGTGATCGCCAGGGTTCGCGGGGCTATGCCTTAAGCGCCTTATAGACGGCGATGCCGGCGGCGAGGTCCTCGAGTGCGGCGCCCACCGACTTGAACAAGGTGATCTCGTCCGCCGACTGGCGGGCCGGCTTCTGGTCGCGGGCGAGTTCGTGCAGGTCGGCGACGATGTCGTCGGCCTTGAGCACGCCCGCGGCAATCGGCTGGACGATGTCGCCGGCTTCCTTGGTGGCGCCGGCGCGGGTGTCGACATAGACACGGGCCTTGGCGATTGCGTCGTCGTCGGCCTCGCGCATGCCCGGCGTGAAGCCGCCGACGAGGTCGACATGCGCTCCCGGCTTGAGCTTGGCGCCCTTGACCAACGGCACCGTCGAGATCGTGCCGGCGGTGATGATGTCGGCCCATCCGAGCTCGGCGTCGAGATCCGATACGGCTTTCGCCTCAAAACCGTCGCCGCGCAGCGAGGCGGCAAGCTTCTCGGCGTTGGCAAGTGTCCGGTTCCAGACGCGGATCTCCTTGACCGGCCGCACCGCGGCATGGGCGCGGGCAAGGAACTGGCACTGCGCGCCGGCGCCGATCACCAGCAGCTTCGAGGCATCCTCGCGCGCCAGGTAGCTTGCTGCCAGCGCCGAGGCGCAGGCCGTGCGCCATTGCGTCAGGCGCGGACCATCCATCAGCGCCTGCGGTTCGCCGGTGACCCCGTCGAGCAGCAGGTAGAGCCCGACCACGGCGGGCTTGGCGATGTCGTTGTTGTCGGGCGAGACGGTGACGATCTTGACGCCGATATGGCCCTCGGCGGCAGCGCCCGCAGCCTTGAAGTCGGTCCAGGCGGGCATCAGCAGCAGCGTCGAATCGGTGCCTTGGGCACGCTCGACGGTGTGATGGTGGCGCACCGGCTGCACCGCGCCCTCGCGGAAGGCGGTGCGCAATGTCTCGACCAATCCGGGAAAGGTCAGCGCCCGGTCGATGTCGCCGGCCGAAAAGTGCAGCATGGAATTCTCCTTGAAAAGGCGCTCACGCGCCGGAGCGGATCAGTTGGGGCGCGGCAGGGCCGGGCCTTGAGCAACCGGAGGCCGCTGGGCCGCTGCCTGGCGCAGGCTTTCGGCTTCGAGACCGCGCTGGCGCGCCACCTTGCGGTAGCGGCCCTGCTTGAACCAGGTCACCGCGCCGCCGAGGATGACGCCGAGCGCCAACGCCAGGAACAGCAGCACGAACAGCGGTGCCTGAACCGTCAGCGCCGGGTTGCCCGGGTTGAACGGATCGAGCGTGAAGGCGGTCGGGGCGCGGTTGGCCACGGCGAGTGCGATGAGCACGATCGCCACCGGCACGAACACCACGATGAGCATGAAGCGATTGAACATGAATCTTCCCGTTTGAGCCCCCGGGGTGGCCGTACGCCGGCCTATTTCGCCGAGTTCAGCCGCTCGCGCAGCTCCTTGCCGGTCTTGAAGAACGGCACCCACTTTTCCTCGACCTCGACGGATTCGCCGGTGCGCGGGTTGCGGCCGGTGCGGGCCGGACGGTTCTTGACCGAGAACGCGCCGAAGCCGCGCAGTTCGACACGGTTGCCGTCGGCCAGCGCATCGGTGATTTCGTCGAAGATGGCGCTGACGATGTTCTCGACATCCCGCAGGAAAAGATGCGGATTGCGTGTCGCAATGATTTGCACCAGTTCAGACTTGATCATGAGCGCGGTCCCCGTCGAAATTATGATGATTTTGCTTGTTTTTCAGTCGCCTGACACGGCTTTTTCAGCCTGCCAGAGCGACAGCATACCGTCAAGGAACAAGCGTTCCGCGCCCATTTCCCTGAGCAGTTCGGCGGAGAAGTCGCCGACGCCGAGCGTGCGGCCCAGCGCCTGCGCCAGTGCGCGCGGCAGGAACATGCTGCCGCTGCCTGCCGGCTTCCATTCGACCACCGACAGCCTGGCGTCGACACCCTTGGTGCCGAGCCATGCGATGGCCTGGTCTTCGCCGCCGACCTCGTCGATCAGCTTCTTGGCAAGCGCCTGGCGCCCGGTGAATACCGAACCGTCGGCGAGCGCGGTGGCTTCCGCCTTCGACATCGAACGGCGCTCGGCGACGATGCCGACGAACCAGTCGTAGCTGTCGAGGATCATGTTGCGCATCATCGCGCGTTCTTCCTCGGTCGTCGGGTTGAAGGGCGAGGGCTCGGCCTTCAGCGGCGACGACTTCACTTCTTCCAGCTTGATGCCGAGCTTGTCCATGAGGCCGGTGAGGTCGGGAAACTGTACGAGCACGCCGATCGAGCCGACGATCGACGACTTTCGCGCCACGATGTGGTCGGAAGCCGAGGCGATCATGTAGCCGGCCGATGCTGCTAGCGTACCGACCTGGGCGACGACAGGCTTTTCGGCGGCCAGCTTGCGAACGGCATCGAAGATCGCCTCGCCGCCGGCGGTGGTGCCTCCGGGCGAATCGATCGACAGGATCACGCCCTTGACCGAACTGGACTTGCGCACCTGGTCGAGCCGGTCGAGCAGGTCCTCGTCCTCGGTGATGGTGCCTTCGATCTTGACCTTGGCGATATGATCGCTGGCCACACCGGGAATTCTCTCGCCGGCAAGCCATGTCGACAGGCCGACAATGGCCAGTCCGGCGATGAGGAAGGCTGCGATACGCCAGAAAGTGAGCTTGCGCCGCAACCGGCGTCGGTCGATCAGATCGTCGGCTTTCATGGACATTGCGGGCCTCGCATGCTGTGCAAGCCTGCGCTTTTATCGCAACGGTTTGGCGAGAGCCACCGCTTTCCTGACGCAGCTGCCGTTGCGGGACCTTGGATTTGTAAGGTAAATAGCCATATTCGGGTTTGCATTTCGGCAGCCGGATGCGCGTCTATTGCGCGTCCGGCCGCAACTCTTTGACCTTATGGTCATATTTTTGTGGCTTTCATCCGTTTCACCGTGCCGGCCTGAAGGCGGCCTGGAATAGTTCGAAGAAGGACATTTGCGTTGGCGCGACCAATCGAGACGAGCGGCGGCGGAAGCGGCGTTGCGGTGGACACCGCGATCGCGCTTGCGACGTCGCGCGCCGATGCCTTCGATCTTGCCGCGCGCCATTCGCGCCGGGTCCGCGTCCTCAAGCGCGCCTTGCCGGCAGCCGCGGTGGCGCTTGCCGTCCTGTTCGGCGGCTATTCCTATCTTGCCGCACCGCCCTCCCTCCAGGTCAAGGCCGAAGGAGCCGCCTTCTCGGAGGGCAAGCTGGTGATGGCCAAGCCCCAGCTCAGCGGTTTCACCCGGGACAATCTGCCCTATTCGATGACAGCCGAGCGCGCGGTTCAGGATCCGGCCAACCAGGGCGTCGTCGAATTGCATGGCATTGACGCCAATCTGCCGCTCTCCGCAGACAACGTCGCCGAGGTCGATGCGGCACGCGGCGTCTACGACCGCGTAGGCAATACGCTCAACCTGACCGAACAAGTAACCGTAACGACCAGCGACGGCATGGTCGCCAAGCTTAAATCGGCGTATCTCGACATGGGCAGCGGTGCGATGAAGACCGACGAACCGGTCGAAATAACCCTTGACGGTTCGAAGATCACGTCCGATTCGATGTCGATGCTTGAGAACGGCAAGGTGGTCGTCTTCGAGAAGCGTGTGCGCATGGACATTGATCCGGCGCGAATGAAGGCGGCACAGAATGGCAGCGGAGGCGGGAGTGCGGCAAATTAGGTCTTGGCGGTCATTGGCCGCCCTAGCATGCGCAGGGGTGGCGCTTGGCGTGACGGGTGCTTACGCCCAGGACAGCCAGAGCAGGCTTTCGGGCCTCAAGCTGTCGGGCGACCAGCCGATCCAGATCGAGAGCGACAAGCTTGAGGTCCGCGAATCGGAGAATCTGGCGATCTTCACCGGCAATGTCAGCGTCACCCAGGGCCCGACGGTGATGAAGTCGGGCAAGATGACCGTCTACTACGCCAAGGATGGCGGCTCGGCGGCCACCGGTTCGGCCAACATCGATCGGCTCGAAGTCGATGACAAGGTCTATGTGAAGTCCGACAAGCAGGTTGCCACCGGTGATCGCGGCACCTTCGACATGAAGACCGAGGTGTTGGTGATGTCGGGCAAGGAAGTCGTCCTGTCCGAAGGCGACAACGTGCTCGTCGGCTGCAAGCTCACCGTCCAGATGAAGACTGGTCTTGCCCAGGTCGACGGCTGTAACAAGGGCGCCAAGGGCAACGGCCGCGTCATGATGTCGATCACGCCGGGTTCGCAGAAGAAATAATGACGGAGGCATCCCCGCTGTTGTCGCGTCTGAAGCCTGGCTCGGCGCAGGAACTCGCCGCGCCCGCGACGATGGGCAGTGCCAGGAACGGCAAGTTCAAGGGCACCCTGATCGCCAAGGGCCTGACCAAGAGCTACAAGGGCAGGCAGGTGGTGTCGGGCGTGACGCTGGGCGTGCGTGCCGGCGAAGCCGTCGGCCTGCTCGGCCCCAACGGCGCCGGCAAGACGACCTGCTTCTACATGGTGACCGGCCTCGTGCCGGTCGACCAGGGCACGATCGAGATCGACGGTTTCGACGTCACGCAGATGCCGATGTATCGCCGTGCGCGCCTCGGCATCGGCTACCTGCCGCAGGAAGCCTCGATCTTCCGCGGCCTTTCGGTCGAAAACAACATCCGAGCCATTCTCGAAGTGGTCGAGAAGAGCCGCAAGGAGCGCGAGAAGTCGCTCGATGCGCTGCTCGAGGAATTCCACATCAGCCACCTGCGCAAGGCCCCGGCGATCGCCCTTTCGGGCGGCGAGCGGCGGCGGCTCGAGATTGCGCGGGCTCTCGCCAGCCGGCCTAACTACATGCTGCTCGACGAGCCCTTTGCCGGCATCGACCCGATCGCCGTCGCCGACATCCAGCAGCTCGTCCGCCACCTGACCAAGCGCGGAATCGGCGTCCTGATCACCGACCACAACGTTCGCGAGACGCTCGGCCTCATCGACCGCGCCTACATCATCCATGCCGGCGAGGTGCTGACCCACGGCCGCGCTGATGAGGTCGTCGCCAATCCCGACGTCCGCCGCCTCTATCTCGGCGAGGGTTTTACCCTCTAGCTGGCGATTGCACAGCCTGCGCGCGAACCGGGCAGCGGTATGTTGCCATGGCGTGTCTGCTTGGCATGCCGAGGGTGTCCTGCGCCGCAAATAGCGTCGGCGAAGCCCCAATCTGCTTGACATGCAAAAGCTGGGCCAGTTCTATCTACGCTGGTAGGCGTGCCGGTTTTCGGCCGTCCTGGGTCGGGATCGGTTACCTCAGATAATGGCGCTGTCGGCAAAACTACAGCTACGGCAGTCGCAGTCCCTGGTGATGACGCCCCAGCTGATGCAGTCGATCCGGCTGCTGCAGTTCACCCACACCGAGCTTGAGCGTTTCATCGACGACGAGATCGAGCGCAATCCCCTGTTGGAACGCGCCGAAGCGCCCGAAGACGCGCCCGGCGACCAGTTTCCGAAGATTGAAACGCAAGGCGAGGCCAACGCTGCGCCGAGCGACGACTGGTTCGAAGGCGAGGCCGGCTGGAGTTCCGAAGCCATCTCCGAAAAGCTCGACACTTCGCTCGAGAACCTGTTTCCCGACGATCCCGGTGCCGTCGAGCGAATGGGCCCGGACCTTGCCATGCAGTGGAAGTCGGCCTCCGCCGGTTCCAGCTCCGGCGGCTCGTCCGAAGGCTTCGACATGGAGGATATGGCCGCTGCAGCAGTGACACTGCGCGATCATGTCGGCGAGCAGATTTCATTCGCCTTTGTCGATCTGGCGGAGCGGCTGGTCGCTTCCGAATTGACCGACTGGCTTGACGAGGCGGGCTACTTCCGAGGCGAGCCTGTCGAGATCGCCGGCCGGTTCGGCGTCGACGAGGCATTTGTGCTGAGGGTACTTGCCGGCTGCCAGGGCTTCGATCCGGCTGGCCTGTTTGCGCGCGACCTTGCCGAGTGCCTGCGCATCCAGCTTGGGCGCCGCGACCGCCTCGATCCGGCGATGGCGGCACTGGTCGACAATCTCGAACTGTTGGCCAAGCGCGATTTCCAGAGCCTCAAGCGCATCTGTGGCGTCGACGAGGAGGATCTGCTCGCCATGCTGGCCGAGATCCGTGCCCTCGACCCCAGGCCGGGCGGCGGCTTTGTCGGAGGTGCTGCCGACACCATCGTGCCCGACGTCGAGGTGCGCCAGGCCGCCGACGGCAGCTGGGCCGTCGAACTCAACCCCGAGACCTTGCCACGCGTCCTGGTCGACCAGGTCTATTTCGCCGAGGTGACGGGCCGCACCAAGGACCAAGGCGAGCGCAACTTCCTCTCCGAGTGCCTGCAGAATGCCAACTGGCTGACGCGCAGCCTCGACCAGCGCGCCAAGACCATCCTCAAGGTCGCCGCCGAGATCGTCCGCCAGCAGGACGCCTTCCTCGTCCATGGCGTGCGCCATCTCAGGCCTCTCAACCTGCGCACGGTCGCCGACGCCATCGGCATGCATGAATCGACGGTCAGCCGCGTCACGGCCAACAAATACATGCTGACGACGCGCGGCGTGTTCGAACTGCGCTACTTCTTCACCGCCTCGATCGCGTCTGCCGAGGGCGGCGAGGCCCACTCTTCAGAGGCAGTCAGGGACCGGATTCGACAGATGATCGAGGAGGAGCAGGTCGCCGACGTGCTTTCGGACGATGCCATTGTGGATATCTTGAAGAAAAGTGGCGTGGACATCGCTCGCCGCACCGTCGCAAAATATCGTGAGGGCATGAACATCGCCTCGTCGGTGCAGCGCCGGCGCGAAAAGCGCGCTATAGCAGGTACCGCGAACTAGCCGAAAAGCGGTGTATTTGGGCCGATCCGGGCCCTTGATTGACAATCCCTAATGAAGTGTCTAGAAGCCCGCCCGCATGAAGAGGGCTGAGCCCGCCAAGGAAAGATGCGGCACAGGATGGCTTGCGACACGAGCCAGCGGCTGCCGGGTGGTGGCCCAAGATCAGCCGACAGGTTCGGACTTAAATTCGGTGTGGCAAGCGAGGCAACGCTTGTTTGCATCGGCCACGGGTATAAACTCGGACCAGTTTGAAGTCTGAACAGAAAAGGTCAGTTTTCAGATGAGCCTGCGTATTTCAGGAAAGCACATGGATGTCGGCGATGCGTTTCGTGCGCGCATCGAAGGACGTATCGGCGAAGCGATCGGCAAATATTTCGATCGTGGATTTTCCGGACACGTCAACGTCGTGAAGGCCGGCTCGCGCTACACCGCCGATTGCGTGGTGCGGCTCGATTCGGGCATGTCGTTGCAAGCGACCGGAGACGCCCAGGAACCGACTGCCGCGTTCGACGCGGCGGCCGACAAGCTCGAAACCCGCTTGAGGCGCTACAAGCGCCGGCTCAAGTCACACAATATGGGTGCAGGCAACGGCGAGTTGACCGACATTGCCTACTCGGTGGTGGCAGCCCTCGTCGATGACGACGAAGACGTGCCCGAGGATTTCGCACCCGCCATCGTCGCCGAATCGACGATGGTACTGAAGACCATGTCGGTGGCTTCTGCGGTCATCGAGCTCGACACCAAGGACAGCCCCGTTGTGGTCTTCCGCAATGCCGGCAACGAGCAACTCAACATTGTCTACCGCCGGTCTGATGGAAACATCGGCTGGATAGATCCCTCGACCGCAAAGGTCGCTCAGGGATAGTCGCCGCCGACCGCATGTGGGGATTTGGGGTAATGCGGCGGTGAGCACAGCAAGGGAATTTCAGCATGGATCTGAGTGATCTGATCGAGGTACCGGCGATCATGCCGGCCTTGAAGGCGAACTCGAAGAAGCAGCTTTTGCAACTTCTCGCCGAAAGGGCCGCAGCGATTTCCGGCATCCCCGAGCGGGAGGTGTTCGACACCATCCTACAGCGCGAGCGTCTTGGCTCGACCGGTGTCGGCAATGGCATCGCCATCCCGCATGGAAAGCTCGCAGGGGTGAAGCGCATTACCGGCGTCTTCGCGCGCCTGGAAACGCCGGTCGATTTCGAGGCGCTGGACGACCAGCCGGTCGACCTCGTCTTTCTGCTTCTGGCTCCTGAAGGCGCCGGTGCCGATCATCTCAAGGCACTGTCGCGCATCGCGCGTGTGCTGCGCGATGCCGACACGGTTGCCAAGATTCGCGGCACCCGGGATTCGTCGGCCATACACGCGCTGCTGTCGGAAACGCCTGCGTCGCACGCCGCCTGATTTCGATTGTTGGAAAAAGCTTGGAAGGGCCGCGTCTTGCGGCCCTTTTCCGTTTCGCCTGTCACATAGGCCTGCCGGGCCGACAACCCCTGCAAGGTTAGTGGATGGCGACGGTCGTCAGATCGTTTTCCATGGCGCCGGCAAGGGCGCGGTCACGGGCATCGGACAGCAGGATCGGCTCGCCATTGGCGGCAAACAGCGCCCACAGCTCAAGGCCGGGATCGATCTGCGTCAGGCCTGGGAAACGGCCGCGCAGGTCGTCGCTGGAAACCTTCCGGAGATAGGCGACGGAGCCTTCGCCGAGATGGGCGAGTTCACCCGTGGTCATGGTGTGTCTCTGGTCAGTACTGGGCATTTTCAGCCTCCTTCTAGCCTGGATGCCATGATGGCCATCCCGCATGAGAGCTTCGGCAGTGTTTATTCTGCTACCGATATGTTTATTTTTCGTACCAGGCGTTCAGCTTCCGGTCGGTCGAGGTCGACCGACAGCAAACCGTTCTTCAGGTCGGCCGCGATCACCCGCATCCCGTCGGCCAGCACGAAGCAGCGTTGGAACTGCCGCGAGGCAATGCCCCGATGCAGGAACTCGCGCTCCTTTTCGTCACCCTGTCGGCCACGCACGATGAGCTGGTTCTCCTCGACGGTGACTTCCAGGTCGTTTTCGGCAAAACCCGCCACCGCCAGCGTGATCCGCAGCCTTTCGCCCCGTTCGTCGGCATCCCGGATGCGTTCGATGTTGTAGGGCGGATAGCTGTCGCCCGACTTGGCAAGGCGCTCCAGCGTCTTTTCCATCGTGTCGAAGCCCAGAAGCAGCGGGCTCGAGAAGGGCGTCATACGGCTCATGTTACAGCTTGTCCTCCGAGAGCGACATAATGCGGAAAAACCCGGATGGCATTTTTCCGACAGTTGTTGATATGGTCCGCCCCGTCGGCAACTTCAAGACTGCAAAAACCTGCCCAACAAGGAAAGAAAATGCCCGTACCGCGCAAGATTATCATCGACACCGACCCCGGTCAGGACGATGCCGTCGCCATATTGCTGGCGCTCGGAAGCCCCGAACTCGATATCCTGGGAATCACCGCTGTTGCCGGCAACGTGCCGCTGAAGCTGACCGAAAAGAATGCCCGCAAGATCTGCGAACTGGCCGGCCGCCCCGACGTCAAGGTCTATTCCGGCGCCATCCGCCCGCTGATCCGCGAACTCGTCACCGCCGAGGAAGTTCATGGCAAGACCGGCCTCAACGGCCCCGACCTGCCCGAACCCACCATGAAGCTGCAGGAGCAGCACGCTGTCGACTACCTGGTCGAGACGCTGATGCGCGAGGAAGCCGGCACCATCACGCTGTGCCCGCTCGGCCCGCTGACCAACATCGCCCTCGCCATGATCCGCGAGCCCAGGATTGCGCCGCGTATCAAGGAAATCGTGCTGATGGGCGGTGGTTTCTTCGAAGGCGGCAACGTCACGCCTTCGGCCGAGTTCAACATTTATGTCGACCCGCACGCCGCTGACGTCGTGTTCCGCTCGGGCGTTCCGGTCGTCGTGATGCCGCTCGACGTCACCCACAAGGCGCTGACCACGACCAAGCGCATCGACTCTTTCCGCAAGCTCGACACCAAGGTCGGCCTTGCCACCGCACAGATGCTTGAATTCTTCGAGCGCTACGACGAAGGCAAATATGGCACCGACGGCGGTCCGCTGCACGATCCGTGCGTCATCGCTTACCTTATCAAGCCTGAGCTGTTCCAGGGCCGCCACTGCAACGTCACCGTCGAGACCGCCTCGGAACTGACCATGGGCATGACCGTCGTCGACTGGTGGGGCGTCACCAAGCGGCCGAAAAACGCCATCGTCATGCGCGACATCGACCATGACGGCTTCTTCGCGCTGCTGGTCGAGCGTCTGGGCAGGCTCTAGCCGTTTTTCCGCTCCGACACGGGCAGGCAAAGCAAAAGGGGCGGCGCGAGCCGCCCCTTTCACGTCTGATGGTGCCTTTGCCTTACTTGGCTCGCGAGAACGCCAGCCACACGCCGCCGCCGACAAGGAACGTGCCGCTGATGCGGGTCATCAGCTTCAGGCGCCGGGCCGACAGGAACCTGCCGGCGCGCCCGGCGGCCACTGCATAGGTGGAATCCGACAGCGCGGCGAAGACCATGGCGGTGACGCCCATGATGACGATCTGCTGGGCATAATTGGCGGTCGGGTCGATGAACTGCGGGATGAAGGCGCCGAAGAAGATCAGCGTCTTGGGGTTGGAGATGGCAACGAGGAAACCCTGCAGGAAGAAGCCGCCGCGCGGCCGCCTGGGCATACCGTCCGCTTCCAGCTTGCCGCTGGAGCGGAACATCTGGATGCCGAGCCAGATCAGGTAGGCGGCTCCCAGTAGCCTGACCCATTCGAACCAGTGGCCCATCGTCTCGATCATCGAGTTGAGGCCGATGCCGACGATGGCAATCATCATCGCCACGCCGATCTGGGTACCGGCGACGTTGGCGAGCCCGGCGCGCGTGCCGTGCCTGATGCTCGAGGCGATGATCAGCGTGACGGTCGGCCCCGGGATCAGCACGATGACGATACATGCAACGACATAGGCGACATAGAGTTCGAGCGACATTTTTCCGTTCCTTCGGCTGTCGCCCGCAAGTAAGCACGCGGAAATCCTGCGTGTCCAGCGGAGGGAAACTCAACCCTTCAGTGCTGCGTCCACCTCTGCGGCAAGCGGGATCGCCGGCTGGGCGCCTGGCTTGAGGCAGGCGAGGGAGCCGGCCGCGGCGGCGCGGCGAAGCGCCTCTTCCAGCTCAAGCCCGGCCGACAGTCCGGCGGCAAGATAGCCGCAGAAAGTGTCGCCGGCGCCCACAGTGTCGACCGGCGTGATCTTGAGCGCGTCGACCTGGACAAGTTCGTCGCCCTTGGCTGCCAGCACGCCGTCGCCGCCGAGCGTGACGATGACGGTCGCGCCGGTGCGGCGGGCGAACTCGCCCATGCGCTGCCGCCGTTCGCCGGCGGGCAGGGTCAGCGCTTCGGCATAGAGGTCGAATTCGGTTTCGTTGGCGACGACATAGTCGGCCTTGCCGACAAAACTCGCGGCTTCCGCGCGGAAGGGTGCGGTGTTGAGCATGGTTATGGCGCCGGCCTTGCGCGCCGCATCGATCGCCGCATCCACGGTGGGCAGCGGGATCTCGTGCTGCAGCAGCACGACATCGCCCTTCTTGAACTGCGCCTTGTTGAGATCGCCCTGCACCACCGAACCGTTGGCGCCGGGCACCACGGCGATCATGTTCTCGCCGTCGCCGCCGACCAGGATCAGGGCGATGCCGGTGGCTGCCTGGATTTCGGCGACGCCGCCGAGGTCGACGCCGCCCGCCTTGAGATAGGCCGTCGCCTCGCCGGCAAAGGCGTCCTTGCCGACCGCGCCGACCATCCGCACCTGGGCGCCCGCACGCGCTGCCGCGAGCGCCTGGTTGGCGCCCTTGCCGCCGGGCGCCGACTTGAAATCGGCGCCGGGAACTGTCTCGCCGGGACCGGGAAGACGGCTTACGGTTGCGATTAGGTCGAGGTTGATGGATCCGACAACGGTGATCACGACAGTCTCCTGAAAACTCGGCGGAAACTATCCTGTGTCGCGGGCACTTGCCAGATGCCGTCTCGTCATTTGCCGGACGGCGAGACGGCGCGACATCATCGCGCGACCTGGCCGGCTTCCCACCCCAGGATGGCGCGCTTGCGCGTCAGGCCCCAGTGATAACCGGTGAGCGCGCCTGATTTGCCGAGCGCACGGTGGCAGGGCACCACGAAGGAAAGCGGGTTGGCGCCGACGGCGGCGCCCACGGCGCGGCTGGCCTTCGGCGCGCCGATCTCGGAGGCAATCGACGAATAGGTGCAGGCCCGGCCCATCGGGATCTTGAGCAGGGCCTCCCAGACGCGAACCTGGAAATCGGTGCCGATCATCACCACGCGCAACGGCTGGTCCTGACGCCAGCGCGCCGGGTCGAAGATGCGTGCCGCGTAAGGTGCCGTGGCGCTCATGTCCTCGACATAGGTGGCGTTGGGCCAGCGGCCGGCCATGTCGGCAAAGGCTTCGCGTTCTTCGCCGGCGTCGTTGAAGGACAGGCCGGCAAGGCCGCGGTCGGTGACCATGACGAGCGCCACGCCGAAGGGCGAGATGTGGAAGCCGTAGCGGATGGTGAGCCCGGCGCCGCGTGTCTTGTAGTCGCCCGGCGACATCGCCTCGTGGGTGACGAACAGGTCGTGCAGGCGTCCCGGACCGGACATGCCGAGTTCGAACGATGTTTCGAGCAGCGGCAGGCCGCCATCGAGCAGCTTGCGCGCATGATCGAGCGTCACTGCCTGCAGGAAGGCCTTCGGCGACAGCCCGGCCCAGCGGCTGAACAGCTTCTGCAGGCCGGTCGGCGTCTCGCCGACTTCGTCAGCCAATGCTTCGAGCGAAGGCTGGTCGCGATAGTCGAGGCTGATCTTTTCGATCACCCGTCGCACGGTTTCATATTCGGCGCCGACGGGCGTGATGTCCTGTTGCAGGGTGGCGATGGGGCTCATTCTCGTCTGGGCGTTCATGGCAATGTCTCCTTGAACGCCAATATCGGCTGTCGGATCGTGAATTCCCACCCGATTCCTGCTCACCGTGTCCGTGCCGTGGCCAAAGCGCGCGAAAACGCGGTGGCAAAGCTCTCGCGGTCGTCGGGATTGAGGAAACTGCCGATCGAAACGCTCTTCTCCCGCGACTCGACAGCCATACCGGTGATGCCGATCTCGTCATGGCGGGATATGGCAAACCGCGCCCAGAACGGGTTGAAGTGGAAGCGCTCCGACCTGCCGGACGGCGCGGTCTTGAGAATGTCGAGGCTGGTGCGCGACACGCTCACTTCCTCGCGGGCGCGGGCGGCGCGGTAGTTGAGGCGGAAGGCGACGTAAAGGGCTACGACATCAAGGCCGAAGAAACCGAATATCGGCCATGCGCCATTGCTGAGGAACACCACGCCGGTGACGATCCAGCCGAACAGCAATGCGCCCATCAGGATGATGAAGCCGGTGCGCCCGAGCGACCGGTGCGGTAGAAGCAACGCCTTGAAGAAGGGCTCGTCAGCGGCGAAAGTGGCGTTTGTCTCGCTCATGCCGGTTAATTATAGAGAGGCCATGAAAAACCCCAAGACAAAAGATGTTGCGCGGACGGCACCTGCAGGCCTTGGCCAGGCTTCGAAGGCCAAGCCCAAGCCGCGCACGGCGCGCCGCCGGTCGCTCTACTCGTCGGATGAAATCCGGGAGATCTTCCGCCGTTTCGCGGTCCAGCGACCGGAACCGAAAGGCGAACTCGAGCACGTCAATGCCTTCACCCTGCTTGTGGCGGTGGTGCTGTCGGCCCAGGCGACCGATGCGGGCGTCAACAAGGCGACGCGGGCGCTCTTCGCCATTGCCGACACGCCGCACAAGATGCTTGCGCTGGGCGAGGAGACGGTCGGCCAGCACATCCGCACCATCGGCCTGTGGCGCAACAAGGCCAAGAACGTGATTGCGCTCTCGGAAGCCTTGATCCGCGACCATGGCGGCGAAGTGCCCGACGATCGCGACCTGCTCGTCGAGTTGCCGGGCGTCGGCCGCAAGACCGCCAACGTGGTGCTCAACATGGCATTCGGCCACCACACAATGGCGGTCGACACCCATATCCTGCGTATCGGCAACCGCATCGGGTTGGCGCCCGGCAAGACGCCGGACCAGGTCGAGGCGCTGCTGGTGAAGATCATCCCAGACGAATTCATGCGCCACGCCCACCATTGGCTGATCCTGCACGGGCGCTACGTCTGCAAGGCGCGCAAGCCCGATTGCTGGCGCTGCGTCATCGCCGACATTTGCAAGTCACCGGAAAAGAGCACGAGCGAGCCGGCCCCGCTGGTGCCACTCGACGACATCGACCCGATCGAAGGCGCTGAAGCGGAGGTTGCGGCTCAGTAGCCGCCTTTTGTCTTGTCAGCAGAGCGATGCCCTCCCGGTTGACGGTCGGGCGCACAGCCCGCAGATTTCGCCGATGGCCCTGAGGCGCGACATCAACCCGATGCCGGACTGGATCCGCAGCGAGCTCGTTTCGCGCGGCGTGCTTGCGGCCTACGAGGCGCGGCCGGACTACCAGCGCAACGATTATCTCGGCTGGATCGAGCGCGCCAAGCGCGCGGAGACGCGATGCAAGCGGCTCGACCAGATGCTTGAAGAGCTTGAGCGCGGCGGCGTCTACATGCGGATGGCCTGGAAAGGCTAGCTGGCAGGCACTATCGGCGCGTTCTGGCCTGCTGCCTCATCCGTCATCCGTGATAGACCCGCGTCCTGTTTCACGGAGCCTGATCGATGACCGCCTTTGCCCTTGCCGACATTCCTGTCATCGAGACAGAACGCACGATCCTGCGGCCGCACAAGCTTGATGATTTCGAGGCCTATGCCGCGATGTGGGCCGATCCTGTGGTCACGCGCTTCATCGCCAAGCCACGCACGCGCGAGGAAAGCTGGCAGCGCTTCCTGCGTCATGCAGGTTCTTGGTCGCTGATCGGCTATGGTTTCTGGGCGGTAGAGGAAAAGGCTACCGGCCGCTTCATCGGCGAGGGCGGCTTCCACGATCTGAAGCGCGACATCGTGCCGTCGATCGAAGGCATCCCGGAAGCAGGCTGGGGTTTCGTCGCCGAGATGCACGGCAAGGGCATGGCCAGCGAAGCGGTCGGCGCCTTCGTGGCATGGGCCGACCGCCGGTTTGGCGGCCGGACGGTCTGCATCATCGATCCAGCCAATGGCGCTTCGCTGCGCGTTGCCGAGAAGAACGGCTACCGCGAGATCGGTCGGAGCACCTATCACGGCGAGCCGACGATCCTGCTCGAACGTCAGGGCTGACGTTCGGAGAGCTAGCCGCCGAACGCCGTCGACAGGATCGGCTTGGCCGTGCCGATGCGCTCCCAGCGGCTGCCGTTGCCTTGTGCCTGGCGGGCGAAATAGCTGTAGGGCGTGCTCGACCAGTCGCGGATTGAACTCGTCAGATTGTCGAGGATCAGATCGCCTTCGCTGGTGCGCACGGTCAGGACCGTGTGACCCTCGCCGCGGTAGCGTGCAACGGTAAGCAGCAGCGCCGAGGCCGGCCAGCCGCGCTTGAGCAATTCGCGCTTCTTCAGGATCGCAAAGTCCTCGCAGTCGCCATAGGCGACCGGCACGCGCCAGTCGTCGCCGCTGTCGTTGCGTTCCTTGATGCGCGAGTTGACGGCGCGGTTGACCTGCTTGAGCTCCGACTTCAGGTCGGCTTGCAGCGCAACGACCTTCTTACCGCCCGATGTGCTGCACAGGCCGGGTTCACGGCCGCAGAAGGAGGCGAATGCGGGCGGCGCGAAGGCCTTGCCCTTGGTTTCCATGGTGGTCCCGGCCTGGGCTGCCTGGATTCCGGCAAGCAAAGACGAGAATGCGATCAGCGCAATGAAGCGTTTCACAGCAGATATCCCCGATGTGTGGATTTCAGAATGACGTAGGGTGATTAATGAGGGGTTGCTAAAATAAAACTCTGTCAAAAGCGATAGCGGCGCGGCTGACAAATTGTTGCCGAGGTCATTACAATTTGAACTAACCGGACATCAGGTGGGCGCTTTTGTCGCCCGCCTAGCCGTTGACCACGAAGCAAAGCAGCAGTTCTGGCGTCTTTATCGGCGCACGGACGATGTTGAGCTGGCCGCGGTAACGCCGCTCGGCGGCGCTGATGACAAATCCGCTGGCGATCGGCACGCCGTCATTGGCGTCGAGCTTGGCGAAGATGTCGGCGACGTTGAGATCGAGCGAGAGCCTGAGATCGCGATGCGCGTCTTCGCCGAACCCGACGGGCAGCTGGCGCCTGACCAGGTGCTGGAAAGCGGGATTGAACGTCAGGATCTTCTTGGTCGATGAAAGCGCGAAGGCCGGCGCCGGGCAGGCGCCGAGAATGGCATTGATCGTGCGCAGCGAGGCCAGCTTGCCGAGCGCTGCACCTTGGTCGGACATCCAGCGCAGGCAGGCCACGCGGATCGCCGAGGCGAGGTTTGCGGTATCGCCATTGGCCTGCGCGATCACCTCCACCATCTCGCCGATGGTCAGGTGGTTGTGTTCGGCGAGTTGCCGCAGCGTGTTCCAGAACAGTCGCTCGAGCCTGATGCCGCGCCGGGTGCCCAGGCGGACGACGACGCGAAAATCGGTGGTCAGATCGTCGGTCGAAAAGACGTGGATTCCGTGGCTCTCGGGCGAGGTGGCGCTATCGTTCACGAAGCGCCTCGTCGCGTGCCTTGTTGATGGGCTTGAGCAGGTAGCTCAGGATGGTCTTCCGCCCGGTGATGATCTCCACCGTGCTGATCATGCCAGGAATGATCGAATAGGACTTGCCGTCCCTTTCCAGCGCCGAGCGGTCGGTCGAGACGCGAACCTGGTAATAGGGTTCGCCGGTATTCTGGTCGACCAGGCTGTCGGCGGTGATGGTCTGCACCTTGCCGTCGAGGCCGCCGAAGACCGAGAAATCATAGGCCGAGACCTTGATCAGCGCCTTCTGGTCGGGACGGATGAAGGCGACGTCGCGCGGCGAGACGCGGGCCTCGACCAGCAGGGTCTCGGAGGTCGGCACGATGCCCGCGACCACGGCACCGGGCTGCACGAAGGCGCCGAGCGTATTGACGTCGAGCGTGTTGACGATGCCATCGACCGGCGAGCGGATGTCGGTGCGGGCAACGCGGTCGGTGGCGCCGCGGATGGTTTCGTCGACGACCGAAAGCTCGGCCAGCGCCTGGGTCAGTTCGTCCAGGGCCTCCTGCTGGAGTTGCAGGCCGAATTCGTCGACCTGGAGCTTGGCTTCGACGATCGCTGCCGCGGTTCTCTTGATCGTCTCGTCGGCGAGATTGAGCTGGCCGCGCATTTCGGTCTGCTCGCGGTCGACGCGGATCTGCTCGGTCTTGGCCATCAGGTTGCGCTTGACCATGGAGCTGACCAGCGCCGCCTCCCGGTCGCTGACCGCAAGGCTTTCCGTCAGCCTGGTTACGTTGACCTTGGCTTCGTTGAGTTCCTTTTCGCGCTGGTCGAGCCGCGATTTCAGCACGTTGAGCTTGGTGTCGAAATTCTGCCGGCGCGCCACCAGGAGCTTCTGTTCGTTCTCGCAGATCTGGGGCGCGGTCTGCATCAGGTTTTCAGGGCAGGCCAGCGGTTCGGCGATCCGGCCTTCCTGTTCTTGCTTGAGGCGGGCGATGCGTGCGCCGAGCGTGCGCGCCTTGGCCTGCTGTTCACCCAGACTGGAAGTGCTGACGGTGTTGTCGAGCCGGACGATGAGGTCGTTCTTCTTGACCACCTGGCCGACCTGGACGGCGATTTCCTGGACCACGCCGGCTTCGCTAGCCTGCACGATCTGGGTCTTGGATGCCGGAATGACCTTGCCTTCGCCGCGTGCGATCTCGTCGACCTCGGCAAACGAGGCCCAGGCGACGAACGCCACGAACAATGCCGCGATGATCAGCACCGCTGCCGACGCGAAAAATGGCGGTCTATCTTCTCTGGCTATCATCAATGCCCCGTTATATTGAACGTGTTCAATATAATCACACTGTCAAACCGACTGCCTTCAGCTATTTGGCTTCTGCAGTGCCTGAATGACTTTTTCCTTGGGACCATCCGCAACTATACGGCCCTGTTCGACGACAATGAGGCGGTCGACGATCTCGAGCATACTGTAGCGGTGGGTCGAAATGATCAGCGTGGTCTTGTCGTTGAACGCGGTCTTCAACTGTTTTATCAGCTGGCGCTCGGACGCAAGGTCCATCGAGCCGGACGGTTCGTCGAGGAACACGATCTTGGGTTTCGTCATCAGCAGCCGGGCGATCGCCACGGCCTGTCTCTGTCCGCCCGACAGGTTGGTGCCGCGCTCCCCGACATTCATGTCGTAGCCGCGCGGATGGCGTGAGACGAAGTCGTCGACGCCGGCCAGCTTGGCGGCATCGATGATTTCCTCGTCGCTGGCTTCGGGCCGCGCCATCAGCAGGTTTTCCTTGATCGTGCCGGAAAACAGGTCGCCGGCCTGGGCGACGATGCCGACGGCGGAGCGGACCTCCGAAGGGTGGTACTGGCGGATGTCGATGCCGTCGAGCAGCAGCTCGCCGGTCGTCGGCAGGTAGAGCCGGCCGACCAGCCGCCCGAACGTCGTCTTGCCGGAGCCGATGCGGCCGATGATGCCGACGCGCTCGCCGGGATTGATCGTCAGGTTCACGCCCGTCAGGACCTCGGTCTCGGTACCGGGATAGACAAAGCCGACATTGCGCAGCGTCAGCGCACCGACCCGGATCGGGCGGTTGACGAAGCCGACCGTGTCGGGCCGGTCTTCCGGCTGCTGCATGATGGTGTTCAGCACCTTGAGCGACAGCGTCGCCTGGCGGAAGCGCGAAAGGGTCATGGCCAACTGGCCGAGCGGTGCCACAGCGCGGCCCGACAGCATGACGGCCGCGATGATGGCGCCAGTCGAGATGGCGCCGCTGTCGAAGGCATAGGCACCCGCGACCACCAGGGCCACGGTCACCATCTGCTGGATGAACTGCGTCATGTTGGCGGCCGCCGCCGACAGCTCCTTGATCTTTTCGGAGGTGTTGGCGGCATTCTTGGAATGCTCGCGCCACTTGCGCAGCAGGTAGGCTTCGGCGCGCAGCGACTTGATCGTCTCGATCGTCGAGATCGACTCGACCAGCAGCGACTGGCGCTGCGACGCTTCGTTCAGCGAGGCGGCGACCCGCTTGCCGATGCGCTGTTGCGCCACCAGCCCGATGATAACGGCCAGTATGAAAGCGATGACAGGGATGACCACCAGCCAGCTCGCCACGGCATAGATCACCAGCAGGAAGATGAAGACGAAGGCGGTGTCGATGAAGGTGCTGACCGTGTTCGAGGTGAAGAACTCGCGCACGAACTCATATTGCGTCACCCGGTTGGCATATTCGCCGGTGGAGGCGGGGCGCGCGCTGAGCGAGGTGTTCAGCACCTTCTCGAACAGCATGTAGGAGATGCGCAGGTCGGCCTTGCGCCCGGCATGGTCGATGAGCGCGGCGCGCGCCGTCTTCAACAGCAGGTCGAACAGGATGGCGGTTGCCACGCCGATCGCCAGTACCCACAGCGACGAGATCGACTTGTTGGGCAGGATGCGGTCGTAGACGTTCATCGTGAAGATGGGCGAGGCGATGGCCAGGAGGTTGATGAAGATCGCCGCCAGCGCCACGCGCGAATAGGACCGCCAGAACGCGCCGAGCGTGCCGTACAGCCAGTGCGGGCGCTCTATCTTCGCCGCGGTGCCGACGGTCATGTCCTCGGCGGCATTGGCATAGGTGATGGAGAAGCCGACGCCGCCTGATATCGGCACGCCCATCAACTCGGCGCGCGAGATCGAGGTGCGACCATCTTCCTGCGGTCCCGTCAGGAACTCCGCACCATCCCTCTGCTCGGCCAGGATGGCGATGGGCAGCCGGTTGGAACGGAAGACGATGGCCGGCAGGTCGAAGCGGCCGCGCACGAAGTCGCGATGTTCGAACTCTTGTGTTTCCAGGCCGATACGTTCGGCCAGGTGGCGGATTTCCTGGACTTCGACCCTCGTCTCCGAGATCGGCACGCCGGAAAACAGCACTGTCTCGGCACTGGGGCGACCGAGATAGGCAGCCACAGCCGAAAAACAGGATTTGAACGCTTCGACCGGAGTCTGGATATGCGTCTGCTGGTTCATGACGGACGGGGCCTGCCGTCAGGCAGACACCCTACTTCTTTCTGACCGGGGCGAGCAGGTCGAATGGCATGTCGTTGACCTGTTCCGAAGGCGTCCGTGCGTAGGTCTCGGTGTCGGCGGTCGCCGGCACGTTGAACTCGGTGCGGGCGTAGGCGGCAGCCTGCTTCGCCGGTGCGATGTTCATGGTCTTCAGCAACTGGCCAGTCGCTGCGAGCAGCCGATATTCGGCGAACAACGACGCGAATGATGCGGTATTTGCAAGGGTCTCGGTGTTGAAGCGCGTGTTCTGCGCGTCGAGCACGTCGAGCAGCGAACGCTGGCCGACCTTGAACTGCTCGCGATACGAGGTCACCAGCCTGTCATTGGCGACGGCCTGCTGGCGCAGCGTCTTGGCGAGGTCGGCCTGGCGGAAGCGGCGATCCCAGGAAATGCGCACGGCTTCTTCGATCTCGCGCTGCACCTGATGCATGGCAAGGCGCTGCTCGCTGACGCGGCGGATCTGTTCCTGCTCGTTGGCCTTGTCGATGCCGCCGCGATAGAGGTTCCAGCGCAACACCAGGCGGGCCTGCAGGTCGTTGGTCTCGTCGGCGGAGCCGTCGATGTCGTTGCCGACGCGGGCGCGGCCTTCCGCTACCACCTCGGGGCCGTATTTGGCGCGTGCTGCGTCGACCAGCGAAGCTGCGGCGTCGATGTCGCTGCTGGCCATGTGGATGCGCGGATTGTTGCGGCGGGCGAGGCCGATGGCATCATCGAGCGAACGCGGCAGGGCCTTGGCCACCGAACCGGGCTTGGACGGGCTGACCAGCGGCTTGCCCACGGTCTTGAAGAAACGGATCTTGGCCGCTTCCAGCTCCTCGGACGCTTCCTGCACGCGCGCCTTGGCGGCGAACAGGCGTTCTTCGGCTTGCTGGCGGTCGGCGTCGGTCAGCGCACCGCCCTGGATACCCTCGCGGATGTCGCCGAGGATCGACTGGTGGAAGCCGAGATTGCGCTTGGCCTCGCCCACGATCTGGGCCTGCAGCACGTATTCGAGGTAATCTTGGACGACCGAAAGGCCAATGAATTCCGAACGCTCGAGAACGCGGAAGGATGCGCCGTCGACGCGCGATGCCTGGCGGGTCAGTTCGGCGCGGCGTGCGCCGTTGTCGAACAGCTTCTGGGTGACGACGACGCCGGCTTCCGATGGATAGAGCGCATCGTCTTCGATCGACAGGGCGCGCCGCGACGGGTTGTCGAGTCGGCGCACGCCGGTCGAGGCTTCCAGGTCGACGCTGGGGAGATAGAGGCCCTTCGCCTGCCGCAGTTCGAATTCGATCGCTTCGCGGTTCTCGACGGCCTGGCCGATCTCGGGGTTGGATTCGACGGCCACCGCCATCGCTTCCTTCAGCGACAGCGCGTTCGCGCCATTGCCCGATAGCACGGTCGCTGCCAACAAAACCGCCAGCCGCTGCGCAAAGCGCCCAAAATTCAACTGCATCTAAACTCTCCCCCACTCCATCCCGACATTCGTCACAGCCAGGATCCCTATACGTACCCGCCGTGAGCAATTATCCAGCAGCGCATGAAAATCGACAGCAATTTGATTGTCCATATGCTGAATCATGAGGATTTATGCTATTTGGTGAAAGCACTGGTGCAAAAATACTACATATCCAGTTGCTAAATCGGACTTTCGTAATAAACGCCGGGGTTGTGTACAGGGCTGCCGCGGGTGGGGCGGCTGGCGGTTTGGGGGCCAACCGGCAATTGCTGGAATCGGCCAAGCGATTCTAGCGCCTGCGCCTACTGCGGCTGGGGCCCCTCTCCGGGAGCAATTGCTGCGAAATTGCCGCCTGCAGAAGCGATCTGCGCCGATCCAGGCCGCGCGCCGTGGATCCAGGCGCGGTCGGTGCTGAACGAATAGAGCGGAACATAGCTCCTGTAGGCGCCGTCGCTGGCCACCGTGTTGCTCAGATTGTCGAGGATGAAGTTTCCACTTTGGGTGGCAACCGACAGGACTGCGTGAAACACCCCCCGGCCGGTGTCTTGAAGTACAACCAGCGACATGCTGCGCGCCGGAACGCCGGCTTCGATCAGCGCCGCCATCTTGAGAATGACGTAGTCTTCGCAGTCGCCGACGCCACGCGACAGTATTTCCGCCGGCTTCGCCCAATAATCGAGGTTGCCGTAGACCGCGTCGTCCTTGCGGTAGGTGATCATCGTGTTGACGGCGCGGTTGACGCTGGCAAGCTTGTCCATGAACTTCTTGTCGCGGGCGCCAGTTGCGACGGCCGCGAATGCGGCACCGCGCTTGCCGCAGTTGGTCGCGTCGGCACAGTCGCCTATCTTGCTGTAGACCTTGGCCCAGCGGCCGGCGACGGGAAAGTTGCGCATCGGAATGGCGACCGAGCCGAACACGCCGGGCACGATGGCAGCCGTCTTGATCGGGTCGATGCCCTCGGGAGTGACGTCCACCTGCGAAGCGGTGCGCACGGCCAGGCCGTAGCCGTCGAAGTCCTGGCCGAACTGGAAAGGCTTGTTTGCAACCGCGGCCGCAGTTGGTTCCAGCAGCATCAGGCCGCCGAGAAGCCGTGTGGCGTGTGGCTGACTGGCGGCGGAAGCACCGGTATCGGAATCCTGGCTGGCATGGGCGCCGTGCAGTGCCGCGGCAAGAAATGCCGTTGCCGCAAGGATATTCAACCCGAACTTCGAAGCGTTAGATAGTGTTGCTTTCATGTCGCCCACCTATTTTGGTGAAAGCTAGCAACATCGTCTCAAATTATCGGAAAGGAACGCAGGTAATCAGAAGATAATCTTCGAGTTACACTTTGCATCGAATTTTACGAGAATTTTCTACTTCGCTTTGTCCGGGGCTGGCGCAGCCGCACGATCCATGGCCTTGTTGACCTTGAGCGGAGGAGTGCGAACAGCCGGGCGATGGCAAGCAGCAGATCTGAAACCTTGGCGGTCCGGTGCGGGCGAGGGCCGGTCTTATGAGAATGGCGCGAAGGATGCTGGTTCACGCCGGAGCGGCGATGGCCATCAGCGCTGTCGCAGTGACGATCATGGCGGCGAAAAGCGTACATCTGCCGCCGCAGCCGGTACTTGAAAGCGTGCCGGCCGAAACGCTGTCGTTGCCGTCGCCTCGACATCAGGGCGCTGGAATAGCCGTCGCCGAGGTGCCGCCGAGCCCGGCCCGATCGATCGCACCCGACATTGTCGCGCCTCCCGAAGTCGCCAGGCTTCAAGTGGAGCGTATCGAGGCCAGGCCACCTCTCGGGGATCTCGGGCTTGCCCCGCCGCCGAAGCGGGTCGGGCCTGACGACTGGGAGGGCACGCTGCTGTATCGTCCCGTGGTGACATCCTCGGCCTCATTCGAGGCGATGGGCTACGTAATATTTGTTGCCGGCGCCGAGGCGATCGACCCTAGCCAGACCTGCCGGTTCGAGGGGGTTGCCTGGCGTTGCGGCGAGCGCGCCATGCTCGCCTTCAGATACTGGCTTCGCGGCCGCGCACCTCTGTGCCAGGTGTTTCCGCCGGCCGAACGGCAACCGGTGGCGGCCGCCTGCAGGATCGGCAAGCAGGATGTCGGCGCATGGCTCGTTTCCAATGGCTGGGCGCATGCGCTGCCCGGTGGTGGCTATGAAAAGGCCGAAGAGGTAGCGCGGAAGGCCGGCATGGGGGTGTTCGGCCCGCCGGATTGATAGGCACAAATCGACGCCGCAAAATGGCTTGGGCCTGTTCAAAAGCGCCAGCTTCGGCTACTTTCCGGCAAATCCGTCAAATTGTTCGTATTCACGGAGGGAATGTTTCATTCTCAACGGGTAGATCGATTCGACATGAGAGCGGAGGGATCTGGCGTGGACAATTCTGGTGCAGGGAATGCGGGTCGAAGCTGGGCGCCGGTCGCCCGCTATGCGCTGCTCGGCACGGCCGCTTGCGTGGCTGTTGCGGCAGGGGCCGCGGCAATCCTGTTTCAGGGCCAGGGCGACCAGGTATTCTGGCGCGGCGTGATTGGCGCCGGTGTCGTTGCCGGTCTGGTCGCTGCACCGCTGCTCACCATCGTTGCCAATGAACGGCGCAAGTTCGGCGCGCTGAAATCCGAGGTCAGCCGGCTGTCGTCGACCGACGCGCTCACCTCCTGCCTCAACAGCGGCGTCTTCGCCAATCTGATCGATGCTTTCCGCGGCAGCTCGGCATCAGGCGGTCGCCGTCAGGGTGCTCTGCTGGTCGTCGAGATCGATGATTTCCGCGCCATCAACGCCAAGTTCGGCCATGCCTGGGGCGACGAGGTGCTGAAGAGCGTCGCCGGAACGATTAAGGCCTCGGTGCGCGCGGGCGATCTGGTCGGTCGCATCGGCGGCGAGGAATTCGGCATCTTCCTGCCCGGTACCAGCCGCGAGAACGCCGAGCGCGTCGCCGAGCGTATTCGCGGCACAGTCTCCGACACGGTGCTCGAGCCGGGTGCTCGGCAACTGCCTCTGTCGGTCAGCGTCGGTGCCGTGCTGTTCGAAGACCAGGTCGAGTTCGACGATATGTTCCGCCATGCCGACGACCGCCTCAGCGAGGCCAAGGCGCGCGGCCGCAACCGCATCGAATTCGCCGACATGTCGGAAGACGGCGGCAAGCCCAGCCTCAATGCCTGAGGCTGGCGGAGCCGCGGTGGCTTCGCGACATGTATCGAGATCGTTGGCATTTTAACGATCTCGGCAATAATTCCTGAAATGTCAGCATGTCCTAATGTCCCGCAGCCGTGGGGCAGGCCATGTGGTTTTTCTACACATCGGAGCAGAAGAATTTGGCGCGTGCCATGGCGTGTGGCCATGGCGGTCGCCAATGCACGCCGCCGCACCATTGGCAGCGTGCGGAGCGCCGGGCAATCGCGCCATCAAGCGTTTCACGCTGCAACACATAGTGGCTGGCGGGCATATGGCCAGAACCTAATGTGGCGTGGGCTTGATTCGATCTTTGCACCGAGAGAGGGAGAAAATCCGGTGAAATACAGCAGGAAGCTTCTTGTCAGCGCGGCCTCTGCGCTCGCGATCAGCGCTTTGCCGGTCAAGCTCGACCTTAGGGCCGGCGTTGGCATAGCCAAGACCTCAGCCTATGCCAAGAGCGAGAATGGTGGCGGTAACGGAGGTGGCAACGGTGGTGGCAACGATCGGGGCAACAGCGGTGGCAGGGGCGGTGGCTCGTCCAATGGCAAATCAGCGTCCGCAGCCGGCAAGACCAGATCGGGCGGCAGTGTCCAGACTGCTTCCGCAGGCGGGCTGATGAAATCGTTGTTCGGCGGTGGGCAGACCAAGAAGGCGGCCGCCACCGGCGCAAAGCGCACGACGCCGAAGAATGCCAAGGCAAATCAGAAGCCGAAGTCTGTGGCCAAAGTCCTGCCGGCTTCCGTGGAGGTTCCGGCGGTGAAGCCGGTCAAGGAAAAGAACCTGAATGCCCGCCTGGCCGGCCTCAATTCCCTCAAGCGGAATTACCACGCCTATCTGAATTCGCAGTCGCCGCGCATGGCTCTCGTCAGGGAGTACGTGCTCAGTTCCGCCAAGGCGGATCTGGCAGCGGAGGCGCTCGCCGCTGCGGCCGAAAAGGCAGCACTGGCGCAGACTGCCTTCGACGCGGCCATCGCTGCCATCGAGCCATTTGACGGCAGTGCTCCGATCGCCGATCCGACGACGGATGCGCTGCAGGCGCGCCTTGATGAGTTGAACGATCTGGAGCCCCCGGCCGATCCGTCGGAGCTCGACGCGTTCAATGCCGAGAAGCAGGCCTTGGCCGATGCAATCGCCGCTGCCGATGACCTGGCAGCCGCCGATCAGGCCGCAGGCGATGCCCAGGCTACCGCTGATGCGGCGGCCGAAGGGACGACGGAAGCGGATCTGAGGGAGGCTCTGCTGGCGGCAGCCAATCCCAACCGCGTTGCCGAATATGGCGACGACTATCTGAACGACGACGTGATGGATTGGGCCAAGGATGTTCTCGGCGTCGGCGAGGCTTACGGCAAGATCGATGAGATCAAGGCTACGCTGCCGACAGAGACTGCGGCAGCGGCGCCAGAGCCGGAGCTTGAGCCGGTAGTCGTGGTCGAGCCGGCTCCGGAGCCTGTCCTGGTGCCGGCTAACTGAAGCGGTTCCCCAGGTACTGCCGGTCACAAACGACAGCCGCCGCCGGTTCGCCCGGCGGCGGCTGTCGTTTGCGGGCTGCAAAGAGGGGCATCAGCACAGCGGTTCCGGCGCCTGCGCGATCTTCGCTCATCGTGTGAAAAAGCAGATTTGCAGATCGCCCGGGCGTTGACATCGGGTTGGTCGTTTTGCAAAGTGAAACCGGTTTCACTCTTGGGAACGAGCCCCGTTTGAAGTTCGACCTGTCGATCCTCGCCAAGCACATCCCCTTCCTGCTGGAAGGGGCCTGGCTGACGTTGCAGGCCTGCACGCTTGCCGTGATCGGTTCCCTTGTGCTCGGCCTGGCCGTCGGTGCTATGCGGACCTCGGCCTCGCCGCTGCTCAACAGGCTGGCAGCGGTCTATGTCGACATTTTCCGCAACATCCCCTTCATCGTGCAGCTGTTTTTCTTCTATTTCGGCCTGCCGGAGATCGGCATCTACATCGACGCCTTCACCACCGGCGTCGTTGCGCTTTCTATCGCCGGCGGCGCCTTCACTTCCGATGTCATCCGCTCGGGCATCCTGGCAATCGACCCTGGTATCATCGAGGCAGCGCAGGTCAGTGGGCTGAGGAAGAGTACAATCTTCCGCAAGATCATCCTGCCGATTGCCCTGCGCGCCTCGATCCGGCCGCTCGGATCGGTGTTCATCAACCTGATCCTGACCTCGTCGATCCTGTCGACGATCACGCTCAACGAGTTGACCGGCTCGGCCAAGATCGTGGCATCGAACACGTTCAGGCCGTTCGAGGTCTATTTCGTCTTGCTCGTCGCCTACGCCGCGCTGACCTATGCCGTATCGATCCTCATCGGCATGCTGCACCGCCATCTCAACCGCCACCAGCAAGAGGGAGCGGTCTGATGCGTTACGGGGACTTCACGCCGTTCGACATCATCCTTCTGTTGCAAGGCCTTGGTGTCTCGCTGGCATTGTTCGTCTCGACCGCGCTGATCGGCCTCGTCATCGGCACGGCCTGGGCAGTGATCCGCTTCTACCGCGTGCCGGTGCTGATGCAGATCGTTACCTTCGTCGCCGAGCTGCTCAAGAACTCGCCGGTGCTGGTGCAGCTGTTTTTGGTGTTCTTCGGCCTGCCGGCCTTCTTCAAGATCAATGTCACACCGACCGAAGCCGCTGTCATCACGCTGTCCGGCAACAGTGCTGCCTTCATCTATGTCATCGCCGTTTCGGCCATCGAGTCCGTCGGCCGCGACCAGATCGAGGCCGCGCGTGTCTTTGGCCTGACGCGCTGGCAGACCCTGCGCCGGGTCATCGCACCGCAGGCCGCGGCCTTTGCCATCGGCCCGCTCACCGGCCTCCTGGTCAACCAGCTGCAGGTCACCTCGCTGATCTCGGTGATCGGCGTGATGGACCTGACCAAGGTAGGCAACATCCTCAACCTGCGCACGCTCAAGCCGTTCATCGTCTGGACCGCCGTCGGCGCGCTCTACTACCTGACCGCAAAGCTGGTCGCCTACGCCGGAGGCCGTTTTGAAAAGCGGCTCAGGGCGCACACGGCATGGAGAGGTCTCTGATGATCAGCGTATCGGGCCTACGCAAATCCTTTGGCGCCGCCACTGTGCTCGACGGCGTCGACCTCGAAATCCGCCAGGGCGAGGTCGTTTCGGTGCTCGGCTCGTCCGGTTCGGGCAAGTCGACGCTGATCCGCTGCATCAACGGGCTGGAAAAGATCGATGCCGGCAAGATCACGGTCGACGGATTCGACGTTTCGAAGCCGCGCGAACTGAGCGAGGCTCGCAAGCGCTCGGGCACGGTGTTCCAGTTGTTCAATCTCTATCCGCACATGACCGCGGTGCAGAACATCGCACTCGCGCCGGTCGAGGTGCTGAAGGTGCCGCGCAAGCAGGCCGAGACCGAAGCACGCGAGCTGTTGCAGTCGGTCGGGCTGACCGATCGTGCCGACGCCTATCCCTCGCAGCTGTCCGGCGGCCAACGCCAGCGCGTCGGCATCTGCCGGGCGCTCGCGATGAAGCCGAGCTATCTCCTGCTCGACGAGGTCACCAGCGCGCTCGATCCCGAGATGACGTCAGAAGTACTGTCGATCCTGGCCAAGCTCGCCAAGGGCGGCACGACGATGGTGTTCGTAACCCACGAGATCGAATTCGCGCGCTCCATCTCCTCGCGCATCGCCTTCCTCGACAAGGGCACGCTCATCGCCGACCTGCCGACCGAAGAGTTCTTCTCCGACAAGGGCATGGCGCTGCCGCGCGTGGCTCAATTCCTCTCCAAGATGCGTAAAGACTGAAATGATCCTGCTTGCCAATTCCGAGGCCTGGCCCGGCTTCTCCAAGAGTGTCGAACTGCTGAAGGGCGGTAGCCATGGCATCGACGCCATGGTCGCCGGCATCGGCGAGGTCGAACGCGAGGTCAAGGTCCGCTCGGTCGGCTTCGGCGGCTGGCCGAACATGCTTGGCCGCATGGAATTCGACGCCGGCGTGATGGACGGAACGACGCGCGAGGTCGGCTCGGTAGGTGCCGTGCCCGACACCATTCCGGTGGCAGCCCTTGCCCATGAAGTGATGAAGCGCTTGCCGCATGTCATGCTGACCGGCGAAGGCGCCCGCCGCTTCGCCACCGAGATAGGCTTCGCCCACGACGAGACGCTCTACGAAGAGAGCAAGCGCGTCTGGTGGAAGCGGGTGGAAAAGGAGCTTTCGCCGGAAGAACTGGCGAAGTTCCCCGACATTCCGCTTGCCCCGCTCAGCCGCACCATCACCGATCCGGAGCGCGTGCGCGACACCACCGTGTTCCTGTCGCAGGACAGCCTTGGCGGGCTCAATGTCGTGACCTCGACGTCAGGCTGGGCGTGGAAATATCCGGGCCGCCTTGGCGACTCGCCGATTCCCGGCGCCGGCTTCTATGCCGACAGCCGCTTCGGCGCCGCCGCCTGCACCCATACCGGCGAGATGACCATGCGCTGCGGCACCGCGCGCACCATCGTGCTCGCCATGCGCCTTGGCCATTCGCTGGAACAGGCGATCGCGCTCGCCATCGAGGAGCTCCGCGAACTGACAAGCGGCTTCCTTGCCGGCGTCGTCATCCATGCGCTGGACGCCAAGGGCAACCACAAGGTCGTCAGCCTGAATTGCGAAGAGCAGATCAAATATTGGTTCTGGGACACCGATCTGCCCGAACCGGAACATCGCTTCGCCGAACCGTTCACATCCTAGAAACCCGAGGGAGAGGGAAAATGAAGAACCTGATTGCGAAACTGGCAGGCATGGCGCTTGCCATCGGCCTCGCGGCCACGGGCGCTGCCCAGGCCGGCAAGATCGACGAGATCCGCGAGCGCGGCACCGTGCGCATCGGCGTGTCGCTCGGCGGCGAGCCGATCGGCTTCCGCGACGCCCAGAACAACCCGGTCGGCTATGACGTCGACGTTGCCACCATGCTTGCTGAAAAGCTCGGCGTGCCGGTCGAGTTCGTCGACGTGTCGGGCGATGCCCGCATCTCGATGCTGGTTTCGGGCCAGATCGACATCGCCGTTGCCAACACCTCGGCGACGCTCGAGCGCGCCAAGTCGGTCGACTTCTCGATCCCCTACAACCGCGCCGGCCTGCGCATCATCGTCCAGAAGGATGCCGGCATCACCTCGCTTGAGGGCCTCGCCGGCAAGAAGATCGTCGTCGGCCGCGGCTCGACGGGCGAAACCTTCATCAAGAATGCGGCACCCCAGGCCGAACTCGTCTACACCGACAATTTCTCGCCTGAGGGCGTTCTGCTGCTGCAGCAGAAGCGCGTCGATGCGGCCATCGAGGACTCCTCGCTGCTCGACTATCTCGCCACCAAGAACGAAAACCTGGTGACGCTGCCGGGCCTGCACTCCAACGACCCGATTGGCATCGCTGTCGCCAAGGGTGATGAAGGCTTCGTCCGCTGGATCGACATGTTCGTGTCCGATTACATCCAGAGCGGCGCCTACGAGACCAACTACAAGAAGTGGTGGGGTGCAACCGCCAACCCGCCGGCGCTGACCCCGCTCTGGTAGGACAAGCTGAGGCAGCGGGCAGGCGGGGCGATCCGGCCTGCCCGTTTTGCGTTCAGGACGTCGCGCGCGGCACGAAAAAGGTCGGCACCGTCACGTCGGCATTGCCGTCGGCGAATTCGCCCGGTTGGGTAAGGAAACGCAGGATCTCGCCGACATAGGCCTTCTTGTCGTAGCCGATGGACGAGATCGGATAGGCCTCGAAGTCGGTCAGTGACAGATTGTCGAAGCCATAGAGCCTGAAGCGACTGGGTTGGTTTGGCGGGAACGCATCGCGATGAACGTCCATCACGCCCATCGCCATGGCGTCCGAGGTGCAGAATACCGCGTCGATATCGGGCCAGTCGCCCGACTGCGCCATCTGCCGGCCGCTGGCGTAGGAGTAGTCGCCGCGCAGTTCGGCAACGAGCCGGATGCCGTGGCGCTGCATCTCGGCCTTGTAGGCGGCGACGCGGATCTGCTCGACGGGCGAGGACACACGGCCGGTGACAAGCGCCGCCGTGCCGACCCCCTTGCCGGCGGCGTCGGCCACCGCTTCGGCGATGCCGATGGCCTCGTCGGGAACGACCGAGGGCGAAGAGCCGTCATGCATGCCGTTGAGCATCAAGACGTCGTCGCTGCGGAACATCTTGCGCACGCTTTCGGCGTCGGCGAAGTCGGAGAATACCAGTGCCGCATCGACATGGTAGGCGACGCCGTTGCGCAGGAATTCCTCGATGCGCTCGACCGAGCCGACGCGCAGGAAGATGACCTGCTTGCCGATCGACTGGATTTCGCCGATCAGAAGGTCGAACAGATCGAGGTCGGAGAAATCGTGGATGTGGTTGACGATGACCGCGATCAGATTGACGGTCTTGGTGGTCAGGCTGCGCGCCAGCAGATTGGGCTTGAAGCCGAGCTTCTCTGCTGCTTCAAGCACACGCGCCCGCTTGTCGGCCGACACCGGGCGGCTTTCGCTCGACAGCGCCCGCGAGGCGATGGCGCGCGAGACGCCGGCAAGCTCGGCGACATCGGCGATGGTCGGCGAGGTGCGTCGTTTGCGCGAACTGTCCATTGCTGCCTTTGCGAAGTGTCGGTCTGGAAATCCAGGCGTCCCGGTCGGGGCGTCCCGCCGCAGAATTTCTTTCGGGAACTGATTTGATGATTACCTGCTTCGACATCGGCGGTTCAACGATAAAAAGCGCCCGCGCCAGCTCGGCCGGCGAAATCGAGATCATCGACAGGGTAGCGACGCCGCTCGACGACTTTCAGGCCTTCGCCTCCGTGCTCGCCGAGCGCGTTGCGGCGGATAGGGGCCGCACGAAGGGCGTCTCGATCTCCATCGCCGGCGTCGTCGACCCCGCCTCCGGCAGCCTGAAATGCGCCAACATCCCGTGCCTCGACGGCCGGCTGATCGCCGCCGATCTCGAGCGCGTCATCGGCCTGCCGGTCAGGATCGCCAATGATGCCGACTGCTTTGCGCTGGCCGAGGCGACCAGCGGCGCCGGCAAGGGTCACCGCAACGTCTTCGGCGTCATCCTGGGCACCGGCGTTGGCGGCGGGCTCGTCATCGATGGCCGCATAGTTGCCGGCGCCGGCGGCTATGCCGGCGAGTGGGGCCACGGCAAGGCGCTGCAGACGCGTGTCGGCCAGCCGCCGGTCGAGGTGCCGCATTTCGCCTGCGGCTGCGGCCAGTCCGGCTGCGTCGACACCATCGGCGGCGCGCGCGGCATGGAGAAGCTGCACCATTTGCTCTGCGGCGAGCTATTGTCGAGCACCGAGGTCATCGACCGCTGGCTCTCGGGCGAGGCCAGGGCGAGCCGTACCATCGACATCTATCTCGAACTGGTCGGCGTGCCTTTGGCCCTGACGCTCAACATCATCGGCTCGTCCGTCGTTCCGGTCGGTGGCGGGCTTTCCAACGTGCCCGAACTGATCGCTGCACTCGACAATGAGGTGCGCGGACGGACGCTCAGGCGGGCCCAGAGCCCGCTGCTGGTCAAGGCAACACTGACCACGGAGCCGGGCCTGATCGGTGCTGCCGCCCTCGGCCTCCAGGAGATCGCCAATGTCTGAGAACATCCTGCTCGAAGTCTGCGTCGACAGCCCCGAGGGCCTCGCCTCAGCGATCGCTGGCGGCGCTGACCGCATCGAGCTTTGCGCGGCGCTGGAGACCGGTGGCCTCACCCCGTCGCCCGGCCTCATGGCGCTTGCGGCCAAGGCGCCGATCCCCATTTATGCCATGATCCGCTCGCGGCCCGGCGATTTCGTCTACGGCGAGAACGACATGGCAGCACTGCTGGCCGACGTCGACGCGGTGCGTGCTGCCGGTCTGGCGGGCGTCGTACTTGGCGCCAACCATGCCGATGGCAGCCTCGACCGCGAGGTTCTGGCTAGGCTGGCTGCACATGCCCGGGGGCTGGGCATGACGCTGCATCGCGCTTTCGATCTCGTCGGTCCCGACTTTGCGCCGGCCATCGACCTCGCGGTCGAACTGGGCTTCGAGCGCATCCTCACCTCGGGTGGCGAAACGACGGCGCTGAAAGGGCTGGACGCGCTGGCAGTCTGCTTTGCCCATGCCGGCGACCGCATCGCCGTCATGCCGGGCTCGGGCGTCAATCTCGAAACCCTCGGCGTCATCAAGGCGCGGCTGCCCTTCCACGAAATCCACTCGTCCTGCTCGGTGGCCGTCGACGCGCCCGCCGGCAAGGCGCTGGAGCTCGGCTTCGTCTCGCCGCGGCCGAAACACACGGATGCTGGCATCGTGCGCAAGATGAGGGCTGCGCTGGACAGGCTTTAGGTCTTCTCGCCCAAATCCTTGGTCGAGATTTCGTAGAGCGTCTTGTCGGTCGTATCGTCGATGCCGACCATGCTGACTTCGTGGCCCCAGAGCCGCTGGATATAGCGCAGTGTCTCGTTGCGCGTGTCTTCCTGCAGCGTGGTGCCGTGGTGGACCGTGTGCTTGATGCGCAGCTTGCGGTCGCCCTTGAGATCGGCGTCGATCGCCTGGATGTCTGGTTGCGTCACCCCGACATCGTAGTTGTCGGCGAGCCGCGAGCGCACGCGTTCGTAGCCGCGTTCGTCGTGGATCGCCGTTACCTCGTAATAGGGGTCCGAGGCTTCTTCCTGCAATGAGAACAGCCGCATGTCGCGGATCAGCGCCGGGCTCAGGAACTGCCGGATGAAGGACTCGTCGCGGTGTGTTGCCCATGCGTCCAGCAGCGTGCCGCACCAGTCGCCATTGCCGGCAAAGTCCGGGAACCAGTCGCGATCTTCGGCGGTAGGCGTCGTGCAGATGCGCTGGATGTCGCGCATCATGTTGAAGCCCAGCGTATAGGGGTTGAGGCCGCCGTAGCGCGGATCGTCGAAGGAGGGTTGGAACACCACGTTGGAGTGGTTCTGCAGCACCTCCAGCATCGTGCCTTCGCTGATCTGGCCCTTGTCGAACAGGCGATTCATGATCGTGTAGTGCACGAAAGTGGCACAACCTTCGTTCATCACCTTGGTCTGACGCTGCGGGTAGAAATATTGCGCGATGACGCGGACGATGCGCAGGATCTCCCTTTGCCAGGACTTGAGCACCGGGCTGTATTTCTCCAGGAAATAGAGCAGGTTTTCCTCGGGATATTCGATCGCCGACTGCCGTTCCGACATGTCGGTCTCGACCTCGCGCGGCGCTTCGGCTTCCGTCGCTTGCGGCAGTGTCCGCCACAGGTCGCTGAAGGTCCTTTCCTCATGCTCCAGCCGCTCGCGGATGCGCGCTTGCTCCCTTTCGACCGACAGGCGTGGGCGCCGGCGATAGCGGAACACCGCCTGCGGCATCAGCGAATGGGCGGCATCCAGAACGGCTTCCACCGCGGCCGGACCATAGCGCTCTTCGCAACGCGCAATGTAGCTCTTGGCGAACTCCATATAGGCGAGGATGGCGCCCGCATCGGTCCACTGCTGGAACAGGTAGTTGTTCTTGAAGAAGTGGTTGTGGCCGAACGAGGCGTGCGCGATGACCAGCGTCTGCAGCGCCATGGTGTTCTCTTCCATGAGGTAGGTGATGCAGGGATTGGAATTGATCACCAGCTCATAGGCGAGCCCCATGCGCCCTTTGCGGTAGAGGTTCGATTCGTGGACGAAATGTTTGCCGAAGGACCAGTGCTGGTACATCAGCGGCATGCCGATCGAGGAATAGGCGTCGAGCATCTGCTCGGATGAGATCACCTCGATCTGGTTGGGGTAGAAGTCTAGGCGAAGCTCGTCGACCGCGATCTCCTTGATCGCGTCATAGGCGCGCGACAGGTCGTCGAAGTTCCAGTCGGAACTGGTGAAGAGCAGTTGGGAGCTTTTTGCGCGATTCTCCACGTGGTGTCCTCATCCGCGTTTTGCCGGCGCCGGTGCCTTGGCGAACAACTCATGAAAGACGGGATAGATGTCGGATGGTTTGGCGATGCGCGTCATCGCGAAATTCGGCCACTCGGCGCTGACCTCGCGATAGGCGTTCCATAGCGACGTGCCGTTGTCGGCATGGCGGAACATCTCGCTTTCGCGCTCGTCGATGATCTCGACATAGGCGTAGTATTGGCAGAGCCGCATCAGCGTCTTGTCGAGTATCGACACGCAGCGCTCGGAGTCGTTGGGGATGTTGTCGCCGTCCGAAGCCTGCGCCGCGTAGATGTTCCAGTCCTTGCTCGGGTAGCGCTCGCGGATGACGCGCAGCATCTCCTCCAGCGCGGTGGAAACGACAGTGCCGCCGCTTTGGGTGCTGTAGAAGAAGGTGTCCTCGTCGACCTCCGAGGCTTCGTGCGTGTGGCGAATGAAGACGATGTCGGTCTTCTCGTAGCGGCGCTTGAGAAACAGGTGCAGCAGCACGAAGAAGCGCTTGGCGAGATCCTTCTCGCGTTCGCCCATCGAGCCCGAAACGTCCATCAGGCAGAACATCACCGCATTGGCGTTGGGTACCGGCTGTGGCTCGAACCGGTTGAAGCGGATGTCGATGGGATCGATGTAAGGGATCAGCTTGCGGCGCCGCGCCAGTGTCGCCAAATCCTCGCGCAGTATGGCGATACGTTGCTGAGTGGCGGCGCTTGGCCGCCTCTCACCCTCCAGCTTCTTGAGTTCCGCCGCGAGTTCGTCGATTTCGGCCTGTTTTGGCCGTCTCAGCGCGATACGCCGGCCGAAGCTGTTGAACATCGTGCGCCCGACGCTGATGCTGGTCGGGTTGCCGCTCATCGTAAAGCCGGCCCGGCGCGGCCGGAAGGTCACGACTTCCTTGAGGTTGTGCTTGACCAGGTCGGGCAGTTCGAGGTCCTCGAAGAACAGGTCGAGCACCTCCCCACGCGACAGGACGAACTGGAAATCGTCCTCGCCGTCGCCCGAGGATGAGGGGTCCGAGCCCTTGCCGCCGCCGGCTGCCGGGCGCGGGATTCGGTCGCCCGTGCCGAAGGTCTTGTTGCCGGGAAGCACGTCCTCCCGGTGGCCGGAATGCGGCGCGCGCTGGAACGTCGGCTCGCTGATGCCCTTGCGGGGGATCGGGATGATCTGGTCCTGGTCCGCCGTCTCGATCTTGCCGGACCTGACCCGGTCGTTGATCGCACGTTTCAGTTCGTCACGAGCGCGCCTCAGGAAACGCTGCCTGTTGCCAAGGCTCTTGTCCTTGGGGTTGAGGCGCCGATCGATGAAGTTCGGCATGTGTGTCCCCGATCAGCCCGCCTTGTTAACCCGCATGTACCAGTCGACGAGTCGCCGGACCTGGCGCTGCGTGTAGCCGCGCTCGGTCATGCGTTCGACGAATTCAGCATGCTGTTTCTCGGTCGTGCTGTCGCGCTTGGCGCCGAAGCTGATGACAGGCAAGAGGTCCTCGACCTGGCCGAACATGCGCTTCTCGATCACCTCCCGCAGCTTCTCGTAGCTGGTCCATGACGGGTTGCGGCCATTGTTCTTGGCGCGCGCCCTCAGCGTGAACTTCACCACCTCGTTGCGGAAGTCTTTCGGGTTGGCGATGCCGGCAGGCTTCTCGATCTGCGACAGCTCGGAATCGAGGATGCCGCGATTGAGGATCTGGCCGGTGTCGGGGTCCTTGTAGTCCTGGTCCTCGATCCACGCGTCGGCATAGGCGATGTAGCGATCGAACAGGTTCTGGCCGTACTCGCTGTAGGATTCGAGATAGGCCTTCTGGATCTCGTGGCCGATGAACTCGGCATAGCGCGTGGCGATCTCCGACTTGATGAAATCGAGATAGGACTGCTCGATCTCGTTGGGGAACTGCTCGCGCTTGATCGCCTGTTCGAGCACATACATCAGATGCACCGGGTCGGCGGCGATCTCCTTGGTGTCGTAGTTGAACGTCTCCGACAATACCTTGAAGGCAAAGCGCGTGCTGACGCCGTTCATGCCTTCGTCGACGCCGGCGGCGTCGCGATATTCCTGCATCGACTTGGCCTTGGGGTCGACGTCCTTGAGGTTCTCGCCGTCGTAGACGCGCATCTTGGTGTAGAGCGGCGAGTTTTCGTGTTCGGCCAGCCGGGTCGACACCGTAAAGCGGCTCAATATGTCGAGCACTTCGGGCGCGCAGGGATTGCTCACCAGTTCGCTTTCGCGCAGCAGCTTCTCGTAGATCTGCCGCTCTTCGGTGACGCGCAGGCAGTAGGGCACCTTGACCACCAGGATGCGGTCGAGGAACGCCTCGTTGTTCCTGTTGCTCTTGAACTGCAGCCATTCGGATTCGTTGGAGTGCGCCAGTACGATGCCCTGGTAGGGGAAGGCGCCGAAGCTCTCCGTGCCGTTATAGTTGCTTTCCTGGGTCGCCGTCAGCAGCGGATGCAGCACCTTGATCGGCGCCTTGAACATCTCGACGAATTCCAACAGTCCTTGCGTCGTGCGGTTCAGGCCGCCGCTGTAGGAATAGGCGTCGGGGTCGGCCTGGCTGAAATTCTCAAGCTTGCGGATATCGACCTTGCCGACCAGGGCTGACACGTCCTGGTTGTTCTCGTCGCCGGGCTCGGTCTTGGCTATGCCGATCTGGCGCAGCCGCGACGGCATCAGCTTGACCACGCTGAACTTGGAGACGTCTCCGCCGATTTCTTCGAGCCGCTTGGCCGCCCATGGCGAAATCAGGCCGGTCAGCCGGCGCCGGGCGATGCCATATTTGTCCTCGAGCAGGTCGGCCATGCGATCTGGATGGAACAGGCCAAGGGGTGATTCGAAGACCGGGCTGAGCTGACCACCGATCTTGAGCGTGTAGATCGGCCGCTCTTCCATCAGCTTCTTCAGCCGTTCGGCGAGTGACGACTTGCCGCCGCCGACGGGGCCGAGCAGGTACAGGATCTGCTTGCGTTCTTCCAGACCTTGCGCGGCGTAGCGGAAGTAGCCGACGATCCGTTCGATCGTGTCTTCCATGCCGTAGAATTCGGCAAATGCCGGATAAAGCTTGATTGTTCGGTTTGCGAAGATACGCCCCATGCGGGGGTCAGCACTTGTGTCGACCAGCGTGGGGGCGCCGATGGCGTCCACCATTCGCTCTGCTGCCGTGGCATACATGGCCGGCTGGTCGCGGCAGGCGAGCAGATATTGCTGGAGGCTCATCTCCTCGGTTGTCTGACTGCTGTAGATTTCCGAGAAGAGATTGAAGACGTCGGTTTCACGTGTTTGCATGGCACCCTCACAATGCCGAAGTCGGTGGGAGTGTAACACCACTTCGACCTTTTGCCTTCATCTCAACTTCGCTGGTCAGCCAAAGTTCCGCACAGAATGTCGTGATCGCAGATTTAGTTTGCATACATGGAATTGTGGCGCGGCACTCCGCTTGACGAACCGCGGAGAGGTTCTGTCCATGACGGCGCTTTGCTTGCGCCGAAGTTCAACTTTGGGCTGTTGTCCGGCGATAGGGCGGGCCGCCCGGATATGGCCTGTCCAGTCGATGGATTTGTGAACGCGTCGCCAGTGCTTGGTGTTGAAATCTGCGCCGCGACACAAGGCGGCACTCGACGCTGCGACCTTCGCCCGGTTATGAACTGGGACCGCACGATGGCGGGCAGTTTTGCAGGGAAGGATGGCTGTCATGAAGGCACGCATCAAATGGGTTGAGGATCGCACCTTCGTTGGCCAATCCGGCAGCGGGCACAAGATCGTGCTCGGAACCTCCAAGGAACCGGGCGGCCAGACGCCGGGCCCGAGCCCGATGGAACTGATGCTGATCGGCGCCGGCGGCTGCTCTGCCTACGATGTCGTCCATATTCTGGAGAAGGGCCGCGACGCGATCGAGGACTGCACCGTCGAGCTCGACGCCGATCGCGCCGACACCGACCCCAAGGTCTTCACCCGCATCCACATGCACTTCGTGGTCAAGGGCCGTGGCCTTGCGGCTGCCAAGGTAGAGCGTGCCGTCAGCCTCTCGATCGAGAAGTACTGTTCGGCCTCGGCGATGCTCGCCAAGTCGGCCGTCATCACTCACGATTTCGAAGTCGTCGACACCTCGGAGCCGGCCAGCGCCGGCTGACGGCAACGCTGATCGCTGCCAGTTGCGGCAAAGAGTCGATCCGAGTAAATGCGCGCTTGCCGGGCAATTGCGCATTTCCGAAAACCCTGCGAAACTGCCTCGGCAGATGATGAGGCACGACGCATGAGTTCCCGGAGCGAAAACCCAAGGCTCGACGACGCCGCCCGCGCCGGCTGGCTCTATTATGTTGCCGGCAACACCCAGGACCAGATCGCGACAAAGCTCGGCGTCTCGCGCCAGACAGCGCAGCGGCTGGTGTCGCTGGCCATGTCGGAAGGTCTGATCAAGGTTCGTGTCGACCATCCGATCGCCAACTGCCTGGATCTTGCAGCAAGGCTCCGGTCCCGTTTTGCGCTCGACCTTGTCGAGGTCACGCCCAGCGATCCGGATTCGTCGTCGACGACGATCGGCATTGCCCAGGCGGCGGCCGCCGAGATCGAGAAATGGCTGCGCTCGCCCGAGCCGATCGTCATGGCGATTGGCACCGGCCGCACGCTCAAGGCGGCGATCGAACAGCTGCCGCCGATGGAATGCCCGCAGCACAAGGTGGTCTCGCTGACCGGCAACATCTCGCCGGACGGTTCGGCGGCGTTCTACAACGTCATCTTCACCATGGCCGACACCATCAAGGCGCGCAGCTTTCCCATGCCTTTGCCGGCCATTGCCTCGTCGTCGGACGAGCGCCGCATGCTGCATGGCCAGCCCTTGATCCAGCCGACCCTGGCGCTTGCGGCGCAGGCCGACGTCACCTTCGTCGGCGTCGGCGACATGGGCCCCCAGGCGCCGCTTTACGAGGACGGCTTCATCACCGAAACCGAACTCAAGGCGCTGCAGAAGGCCGGCGCTGTCGGTGAGATTGTCGGCTGGGCCTTCGACCGCGACGGCAAGCTGATCGACGGCATCACCAACGACCGCGTTGCCTCCGCGCCGCTGCCGTCGCGTGAGCGCTCGCTGGTGGTTGCGCTCGCCATGGGCGAGCGCAAGCTGCCCGGCATCCTGGCCGCCGTCACCCGGCGTCTCGTCAACGGCCTGATCACCGACGAGCGCACGGCAGCAGCTTTGCTGGCTGCCTGACCCGTAGTCCACGAGCCGTGCCTTCCGACGCATAGGCGCTCCGCGCGGCCGCGCGCCGTCTCTCTCCTCCCTTCATCTGCATCCCGACCAGCCGCCAATCCGGCGGCTGCACTGCCGTGCCCAGATTCCTGCTTGACATAAATCACATCAGATGAATAATTGCCCACAGCCAAAGCAAATGCTCACTTTGGCTTTTGGGAGGAATTCGATGAAACTGAACACGCTCTTCCTGGGCCTGTGCGGAGCGAGCGCGCTTGCGTTTGCCGCTCATGCCGAGACCATCACCATCGCCACGGTCAACAATGGCGATATGGTCCGCATGCAGAAGCTGACGGACGACTTCACCGCCAAGAACCCCGACATCCAGCTAGAATGGGTCACGCTCGAAGAGAACGTGCTGCGCGAGCGCGTCACCACCGACATCGCCACCAAGGGTGGCCAGTATGACGTCGTCACCATCGGCAACTACGAGGTTCCGATCTGGGCCAAGCAGCAATGGCTGCTGCCGCTCGACAAGCTCGGTGCCGACTATGACGTGGATGACATCCTGCCTTCCATCCGCGGTGGCATCTCGGTCGACGGCAAGCTGTACGCCGCGCCGTTCTACGGCGAGTCGGCGATGATCATGTATCGCAAGGACCTGATGGAGAAGGCCGGGCTCACCATGCCCGAAAAGCCGACCTGGGAATTCATCGCCGACGCGGCGCGCAAGATGACTGACCGGGCCGCCGACATCAACGGCATCTGCCTGCGCGGCAAGGCCGGCTGGGGCGAGAACATGGCCTTGCTGACCGCCATGTCCAACTCCTTCGGTGCGCGCTGGTTCGACGAAAAGTGGCAGCCGCAATTCGACCAGCCCGAATGGAAGAACACGCTCCAGTTCTACGTCGATCTGATGAAGGACGCCGGCCCGCAAGGCGCTTCGTCGAACGGCTTCAACGAGAACCTGACCTTGTTCGGACAGGGCAAATGCGGCATGTGGATCGACGCCACGGTGGCGGCATCCAAGCTGTCGGATCCCAAGGAATCGAGTGTAAGCGACAAGATCGGGTTCGCGATCTTCCCCGATACTGGAAACGGTAATCACGGCAATTGGTTGTGGTCGTGGAATCTGGCCGTTCCCGCCAGTTCGCAAAAGGGCGAAGCAGCACAGAAGTTCGTCTCCTGGGCGACCAGCAAGGGATACACCGAACTCGTCGCGTCCAAGGAAGGTTGGGTCAGCGCACCGCCCGGAACGCGTACTTCGCTGTACAACAGTGAGGACTACAAGAAGGCGGCCGCCTTTGCCGGCCCGACGCTGGCGGCAATGGATGCAGCCGACATCACCAAGCCGAGCGTGAAGCCGGTGCCCTACACCGGTGGCCAGTTCGTCGCCATTCCCGAGTTCCAGGGGTTGGGCACGACCGTCGGCCAGCTGTTCTCGGCGGCCCTCGCCGGACAGTCGAGCGTCGATGACGCGCTTGCCGGGGCACAGACCGCAGCGGTCCGCGAGATGACCCGCGCCGGCTACATCAAGTAGGCAGATCCTCCCTGCCTGGCCGTCCGGTCTCCCAGTCCGGACGGCCCCTTTCGGTGACCTGAAACCTCATCTGTTCGAACCGGGGTGATCGCCATGGCTACTCGACAGACCACCACGCTGGCGCGCTTCATGATGGCGCCTTCGGTGATCCTGCTCTTCATCTGGATGATCGTGCCGCTGGCGATGACCTTGTGGTTCTCGTTCCTGAACTACAACCTGCTCAATCCGGCCAATGTCAGCTTCGCCGGCCTGTTCAACTACAAGTTCTTCTACACCGACCCGGCCTTCTTCCAGTCGATCTGGAACACGCTGGTGCTGGTCCTCGGCGTGCTGTTGATCACCGTCATAGGCGGCATCGCGCTGGCGCTGCTGCTCGACCAGCCGATGTTCGGCCAGGGCATCGTGCGCATCCTGGTGATCTCGCCGTTCTTCGTCATGCCGCCGGTGGCAGCACTGGTGTGGAAGAACATGATCATGCACCCCGGCTACGGCGTCTTCGCCGACATCGCCAAATTCTTCGGCGCCCAGCCGGTCGACTGGTTCGCGCAATACCCGCTGTTTTCGATCATCATCATCGTGGCCTGGCAGTGGCTGCCATTCGCGACGTTGATCCTGCTCACCGCGCTGCAGTCGCTCGATGGCGAGCAGAAGGAAGCCGCCGAGATGGACGGCGCCGGTTTCGTCAGCCGCTTTATCTACCTGACGATCCCGCACATCTCGCGCGCCGTCACCGTGGTCATCCTGATCCAGACTATCTTCCTGCTTGGCGTCTATGCGGAAATCCTCGTCACCACCAATGGCGGACCGGGCTACGCCTCGACCAACCTGCCGTTCCTGATCTACCGCACGGCGCTGCTCGGTTACGACGTCGGCGGCGCTTCGGCCGGCGGCATCATCGCGGTCATCCTGGCCAACATCGTCGCCTTCTTCCTGATGCGCGCCGTCGGCAAGAACCTGGACAAGTGAGGAGCAACCCATGGCACGCGCAGTTTCGACCAATCGCAAGATCGGCTTCACCGTGGCCGCCTGGGTGGTTGCCCTGCTGATCTTCTTCCCGATCCTCTACACCATCATCACCAGCTTCAAGTCCGAGACCGAGGCGATCGCCGGCTTCAGCCTGATCCCGTCGGGCACGCTGGAGAGCTACGCCGAGGTCCAGGCGCAGAGCAACTATTTCAAGTTCTTCCTGAATTCGGTGATCATCGCCGTCGGCTCGACCATCCTCGCGCTGGCGGTCGCAGTCCCGGCTGCATGGTCGATGGCGTTTTCGCCGACCAAGCGCACCAAGGACATCCTGATGTGGATGCTCTCCACCAAGATGATGCCCGCGGTCGCCGTGCTGGTGCCAATCTACCTGATTTTCCGCGACACCAACCTGCTCGATACCCGCATCGGCCTCACCGTCATGCTGATGCTGATCAACCTGCCCATCGTGGTCTGGATGCTCTACACCTACTTCCGCGAAATCCCCGGCGAGATCCTCGAAGCCGCACGCATGGACGGCGCCACCCTGTGGGGCGAGATCGTCTATGTGCTGACGCCGATGGCGGTGCCCGGCATCGCTTCCACCATGCTGCTCAACATCATCCTGGCGTGGAACGAGGCCTTCTGGACGATCCGCCTGACGACCACCAATGCCGCACCGCTGACCGCCTTCATCGCGTCCTTCTCCAGCCCGCAGGGACTGTTCTGGGCGAAGCTCTCGGCGGCATCGACGCTGGCCATCGCACCGATCCTGATCATGGGCTGGTTCTCCCAGCGCCAGCTCGTCCGCGGCCTGACTTTCGGCGCCGTGAAATAGTCGAACCCGCGGGAGGAAACCATGGGCAATATTGTTCTCAACAAGGTGTCGAAGTCCTTCGGCGCAACCACCATCATCCCCGAGATCGACCTTGAGATCGAAGACGGCGAGTTCGTCGTCTTCGTCGGGCCGTCGGGCTGCGGCAAGTCGACCCTGCTCAGGCTGATCGCCGGGCTGGAGGACACCAGCTCCGGCAAGATCAACATCGATGGCCGCGACGTCACCGGCGAGGCGCCGGCCAAGCGGCGGCTGGCGATGGTGTTCCAGTCCTATGCGCTCTATCCCCACATGACGGTCTACAAGAACATCGCCTTCCCGCTGAAGATGGCGGGCGAGGATGCCGCGGTCATCGACAGGAAGGTCAAGGACGCCGCCCGTGTCCTCAACCTGACCAACTATCTCGAGCGCCGCCCGGGTCAGCTGTCGGGCGGCCAGCGCCAGCGCGTCGCCATTGGCCGCGCCATCGTGCGCCAGCCCTCGGCCTTCCTGTTCGACGAGCCGCTGTCCAACCTCGATGCCGCCTTGCGCGGCACCATGCGCCTCGAGATCAGCGAGCTTCACCACCAGCTCAAGACGACGATGATCTATGTCACCCACGACCAGGTCGAGGCGATGACCATGGCCGACAAGATCGTGGTGCTGAATGCCGGCAACATCGAGCAGGTCGGCTCGCCGATGGAACTCTATAAGACGCCGAAGAACCTGTTCGTCGCAGGTTTCATCGGCTCGCCCAAGATGAACCTGATCAACGGCACTGCTGCTGTCAAGCATGGCGCCACGACCATCGGTGTCAGGCCCGAGCATCTCGGCATCTCCACCACCGCAGGCGAATGGAAGGCGACTGTCGGTGTGGCCGAGCATCTCGGCTCCGACACCTTCCTGCATGTCCATGCGGATGACGTCGGTCCGCTGACCGTCCGTGCCGACGGCGAGATAGGCGTTCACCACGGCGAGACGATCTTCCTCACCCCCAGCCCGCCCAAGATCCACCGTTTCGGAACCGACGGGAGGGCCATGTGAGCGGCAGGCTCCAGGGCAAGTCGGCGCTGATCACGGGCGCTGCGCGCGGCATCGGCCGGACGTTCGCCGAGGCCTATGTCGGCGAGGGTGCGACAGTTGCCATCGGCGACATCAATGTCGAAGCGGCCGAAAAGACTGCCGCCGAGATCGGCGCGTCGGCCTATGCCGTCAAGCTCGACGTCACCGACCTGAACTCGATAGATCAGGCGATCAAGGCCGTCGAAGCGAGGGCAGGCGGTCTCGACATCCTGGTCAACAACGCAGCACTTTTCGACCTCGCGCCGATCGTCGAGATCGGCAAGGCGAGCTACGACAAGCTGTTTGCGGTCAATGTCGCCGGCACGCTGTTCACCATGCAGGCGGCTGCCCGCTCGATGATCGCTGCCGGACGGGGCGGAAAGATCATCAACATGGCGAGCCAGGCCGGCCGTCGCGGCGAAGCGCTCGTCGCCGTCTACTGCGCCACCAAGGCCGCGGTCATCAGCCTGACCCAGTCGGCCGGGCTCGACCTGATCAAGCACGGCATCAACGTCAACGCCATCGCGCCCGGCGTCGTCGACGGTGAGCATTGGGAACATGTCGATGAGCTGTTCGCCAGATACGAGAACCGGCCGAGAGGCGAGAAGAAGCGCCTCGTCGGCGAGGCCGTACCCTTCGGCCGCATGGGCACCGCGGACGACCTTGTCGGCATGGCGATTTTCCTCGCCGGACAGGAGAGCCAATACGTCGTCGCCCAGACCTACAACGTCGATGGCGGCAACTGGATGAGTTGAATTCAGCGCTCCTCTCCCCGTTCACGGGGAGAGGATGCCGGCAGGCAGGTGAGGGGCAGCGCTGACCTTCAAGATTGATGCCGCCCCTCATCCGGCCCTTCGGGCCACCTTCTCCCCGTAAACGGGGCGAAGGGATCGGAGGCGCTTGCGCCGAACCGTGAAAAAGAAAGCGTCGAACCATGCCCGTGAAACTCTCCCAAGCGAATCTCGGCAGTCTCCCCGCCAATGTCGCGCGCCCGAATTACGAACGCGCCGCACTCACGCCAGGCATCGTCCATTTCGGCGTCGGTAACTTCCACCGCTCGCATCAGGCGGTCTATCTCGACGAGCTGTTCAACTCCGGTGTCGGCCATGATTGGGCGATCGTCGGCGCCGGCGTCTTCGACGGCGAAAAGGTTGGTCGCGCCAGGCTTGCCGAGCAGGAATGGCTCACCACTGTGGTCGAACAGGACAGCGGCCATATGAGCGCCCGCGTTACCTCGGTGATGATCGACTTTTTGATGCCCGGCGATGCGGCCGCCATCATCGAGCGCCTTGCCGATCCGGCGATCCGCATCGTTTCGCTGACCATCACCGAAGGCGGCTATTTCATCGATCCGGCCTCGGGGCTCTTCAATCCGACCCACCCCGACATCGTCGCCGATGCGCAGAACCTGGACACGCCCAGGACCGTGTTCGGCATCATCCTCGCCGGCCTGATCCGCCGCCGTGGGGACGGCATCGTGCCCTTCACCGTCATGTCCTGTGACAACATCCCCGGCAACGGCCATGTCACGTCGGATGCGACGATCGGTCTTGCCCGGCTGGTCAACGAGACGCTCGCTGACTGGGTCCGCGACAACGTTGCATTCCCCAACAGCATGGTCGACCGCATCACGCCCGCAACCACCGACCGCGAGCGCGGCATCCTTGCAGCCGAGTTCGGCGTCGAGGACAACTGGCCGGTGTTCTGCGAGCCGTTCAAGCAATGGGTGATGGAGGACCGTTTCACCGATGGCCGGCCGGCGCTGGACAAGGTCGGCGTCCAGTTCGTCCATGACGTCGCCCCGTTCGAGCTGATGAAGATCCGTATCCTCAATGGCGGGCACGCCACCATCGCCTATCCGGCCGGGCTGATGGACATCCATTTCGTCCACGAGGCGATGGAGAACCCGCTCGTGCGTGCCTTCCTGGCCAAGCTCGAGCGCGAGGAGATCATGCCCACCGTACCGCCGGTGCCGGGTGTCGTGATCGAGGAGTACTGCCAGCTCATCGAACGCCGCTTTTCCAACCCGAAGATCGGCGACACCGTGCGGCGGCTCTGTCTCGACGGCTCCAACCGGCAGCCGAAATTCATCATCCCGACCATCGCCGACCGGCTCAAGGCAGGCGGCGGCATGACCGGCCTTGCGCTCGAATCCGCGCTCTGGTGCCGCTACTGCTTCGGCACGACCGACTCCGGTGCTGTCATCGAGCCCAACGACCCCAATTGGACCCGCCTGCAGGCGACCGCCACGGCGGCGAAGGACATGCCCCAGGCTTGGCTCGCCATGGAAGACATCTATGGCGAGGTCGGCAAGTCGGCACCCTTCGCCGCGGCCTTCGCCCATGGCCTCGAGGCGCTGTGGACGCTGGGGACCAGGGAGACCCTGACGCGCTATCTCGGCGACAGCCTCTGAGCCAGGCCGAGCCGCCGCAGCCCGCTGGCATTGGCCATGGCGCGCATATAGACTGCGCATCATGGTTTTGATCTCGGCGTTTTCAGACCGGTTGATCTCGCGGCAAACGCCGCCAGTCGGCCGCACGCGTGCTGGCCGCAGCCGGACATTGTCGTCCTGATGGCGGCCCATCTTTGCGCCGTTGATGTTGGCACCGGCAGCGCCCGCGCCGGCATTTTCGATCAGCGCGGAAAGCTTCTCGCCCGTGCCGAATTCCCCATCGCCATGAACCGATCGGCGGCGGGCCATTGCGAGCACGATTCCGAAGACATCTGGCAGGCGGCTTGCGCCGCGGTGCGCGCGGCGCGCGTGTCCGCCGATGTCGAGCCGGCCGACGTCGCCGGCATCAGCTTCGACGCGACCTGCTCGACCGTATTCAGGGGCAGGCGTGGCGAGCAGGTCGGCGTTTCCGCCGGCGGCGGCGACCGCTGGGACACCATCGTCTGGCTCGACCATCGCGCCCTTGCCGAGGCCGACGAATGCACTGCAACCGGCCACGAGGTGCTCGGCTATGCCGGCGGCGTGATGTCGCCGGAAATGGCGACGCCCAAGCTGATGTGGGTCAAGCGTCATTTGCCGGAAAGCTGGGCCCGCACCGGACAACTCTTCGATCTCGCCGATTTCCTTTGCCACAAGGCATCGGGCTCGCTCGCCCGCTCGCAATGCACGCGGACCGCCAAATGGACCTATCTTGCCCATGAGCGCGAGGCCTGGCGGCACGACTTCTTTGCCGCCGTCGGCCTCGGCGACATCTTCGAACATGCAGCCGTGCCGGAGCGTGCCAGCCCGGTCGGCACCGATCTCGGCCCGCTCATGCCCGCAGCCGCCGAAGCGCTCGGCCTGACCACCGCCTGCCGTGTCGGCGCCGGCATGATCGACGCCTTTGCCGGTGCGGTCGGCGTCATCGGCGGACTGCCCGGCATCGAACGTCATCTTGCGCTGATCGCCGGCACATCGAGCTGCGTCATGGCGATGTCACCCGAGCCACGCGCCTTTGCCGGCGTCTGGGGGCCGTATTTCGGCGCGGCCCTGCCTGGCCTCTGGCTGAGCGAGGGCGGACAGTCGGCGACAGGTGCGCTGCTCGACCACATCGTCCGCTGGCATGGCGCCGGCGGCGAGCCCGATGCCGCGCTGCACCGGAAGATCACCGAACGCATCATGCAACTGCGCGCCGGCGAAGGCCTCGACCTTGCCGGACGCCTGCACGTGCTGCCCGACTTCCACGGCAATCGCTCGCCGCTGGCCGACCCGCATGCGCTCGGCGTGATCAGCGGACTGACGCTCGATTCGTCCTTCGACAGCCTGTGCCGGCTCTACTGGCGCACTGCGGTTGCCATAGCGCTCGGCCTTCGCCATGTGCTCGATGCGCTCAACGCCAATGGCTACGGCATTGACACGCTGCACGTCACCGGCGGCCACACCCGCAACCCGCTGCTGATGGAGCTTTATGCTGATGCCACCGGCTGCACCGTCGTCGAGCCGGTCGGCGGCGACGCCGTGCTTCTGGGCACGGCCATGGCGGCGGCCGCCGCAGCCGGCCTTTATCCCAACCTCACCGAGGCCTGCACCGCGATGCGCCAGGAGGGCCGCGCGCGCCGTCCAAATCCTGCAGCGTGGCCGCGCTTCGACCGCGACTACCGCGTGTTCCTAGAAATGCACCGCCAGCGCAAGGCGCTCGACGACCTCGTCTGAGGCCTATGCCGCTATCTGTTGGGCGCTTGTCTCATGGCGCGTGCACCATCTTGGTCGGCGTCTCCAGCAGGCTGAAGTCGAACCCGTCGCAGGACACATCCGGGTTTGTCGGACTGAACATGCCGAGCGGGTTGTCCTTGAACAGCCAGGCGTGCAGGTCATAGTGGACGAAGTCCTTCGGGATCAGCGGTTCATGCCCCTCCATTGGACCCTGGAAGGGCTGGCCCAGCATGCTTGGCCGTTCCTTGGCTGCCGCAAGCGGGACGAGCCATTCGACCGCGACCAGGCGCAGCTTCTTGCCGTCGGGCTCGTAGATCAGCACGTTCGGACGCTTCGGATCCGGCGGGCCGCTGATGGTGACGTTGACGAAGTGGATCCCCATGGCTCCCTTCGGATACTCCATGTGCCCTTCGATCTTTTCGCCGCTGTAGTGAACGCACCCCACCGTCGAGAGATAGAGGTCGCGGATCGCATTGTAGGGGTCCTGGTATTTCTCCAGCGCCTGGCGAATGGCGTCGATTTCAGCCTTGTTCGGCTCCTCTGCTGGGGCCTGTCCCACGCCCCAGAAACCAGCCAGAGCAATGACTACGCAACGCGCGAGACTTGCAGTCCTCATGGCAGTTCCTCCAATTTGTGTTTCGCGTAAAAGCTGTACAAATGGACGACGCCATGAATGTCGCTCCGTTCATTCCAATTGTAAATTCCTTGAAGCCTGTCGATGCGAGGGGCCGTACGGACGGGCCGGGGCGATCCGGCAAAACGTGTCGCAGAACGCCAGCCTTGGAGGCTTCTCAACGACGCCTGCTGACATCGGGAAGTGAGCAGGCGCTGGCGGAGAGGGCGGGATTCGACAAGCCGCTGAAACCGCAGATGCGCTACATGTTGAAGAAAGTGGCTGCGATCTGCGAGGCCGCCGGCACGTCGCTCGAAAATGTCGTGCGCCGCGCCTGCTTCCACGATCGCGGCGACAGCTTCGCCGAGGGGATGGACGAATGGGCGACGCATTTCCCCAGCCTGAAGCCGGTGTCCACCACCATTATCGTGGGCCTCACGTCGTACCCGGCGCGCACGCCCTCCTGGACCTGATCGCCTACGTCCCATGGCATGCAGGCGGAGTGAACGCACCAGAGCCTCTCATTGCTGCCGGCGCTGCGGGCTGCGGGCTGCGCAACGAGTTGACTGGTGCCGTCGCATAAGCCAAGATCAGGGTGAGGATTGCGTCCTCACAATCGAGCAATGGCGCTCTACTGCGGTTTCTTCGCAGGGGGCGCTTTTTTGTTTCGAGGTTCAGGGCGCCCCCAGATCGGACGGCTCCCTGACATGCCTGAGGGAACCGGGATTTTGAGGGCGCATATGACCAAAGAACCGATCAGTGTCGGTGTCCTGTTCTCCCAAACCGGAGTAACTGCGGTCATGGAGCGTAGCATGCTGAATGCCACGCTGTTTTCGATCGATGAAGTCAATCAGGCCGGTGGGATCAACGGACGCGAACTCGTTCCGATTCATTTCGATCCGGGTGGCGACCCATTTCTTTATAACAGGCTGGCCAACCGATTGCTGATCGAGAGCGGGATCAGGGTGATATTCGGCTGCTACATGTCGAGTTCGCGCAAGGCCGTGTTGCGGGCCGTCGAACGACGCAACGGGCTGCTCTGCTACCCGGCCCAGTATGAGGGTTTCGAATACTCCCGCAACGCAATCTACTGCGGTGCGGCACCCAACCAGAACAGCACGCAACTGGCAGAGTATTTGCTGAACCATGTTGGCCAGCGGTTCTACATGGTCGGTTCCGACTACATCTGGCCGCGCGAGTCCGATCGTATCATGACGGAGATGGTCGTGACCCACGGTGGCCAGGTCGCCGATCGCGGATACCTCAAGCTGGATGCGCCGCGCTCCGCCTACAAAAAGCTGGTTGCCGATATCAAGCGCAGCCGACCCGACGTGATCTTCTGCAATTTCGTGGGCGAAGGCATCGTCCACTTCTATCAGGAGTTTGCCGAGGCAGGGCTCGATCCCAAGACCATGCCCATTGCAAGTCTGACCACCAGCGAATCCGACATCCGGGCCATGGGCACCGAGGCCGGGGCAGGGCACATTACCTCGGCCACCTACTTCCAGGCCCAGTCCAGCCCGCAAAACGAGGCCTGCATGAAGCGCTATGCCGCAAGGTTCGGCGACGACATGGTGACGAACATGTGCTGGGAGGCGGCCTATTTCCAGGTGAAGATCGTGGCCGAGGCCATGTGCAAGTCCGACACGGATGAGGTCGATATCTTACGGCCGGCAATCCTGGGGGCCGAGTTCGACGCTCCGCAGGGGCGAGTGAGGATAGATCCAGACAACGCCCATACCCATGTGTGGCCCAAGATCGGTCGCGCTCGGACTGACGGCCAGTTCGAAATCCTGTCGGTGTCAGAATCTGCCGTTCGGCCCGATCCCTATCTTGCCAATTATGATCCGAACGAATGGGGGGGGAGGCTGGCAATACGTTCGAACTAGTCCGGTAGCCAAGAAACGGGTCCCGCACTGCTTATCGATGACGATGCAGCTGGCGCGGAAAGCCCGACGTTGCCACCAAGAGGAACGATGGTATCACGTAGCCCCCATTCGCCGAACGAACGATCGGCACCCATCCTGATCAAGGATCTCAGGAACCTTCGGGTCCTCTTGCTGCAGCCAAAAAGCAGCGAAGGCGAGGAGTTGTGGCAGCACCTGAACAGAATTGGCTGCCAGGTTCAGACCAACTGGCCGCCCCCGGCTGAAATTCCGGCGAACACCGATGTGGTTTTCGTCTTCGTTCGCCCCATCGTCGAAGGCGACATCGTCCTGAACTGGAATGCAGACGATCCTCCAGCGGTCCTGATTGCCATTGTCGACTACGAGAATCCGATCATCGTGGAGAAGGTGCTGCGCCTGCGTGCCCAGGCAGTCATCGGCTTGCCGCTACGCACTTTCGGCATATTGGCCAATTTGCTGCTCAGCGTGAACAACCACAGGCGGGAACAACGATTGCGGCTGCGCGTCGAGCGCATGGATGCGAAACTGAAAGCGCATCGCGACATCGACAAGGCAAAGGCTATTCTCATGGCCGCCAACAACGTTTCGGAACAGGTCGCCTACGAGACGTTGCGTGAGCAGGCCATGAACAAGCGCACGACCATCGAGGCGATCGCCATGGCGGTGATCACAGCGCGGGATCTGCTGTAGGCGTTGTCGATAGGGTAAAGTAAAATTAGTTTCGCCTGAATCAATCCCTTGACAGTGCCGATATGTCGCATTACCAATAGATCATCGCAACGTTGCGAAAGAAATTGAGCAAAGAAGCTCTCGTGGGAAATATGCCTGCGAGAGCTTTTTTGTTTCTGCTTTTTTATGAAGCATCCGATTTCGTCGGTTGCTTGAGCGTGAAGTAATAAACGCTAGCAACGAAGCTATCAAAAATCAAACATCAGGATAATGCAGATAAAATCTGCATTGAGGTGATGTTTTGCCTGAAATCCAAAAAAATCCGATGCCCGGAATTGAAACTCCGTGTCTGAAAGGGCGCGAAGTCTGCACGACCGTAACTGTATCGTCTGTTGATGGAGGAAGTGTCTATGACTGCAGAACCAACCGATAGGTCAATGGTACGCGTTGCCTGCGACGTAGGAGGCACGTTTACGGACGTGTGCGTCCTGAACGAGGCTTCCGGCAAGATACACGTGGCCAAGACGCCGACGACGCCGGACCCCATCGACGGTGTGCTCAAGGGGATCGAAGCGGGCGGGGTCGCCCTGCGCGATATCATCCTGTTTTCGCATGGTACGACGCTGGCGACGAACGCGCTGATCACCCGGCGATTCCCGCCAGCGATCATGGTCACGACCAAAGGCTTTCGCGATGTCATCGAGATTCGTCGCGGCACCCGCGACGACCTTTGGGATACCTATAAGGAGATGGCTGCTCCCTATCTGCCGCGCCGCGACCGCCTGGTGGTCACGGAGCGCATCGACTACTCCGGAAAAGTCATCTCGGAGGTCAATGAAGCCGAGGCGCGCGAACTTGCCCGCGTAATCAGGAAGCGCAAGGTTGTCCGTCGTCAGAACATTTGGCGCAGATTGGGGCGTAGACTAGCGGAGAGCGGGCCTCGTCTGGGATTTGATGTTAGGCTGCGAGCTTGCGGTGCTGCAAGCGCCGATATTCGATGGTTTTTCGTTTGATCCTTTCGCGCTGTTTGATGATGGCCTGTGCCCTGCCGAAGTAGACATCGGCAGGCGTCACGTTGGCCAGGCTCTCGTGGTAACGCTGGTTGTTGTAGTGCTCGACGAAGGCCTCGATCTGGGCTTCGAGGTCGCCGGGCAGGAAGTAGTTCTCCAACAGGATGCGGTTCTTCAGGGTCTGGTGCCAGCGCTCGATCTTGCCTTGGGTCTGCGGGTGGCACGGCGCGCCGCGCACATGGCTCATCTTGTTGGCCTCGATGTATTCGGCCAGCTCGCCCGCGATGTAGCTGGGGCCATTGTCCGATAGCAGCCTGGGTTTGTGTAGAACGGTGGCGCTGTCGCAGCCCGAGGCGGCGAGCGCGAGGTCCAGTGTGTCGGTCACGTCCTCGGCCCGCATGTTGGTGCATAGCTTCCAGGCGATGATGTAGCGCGAGAAGTCGTCAAGCACCGTCGAGAGGTACATCCAGCCCCACCCGATGATCTTGAAGTAGGTGAAGTCGGTCTGCCACATCTCGTTCGGCCGCGTGGTCTTGGTGTGGAACTGATCGGCCGCCTTGATTACCGTATAGGCTGGGCTGGTGATCAGGTCATGGGCCTTGAGCAACCGGTAGACCGTGGCTTCCGACACGAAGTAGTGTTTCTCGTCGGTGAAGCGCACGGCCAGTTCGCGTGGGCTGAGGTCGGTCGCCTCCAACGCCATCTCGACGATCTGGTCCTGGATGTCCTCGCCAATGCGGTTCCACACCCGGTTCGGCGCCGAAGGGCGATCCTCCAGCGCTTCCGGCCCACCTTCCCGGTAGCGGTCATACCAGCGGTAGAAGGTCCGGCGGGCAATGCCGAGCTGGTCCAGCGTCCGCCTGGCCGGCAGGTGCGACTGCTCGACGATACGGATGATCTCCAGCTTCTCGGATGCGGGATACCTCATTCGTCGTCGCCCCCATCCGCGATCATGCTTTTTTTAAGCAAGCGGTTTTCCAGCGTCAGGTCCGCCACGCACTCCTTCAGCGCACGGGCTTCGCGGCGCAAGTCCTGCACGTCACCGGAGGTCGCCGCACGGGCGGTGTCCCCGGCCAGGCGGCGTTTGCCGGCTTCCATGAACTCCTTGGACCAGCTGTAGTACAGACTCTGCGCGATGCCCTCTTTGCGGCACAACTCGGCGATACTGTCGTCACCGCGAAGACCTTCAAGCACGATGCGGATCTTGTCTTCGGCCGAGAAGTGGCGGCGGGTCTGACGCCGGATGTCCTTGACCACCCGCTCTGCAGGGGGCTTGGTCGGTGATTTTGAATTGGAGGATTTGGGCTTCATCTTCGTTCCTTCGTCACTACGACGAAGCCCAAATCCTCCTTAAATCACAACCTCAAATCTGTGCCATAGCCGCTGACGGGGGACAGGCCTCTGCATCAATGACTCCCGCGCGGGCATGCGCCGAAATCCGCTCTGGCGTTGAGAAGGCCCTGAAGGCAGATCTTTCGGCCTGCCTTCTGCAAATGCCAGACGAAGTGGACATGCAGATCGAATATGCAAACCCGACGGAGGCCTATCGCTGCAGTTGGTATCCAGGTGCTGAGCTCATGTCAGACTGTCGATTGCGGTTCCGGCATAAGGACTTTTTTGAGGTCATGCGGGCGTTTCGCTTCATCGGCTGATTATTGCCAGCCGTCTTGCCGCTTGCTCCTTCGTGGTTTTAGGCAGCTTGGGGCTCAGGGATTCAAAGGCATCGGTACTTGGTATGAGAGTTCCAGTGTCGAAGTTTGCCTGCGAGGACCGTCTTCATGTTGCTCCTCCGATCGCCACCGTGATGGCATCCGCCACTTCGTCGTAGCGGTTTTCCAGCGTGCTGGTGGAAACTCGGATATGGTGTGTAGGGTTGATGAGAAATTTGGATCCCGGTTGAACCGCGATGCCACGAGCAGCCAGCGTTATCAACGCGAACTGCTCCGACTGTACCGGAACCCAGAGGCAAAAGCCTTCGCCGTCCGGGAGCGGTATTCCTCGTTTTGCCAGCGCTTCGGAAAGTTCTGTGCGGCGCTGGCGATAAACTTCTCGGGCTTTATCGATGGACCCGAGCGTATCCTCATCATTGAGTAGCCAGGCAGCAGCCGACTGCAGGATGCGGCTGGTCCAGCCCGCACCGAAGCTGCGAAAGGATTGGATCTGATCGACCAGCTTGGTCGAGCTGGAGAGGATGGCCAGCCGCAGATCGGGGCCCAGCGTTTTCGAAAGAGACCGGATATGAATGACCTGGTCGGGAAGGACGCCGCCCAACGAAGTGGCGGGCGAAGTGGCGATGTCGGCGATGCCGTCGTCTTCGATGATCAGCGTGTCGCTGCCCTCCAGTACGTTTGCAAGTTCACCGATGCGTTGCTGGCTGACGGTCTGGCAGGTCACTGAATGCAGGCGGGGCTGAAACAGGAAGGCAGCCGGTTTGTGAGCCATCGCGGCCGCGAGTGAGGCGGGGAGCGGCCCGTCCCGGTCACTTTTGACTGGCAGGATGCGAGCTCCCAGATCCTCAAGGATATCAAGCAGGCGCAGCGCCGTGGGATCCTCGATCGCGATGTGGGAACCGGGCACGAAGAACGCATGAAGCACGGTGTAGACGGCATTGTAGCCGCCGCTGGTGGCCAAAAACGCCTCTGGGCGATAGGGCCATGACCCCTGCACGGCGTCCCGCAGTTCAGGAAGGATACGAATGCGTTCGTAGCTGTTGAGATTTGCGGCACTGGCACCGTGTCTCAACGCTTCCACGAGCGGTGGAAGCAGTGCCGGATCAGGCCCCGCTTTGGACAGGTCTAGGACGTGTTCTCCGTAATCGCCGGACTGAGCAAGCCGGAACGGTCGGGCCGCAATGTGATCGCCACTGACCCAACTGCCGTTACGGCCGCGGCCTGTAATGATCTTCTGTTTTCTCAACTCGCTCCAGGCGTCGGAAATAGTGGCCGGGCTAACCCCGAGCGCGAAGGCAAGGTCGCGCACCGGCGGAAGCTTGGTTCCCATCGTCAGCGAGCCTGCCCGGATGAGCGCGCTGGTCTCCACCGCTATCCCCCGCTTGGTTCGGTCGTTCAAATGTTCTGCAAACCATCCCACCGACCCCGGTTCCGCCATTTCTTCGGTTCCTGTCATTTAATGTTCAGTAACATAATAGCATTTGATCAGGCAATTCTGAACATATAATCTCTATCTAACGATGACACTTGAGTGAAGTGCCCATGTCCATAAAGATTCATTTGGCGGTTCGAGATTGGGATTTTCTCATCCCCTTGCTGCGTGGCGACGTTGCGTCCGACAAGGTCGATATCGAGATCCAACATGTGAGTACTGTTCCGAAAAATTTCGCGGCTGAACACGCGCACGACGCCGGCGAAATATCCTTCAGCCGCTACGTTTCCGCCCGGGGTAGGGGCGAGACTGATGTCGTCGGCGTTCCCAATTTCGTCCTGAGAAGCTTTCGGCATCGCTGCATCATTACGAAGAAAGACAGCCACATCGTCCGACTTGAAGAGCTCGCCGGCAAGCGGATCGGCCTATCGGGCTGGCAGGATACGGGCAGTGTATGGACCCGCGCCGCGCTCGCTCATGCCGGCGTCGGCATCGACGACGCCTTTTGGTTTCTGGGCCGGCTGACGCGGACGGAGCCGCTGGGCAGGGATGTTCTGGAAGGGTTTGGCCGGCCGGGCCGAATAGAGGCGGTGGCAGGCGAGCGCTCCCTGCTGGAGCTTCTGGTCGCCGGAGAACTTGACGCGGTTTTTTGCCCGGTCCTGCCGGAGGGCTTCTTCAGCCCGAATTCTGAGCTTCGCCATCTGCTTCCCGATTTCAGGGATCAGGAACTCGCCTATAGCCGAGCGGTCGGTTACGTGCCGGGCGTCCATACATTTGGCGTCAAGGCGCCGCTTGTGGCTGCTCATCCATGGCTCCCGCAGGTGCTTAGCGATTTGATCGACGCATCGAGACGGATGTGGCTCGAACAACGCCGCATCAATGTCGAAACCACGCCCTGGATGATGGATGAACTATGCCGGGTGGCGCGCGATCTTCCGGCAAGCTGGAGCGACAGCGGGTTTGCGGCCAACAAAGCCATGATCGCCGATTTCGCCAGGCAGCTTCACGTCCAGGGGATCGCGCCGAGGCTGCTATCGCCAGCCGAGATTTTTCCCGAATACGCAAACGGCTCGGGTTCCAAGGAGGAGGGCCAGTAGGCGTAAAGCGGCGGCTGGGGAGTTTTCGATCGGGCCGGTCGGCCCATCGGGTACCTGAGGCAGACGCCATTTTCCTGTCACGGATGCGCTCAATGGAAGCGCTTCTGTTCTTCTGTGGCGTGCAAGCTGCAGTGGATGTTTCGTTTGATGTTTATCTGCAATGGGAGAGCAATGATGTCGCAACGATCCAGAATTTTGCCAATCATGTCCGGTGTGGTCACGGGGCTTCTATGTGTGACGCTACTCGGGCTGACGCCGGCTTCGGCCGAGTCGGTGTTGCGCCGCTCAGTGACCGGCGAGCCGAATTCCCTCGATCCGGCGCGGGTCAATACCGGCGGCCAGTTTGCTTTGAGGGATCTTTTCGAGGGGCTGACCGTCTATGATCCGGCCGGCAAGATCATTCCGGGCGCGGCCGAGTCCTGGACGATCTCGCCGGATGGCATCGTTTACACCTTCAAGATCCGCGAACAGGCGAAATGGTCGGACGGTTCGCCAGTGACGGCGGAAGACTTCGCCTATTCCCTGCGCCGCCTTCAGGATCCGAAGACGACGGCCCTGCATCCCGACCTGCTGTATCCGATCAAGAACGCCGAAAAAATCAACAAGGGCGAACTGCCGCTCGACCAACTCGGTACGCGCGTCATCGACGATCACACGCTGGAAATCACGCTTGAGCGGCCGACCTCCTATTTCCTCAATCTGTTGGCGCACCATTTCACATTGCCTGTAAACCGGGCCAGCGTTGACAAAGAGGGCATCGACTTCGTCAAGCCCGGCCGCATGGTTTCGAACGGCGCGTTCAAGCTGGCGGAACACGTAGCCAACGACAGCATGACCATCGTCAAGAACGACCAGTACTGGGACGCGGCCAACGTCAAGCTGGGCAAGGTGATCTACTATCCGATTCCGGAACAGGCAGCCTTGGTTCGCCGCTTCGAAGCTGGTGAAGTGGACATGGTTTTCAACTTCCCAGCCTCCGAGTTGCCGCGGCTTCGCACGGCCTATGGCGATCAGGTCCATGTCGCGCCGGTGCTGCGTACCATCCACTACACCTTCGATACGCGCACCGCGCCGTTCGATGATGTGCGGGTGCGCAAAGCCTTGTCGATGGCCGTCGATCGGGATTTTCTCGCCGAGACGATCTACTATGGCTCGGCGACGCCGACCTACTCGTTCATCCCGCACGGCATTGCATCCTACGGCAAGCCGTCTGAGCCGGACTATGCGACCTTCTCCCAGATCGATCGTGAAGAAAAAGCAATCGAACTGATGAAGGAAGCCGGCTACGGAACGGGTGGAAAGCCGCTGGAAATCACCATCCGCTATAACATCGACGCCAATGTCGAGCGGACGGCAACGGCGATCGCGAACACCTGGAAAGAGGCGTTCGGCGCGGATGTGAAATTGCACAACCTCGACCCGGCTTCGCACAATTCCTACCTTCAGGAAGGTGGCGCGTTCCAGGTGTCGGCCAATTCCTTCCTGTGCGACTATCCGGATGCCGAGAACTTCCTGGTCCTGCCGATGAGCACCAGCACGATCTACAACTACTCGCACTACAAGAATCCAAAATACGACGAATTCATGCATGCGTCCTATGCGGAGCTCGATCCGGTGAAGCGCGCCGCGGCCATGCACGGTGCGGAATCGGCGCTGCTGGAAGACCAGCAGGTCATGCCGCTGCTGAACCCCGCCGATCTGTGGCTCGTTTCATCGCGGGTCCACGGCTACCAGGACAACGTCTCCAATGTTCACCTGAGCAAATTCATCAGCGTTCACGAATAAACCGCCCGAGCGAAATGAGCCGGCCAGAAGTCAGCTCACTTCGAACACTTCAAGAATTGACCCGAGTTGCGATCAGCACGGACGCAGACGCCAAGCTGTGATGAGGATTATCATGCCTGTACTAGAACGAATAAATTCCTTCAAGGATGAGCTTGTCGCAATCCGCCGGGACATTCATGAGTATCCCGAACTCGGCTTCGAGGAAGTCCGCACGTCGAAGATCGTTGCCGAGAAGCTGAAGAGTTGGGGCATCGAGGTTCACACTGAAATCGGCAAGACCGGCGTCGTCGGCGTCGTCAAGGGTTCGTCAGAAGGCACGCGCATGATCGGCCTGCGCGCCGATATGGATGCCTTGCCGATGGATGAGGAAACCAATCTCCCCTACGCCTCGAAGCATCCCGGCCGCTTCCATGGCTGCGGCCATGACGGCCACACGGCAATGCTTCTGGGCGCGGCCCGCTACCTTCAGGAGACGCGCAATTTTTCCGGCACCGCCGTCCTGATCTTCCAGCCGGCGGAGGAAGGGCTTGGCGGCGCGCGTGCCATGATCGCGGATAAGCTGTTCGACCGTTTCCCTTGCGACGAGATCTACGGCATCCACAATTCGCCGAACGGTTTCCCCAACCGGGTCGGCATCAAGCCGGGCATATCAATGGCTGGTGCAGACTTCTTCGACGTCCGCATCCGCGGCAAAGGCAGTCACGCCGCCAAGCCCGAAGCTTCCAAGGACCCCATCCTGATCGCCTCGGTCATCGTGCAGATGCTGCAGACGATCGTCGCCCGCAATCTCGATCCGATGAAAGCTGCCGTATTGTCCGTGACGCGGATCAACTCCGGCACTGCCTACAATGTCATTCCGCAGGAATGCGTCATCGCCGGCACGTTGCGTTTCCTTGACCGCGAGGTCGCCGAAACCCTGCGCCAGCGCATGCGCGCTATCATTGCGGGGGTGGCGACGAGTTTCGATGTCGAGATCGAAGTCGATCTCCGCAATGTCTTCGACGTCCTGGTCAACACCGAGGAACTGGTTGAAGGCTATGCCGCAGCCGCCCGCGATATCGTCGGCGCTGAAAATGTCGTGATGCGAAACGAAGCGGTCATGGGCAGCGAGGATTTCTCGGACATGCTCTTCCTGAAGCCGGGCGTTTACTGTCACCTGGGCCACGCTGAAACGGTTTCCGTCCACAACCCGGGCTTCCTGCTCGACGAGAACATCCTTCCGGTCGGGGCCAGTCTCTACGCCAGAATCGTGGAACGACGCCTGGCCGCCTGAACGGCGTATTCAAGCCTGTAGACACTGAAATCGGAGTGGAATGGATGCGGTCCATTCCTCCGAACGAGAGAGCTATTTCGATCCGACACCGGAAGTCCCGTGCCGGGAAAAATCAAAACTGTAAGAACGAGGTCAAACCATGTCTGCCCCTAAAACTAGCCGGAAGAAAGCCATCGTCGTCGGAGCCGGAGCCGTCGGCGCAAGCAGCGCGGCATATCTTCAGCGCGACGGCTTCGATGTCACGATGTTCGACCCGGACGGCATGGGTCGGGGCTGCGGCGAAGGCACCGTCGGCATCTTCGCGACCAACATCATCGCGCCGGCCAGCTCCGAAGGTGGCGTCAAGGCGATGCTCGCGGCGGCGAAAAGTGACAAGCTCGACACGCTTATGGTGAACAAGCCGCATTTGCCCGATTTTCTACCCTGGCTGGCTTCGTTCGTGTCCGCGTCCGGCCCGCAGACTTTCGAAGCCGGCAAGAAGGTTCTGCAAGAGGCGCAAAGCCTGGCCGTCTCAACGGTCCGAGACATCATGGGCGGCGCTGCCTTTGACGCGCACGCCGAAGAGCGCGGCTGGATGTTCGCCTATGAGAGCGAAGAGGCATTCCAGGCGGCGCAGGGCGACCGCGATCTGCGTAAGCGCCATGGTGTCGTCCTCGAGGAGATCGGCGAGGCTGAAATACGAGAGCTTGAGCCCGACCTGCCGTCCATCTTCAAGCGCGCGACCCTGTTCCCCCGCGCATATCACACCGCCGACGTACGCAAGATGGTCTCGGCGATCGGCGATGTAGCGCTTCGCGGCGGCGCCACCCTGCAGCAGCGCGCGGTGGACGCGGTCCAGTGCCTGAGCGACGGTAGTTTCTCGGTGACGGCTGGCGGCGAAACCTTTGCGGCCGACGTCGTGGTCATTGCGGCCGGGCCGCACTCCTCTAAGTTTGCGGATGATCTGGGAAGCCCCATCCCGCATTCGGCGGAACGCGGTTACGGCGTGACCTTCCCGAAGGCCGCAATCAAGCTCAACCGGCCGGTGACGTTCACGAAGCAGAAGATGGTTGCAGCACCTATGGCGGCGGGGCTTCACCTGATCTCGACCGGTGAGTTCGCGCCACTGGAGACCGCCCCCGATTATCGCCATACCGATAATCTGACGGCGGCAGGCAGCAGCATCTTCTCAGGCCTGAACACCGAAGGCGCGAGCCGCTGGTCCGGCTGGCGCTCGACGGTGACCGACGGCCTGCCGGTCATCGGCGAGTCGCCGCGTCACAAGGGCCTGATGTTTGCCTTCGGTCACAGCCACCTCGGCCTGACGCTGGCGGGTTTGAGCGGATCGCTGATCAGTGCCCTGGCGATGGGTCGCAAGCCGGTCATGGACGTGGCGCCGTTCCGCGTCGACCGCTTCTCGCTGGTGCCCAAGGTCTGACCACGCAAAGCCATTCGACATGAAGCTTCGCCCCGGCTTTCGAGCTGGGGCGAGAGAAAGCCAAAGGACATTCGCATGATCAGATTATTTTACTCTCCCCGTTCGCCCTACGTCCGCAAGGTGATGATCGTGGCGCATGAGCTCGGTCTAGCTGAGCAGGTCGAGTTTATCGACTGCGCCGCGCACCCGATTGACCGCGATGCGTCGATCGTCAAGCACAACCCACTCGGTCAGGTTCCGACTGCGTTGCTCGATGATGGAACCATGCTCGCCGATAGCGGTGTCATCTGCCAGTACCTCGACGCCATGAAGCCAAGCAGCATGTTTCCGGTGAGCGGCCCTGCCCGCTGGCGTGCGCTGACCGACGAGGCGGTTGCCGACGGCGTGCTGGAAGCGCTGCTTCTGGCCCGCTACGAGATGGTCGTCCGTCCGTCGGAAAAGCTGTGGCCGGAATGGCGGGATGGACAGTTCGACAAGATGAACAAGAGCCTCGATGCGTTCGAACGCGCTGCCGGCGACCTCGGCAAGCGCTTCGACATCGGCACCATTGCCATCGCCTGCGCGCTCGGCTTCATCGATCAGGTGCCGTGTTTTATTGACATCGACTGGCGAACCAGCCGCCCGGCCTTGAGCGCCTGGTATGCGGCAGAGACGGCGAAACGGCCCTCGTTCCAGATCACCAAGGCCGAACGACCGGCTGCATAACATCTCAGAACGACACCATAGAACAACAAGGAGGAGGAATTGATGTCTCTGCTATCGCTATGCAAGCCCGCGAAGTTCGGACTGGCCTTGCTGATTTCGTGCAGCGCCCTGTTAGCCGGTGCGTCGGCGCAGGCGGAATCCGTGCTGCGTCGCGGCATAGTCGGCGAACCGAACGCCTTCGATCCGGCAAAGGCTTCGCTCTGGCACGAATACTATCTCATGAAGGACATTTTCGAGGGCTTGGTCAGCTACGATTCGACGGGCAAGATCGTTCCAGGCGTGGCGGAATCGTGGAGCACCAGTCCGGACGATACGGTCTACACGTTCAAGTTGCGGCCTGACGCGAAGTGGTCGGACGGCACGGCCGTCACCGCGCATGATTTCGTCTACTCGCTTCGCCGCGAACTGGATCCGGCGACCGCCGCGATGGACCCGCGCCTTCAGTTCCCGATCAAGAACGCTCGAGCCATCAACAAGGGCGAAATGCCGGCCGACCAACTCGGCGTGCGTGCGATCGACGACCACAATCTGGAAATTACACTGGAGCGCCCGACGCCCTATTATATCAATCTTGCGGCTCACGGCACGGCTTTGCCTGTCAACAGGGCGAATATCGAAAAGGACGGCAGCAAGTTCGCGCGGCCTGGCACGCTGGTCTCCAACGGACCGTTCAAGCTGGTGGAGCATGTCTCCAACGACCACATCACCCTGGCAAAGAACGAAGCCTATTGGGACGCCAAAAACGTCAAGCTCGACAAGGTGATCTTCACGCCGCTGGTCGATCAGGCCGCATCGGTTCGCCGCTTCGAAGCACGCGAAATCGACATGATCACCGGCTTCCCAGCCGCCGAGTTGGGGCGCCTTCGCAAGGCCTTTGGCGACGAAGTCCGCGTCTCGCCGAGCCTCACCGTCGAGTACTATGTCTTTGACACAAGGCAGCCTCCGTTCGACGACATCCGGCTTCGTCGCGCGCTATCGATGGTCATCGACCGCGATTTCCTCGCCAAGGAAATCTTCTACGATTCGGCAAAGCCGTCCTATTCCATGATGGCGCCCGGCATCCCGGCATATGGCGCGCCCTCAAAAGTGGATTTCGCCGATCTTTCCATGATCGACCGCGAAGACATGGCACTGGAGCTGATGAAGGAGGCCGGCTACGGCCCTGGCGGTAAGCCGCTCGACATCACCATCCGCTACAGCACCAGCGCCACGAACGAACAGGCGGCAACGGCGATTGCCAGCATGTGGAAAGAGGCGTTCGGCTTCAACGTGACGCTGCACAATCTCGACCTCGCCTCGCACTACGGCTATCTGCAGCAAGGTGGCGAATTCCAGGTAGCGCGTGCTTCCAGAACACCGGAATATGCTGATGCCGAGGCTACCCTGTCACTCGACTTGAGTAGCCAGAAGACCTACAATTACGGCCGATACAACAATCCCGAATATGACGCCCTGTTGGCCCGTTCCTATACGGAAGCGGACCCGGCAGTGCGTTCGGCTACTCTCCACAAGGCTGAATCCCTGCTCATGCACGATCAGGTCATCATGCCTTTGCTGAACATAGGAAATTTGTGGATGGTTGCGTCCAAGGTCGAGGGTTTCCACGACAACGCCCTGAATGAGCACCCAAGCAAATATCTGAGTGTCTCTGAATAGAAACCGGTAGCCGCTTCAAGAAGGCGATGGATAGGAGTTGCGGATGATTTTCTTCGTCCTGCGCCGTATGTTAAGTGCCGTTCCGACGTTGTTCGTCGTCGCTACACTGTCGTTCTTCTTGATGCGGTTCGCGCCTGGCGGTCCGTTCTCGCTGGAACGGCCGCTGCCGCCCGAGACCATGGCGAATCTGATGAGGACCTACCACCTCGACGAGCCGTTGTGGCTTCAGTATGTCTATTACATACGCAATGCGCTGGTCGGCGATTTCGGCCCGAGCTATGTCTACAAGGACAGTACCGTTGCCGAACTGATCGGCAGCGGCCTGCCCTATTCGTTGCAACTGGGCAGTATGGCGTTGCTGCTGGGGTTGCTGGGCGGCGTCACCGTCGGCACGATCGCGGCGCTGCGCCAGAACAGCTTCATCGATTTCGCCGTGATGTCGGTGTCGACCATCGGCATTACCGTGCCGAACTTCGTCGTCGGACCAGTGCTGACCCTGATTTTCGCCATCGGGCTTGCCTGGCTGCCTGCCGGCGGTTGGGGTGACGGATCAGCAAGATATCTGCTGCTGCCCGTCATCACGCTGGCCCTGCCGCAATTGGCCGTCTACGCCCGTCTGATGCGCGGCTCGATGATCGAGGCGCTTCATGCCGATCACGTCCGCACCGCTCGCGCTTATGGCCTGCCGCCACGGGTCGTCGTTGTCATGCACGCGATGCGCGGCGCGCTGTTGCCGGTGGTGTCCTATATGGGGCCGAGCGCCGCCGCTTTGTTCACAGGCTCGGTGGTGGTCGAAACCATATATTCCGTTCCTGGGATCGGCCGCTACTTCGTGCTCGGCGCGCTCAACCGCGACTACACGCTGGTGATGGGTACCGTCATTCTCATCGCCGTTCTCGTCATTGTCTTCAACCTGCTGGTCGACATTCTCTATGGCCTGTTGGACCCGAGGGTACGCCATGACTGATGCCGTTTCCGTAACCGCACCGGCCGCGCCGACCGTCGGCCGCAGCCTGTTCCAGCTGGCGGCCATGCGCTTCCGGCGCAACCGTGCCGCGATGGCGAGCTGCGTCGTGCTGGCGATGATCACGCTGTTTTCTTTCCTCGGACCGTTCTTCGTCGCGCACAAATATGACCAAGTCTACTCGTCTTATGTCGCGATACCGCCGAGTCTCGAGGCGCGGCCAGCCGTTTCGACGCTTCGGGATGTGGCGGAAAGCATCGCCAAGCGTGCCCGGGTGACGCTTCTGGAGTTCTCGACGGAGGGTCAGGAATTCAGCGCGACGATCACGTCGCCATCCCCTATCGATCCACGCTCCATCCGCTACTTTGACCGGGTCGACGAATTTGCCGATACGCGGATCGTCGAGACGCTGGACGGCGGCAATACGTTGAAGCTGGCTGGCTCGCTCAACCGGCAGTACTTTTTCTTTGGCACCGACACCAACGGCCGCGATCTTATGACCCGCATTATGCTCGGCGGGCAGATATCCATCGTCGTCGGCTTGCTGGCCAGCCTGGTGTCGCTCGGCATCGGCGTGCTCTACGGCGCGACTTCGGGCTATCTCGGCGGCCGTGTCGACAACGTCATGATGAGGCTGATCGAGATCCTTTATTCGCTGCCTTTCGTGTTCCTTGTCGTGGTGCTGGTGGTGTTCTTCGGTCGCAGCTTCATCTTGATCTTTATCACGATCGGCGCGGTGGAATGGCTCGACATGGCGCGTATCGTGCGCGGCCAGACGCTGGCGCTCAAGCGGCGGGAATTTGTTGGTGCAGCCGAAGCTCTTGGACTGTCCGACTGGCAAATTATCCGCCGGCATATCATTCCCAACACCATCGGCTCGGTCATTGTGTTCGTGACGGTGGTGGTACCCAAGGTCATCCTGCTGGAAAGCTTCCTGTCTTTCTTGGGATTGGGCGTGCAGGCGCCGCTGACCAGTTGGGGCGTGCTGATCTCGGACGGCGCCAATTCGATGCAGTCCGCGCCGTGGCTGCTGATCTTTCCTGCCGCATTTTTCGTAGTAGCGCTTTTTTCGTTGAATTTCATTGGCGACGGACTGCGCGACGCCCTTGATCCCAGGGATCGCTGACATGATGAACTCCACCATCACCGATACCCGCGCCAACAGCGTCGAAATGGCCGAAGTCCCCGACATGGTGCTGAGCGTGCGCGGCCTGACCGTAAATTTCACTACGCCGGACGGGACGGTTTCAGCGGTCAAGGGCATTGACCTCGACGTGCGCGCCGGAGAAACGCTGGCCGTGGTGGGCGAATCCGGTTCAGGCAAGAGCCAGAGCATGATGGGCATCATGGGACTTCTCGCCGCCAATGGCCGCGTCAGCGGGTCAGCCCGGTATCGCGGCCGCGAGCTGATTGGCGCGAGCGAGGCCGAACTCAACAAGGTGCGTGGCGCGCGCATTTCCATGATCTTCCAGGAGCCGATGACCTCGCTGGATCCGCTCTATACGATCGGGCGGCAGATAGCAGAACCTATCGTATACCACCGCGGCTGCAGTTTTTCGGCGGCTCGCAAGCAGGTGCTCGAACTGCTGGAACTGGTCGGAATTCCCGAGCCGGAACGGCGCATCGACAGCTATCCGCATGAGATGTCGGGTGGCCAGCGCCAGCGCGTCATGATCGCCATGGCGCTGGCCAACGAACCCGATCTGCTGATCGCGGACGAGCCGACCACCGCGCTCGACGTAACCATTCAGGCACAGATACTGGAACTGCTTGGTTCGCTTCAACGCCGCTTCGGCATGGCCATCGTGCTGATCACCCACGATCTCGGCGTCGTCCGCCATTTCGCCGAGCGCGTCATGGTGATGCGCAACGGCGAAGTGGTCGAACAAGGCTCAAGGAGCGATATCTTCGAGCGCCCGCAGGCCGACTACACGAGAATGCTGCTAGACGCTGAACCGAGCGGCCGTAAGGAGGCTCCGTCAGCTTCTGCGCCGGTCATTCTGGAAGCCAAGGACGTGGTCGTCGACTTCGGCCGCCGCCGCCGTTTTTCCAGCCCCAAATTCAATCCCGTTCTGCGGGCCGTCGACCACATCTCCCTGCAACTGCGTCAGGGCCAGACCATCGGCATCGTCGGCGAATCCGGCTCTGGCAAGTCGACGCTGGGGCGCGCTTTGCTGCGCCTTGTGCCTAGTACCGGCGTTTATCGCTTCGACGATCAGGATATTTCCAATTTTGACAAGGCCGCGATGCGCCCGCTTCGCCGCCGACTGCAACTGGTGTTTCAGGACCCCTATGGCTCGCTTTCGCCACGCCTCACGGTCGGTGAAATCATCACCGAGGGCTTGCGCATCCACGAACCCACCCTCGACAAGGCGGAACGCGACAGGCGTGCCATACTGGCACTTGCCGAGGTCGGGCTCGATCCGACGGCGCGCAACCGCTATCCGCATGAATTCTCCGGCGGCCAGCGCCAGCGCCTCGCCATTGCCAGGGCCATGATCATAAAGCCTAGCGTTGTCATTCTCGACGAACCGACCTCGGCGCTTGACCGATCCGTTCAGGGCCAGGTGATCGAACTGCTGCGCACGCTCCAGCTGACCCATGGCCTGTCCTATGTCTTCATCAGCCACGATCTGTCGGTGATCCGGGCGATTTCCGATTATGTAGTGGTCATGAAACGCGGCCGCATCGTTGAGGAAGGCACGACACAGGCCATCTTCGAAAAACCATGCGAGCCTTACACGAGAACGCTGATCGGCGCGGCGCTGAACTTGAAGGCTGTTGATGACGAGGCGGATTGCACCGCTCGTTGATACAAGGAAAAACCTCATGTCGCTTGGCATCTGGCTGGGTCTGCCTCACTCGCGTTGATTTTACGACCGACAGATTGCGTCTCTTCGATAGGAAGACGGGCAATAGGTTAGACTTTGTTGCCGGAGAAGAGCCGCCTCTCATCCTTGAGATGCGAGGATTTGCCGTTGATTTCTCCTAGGTGCGCCCGTCAATCGGGCATCCGTTTGTCTGCATGCGAGGAGCAGGCGAATTTCCCAGGCATCCGGGCCCTGTCCGCGATCTCAACCCTTGTGACACCGGTCTTCGCCGTCAGCAGTGCGCATCTCTCGAGCGCCGTGCATCTGGCCTTGGCATGGGCCGGGAGGTCCTGCCCGCCGACGATGTCGCGGCGGCAGCGCGCAACGATTAACGGTCGACGGAAAGCAGGGCCGATCCGGCTTCGCTCATAAGGGTCTGAAGTCTTGCCTCGGCTCACTCCGGGGAGACTGACTTGATGCGCGGCACCAAGCTCGGTTTCTCGGAACCAAGGTATCGGAAATACAAATTTGTAAATACGTCCGAAGATTATATTGTTTATCTGAATAAAAACATTGAATGAAATGGTTCTTCTGACATCAAGATGAAAGAAGCATTGTTGGTTTTTATTTCTGGAATTCGAGATCTTCTCCGTTATTTCCTTATACATCGAAATATCAAATCAACAGTTCTGCTGAACGACCGCGGTCGAAACCCATTGTGACTTTGCGCGCCGCAAGGTGCTGCGGAGTCCATACCAACGAGAGTATGCAACAGGCATGAAAATCAAGGATATCCGCGTCAGCATCCATGCTTTCAAGAACTTCATCCCGATCATCAATAAGCCCATCGAGGATGACTATCGCATTATCTGCGAGATCGAGACCGACGACGGGCATGTCGGCTTCGGCATGGCGTCGCGGTTTCTCTGGCACGGCGTGGCCGGTATCGTCGCGCACCACATCGCCCCGGCCATCATGGGCATGGACCCGCGCGATCTCGAACTGATCCATGCTCGTCTCCAGCCGATCCTTTCGGAACGCGGCCAGATGACAGGCATCAATCTTTCCGCGCTGTCTTGCGTCGACCTGGCGCTGTGGGACCTTATCGGCAAGCAGAGCGGCCGCACGGTCGCGCAACTGCTGGGCGGGCACAAGGACTACGCCGACGCCTACGTGACCTACGGGTTCCTCGCCTACAGCACAGACGAATTGATCGAGATGGCACGTCGCCTGATCGGCAAGGGGCATACGCGGCTCAAGATGCTCGTCGGGTCGAAGGCCGGCGTGGTCGAGGACGCCCGGCGTGTTCGCATGGTGCGCGAGGCGATCGGCGAGGACATCATGCTCGCAGTTGACGCCAATGAGAGCCTCAACGCCGAGAATGCGATGCGCCTGTGCCCGATGATACAGGACTACAACATCGCCTGGTTCGAGGACCCTCTGCGCCGCGTCGATGCGCGTGACCTCGGCATGCTGCGCAAGCGCACGACGATCCCGTTCTCGGCCGGCCAGATGGACGGCCATGTGCTCCGGTTCCGCGAGTGGGTGGAGCACGATGCGATCGACATCTTCATGCCCAACAGCATGTACAACGGCGGCATGACCGAGACCCGCAGGGTCGCTCATCTCGCCCAGGCCTACAACAAGCCTTTGTCCGACGCCGGCGGTGGCGGAATCTGGTGCCTGCATCACGTCGCGGGCTTCCGAAACGGCACGCTGGCCGAAATTCACCTCGGGTCAGAGCAGGTCGAAGAACAGATGTTCATCAATCCGCCCAAGGCGGAGAACGGTCGGGTCGCTATTCCAGATGCGCCCGGCTTTGGCGTCACACTCCACCGGGAACGGCTCAAGGAGACGCTCGTTCAGAAGTACCTTTAGACATTTCAAGAAACAAAAAAGAGAGGGAACTAAAATGCTTGATACTGTCAAACGCATCGCCGGAGGCGGTCTGCTCTTGTTGGGAGCAGCCTTGCTTGAGGCGCCGGCCAGCGCTGAGACGCTGACGCTGAAGATGTCCAGCCCTTCGCCGGTCACCACCATGGACACGATCATGTTGCAGGACATGGCCGACAAGCTCAAGGCCAAGTTGGGCGATGACTTCAAGAGTGACTTTCATCACAGTGCGGCGCTGGGTGACGAGGATGTCCATCAACAGCAGATCCGCACCGGCCAGATCGACATCACCACTTTGACCTCCGACGCCGTGCAACTCGATCCGTCCTGGGCCGTGTTCGATCTACCTTTCCTGTTCGGCGATCGCACCGACGTCGCGCGTATGGTCGATGGCGAGATTGGCGAAAAGCTTCGCCAGTCGATGCGAGAAAAGATCGGCGTGGAGGTCTTGGCCTTCGGCGAAATGGGTTTCAGGCAGATCACCAACAATGTGCGCCCGATCACCAAGCCGGAAGATCTGCAAGGCATAAAGTTGCGGGTGCCGGGAAGCCCGTCGCGGATGCTCATGTTCAAGACGCTTGGCGCAAACCCGATGACGATGAACTATGGCGAGATTTATCTTGCGCTTCAGAGCGGCACGATCGACGGCCAGGAAAACCCGCTGAACAATATTGTTACCAGTTCGATGCACGAGGTGCAGTCCTATCTGTCGCTCTCCAATCACGTCTACACACCTGTGACTCTTGTGATGAACGGTGCCAGGTTCGACAGCTTGAGCGACGAGCAGAAGGCTGTGGTGAAGGAGGCGGCCCTGGCGGCTGCAGTCGATTCTCGCAAGCTCGGCGAGCAGAAGGACCAGGAGCTGCTCGACAAGCTGAAGGCTGGAGGCAAGATCTCGATCAACGAGATCGATCGTTCCGCCTTCCAGGCCAAATCGGCGGCGATCTACGCCTCGGTGGAGGGCATTGCCGGCGCGGAGTTCACCAAGGCCGTGCTTGAGGCTGCCGCCTCCAAGTGATGCGATCGGAGCGCGTGGGTCGCATGCCCACGCGCTCCAATTGTTTAAGGCGGCCACCGCCAGGGCACTGCAAATGAATCAGGAGAATTTTTCATGACCGTTCGAGATGGCGGAGCGCCTGACGACCTCGCCCGCGCGATAACCAAGGCGTCGATCGAGGCAGAACTTTCAACTACGGTGGACGAAACCGGTATCGACAAATGGATAAACAGCGTCGTGGAGTTTTTCGGCGTCGTCGTGCTCCTCGCCATCACGCTTCTGGTTTTCGCCAATGCGGCCCTGCGCTACACGTTCAATTTCGGCATCATCTGGGCCGATGAAGTCGTGATAGCTCTGGTGCCGTGGCTGGCGATGCTGGGCATGTTCCTGTCGGTGCGTCGACGCGAGATCATCCGCATCGGCTCGCTGGTGGACCGTCTGGCGCCACGCTCGCGCCGCTTGCTGCGGATCGTGACGGAACTCGCCTCCACGGCAGCCTTCGGCTACCTGACCATAATGTCCTTCAACTATCTGTTGCTCTTCGGTTCGGATCGCTCCGTCTATCTGGACATGTCGGCAGGCTGGTTCACCTCCGCCATGTGCATCGGGGCAGGACTCGTCTGTCTGGCCTTCCTCGCTGAAGCGGTAAGTCATTTCCGCCGCGGCGATGACGATAAGGAGATCGACGCGCAACATCCCGTGACTGCCGGAGGACTGTGATGATCGGCGCTTCCATCGGTATCGTCTCGCTCGTCGGCTTTCTCGTCGCGGGTGTCCCCATGATCGCCGCGCTGATGATCGCGGTCAGTATCAGCCTTTTCCTAGGCAATCAGTGGGGACTGGTTCTGCCACAGAACATGGTCGCCGGCATGAGCAGTTATACGCTCATTTCGTTCCCGCTCTTCGTACTTGGCGGCATCTACATGAACGCCGGCGGAATATCCGGCAAACTGTTCAATTTTGCCCGATCGCTGGTCGGCTGGATGAAAGGCGGCCTGGCACAAGTCGACGTGCTGACCAGCATCTTCTTCGGCGGCATGGTCGGTTCTTCCACGGCCGACCTTGCCGGGAGTGCCTCGATCCTCATCCCTGAGATGAAAAAGGAAGGATACAGCGCGCCATTTGCTGCGGCTGTCAGCGCCTCGTCGGCCGGTGTGGGGCCTCTGATCCCGCCAAGTTCACCTGCAATCCTGTATGCAGCCGTTACCGGTACCTCGTTAGGTGCACTATTTTTGGCCGGGCTTATCCCGGGTCTGCTCCTTGGGGCATGTTTCATGATCGCCGTCGGCTATCTCGCGCGCAAGAACGGCTATCCGACGTTCGGCCGATTTTCCTTTGCCGAGTTCTGGCGCACGGCACTCGCGGCCAGCCTTGCCTTCGGCATGCCGGGCATCATCGTTGGCGGATTGGTACTCGGCATTTTCACACCTTCTGAAGCCGGCGCTTTCGGTGCGGTCTACGCCGCATTCCTGTCGCTGTTCGTCTATCGCTCGCTCGACTGGAAGGGCCTCTACAGGGCAACCGTGGCTGGTGTTCAGCTTTCGGGTGAACTGCTTCTCATCGTCAGCTTGTCGGCGGCCTTGGGTTCGGTGCTGTCGGCCGCGCATGTACCGGCAGCCCTGGCATCGCTGATCGATGTCCTGCCCATCGGCGACAGCACCTTCATGCGCCTTTGCGCGCTGATGGTCGTAGCGATCATTGCAGGCATGTTTCTCGATCCGTTGATCCCGGTCCTGGTGCCAATTCTACTGCCGACGCTTATTGCCTTCGAAATCGACCTCGTGCATTTCGGCGTGCTGATGGTCATGGCCGTTGTCATCGGACAGGTGACACCGCCGGTCGCCATGTCGCTCATGATCGCCGGTCGCATAGCCAAGTGTGATCAGATCGAGGTGTTCCGGGCCAACATGCCATTCTTCATAGTGACATTGTTGTTCACGGTGCTTTTGATGGCGGTTCCGGAGCTGGCGACGTGGTTTCCGAACTTGATGGCGGACTAGTCAGACTGATGAGGCAGAGCCGTGAGTTTCCACGGCACTCTTGTCGATTGTGCCCGAACGGGTATGCCACTGACATGGAAAAGGGACCGATCGGACCCTTTTCCGGTCCTGCCGGGAGCCGAAGCTGATCCTATCGGTCGGCGTGTCGCGCGGGATCAACCCCGTCGGTCACACCGTCCAATGGGTGCCCGACGGTCTGTAAAGGCGCCGACGCCTTGACAGTAAAATTCACAGCCGCCATCGTCCGAGATGGTTTCTTACGCAATCGTCCAACCGGCGCCGCGAGGAATACCTAGCTTGAATACCAACCTAGCTCAGGGCCTTGTGAACGATCTCGATTTACGTACCTTTTCAATGCGGTTTACGTTGCGGCAGCTCGCCTACTTCGTGGCTGCGGGCGAGGTGGGCGGAGTTACCCTGGCCTCGGAACGCATCAACATTTCCCAGCCAGCTATTTCGGCTGCCATCTCTCAGCTCGAAGCCGAGTTTGGCCTCCAACTCTTCGTCCGCCATCATGCGCAGGGATTGTCCCTGACGCCGGCAGGTCAACGCTTTTTGCATGCCGCCAAGGCACTTCTGCAGCAGGCCGAGAATATTCATGGCATTGCCGACGAAGTGACTCAGTCTGCTTCTGGCCCCCTGAATGTTGGCTGGTTTCGCACTCTCTCGCCGATGCTCATTCCCGAGCTCTGCAAGAGGTTCATGCTTCAAAGCCCGGCAGTCAGACTGCAGGTCTGCGAGGAGGACGAAGCCACATTGATGGCGAAGCTGCGTCGGGCAGAGATCGATTTGGCACTCACCTATGCCATACATCTCACCGACGACATCGCCTTCGAGCCGCTGGCAGAGCTGCCGATCTACGTTCTATTGGCGTCGGACGATCCACTTGCGCAGAGAGAATCGATCTCGCTGTTCGAAGTCGCCGCAAAGCCGTTCATTCAGCTGGATATGCCGCTAAGCAAGGAGTATTTTCTCTCGCTTTTCATGATGGAGGGCCTCACTCCGTACATTGCGGCAAAGTTTGAGTATCCCGAGACAGTTCGTAGTTTCGTAGGTTCCGGCTTTGGCTATTCACTGACGACAGCGAGGCCAATCAGTATGGTTGCCCTCACTGGCAAAGGCTTGTCCTATGTACGGCTGCAGGGCGATTATCCCCTTATGGTTCTCGGCATTGCAAGCCTGAAGGGGTTGCGCATGACACGTGCTGCAGAGAGCTTCGTAGACATTTGCCGCGCGCTGATTTCGACTAAGGATCTGCCGGGCATGTCTCCTTGGCGCTAAGCTGTTGAGTGAGGGCCTGCGCCTGCCCAGCCCCGAAGCATCGACATGCCCCACTCGGATCAGTGCGCGTGTTCGATTGAGCCTTGCGAGACATGACGCGCGCCAACCTGGAAATCGTCAGCCAGCAGCACGCTCGCACGGTCGCCCGCCAAGCCTGCCTCCGCGCCGAGCTGCTGGGCCTTGCGGAAAATCACAATGCCGGACAACCGGGTGATGCGGGTCAACGATCCCGACGTCGCCGCCATCCTCGAGGAAAAACAGGAGCCGCTCTGGGGCCCTTGCAGGCCTGAAGTCGCAACAGCCTACGTCCCAGCGGCTTTAGGCGAGTGCTCGGAAGCATAAAAGAGAAATGATTACAGTTATTTAGGGGCTGGCGGAGAGAGCGGGATTCGAACCCGCGTTACGGTCTCCCGTAAACACACTTTCCAGGCGTGCGCCTTCAACCACTCGGCCACCTCTCCGCATGCGCGCCTGGCGCCGGCTGGTTATGCCGGGCCGGTTGGGAGTGCACGCATCTCCTTGGCGTCGGCTCGTTGAGCCGTCATTCGGGTGCAGCCAACCTGCCGGGCACCCATCGCCTGCCACCGAACACATTGAGCATCCGACTGCGGGGCTCATCTAGTCGATCCTGCGCCACTTGCCAAGCGCTGACGTGGCAAATGTTATCAGGCAAAATGATCGGGGTCGCGCGCAGCACCACGAACGGGGCGGGCCGCGACCGCAGGGCGATGGTCCGGGGCCGTGATCGGCCTTCTTGCAAGTGGCTGGCGCTCTGTCACAAAGTGCGGGGCAGGGGAGATTCGATGCCGTCCGAGAACGAACCGTCCGGCTGGGACATCTGGCGCTGGCTGCCGGTGGCCTGGCTTTGCCTCGTCATGGCGCTCAGCGCACGCGGCATCGATGCCAGCATCGGCATCATGCTGGATTTCTCGATGCCGGCGGCGGTGTTGTACCTGATCTATGCCTCGGTCGGCTTCAGCGCGGTGACGATTGCCTGGGGAATCTATCTGCTTGTCCTTGCCTACAATCGCGATGTTCGCTTCCCGCGCAACTTCACCCTCTGGCAATGGACGATCATCGCCATCCTGGTGGCCAAGCAGATCTATGTCCTTGTCATGCCCGACTTCGCCTTTGGCCTTGTCGGTCTCGCCTGGGACGGCGGCGAGATCGCGATAGGCCTTGTTATGATCTGGCTGGTCAGCCGACAGGATCAACCGCGTGCCTTGGTAGGGAATGACGAACGCGCCCGTCCCGGCCTGCTGGTTTCGCTTTTCGCTGGTCTTATCGGCGTCATCGTCGGCGGGGCGGTCGGTGCCGTGGCCGGGCTTGCGGCCGGCACCGGCATTTCCGAGGTCACCGACATGAGCTGTTTCGAGGGCGCTTGCGGCTACTTCGTGGTGCTGGTCGGCCTGGTCGGCGGGTTGGTCGGTGCCATATCAGGTGGCATCTTCGCCGTCTGGCGCATCCATCGCCGCAGGCCCAAGGTCGCCGCCTAGCCATTTGCCTGTCAATTCGGCGTGTCCGTGATTGCGCCCGGGCGCCGCACACCCTATTTCTGCTGTCGAAACCGGTATCCTAGGGCCTCGCATGATCCGCTTCGTGTTCCGACTTGCCGCAGCGATCGCGCTTTCGGTGGCCGTCATCATGGCAGTGCTCGACGCCACCCGCACGGTGGCCGTGTCGCGGCTGGTGATGACCCCGCTCGACACCAGCTGGCAGACGGCCTCGCCGAGCACTCTTGCCGCGACCGAGGCTTTCGTCCGCGAAAAGACGGGCCCCGCATTGTGGGATGCGGCCATCGTGCCGGTGCTCAATCTTCCCGGCTTCGCGGTCTTCGCCGTCCTGTCTTTCCTGCTCTACGCGATAGGCCACAGGCGGCGCCCGGGCCGCTTCACTGCCGAAGTCTGACCGCCGGCCGCTGCCGCGGCGCGACAGGGTTTCGGCTCTATGAGAAAGGCAGACTCCCGATGTTTTTCCTGAGCGACATGCTGAACAAGAAGCTCAAGCTGCCGGTGCCCGGCGAGGCACTGCCCGGCCGCGAGCGACCGCTTCCGACCGCCAACAAGCATCATGTCTCCAAGCGCCCGCTCAAGGGACCTTACCCCGAGGGGTTCGAGCAGGCGCTGTTCGGCCTCGGCTGCTTCTGGGGCGCCGAGCGGCTGTTCTGGCAGACGCCAGGCGTCTGGGTGACGGCTGTCGGCTATGCCGGCGGGCTTACCCCCAATCCGACCTACCAGGAGACCTGCACCGGCCTCACCGGCCATGCCGAGGTCGTGCTTGTCGTCTTCGACCCCAAGGAGGTCGCCTACGCCGATCTGCTGAAGATCTTCTGGGAGAGCCACGACCCGACGCAGGGCATGCGCCAGGGCAACGATGTCGGTACCACCTACCGCTCGGCGATCTACACCTTCTCCGACGCCCAGCAGGCGGAGGCGATCGCCTCGCGCGATGCCTACCAGGCGGCGCTGAAAGGCGCCGGGCGCGACAAGATCACCACCGAGATCGCAGCCGCGCCGGAGTTCTATTTCGCCGAAGAGGATCATCAGCAGTATCTGGCCAAGAATCCCTATGGCTATTGCGGTCTGAAGGGCACCGGCGTTGCTTGCGCGATCCCCCAGCGGGCCGCCATTTAGGCATTCGTTTCACACACCATTTGCGACGCCTGTGCATTTTTCCAAAAGGTCAAGATTCCGCGTGAATTTTGTCTTGGCCCGTGCAAGAAATGGCTATGCGTGGGGGGATAGGGCCCTCGCCATGTGCTGTGCGGCAACCGGAGGAACGGTGCGTGCGGCGATCGCAAAAAGACAACCGACAGGGTGTGGATCACATGAAACGTATCGTTCTCGGCCTTCTGGCGGCTACCGCCATGTGTCTTCCGGCGTTTGCCGCTGATGTCCAGCCGGCACTGCTCTACGATCTCGGCGGCAAGTTCGACAAGTCGTTCAACGAAGCGTCCTTCAACGGCGCGGAAAAGTTCAAGGCCGAGACCGGCATCTCCTATGTCGAGTTCGAAGTCTCCAATGCCTCGCAGCGCGACCAGGCGTTGCGCCGCTTTGCCGAGGACGGCCGCAATCCGATCGTCATGGCCGGCTTCGCCTGGTCCGAGGCGCTCGACAAGGTGGCGACCGACTATCCGGACCTCAAGTTCGCCATCATCGACATGGTCGTCGAAAAGCCCAACGTGAAGTCGATCGTCTTCAAGGAACATGAAGGTTCCTACCTCGTCGGCGTGATGGCGGCGCTCGCCTCCACCACCAAGAAGGTCGGCTTCGTCGGCGGCATGGACGTTCCGCTGATCCGCAAGTTCGGCTGCGGTTACGTTGGCGGTGCCAAGGCTGCGGGTGCCACCGAAGTCATCCAGAACATGACCGGCGACACGCCGGCTGCATGGAACGACCCGACCAAGGGCGGTGAAATCACCAAGACGCAGATCTCGCAGGGCGCCGACGTGGTTTACGCCGCTGCCGGCGGCACCGGCGTCGGCGTGCTCCAGGCTGCGGCAGATGCCGGCAAGCTCGGCATCGGCGTCGATTCCAACCAGAATGGCCTGCAGCCCGGCAAGGTGCTGACCTCGATGCTCAAGCGCGTCGACGTTGCCGTCTACAACGCCTTCATGGATGCCAAGAACGACAAGTTCGAGGGTGGCATCAACAACCTCGGCCTCAAGGAAGGCGGCGTCGACTACGCCATGGACGACAACAACAAGGCGCTCGTCACCGACGAGATGAAGGCTGCGGTCGAAAAGGCCAAGGCCGACATCATCGCCGGTACCGTCCAAGTCCACGACTACACCTCGGACGACAAGTGCCCCTATTGATCGGCTGAAGACCGGAAATGCGAACCACCGGGCATGTGCCTGGTGGTTCGTTTCGTTCAGGCAGGAGAATTTCACGGAGCTCGCCACCGGCGGGAGGATGTGATGGCCAAGGTCACCGGCATAGGCGGTTTCTTCTTTCGCGCCAGAGAGCCCCAGTCGCTCGCTGCCTGGTACGAGAAGCATCTCGGTATCCTCGACATCGCCAAGGAAGTCTGGAAGCAGCAGGCGGGTCCGACCGTGTTTGCGCCCTTCAGCCACGACACCGACTATTTCGGGCGCGCCGAACAGCAATGGCTGATCAACCTGCGCGTCGACGATCTCGATGGCATGATGGCCGACCTCACGGCGGCGGGAATAGCAGTCGAGACGCGCGCCGAATGGGATTCCGAGGTCGGGCGCTTCTGCCGCATCCACGATCCCGAGGGCAACCCGATCGAGCTGTGGCAACCGTCTGATGCGGCCGGCCTGACCTGAAAGCCTTGGCAGCGTGCGGTTCTACCAGTGCGGAGGTTTCGTCACCGGCGTGTCGGGCAGGGTCTGCTCCTCGAGGACGAGGAAGCGGTCGGCCAGCGCGTCGAGCTTCTTCTGCAGGCGGTCGATCACCTTCCACTGCTCCGCGACCTGGCCCGAAAGCTCCTCGATCACGTGCTCCTGTTCGGCATTGCGGATTTCCAGCGTCGTCAGCCGATCCTGTGGCGTGGTCATGGTCAATGCTCCTCGGTCCGCAATGGTCGGGACCAGTCGAAAGTGGGCATCCGCGCCCGGTTTGTCGAGTACGGGAGCCGAGCCGATTGGCAGGGCAGGGCGACCGTGCTAGCTCTTCGGACAAGCCATAACAAGAACATAAGAACCTGAGGTGGGACGGTCGAATGGCTGAAAATGCGATCGAGCTGATCGGCATCAACAAGAGTTTCGGCGCCGTGCGCGCCAACCGCGACATCGCGCTCGAAATTCCGCGCGGCACCATCCACGGCATCATCGGCGAGAACGGCGCCGGCAAGTCGACGCTGATGTCGATCCTGTACGGTTTCTACCAGGCCGACAGCGGCGAAATCCGTGTCAACGGCAAGCCGACGGCGATCAAGACACCGAACGACGCCATCGCCGCCGGCATCGGCATGGTCCACCAGCACTTCATGCTGGTCGAGAACTTCTCGGTGCTGGAGAACGTCATCCTTGGCGCCGAGGGCGAGGCCCTGCTGACGAAGTCGATCGCCAAAGCGCGCTCGGAGTTGCGCCGCCTGGAGAAGGAATACGGCCTCGAGGTCGATCCCGACGCGCTCATCGAGGAACTGCCGGTCGGGCTCCAGCAACGCGTCGAAATCCTCAAGGCGCTCTATCGCGGCGCCGAGATCCTGATCCTCGACGAGCCGACGGGCGTGCTGACCCCGGCCGAGGCCGACCACCTGTTCCGCATCCTTGAGCAGCTCAAGGAGCAGGGCAAGACGGTGGTGCTGATCACGCACAAGCTGCGCGAGATCATGGCCATCACCGACAATGTCTCGGTCATGCGCCAGGGCACGATGGTGGCGACACGCAAGACCAGCGAGACCGCGGTCGAGGAGCTGGCCGAGCTGATGGTCGGCCGCCGCGTCCTGCTGCGCGTCGAAAAGGGCGAGGCAAAGCCCGGCGCGGTCAAGCTTGCGGTCAAGAACCTGACGGTCAAGGACTCGCGCGGCGTCACCATGGTCGACGACGTCTCCTTCGACATTCGCGCCGGCGAGATCGTCGGCATTGCCGGTGTTGCCGGCAACGGCCAGTCAGAACTGATGGAAGCCGTTTCCGGCATCCGCAAGGCGGTGTCCGGTACGGTCATGCTCGATGGCACGCCGATCGACCTGACCGGCCAGGCTGACCCGGGCGAACTGCGCGACCGTGGCCTGGCCCATGTGCCGGAGGACCGGCATCACGTCGGCCTGGTGCTCGCCTTCGACGAAAGCGAGAACTCGATCCTCGGCTATCACGACAAGCCGCAATATCTGAAGGGCCCGTTCCTCAATCTCGAGGCGATCCAGAAGGACGCGCAGGACAAGATCGAGAAATACGACATCCGCCCGGCCAATCCCCGGCTCAAGACCGCCAATTTCTCCGGTGGCAACCAGCAGAAGATCGTGCTCGCCCGCGAGATCGAGCAGGACCCCGGCGTCCTGATCGTCGGCCAGCCGACCCGCGGCGTCGATGTCGGCGCCATCGAATTCATCCACAAGCGGCTGATCGCCATGCGCGACCAGGGCAAGGCGGTGCTGTTGATCTCCGTCGAACTCGACGAGATCCGCTCGCTCTCCGACCGCATCCTGGTGATGTTCGCCGGCCGCGTCGTCGGCGAGCGCGGACCCGAAACCAGCGAAGGCGAGCTTGGTCTGCTGATGGCCGGCGTCGAGCACAAGGAAGCCGCCGAATGAGCACGCCTTACGCAAAACTGCCGGCATGGGCCGACTACGGCCTCATTCCCCTCATCAACCTGCTTGTTGCCTTTGCGGTGGCCGGCCTTGTGGTGCTGCTCGTCGGCGAAAACCCGCTGCGTGCCGCCGTCATCCTCGTCGAGGGCGCTTTCGGTAGCGGCCAGGGCATTGCCTACACGCTCTACTACGCCACCAACTTCATCTTCACCGGCCTCGCGGTGGCGGTTGCCTTCCATTGCGGCCTGTTCAATATCGGCGGCGAGGGCCAAGCCTATATCGCCGGCCTCGGCATCGCCATCGTTGTCCTGGCCTTCGACAGCACGCTGCCATGGTGGGTCGTCTTCCCGATGGCGATCATAGCCTCGGCGCTCTTCGGCGCGCTCTGGGCGCTGATCCCGGCCTATCTCCAGGCCAAGCGCGGCTCGCACATCGTCATCACCACCATCATGTTCAACTTCATCGCCGCCTCCGTGATGGTCTACATGCTGGTCAACGTGTTGAAGCCCGCCGGGTCGATGGCGCCGCAAACGCGCCAATTCCTCGAAGGCGGGCAACTGCCCAAGCTCGGCTGGCTGCTGGCCGAGTTCGGCCTCAAGGTCAGGCCATCGGCGCCGCTCAACATCTCGTTCCTGCTGGCGCTGGCCATGGCCTTCCTGGTCTGGGTGCTGATCTGGCGCACCAAGCTCGGCTACGAGATCCGTACTTACGGCTTCAGCTCGAAAGCCGCGCGCTACGCCGGCATTTCGGAAACGCGCATCATCATCGTCACCATGCTGATCTCCGGCGCCCTGGCCGGCATGATGGCGCTCAACCCGATCATGGGCGACCAGCACAACGTTCCGCTCGACTTCGCCGGCGGGGCCGGTTTCGTCGGTATCGCGGTTGCGCTGATGGGCCGCTCGCATCCGGTCGGCATCGTGCCGGCGGCGATCCTGTTCGGCATGCTCTATCAGGGCGGTGCCGAACTCGCCTTCGAGATGCCGAACATCAGCCGCGACATGATCGTCATCATCCAGGGCTTGGTCATCCTGTTTGCCGGTGCGCTGGAAAACATGTTCCGCCCGACGATCCAGGGCATCTTCGCGAGCTTCAGTCCACGATCGGTCGGCATCGCGGCCAAAGGGGAGCGTGCCTGAAATGGAATTCGTCGACACGCTCATCAACATCCTGAACTCGACGATCCGCGTTTCGGTGCCGTTGCTGCTCGCCTGCCTGGCCGGCCTCTATTCCGAACGCGCCGGCGTCTTCGACATCGGCCTCGAGGGCAAGATGCTGGCCGGCGCCTTTGCCGGTGCTGCTGCCGCTGCCGTCTTTGCCTCGGCATGGATCGGCCTGCTCGTCGCCGTGCTGGTCTCGGTCGGCATGGCGCTGATCCACGGCTTTGCCTCGATCACCCACCGGGGCAACCAGATCGTCTCGGGCGTTGCCATCAATTTCATCGCCGCCGGCTCGACGATCATCCTCGGACAGGCCTGGTTCCAGCAGGGCGGCCGCACGCCCTCACTGCCGCCCGAAGGTCGCTTCGGCGCCATCCACCTGCCGGGTGCCGATGCCCTGCGCGATGTGCCGATCATCGGCCAGCTCTATTCCGGCCTGCTGTCGGGCCATTCGCTGCTGACCTACGTCGCCTTCCTGGCGGTGCCGTTCACCTGGTGGGTGCTGTTCCGCACGCGCTTCGGCTTGCGCCTGCGCGCCGTCGGCGAAAATCCGGCAGCTGTCGACACGGCGGGCATTTCTGTCGCCTGGCTGCGCTATCGTGCGGTCATCTGCACCGGCATCCTCACCGGTCTTGCCGGTTCCTACATGGCGCTCGCCCAGAACGCCGGCTTCGTCAAGGACATGACCGCCGGTCGCGGCTACATCGCGCTCGCCGCCCTGATCTTCGCCAAGTGGAAACCGGTGCCGGCGATGTTCGCCTGCCTGCTGTTCGGCTTTCTCGACGCGCTGTCGATCCGCCTGCAGGGCTCGCCGCTGCCGGTCATCGGCAAGGTGCCGGTGCAGCTGATGCAGGCGCTGCCCTATATCCTCACCGTCATCCTGCTCGCCGGTTTCATCGGCAAGGCCATCCCGCCCCGCGCCGGCGGCGTGCCTTATGTGAAGGAGCGCTGATCTTGTCGCACGACCTGTTCCAGGCGGCCCGCACCGCCATGGCCAAGGCCTACGCGCCCTATTCGAAATTCCCGGTTGGCGCGGCACTGCGCACCGAAGACGGCCAAGTATTTGCCGGCGCCAATATCGAGGTCGCCTCCTATCCCGAGGGCTGGTGCGCCGAGACCACGGCACTTGGCCACTACATCATGGCCGGCGGCGGCAAGATCACCGAGATCGCCGTCGTTGCCGAGCGCATGGCCCGCATCACCCCGTGCGGCGGCTGCCGCCAACGCCTCGCCGAATTCACCAGCCCCGACACCAAGCTCTATCTCTGCGACGATGCCGGCATCGTCGAAACCGTGACCATGGGTCAGATGCTGCCTTATGGCTTCGAAGGCGAGATGCTCAAATGAAGGAAGCCGTCGATCGCCTTGTCGAGCAGCTCGACGGTCTCGCCCCGGCAACCGCCATGGTGCTGGGCTCCGGCCTCGGCGGTCTCGTCGATGAGGTCGAAAACGCCGTTCGCATTCCTTACGCCGCCTTGCCCGGTTTCCCCAGGAGCGGCGTCACCGGCCATGCCGGCGAATTGGTCGCCGGGCTGTTTGGTGGCCGGCCTGTGGTCATGATGGCCGGCCGTGCCCATTATTACGAGCATGGTGACGCCTCGGTGATGCGTCCGGCGCTCGAGACTCTCGCCGGTATCGGCGTCACCAAGCTGGTACTGACCAATGCGGCGGGCTCTGTCGATCCCGAAATGCTGCCCGGTTCGATCATGCTGATCGAGGACCACATCAATTTCGCCGGCACCAACCCGCTGTTCGGCGAGCCCACCGACCGCCGCTTCGTCGGCCTGACCGAGGCCTATGACGGCCGCCTGCGCAAGGCCTTCGAGGCCGCCGCCGATGCCGCCGCGATCGAACTGCACAAGGGCGTCTACATGTGGTTCTCCGGCCCGTCCTTCGAGACGCCTGCCGAGATCCGCATGGCCCGCATGTTCGGCGCCAATGCAGTTGGCATGTCTACCGTGCCGGAAGCGATCATCGCCCGCTTCCTCGGCCTTCGTGTCGTCGCCTGCTCGGTCATCACCAACCTTGCCGCCGGCATGACCGGCGCCGAGCTGTCGCATCGCGAGACCAAGGACATGGCGCCCATCGGCGGCGCCCGCCTCGCCACCGTGCTGCGCAAGGCCTTCGAGAAAGGCTCGTTTGATGAGTAAGCGTTGGGTGGCGCCGGCGAGGAACGCTGCGTTCCTTCACGCCCCCCTCTGGCCTGCCGGCCATCTCCCCCTCAAGGGGGGAGATCAGGCCTTAGCAGACGCCTCGCCCAATCGTCAGCGGCAGAATGGAATCTCCTTGTCGGCCAAAGCGCCCCAAGTTGCAGGAATTGGCGCGGCGTTGACGAGACTGATCTCCCCCCTTGAGGGGGAGATGGCCGGCAGGCCAGAGGGGGGCAACATGGAGCGCCAACCTTTGCCGACCGCGAGCGCCTTCTGATGCTCCCGCAGGAAATCATACGCCGCAAACGTGACGGCAAGCCGCTGGGCGCCGACGAGATCAAAGCCTTCGTCGCCGGCGTCACCTCGGGCACAGTCTCCGAAGGCCAGATCGCGGCCTTCGGCATGGCTGTCTTCTTCAACGGCATGAGCCGCGACGAGGCCGTGGCGCTCACCACCGCCATGCGCGATTCCGGCGACGTGCTCGACTGGTCAGACCTGCCTGGTCCCGTCACCGACAAGCATTCCACCGGCGGCGTCGGCGACAACGTCTCCTTGATGCTCGCCCCCATCGTCGCCGCCTGTGGCGCCTATGTGCCGATGATCTCCGGCCGCGGCCTCGGCCATACCGGCGGCACGCTCGACAAGATGGACTCGATCCCGGGCTATGCCAGCCAGCCCGACCTTGCCCTGTTCAGGCGCACAGTGCGCGAGGCCGGCTGCGCCATCATAGGCCAGACTGCCGACCTCGCCCCCGCCGACAAGCGTTTCTACGGCGTCCGCGACGTCACCGCGACGGTCGAATCCGTGCCGCTCATCACTGCCTCTATCCTGTCCAAGAAACTGGCCGCCGGCCTCGGCTCGCTGGTGCTCGACGTCAAGATCGGCAACGGCGCCTTCATGGAAAAGACGCGCGACGCCTCGGCACTCGCCACCAGCCTCGTCGAGGTTGCCAACGGTGCGGGCCTCAGGACCACGGCGCTGATCACCGGCATGAGCGAGCCGCTGGCCTCCGCCGCCGGCAATGCCGTCGAGGTCCAGAACGCCGTCGATTTTCTCACCGGCCGCTTCCGCGATCCTCGCCTCGAACAGGTCACGCTGGCGCTCGCCGCCGAGATGCTGCTTTCCGCCGACAGGGCCACCTCTCAGCGCGAGGGGTTGGCGCGGGCGCGCACGGCCCTGGAGGATGGCACCGCCGCCGACATCTTCGGCCGCATGGTCTCAATTCTGGGTGGGCCGGCCGATTTCGTGGCGAACCCGCCCAAGTACCTGCCCAAAGCAGATGTAGAACTCGCCGTGACGGCCCCGCTCAACGGCTTCGTGACTGCCATCGCCACCCGCGACATCGGCCTCGCCGTGGTTGCCCTCGGTGGCGGGCGCACCCGGCCGCAGGACAAGGTCGACCATGCCGTCGGCATCACGCGGCTGCTGCCGGTGGGTGCGGAGGTCAAGAAGGGCGACCCCCTGGCACTCGTCCATGCCCGCAGTGCTTCCGATGCCGAGGCCGCCGCAGCCGCCGTGCGCGCCGCCTACGGTCTTGGCGAGGCAAAGCCCGCTGCCGCCAAGGTCATCGCCAGGCGCATCGCGCCGCGCAGCTAAGTTTGCCACGCAGCGCCAAAGGCACGTCCAACATGATCAGCGTGCGTGCTTGCGGCCGAAGCAGGCGACGGCCAGTGCGGCCAGAAGTGTGGCTGCGACGCTGTAGATGAAGGCGCTGTTGACGCCGATGTTGTCCACGAGCAGGCCGCCGAAGACAGCGCCCAGCGCGATCGCCACCTGGAACGTCGCCACCATCAGGCCGCCGGCGCTTTCAGCCTGGTCGGGCGCGGCACGTACCATCCACGTCTGCACGCCCACCGGCACGGCCCCGAAGGCAAAGCCCCAGGCAGCGATGGCGATGGTCGAGATAGTCGGCGACACGCCCGCGAGCAGGAGCGCGAGTGCGGCAATCGAGATGAGCAGGGGAGCCAGCGTCACTGCCGACTTCAGGCTGCGCTCGGCAAGCAACCCGCCGCCAAGATTGCCGAAGAAGCCGCCGATGCCGAACGCCAGCAGCACGAGCGAGATGGTCTCGATTCCGAGTGCCGGCACCTGTTCGAGGAAGGCACGGAAATAGGTGAAGCCGGCGAAGTGGCCCGACGCGGTCAGGATCACCAGAAGCAGGCCGACCCGGATCATCGGGTTCTTGCTCACCTCGAGCAAGGCGCCGAAGCTCGCAATGCCGATGGGCGGCAGCTTCGGCAGCGTGGCGAATTGCACGATCAGCGTGACCACGCCGACGCCTGCCGCGATGACGAAGGCGCTGCGCCAGCCCCAGACATCGCCGACATAGGCGCCCACGGGTGCGGCGCAGACAGTCGCGACCGACACGCCGGTCAGGATGATCGACATGGCGCGCGGCAGCACATCGCTGGGCACCAGCCGCATCGCAATTGCCGCCGACATCGACCAGAACCCGCCAAGCGCGATCCCGAGCAGCACGCGAGCGAACAGCAGCGACGGCAGCGACCAGGCAGTGGCTGCAAGCAGGCTCGAGACGACCAGAAGCACCGACAGGCCGATCATCACGTGCCGCCGGTCGATCCGTTTTGTCGCAATGGCCATGGTAGGTGCAGCAATGGCGCCGACGATTGCTGTTGCGGTCACCGCTTGCCCCGCTGTTCCTTCGCTGATGCCCAGATCCTGGGCCAGCGGCGTCAGCAGGCTTGCCGGAAGAAACTCGGCCGTGACAAGGCCGAACACCCCGAGCGACAGCGAAACCACAGCGCCCCACTTGGGTTCCGCACGCTCCGCGGGTCTCGATTGCTGGAGTGGGATACCGTCCAGTGTTGCGGCCGCGATATCGTTCATGGTGGGTCTCCGATTGTGATGCGGTGCAACATGGGGCTGGAGATTTGGCGTTTCCATGCTAGAAACGCCAGCATGAATGATCATTCGTCCAAACTTTCCGGCGATCCTCTGACCGACATCCTGCGCGGCCTTCGTCTCGAAGGTGTCGAATACGGCCGCTGGGAACTGAAGGAGCCGTGGAACATCGAATTCCCGGCCCAGGCCACGGCACGGTTCTATTTCGTCGGCCAGAAGGCTTGCTGGCTGCGCCAGCCGTCGGGCGAATGGGTCGAACTTAAATGCGGCGATGCTGTGCTTTTGCCGCGGGGCGCCACCCATGCCCTGGCGAGCGAGCCTGGCGCCAGATCCTCGCCGGTCAACGGCTACGAGATCCGGGAGGTCTGCAAGGACGTCTTTTGCCTGTCGACGCAAGGCTGCATGCCGGGCACCCTGCTCTTTTGCGGCAGCATGCATTTCAACCTCGACGGCCTCCATCCGCTGCTCGGCATGATGCCCGATGTCATGCGCACCACTGAACTCGTGGCCCACGATCCCGGCATCACGGACCTGCTGGAGGCCATGGCGCGTGAGGTCCGGCTCGAGCGCGTCGGTTCCGCCGGTATCGTCGCACGGCTTGCCGACGTGCTCGCCGCTATCATCATCCGCTCGTGGGTCGAGCGCGGCTGCGGCGATTCGAGCGGCTGGATAGCGGCAGTCCGGGACCCCAAGGTCGGAAGGGTGCTCGCTGCCATCCATCTCGAACCGACCCGCAACTGGACGGTCGAGGCGCTGGCCCGGATCATGGGCGCTTCACGCTCGGGCTTCGCCGACCGCTTTGCCGCCATCGTCGGCGAAACGCCGGCGCGCTACGTCACCCAGGTCAGGATGCATCAGGCCAGGCAGTGGCTGGTCCGCGACCGCCTCAGGATTTCGGTCGTCGCCTCACGGCTGGGCTACGATTCGGAGGCGGCGTTCAGTCGTGCCTTCAAGCGTGTCCTTGGCCAGCCGCCCGGCCACTTCAGGACATCGGACCCGGCGTCTTAAGCCTAGCGTCCTATTGCACCAGCAGTAGCGCGCCGTCCTCGACCTGGTACTTCTTCAGCCGCGACAGGAAGCTCATGCCGATCAGCGTGCCTTCGAGCGCCCTGTCCTCGAGCACGATCACCGGAACGTCGTCGACGCTGATCCGCCCGATCTGCAGCCGCTCGATGCGCGCCACGGCGGCCTTGGCAACGCCGTTGGCGGTGTTCACTTCCCGGGTGAAGTCGCTGGTGGCAACCTTCACGCCGGCGCGCCGCGCCGTCGAAAGGTTGATGGCGACCAGCGTCGCACCTGTGTCGACCATGGCCTCCACAGTGCGGCCGTTGAGCTTGAAGGTTGCGGTGAAATGCCCACGCATGTCGGCGTCGATCGTGACGCGCCGGCCCGCCGTCGATGCGGTCGCCGCGCTGACGGCTATCGGCTGCGGCGCAGGGACGTTGCCCGCCGCACTCGTTCCCAGCAGTGTCTTCAGCGTATCGCCGTGCTTTTCGTAGAGCGAAGGCAACGACGCCGACGCGCTGGCGCAAAGGCCGAATATGATGATCTTACGCAGCATGGTGACGCCTCGAATTCAGGCGTCACCCTAGGCCGTGGATGGTGATCGCGCCTTTAACGGCGCCACCCCAATGGCAAAGGCGGTAAACCGTGGGTTAAGCGCCTACTTCGTGCCGTACATGCGGTCGCCGGCGTCGCCGAGGCCGGGGATGATGTAGCCCTTGTCGTTGAGCTCGCGGTCGATCGAGGCGGTGAACACCGGCACGTCGGGATGCGCATTGGTGAAGCGCTCGATGCCCTCGGGCGAAGCGAGCAGGCACAGGAAGCGCAAATTGGTGGCGCCGCGGCCCTTCAGCTTGTCGATCGCCGCGATCGCCGAATTGGCCGTCGCCAGCATCGGGTCGACGACGATCACCAGGCGGTCGCCGAGATCGCTCGGCGCCTTGAAGAAATACTCGACCGCTTCGAGCGTCTCGTGATCGCGGTAGAGCCCGACATGGGCGACGCGCGCCGCCGGCACCAGGTCGAGCAGGCCTTCGAGCAGGCCGTTGCCGGCGCGCAACACCGAGGCGAACACCAGCTTCTTGCCTTCGAGCGTCGGCGCTTCCATCGTCTCGATCGGTGTTTCGATCATCTTGGTGGTCAGTTCGAGGTCGCGCGTCACCTCATAGCCGAGCAGCAGCGAAATCTCGCGCAATAGGCGGCGGAAGCCGGCCGTCGAGGTTTCCTTGTCGCGCATGATGGTCAGCTTGTGCTGGACAAGCGGATGGTCGACGACGGTCACGGTCATGGGTGTACGCTCCTGGAACTCGGAAAATTGACGCCATTCTATCGGCTGGCGCGCTGCCGACCAATGTCGCACCAGCCTTGAACCACAGTTTTGTCGGCCGAAATTCAGCGTTTATGGCCGTCCAGCCGGGCCAGCAGCGCCGATTTTGTCTTGCGGTCGACAAAGGCCGCCTCGATCGCCGTCCGTGTCGTCGCCATCAGCGCCTTTTCGTCCATGCCGAAATGCTCGGCGGCGAGGTCGTATTCGCGCTTCAGGTTGGTCCAGAAATAGGGCGGATCGTCGGAATTGAGCGTCACCTTGCAGCCGGCTTCTCGCAGCTTGCGGAACGGATGCTCGCCGAAACTATCGAACACCTTGAGCGCGATGTTCGAGCCCGGGCAGATCTCGAGCACCACGCCCTCGTCGGCAATGCGCTTGACCAGGTCGGGGTTCTCGATCGCGCGCACGCCATGGCCGATGCGCGACGGGCGGATGTGGTCGAGGGCTGCGGCCACGCTCTCCCAGCCCATCAGTTCGCCGGCATGGACGGTGATGCCGAGGCCGGCCTCGCGGGCGATCTCGAAGGCGCGGACATAGTCCTCGAAGTCGCCCATGCGCTCGTCGCCGGCAACGCCGAAGCCGGTTACCAGCGGATGGTTGCACTTGGCCGCGAAGCGCGCGGCCGCCTCGATCGATTCGACGCCGACATGGCGCACGCCGGTGACGATCATGCGGCCTTCGATGCCGGTCTTGGCCTTGGCCCGTTCCATGCCTTCGCCGAGCGCGTCGGTATAGGCCTTGGGCGACAGCCCCGCCTTGATGGCGTGGTCGGGGGAGGTGAAAACTTCCGAATAGATGGCGCCGTCGCGGGCAAGGCTCGTCAGGTAGTGTTCCGATAGCCTGGCATAGTCCTCTTCGGTACGGAAAAGGTCGGCGGCGAAGTCGTAAGCCGCGAGAAAGGAGGTGAAGTCGTTCCAGACGAAGGAGCCGTTCTGGATGAAGGGCGAGACGTCCTTGCCGTATTTCTGCGCCTGGCGGATGACGAGTTCGGGTGCGGCCGCGCCTTCTATGTGGCAGTGCAGCTCGGCTTTCAAAGGCATTCGTTGTTCCTTGTCTGTCGGCGCGGGCGCGGCCTAAAACCGCGCCTCAAACAATAGCGCCGGCTGGTGTGATCGGCTATGGTCCCGCCGGATTTGATTGGACAACAAAATGTCAGAACAACGGACGACAGCTGTCGGCGGCATGGAAACTTCCTACGGTTTCCGCAATGTCGGTGCGGGCGACAAGCAGGGCCTGGTCAATGAGGTCTTCCACAAGGTCGCCAACCGCTACGACATGATGAACGACCTGATGTCGGGCGGACTGCATCGGGTGTGGAAAGACGCCATGGTCGCCTGGCTCAATCCGCCCAAGCGTCCCGGCTGGAAGGTGCTCGACGTGGCCGGCGGCACCGGCGACGTTGCCTTTCGCATCATCGATGCCTCGCATGGCAACGCGCATGCGACCGTGCTCGACATCAATGGCTCGATGCTTGGTGTCGGCCGCGAGCGCGCTGAAAAGCGCGGGCTCGCCGGCAAGACCGATTTCGTCGAGGCCAATGCGGAGGAATTGCCCTTCGCCGACGAGACTTTCGACGCCTATACGATCGCCTTCGGCATTCGCAACGTGCCGCGCATCGATGTCGCTCTGACGGAAGCCTGGCGCGTGCTCAAGCCTGGCGGACGCCTGCTGGTCCTCGAATTTTCCGAGGTCGACATGCCGCTGCTCGACAAGGTCTATGAGGCCTGGTCGTTCAACGCCATTCCCCGCATCGGTCAGGCCGTTACCGGCGATGGCGAGCCCTACGCCTATCTTGTCGAATCGATCCGCAAGTTCCCCAACCAGCAGAATTTTGCCGCGATGATTTCCCGCGCCGGCTTCGATCGCGTCACCTTCCGCAATTATACCGGCGGCATCGCAGCGCTTCACTCGGGCTGGAAGCTTTGACGGACGCCGCGCGATGAGCAGTATCGGGGCGTCTTTCCGGCTCGCGCGCGCGGGCTGGGTTCTGGTGCGCGAGGGTGTGGTCGCGGCCCTGCCGGGCGACCAGCTAACTGGCTTGCCGAAATTCGGCTGGCGCGTGGCCAGGCTGCTGACCCGCCGGCGCGCGCTCAAGCGCGTGCGCAGCGACCGCCTCGCCAATGCCGTTGCCCGGCTTGGGCCGTCCTATGTCAAGCTTGGTCAGTTCCTGGCGACCCGTCCCGACGTCGTCGGCGACGACATCGCGCTCGACCTCGCCCTTCTCCAGGACAGCATGGCGACCTTCCCGATGTCGGAAGCCGTCGCCGCCATCGAAGACTCGCTCGGCCGCAAGGTATCAGATCTCTACATCAGCATCGATGCGCCGGTCGCTGCGGCTTCCATCGCCCAGGTCCATCCGGCCGAGGTGGCGACGCCGGACGGCCCGCGCAAGGTCGCGGTCAAGGTCATCCGCCCCGGTGTCCGCAAGCGCTTCTTCCAGGACCTCGAGAGCTATTTCCTCGCCGCCCGGCTGCAGGAACGCTACGTCCCCTCGAGCCGTCGTCTGCGTCCGGTTGAGATCACCGAGACGATGGCCCAGACCACCAAGATCGAGATGGATTTCCGGCTCGAGGCGGCCGCCTATTCCGAGCTCGGCGAAAACACCAGGGACGATCCCGGCTTCCGCGTGCCGGCAGTCGACTGGGAGCGCACCGGCCGCGACGTGCTCACCATGGAGTGGATCGACGGGGTCAAGCTCAACGATATCGAGGGGCTCCGCGCCGCCGGCTTCGACCTCAAGGCGATTGCCGCGACGCTAGTCCAGTCGTTCCTGCGTCACACGCTGCGCGACGGCTTCTTCCATGCCGACATGCACCCCGGCAACATGTTCGTCGACGCCAAGGGTGACATCGTTGCCGTCGATCTCGGCATTTCCGGCCGACTCGGCAAGAAGGAGCAGCGCTTCCTCGCCGAGATCCTCTACGGCTTCATCACCCGCAACTACATGCGTGTCGCCGAAGTGCATTTCGAAGCCGGCTACGTGCCGCGCCACCACAATGTCGCGGCCTTCGCCCAGGCCATCCGCGCCATTGGCGAGCCGATCCACGGCCAGCCGGCCGAGACCATCTCGATGGCCAAGCTTTTGACGCTGCTGTTCGAGGTCACCGAACTGTTCGACATGGAAACGCGGCCCGAACTGGTGCTGCTGCAGAAGACCATGGTCGTTGTCGAAGGCGTTGCCCGCACGCTCGATCCCGCCTTCAACATGTGGAAGACCGCGGAGCCCGTGGTCGGTCACTGGATATCAGGCAATCTCGGCCCGCAGGGCCTGCTCATCGACGCCCGCGATGGCCTCGGCGCGCTGATGTCGCTCGTCCGCCAGGCGCCCGATCTCGCCGCCCGCACCGAACGCCTGTCGCGTCAGATCGACGCCATGGCCGAGAACGGCCTGCGTTTCGATCCCGAGACCGCCAAGGCCATCGGCAAGGCCGAGGCGCATTACAACCGCTCCGGCCGCATCGCGCTCTGGATCATCGCGGCGACGCTGGTTTTCCTCGCCTGGCAAATCACCTGATCGGACAATGATAGCATTGCTAGCAGTGCTATCATTGAATGCAGCCGCCGACGGCGCTATCTTTGGGCGGAGACTGGAGCCGTGCCATGGCCACGCTGGTGATCCGCAACCTCGATGACGATGTGAAGCAGGAGCTGCGCACGCGCGCCGCCGCCCGCGGCGTGTCGATGGAGCAGGAGGCGCGTGACGTCATCACCCGCGATGTCAGGAACGGCAATCGCCGCCTGCTCAAGGTCTCCTTCGACGACATCATGAGCCTGTCCCGCAAGCCCGCCGCGCCGATAGATTCCAAGAGGGCGCAGGACGAGGTCTGGGACTATCTCTACGAGTCCGAACGTTCCCGATGATCGTCATCGACACCTCGGCATTGTTCGCATTTCTTGCGGCCGAGCCTGAGGCCGAGGACGTGGCCCGTGTCATGTATGGTTCGCCGGTTCTGGTGTGTGCGCCGACCTGGGCCGAGACGGGCATTGTCGTGTCGAACCGGCTTGGATCGGATGGCCTGGACCGCCTGCAACAACTTGCCCAAGCGCTGCAGTTCGACGTTGTCGCCTTCGATCGCGGCCTCGCCGACGCTGCCGTCGATGCGCATCGCCGCTTCGGCCGGGACTCGGGGCATCCGGCCAATCTCAACTTCGGCGATTGCTTCGCCTATGCCCTGGCGAAAACCCGGAACGTCCCACTGCTTTTCAAGGGCGACGATTTCATCCATACCGACATCGTGCCGGCGCTGAAGCCGGCCTGAGGGCCAAGCATGATCCTTTCCGGCAAGCGCATCCTGCTCATCATCGGCGGCGGCATCGCGGCCTACAAGTCGCTCGACCTGATCCGGCGGCTGCGTGAGCGCGGCGCTTCGGTGCGGGCGGTCATGACCTCGGCTGCCCAGCAGTTCGTCACGCCGCTGTCGGTGGGTGCGCTGACCGCCGACCACGTCTTCACCGATCTCTTCGACCGCCAGGACGAGCAGGATGTCGGCCACATCAGGCTGTCGCGCGAGGCCGACCTGATCGTGGTCGCGCCCGCCACCGCCGACCTGATGGCCAAGCTCGCCAACGGCCATGCCGACGATCTCGCCTCCGCCGTGCTTCTTGCCACCGACAAGAAAGTGCTGCTGGCGCCGGCCATGAACCCCCGCATGTGGTCGAACCCGGCGACGCGCCGCAACCGTGCCACCCTGGAAAAAGATGGTATCCATTTCATCGGCCCGATGAAGGGCGAGATGGCCGAGAGCAACGAGGCAGGCGAGGGCCGCATGGCCGAGCCGCTGGAGATCGTGGCGGCGATCGAAGCGCTGCTCGATAGCAAGCCGAAGCCACTGTCGGGCAAGAAGGTCATCGTCACCTCGGGGCCGACGCACGAACCCATCGACCCGGTGCGCTACATCGCCAACCGCTCGTCGGGCAAGCAGGGCCATGCGCTCGCCGCCGCCCTGGCCCGGCTCGGCGCCGACGTCCGCCTCGTCTCCGGCCCGGTCACCATTGCCGATCCTGCCGGCGTGAAGACCGTCCATGTCGAGAGCGCGCGCGAGATGCGCGACGCCGTCGAACAGTTGCTGCCGGCCGATGCCGCGGTCTTCGTCGCCGCCGTTGCCGACTGGCGCACCGACAATGCCGCCGGCGAGAAGATCAAGAAGGTGGCGGGCGAGGGACCGCCCGCGCTGCAGATGGTCGAGAACCCCGACATCCTCGCCGGCGTCGGTCATCACGCCAGGCGACCATTCCTCGTCGTCGGTTTCGCTGCCGAGACCCAGGACGTGCTCAAGAACGCCCAGGCCAAGCTGGCGAAGAAGGGCGCGGATTTCATCGTCGCCAACGATGTCAGCCACGAGGGCGGCGTCATGGGCGGCGACCGCAACCGGGTCCGCATCGTCAGCAAGGGTGGCGTCGACGAATGGCCGGATCTTTCCAAGGAAGAGGTCGCAACGCGGCTGGCCGCACTCATTGCCGAGAGGCTGAAGACGATCACTGTGTAGCGGCGCGCGATTTCAAGATCGCGATCAGGTTGCAGCGGCATACATAGTGTTCACCGATTGGGTGCTTTGCCGCCTCGCCCGCGCATGCGACAGGAGGGCCCACCCATCCGGAGTTCTCCTTGAAATGAAGCTTTTCTATATGCCCGGCGCCTGCTCGCTGGCACCCCACATCGTCGCCAACGAAGTCGGCATCGACCTCGATCTCGTCAAGGTCGACGGCAAGACCAAGACCACCGAAGCCCAGCAGGATTTCCTCGCCACCAACCCCAACGGATATGTGCCGGCGCTCGTGCTCGGCGACGGCGAGCTGATGACCGAGGCCTCGGTGCTGGTCCAGTACCTTGCCGACCAGAAGCCCGAGAGCGGCCTGATGCCCAAGGCCGGCGACATGGCGCGCTACCGTGTCCAGCAGTGGCTGGCCTTCGTCGCCACCGAGCTGCACAAGGTCTTCGGCGCCTTCTTCAAGCCCAACACGCCCGAGGCCACCAAGGAGATCAACCGCGAGCTTCTCGCCAGGCGCCTCGCTTATGTCGACGCCAAGCTCGATGGCCGTTCCTACCTGATGGGCGATGCCTTCACTGCCGCCGACGCCTATCTCTGGACGATCCTCGGCTGGGCCAGGCATGTCGGCATCGACCTGTCGTCCTTCGCCAACATCCAGCGCTATCTCGGTACCGTGGCCGCCCGCCCAGCGGTGCAGAAGGCGCTGCGCGCCGAAGGTCTGGCCTGACGTATTGCTTGCCGCTCTACTGATGCGGCAATCCATGCTGTGACCACAGAAAACGGCCCCAGGCATCCGCCTTGGGGCCGTTTTCTTTATGAAATTCCTATTTCTTTCAGTGCGCCGCTCTCTCGAACCTTAATGCGGTTCTGCCCCAGATTCCCCCTGACATCGACAGCTCTGCCGACGACGCCCGCACCGCTGGCGTCGTCGCGCCGTGCATCGACCCAACGCCCGGCCTGCCGGGACGATTTCAGGAAAGGATTCCGGAGATGGACATCTTTGTACTCGCCATAGGCGTCTTCTTCTTCGCCATGTGCTTCGCCTACGTCAAAGCCTGCGACATCCTCTGAAGGAGCGTCCGATGTTGTTCGATTACATCCTCGGCGGCGCAGTGACCGTGTTCCTGCTCGCCTACCTGACCTACGCGCTCATCCGCCCCGAACGGTTCTGAAGACCGTCCCGCGCATGTTCGGAAAGCTTTTCTCATGACCATCAATGGCTGGCTACAGATCCTCGTATTTTGCGGGGTCGTCGTTTTGCTCGTGAAGCCGCTCGGCGGTTACATGTACCGCGTCTTCAGCGGCGAGCGCACTTTCCTCACCCCCGTCCTCGTCCCGGTCGAGCGCCTGCTCTACGGCCTTGCCGGCACCAGCGAGCGCGAGGACCAGCACTGGACCGGCTATGCCGCGGCCATGCTCGCCTTCAACGTTGCCGGTTTCCTGCTGCTCTACCTGTTGCAGCGCGTGCAGGGCGACCTGCCGTTCAACCCGGCGGCCATGGGCGCGGTGCCGCCTGAACTCTCGTTCAACACCGCCGTCAGCTTCGTCACCAACACCAACTGGCAGAACTATGGCGGCGAAAGCACCATGTCCTACCTGGTGCAGATGGCAGGCCTGACGGTGCAGAATTTCGTCTCGGCGGCCACCGGCATCGCCATCGGCATGGCGCTGATCCGCGGCTTCGCCCGCGCCTCGGGCAAGTCGATCGGCAATTTCTGGGTCGATCTGACCCGCGCCACGCTCTACGTGCTCCTGCCGCTGTGCATCGCGCTGACGCTCGCCTATGTCTGGCTCGGCGTGCCGCAGACGATCGGCGCCTACGTCGCGGCCACCACGGTCGAGGGCGCCCAGCAGTCCATCGCCGTCGGCCCGGTCGCCTCGCAGCTCGCCATCAAGATGCTCGGCACCAATGGCGGCGGCTTCTTCAACGCCAACTCGGCGCATCCGTTCGAAAACCCCGACGCCATCTCCAACTTCATCCAGATGGTTTCGATTTTCGCGCTGGGTGCGGCCCTTACCAACGTCTTCGGCCGCATGGTCGGCAACCAGCGCCAGGGCTGGGCGATCCTCGCCACCATGGGCATCCTGTTCGTCGCCGGCGTCGCCGTCACCTACTGGGCCGAGGCCGCCGGCAACCCGCTCGTCCATGCCTTGGGCATCGATGGCGGCAACATGGAAGGCAAGGAAGTCCGTTTCGGCATCGTCCTGTCGTCGCTCTTCGCCGTCGTCACCACCGCTGCCTCCTGCGGCGCGGTCAACGCCATGCACGGCTCCTTCACAGCACTTGGCGGCATGATCCCGCTCATCAACATGGAGCTCGGCGAAGTCATCGTCGGCGGCGTCGGCGCAGGCTTCTACGGCATCCTGATGTTCGTCATCATCGCCATCTTCGTCGCCGGCCTGATGGTTGGCCGCACGCCGGAGTATCTCGGCAAGAAGATCGAGGCCAAGGAGGTCAAGATGGCCGTGCTCGCCATCCTGTGCCTGCCGCTCGCCATGCTCGGCTTCACGGCCATCGCCGTGCTGATCCCCAGTGCCGTCGCCTCGGTCGGCACGCCCGGTCCGCACGGTTTCTCCGAGATCCTCTATGCCTACACCTCGGGCGCGGCCAACAATGGCTCGGCCTTCGGCGGCCTCACCGGCAACACGCCCTGGTACAACATCACCATCGGCCTCGCCATGCTGATGGGCCGCTTCCTGGTCATCATCCCGGCACTTGCCATTGCCGGCTCGCTGGTCGCCAAGAAGACCGTTCCCGCCTCGGCCGGCACCTTCCCGACCGACAGCACGCTGTTCGTCGGCCTGCTCGCCGGCGTCATCCTGATCGTCGGCGGCCTGACCTTCTTCCCGGCGCTCGCCGTCGGCCCGATCGTCGAGCACCTCGCCATGATCGTTGGCCAGACCTTCTGATGCAGCGCCGCAAAACGAAAGAATTGGAGTCTCTCACATGAGCACCCACAAATCCGCGAGCCTGCTCGACGCTCGTATCCTTCTCCCGGCGATCGGCGATGCCTTCAGGAAGCTCGACCCGCGCAGCCTTGCCCGGAACCCGGTCATGTTCGTCGTCGCCGTCGTTACGGCGCTGACCACCGTGCTGTTCCTCAAGGACCTGGCCACCGGCGCCAGCGGCCTCGGTTTCTCGTTCCAGATCATCCTGTGGCTCTGGTTCACCGTGCTGTTCGCCAACTTCGCCGAGGCTGTTGCCGAAGGCCGCGGCAAGGCCCAGGCCGACTCGCTGCGCAAGGCGCGCACCGAGACCCAGGCCAAGCTGCTCGAGGGCGACAACCGCACTGCCTGGAAGATGGTGCCGGGAACGGCCCTCAAGGTCGGCCAGGTCGTCCTGGTCGAAGCCGGCGACATCATCCCCTCCGATGGCGAAGTCATCGAAGGTGTCGCCTCCGTCAACGAAGCCGCCATCACCGGCGAGTCGGCCCCCGTGATCCGCGAGTCCGGCGGCGACCGCTCGGCAGTGACAGGCGGCACCCAGGTACTGTCCGACTGGATTCGCGTACGCATCACGGCGGCTGCCGGCTCGACCTTCCTCGACCGCATGATCTCGCTGGTGGAGGGCGCCGAGCGCCAGAAGACGCCGAACGAAATCGCGCTCAACATCCTGCTCGCCGGCATGACGCTGATCTTCGTGCTCGCCGTCGCCACCATCCCGAGCTTTGCCACCTATGCCGGCGGCTACATCCCGGTCATCGTGCTGGTCGCGCTGTTCGTCACGCTGATCCCCACCACCATCGGCGCGCTGCTGTCGGCCATCGGCATCGCCGGCATGGACCGTCTCGTCCGCTTCAACGTGCTGGCCATGTCGGGCCGCGCCGTCGAGGCCGCAGGCGACGTCGATACGCTGCTGCTCGACAAGACCGGCACCATCACCCTCGGCAACCGCCAGGCCACCGAGTTCCGCCCGGTCAAGGGCGTCACCGAGCAGGAACTGGCAGATGCCGCCCAGCTCGCCTCGCTCGCCGACGAGACCCCCGAGGGTCGCTCCATCGTCGTGCTGGCCAAGGAGCGTTATGGCATCCGCGCCCGCGACATGGGCTCGCTGCACGCGCATTTCGTGCCCTTCACTGCCCAGAGCCGGATGAGCGGCGTCGATTTCGACGGCTCCTCCATCCGCAAGGGCGCGGTGGATTCGGTGCTCGCCCATGTGAAGTCGATCGCGGCATCGGCTTCCGGCACGCCGGCCGATAGCGAGGCGGTGCGCAACATCCGGGCGATCTCGGACGAGATCGCCAAGCTCGGCGGCACGCCGCTGGCCGTCGTCCGCGATGCGCGCCTGCTCGGCGTCATCTACCTCAAGGACATCGTCAAGGGCGGCATCAAGGAACGCTTCACCGAGCTGCGCCGCATGGGCATCCGCACCGTCATGATCACCGGCGACAACCCGATGACGGCTGCCGCCATTGCCGCCGAGGCCGGCGTCGACGACTTCCTCGCCCAGGCGACGCCTGAGAACAAGCTCAGCCTGATCCGCGAGGAACAGGCCAAGGGCAAGCTGGTGGCGATGTGCGGCGACGGCACCAACGACGCGCCTGCGCTCGCCCAGGCCGACGTTGGCGTGGCCATGAACACCGGCACGGTCGCTGCGCGCGAGGCCGGCAACATGGTCGACCTTGACTCGGACCCGACCAAGCTCATCGAGATCGTCGAGATCGGCAAGCAGCTGCTGATGACCCGCGGCGCTCTCACTACCTTTTCGATCGCCAACGACATCGCCAAGTATTTCGCCATCATTCCGGCGATGTTCCTGGCCTTCTACCCGCAGCTCGGCGCGCTCAACATCATGGGGCTTACCACCCCGCAGAGTGCCATCCTGTCGGCCATCATCTTCAACGCACTGATCATCGTCGCGCTCATCCCGCTGTCGCTGCGCGGCGTGAAATACCGCGCCGTCGGTGCCGCAGCCCTGCTCCGCCGCAACATGCTGGTCTACGGCCTCGGCGGCATCGTCGTGCCCTTCATCGGCATCAAGGCCATCGACATGGCGATCACCGCTATCGGCCTCGTGTAAAAGGATAGTCTTCATGTTGAAGCAAATCAGACCCGCGCTCGTCATGATCCTGGCGCTGACCGCCATCACCGGCCTTGCCTATCCGCTCGGCATGACCGGCATCGCCCAGGCGCTGTTCCCCAGGCAGGCCAATGGCAGCCTGATCGAAAAGGATGGCGCGGTGATAGGCTCCGAGCTGATCGGCCAGGCCTTCGTCGGCGAGCGCTACTTCCATGGTCGCCCCTCGGCCGCCGGCGACGGCTACAATGCCGCCGCCTCATCCGGTTCGAACCTCGGACCGACCAGCGCCAAGCTGATCGACCGCATCAAGGCCGAGGCCGAAAAGCTGAAGCAGACCGATCCCGGCGTACCGGTGCCCATCGAGATGGTCACCACCTCGGGCAGCGGCCTCGATCCGCACATCTCGCCGGAGGCGGCCTATTTCCAGCTTGCCCGCGTCGCCAAGGCGCGGGGCGCCGATGCGGCCTTCGTCCGCAACCTCGTCAACCAGCATGTGGAGGGCCGCGAGCTGGGCTTCATGGGTGAGCCGGTGGTCAATGTGCTCAAGTTGAATTTGGCGCTCGACGCTGCGATTGCGCCCTGACAAGGTCGCGCCGGAGTTCTAACACTGTAAGAACTCCGGCGCGCATAGCGATACAAAGAATAGATGCCAGACGACATCAGAGACAAGGAAGGCAGGCCTTCGCCGGACGCGCTGCTGGAGACAGCCGAGCGTGAAGGACGCGGCCGTCTCAAGATATTCCTTGGCGCCGCACCTGGTGTCGGCAAGACCTACGAGATGCTGATGTCGGGCCGCGCCCGGCTTGCCGATGGCACCGACGTCGTCATCGGCGTCGTCGAGACCCACGGCCGCAGGGAAACCCTGGCGCTGGTCGAGGGCTTCGAGATCGTCCCGCGCAAGGCGGTCGACTACAAGGGCCGCTCCCTCGAGGAAATGGACCTCGACGCCATCATCGCCCGCCACCCGGCGTTGGTGCTGGTCGACGAACTGGCGCATACAAATGCCCCCGGCAGCCGCCATCCCAAGCGCTACCTCGACGTCCAGGAAATCCTCGGCCGGGGCATCGACGTCTACACCACGCTCAACATCCAGCATGTCGAGAGCCTCAACGACATCGTCGCCCAGATCACCCGCGTCACCGTGCGCGAGACGGTGCCTGACCTGATTATCGACCGCGCCGACGATGTCGAGATCATCGACCTCACGCCCGACGACCTGATCAAGCGCCTGCACGAAGGTAAGGTCTATGTCCCGACCACGGCGCGCCGCGCCATCGAGAACTACTTCTCGCCCGGCAACCTGACGGCACTGCGCGAACTCGCGTTGCGCCGCACCGCCCAGCGTGTCGACGAGCAGTTGCTCACCCACATGCAGGCCCACGCCATCGAAGGACCGTGGGCCGCCGGCGACCGCGTGCTGGTTGCCGTCGACGAGCACCCGCGCAGCGCTTCGCTTGTTCGTTACGCCCGCCGCCAGGCCGATCGCCTGCGCTGTCCCTGGGCCGCCCTCCATGTCGAGACGTCGCGCTCGGCTAACCTGCCCGATGCCGACAAGGACCGGCTCGCCGCCACCATGCGCCTTGCCGAACAGCTCGGCGGCGAGGCGGTCACCATTCCCGGCCAGGCAGTCGCCGAAGACATTGTCCGCCATGCCGGCACCCACAACTTCACCCACATCGTCGTTGGCAGGCCGGGCAAGTCGCGCTGGCGCGAATATTTCGAGGGCTCGGTCACCCACGACCTGATCCGCCAGGCCGGCAACATCTCCGTCCACGTCGCCTCGGGCACGGATCAGGATGCGGCCCTCGCCTCGCAGGGCGTCAAGACCGCCGCCCCGCGCCGCAGCTTCGACCTGTGGCCCTACTTCATCGCGACGCTGCATGTCACCGGCGCGCTCGTGGTCGGCTTCCTGCTCGACCAGTTCCTCGACGTCCGTTCCATTGCACTCGTTTTTCTGATGGCGGTGCTGACCTCTGCTGTGACGCTCGGTCTGTGGCCGGCGCTGTTTGCCTCGCTGCTCAGCGCTGGCACCTACAACTTCTTCTTCCTGACGCCGCTCTACACGCTCGACATCGGCGATCCCGAGAGCGTGGTCGCATTCCTGTTTTTCCTCATTGTCGCTGTCATCGCCTCCAACCTGACCGGCCGCGTCCAGCGCCAGGCCGCCGCCGCGCGTGAACGTGCGCGCATGACCGAGGACCTCTACCTTTTCGCAAAGAAGCTCGCCGGCACAGGCACGCTCGACGACGTGCTCTGGGCCACCGCCTTCCAGATCGCCTCGATGCTCAAGGTCCGTGTCGTCCTGCTCCTGCCCGAGGAAGGCAGCATCGCCGTCAAGGCCGGCTATCCGCCCGACGATACGCTCGTCGATGCCGACATCGCCGCAGCCAAATGGGCCTGGGAGCACAACCGCGCCGCCGGCCGTGGCGCCGACACCTTGCCGGGCGCCAAGCGCCTCTATTTGCCGCTGCGTACCGGGCGCATGGCGGTCGGTGTCGTCGGTCTCGACAACGACCGCCAGGGTCCGTTGCTGACGCCGGAACAGCAGCGTCTGTTCGACGCGCTGGCCGACCAGGCAGCGGTTGCCATCGAGCGCATCCAGCTCGTCGCCGATGTCGATCGCGCCCGGCTCGCCGTCGAGGCCGACCGGCTGCGCTCGGCGCTGCTCACCTCGATCTCGCACGACCTCAAGACGCCGCTCGCCGGTATCATGGGCGCGGCAGGCGCGCTGCGCGAGTTCGGCACCTCGTTGCCGGAGGAGGGCAGGGCGGAGCTCGTCACGACCGTGCTCGACGAGTCAGAACGTCTCAATCGATTCATCGCCAACCTGCTCGACATGACCAAGCTCGAGTCGGGCGCCATGGAGCCCAACTACGCGCTGCACTATGCCGGCGACATCGTCGGTTCGGCCTTGCGCCGCGCTGCCAAGATCACCGCCCAGCACAAGACCGAAGTCGACATGCCAGCCGATTTGCCGATGCTGAAGCTCGACCCGGTGCTGTTCGAACAGGTGCTGTTCAACCTGCTCGACAATGCCGCGAAATATGCCCCAGAGGGTTCGCTGATCCGCATCCGCGGCTGGGCCGATGGCACTTCGGTCGCGATCCAGATGATGGATGAAGGCCCCGGCATCCCGCAGGCGGATCTCGAACGCATTTTCGATACGTTCTACCGCGTCCGCAAGGGCGACCACGTCCGCGCCGGCACCGGGCTTGGCCTGTCGATCTGCCGTGGTTTCGTCGAGGCGATGGGCGGCACCATCGTTGCCTCCAACAGGGCCGATCGCCCCGGCGCGGTCTTCACCATCACCATGCCGGTGCCGGCCGAGCGGCCAAGCCTGGACGGACCGAACATGGATGGAATTGCATGACCAGCGCTTCGGTGAAAATCCTGATCGTCGATGACGAGCCGCCGATCCGCAAGCTGTTGCGCGTCGGCCTCGGTACCCAAGGCTATGCCATCAGCGAGGCGCCGAATGGCAAGACGGCGATGGCGTTGGTCAAGGAGGAAAAGCCGGATCTCATCCTGCTCGATCTCGGCTTGCCCGATATGGCCGGCCACGACCTACTCGCCGCATGGCGGGCGGAGGGGCTTGCGGTGCCCGTCATCATCCTGTCGAGCCGCACCGACGAGGCCGGCATCGTCAAGGCGCTGGAACTCGGCGCCGATGACTATGTCTCGAAACCTTCGGCATGAACGAGCTTGCCGCCCGCATCCGCACCGCGCTTCGACACCGGTTGCAGCAGCAGGGCGAAAAGCCGGTGTTCCAGACCGGCGAGTTGTCGGTCGACCTGGTCAAGCGCATCGTCAGGCTGGCCGGGCAGGAGGTGAAGCTGTCGCCCAAGGAATACGACATCCTGCGCGTGCTCGTGCAGCACGCCGGCAAGGTTTTGACTCACCGCTTCCTGCTCGAACACGTCTGGGGCGGTTCGGCCGACGTGCAGTATCTCAGGGTCTATGTCCGGCAACTGCGCCAGAAGATCGAAAAGACCCCCGACGAGCCGCAATTCATCACCACCGAGACCGGTGTCGGCTACCGGCTGCGCGAGGCCGATTGAGGCAACGGCGAGGGCTCCGCCGTCAGGGCAAAGCCGAACGCTGCATTTCGTCGGGCCGCAGCGTTAGCACCGACACGCCTGACGCCGTCACCGCAACCGTGTGCTCGAACTGCGCTGAAAGCGACCCGTCCCGCGTCACCACGGTCCAGCCGTCGTCCTCGGTCCGCACGCTGCGCCGGCCGCGATTGAGCATCGGCTCGATGGTGAACACCATGCCCTCGCGCAGCGTGAGCCCGGTGCCCGGCTTGCCGTAGTGCAGGACCTCGGGCTTCTCGTGCATCTCCCGGCCAATGCCGTGGCCGCAAAAGTCGCGCACCACCGAATAGCCGTTGCGCTTGGCATGACGTTCGATCGCCCAGCCGATGTCCCCGAGCGTGGCGCCGGGGCGAACCGCCCTGATGCCCTGCCACAGCGCCTCTTGGGTGATCTCGACCAGCCTCCGGGCGGCCGGGTGCACCTCGCCGACGAGATAGGTCTTGCTGGAATCGGCGATGTAGCCGTTCTTCTCCAGCGTGATGTCGAGATTGATGATGTCGCCGTTCTTGAGCACGTCCGATTGCGACGGAATGCCGTGGCAGACCACCTCGTTGATCGACGAATTCAGCACGAAGCCATAGCCGTACTGGCCCTTGCTCGCAGGGCGGGCCTGCAGGTCGTCGACGATGAAACGCTCGACCATGTCGTTGATCTCGAGCGTCGACCTCCCTTCGAGCGGGGTGCGATCCAAAAGCGCGAACACAGACGCCAGAAGCCTGCCGGACTCGGCCAGCAACAGCAGCTCCTCGGGCTGCTTGGTCATGCGGTCGCAGCCAGGGACTGGGCCGACACGCCCGCGGAAATCAGCTCGCGCTCCATGATCTCGTTGAAGCTCAGCGTCGGATTGGTCTCGCACAGCATGCCGACCTTGATCCAGAAGCCGGCCTGCGCGTTGATCGAGCGGCACGACACCTTGCTCGCCCGGCGCAGCTGCTCGTGCAGCTCATCGTCGATGTTCACAATGCCCATGGGGGTTCTCCATATACGATTCATATACATAACGTATATGGAGAAGCCAAGCCCTGAAAACACGATCGCCCCCTCCGCTGAACGAAGGGGGCGAAATGAGCCTGCTTGGAAAAATCTGCGGTCAAACGTCCAGGTTGGCCACGCTCAGCGCGTTCTCCTGTATGAAGTCGCGGCGCGGTTCGACCTCGTCGCCCATCAGGCGTGCGAACAGCGCATCGGCGTCGGTGGCGTCGTTGACCTTCACCTGCAGCAGTGAGCGCACGTTCGGATCGAGCGTGGTTTCCCACAGCTGCTCCGCGTTCATTTCGCCCAGGCCCTTGTAGCGCTGCATGGTCAGGCCCTTGCGGCCCGAAGCGAACACCGCGTTCAGCAGCGCCAGCGGTCCCGCCAGGGCTTCCGAGGTTTCCTTGCGGCGCAGCACTGGCGGCTGGGCATAAAGCTCGGTGAGACGACCGGCATAGCGGTCGAGCGCACGCGCGTCGGCCGAGTTGATCAGCGCCATGTCGAGATGCACGCTCTCCTTGACGCTGCGCAGCGTGCGTTCGAACACATAGCCGCCGGAGCCGTCATTGTCGGTCGAGATGTGGCCGGTCCAGCCGCGCTCGATGTCCTCCGAAATCAGGTCGAGGCGCTGGGCGATCGTTTCGGCCATCGCCTTGGCGCGGCCGAGGTCGTTGAAGATGTCTGGATTGAGCGCGCCGGCAATCGCCGCCTGCTCGACCACCGGGCGCGAGTAGCGGGTGTGCAGGCCGTCGATCAGCGTGCGCACCCCGAGCGCGTCTGCCACCGCCGCGCGCAGGTCCTGGCCGGTCCGCACTTCACCCGACGACAGCGTCAGCGAGGCCTCGTCGAGGCCGACGTCGACAAGATAGGCCTCGAAGGCACTTTCGTCCTTGAGGTACTGCGAACTCTTGCCGCGCATCACCTTGTAGAGCGGCGGCTGGGCGATATAGAGGTGCCCGCGCTCGATCAGTTCCGGCATCTGGCGGAAGAAGAACGTCAACAGCAGCGTACGGATGTGGGCGCCGTCGACGTCGGCGTCGGTCATGATGATGATCTTGTGGTAGCGCAGCTTGTCGGCGTTGAACTCGTCCTTGCCGATCGAGGTGCCCAGCGCGGTGATCAGCGTGCCGATCATTTCCGACGACAGCATGCGGTCGAAGCGCGCGCGCTCGACGTTGAGGATCTTGCCACGCAGCGGCAGGATCGCCTGGTTCTGGCGCGAGCGTCCGCTCTTGGCCGAGCCGCCGGCGGAGTCACCCTCGACGATGAAGATTTCCGACTTGGCCGGATCGCGCTCCTGGCAGTCGGCGAGCTTGCCGGGCAGCGAGGTGATGTCGAGCACGCCCTTGCGGCGGGTCAGCTCGCGCGCCTTGCGGGCGGCTTCGCGTGCCGCGGCGGCTTCCACCACCTTGGCGATCAGCGTCTTGGCCTCTGCCGGATGTTCCTCGAACCAGGTGCCGAGCGCCTCGTTGACCAGGCTCTCCACCACCGGGCGGACTTCCGACGAAACCAGCTTGTCCTTGGTCTGCGACGAGAATTTCGGATCGGGAACCTTGACCGAAAGCACTGCCGTCAGGCCCTCGCGGGTGTCGTCGGCGGTAATCGATACCTTTTCTTTCTTGGCGATACCCGAGGTTTCGGCGTAGCCGGTCACCTGGCGCGTCAGCGCGCCGCGGAAGCCGGCCAGATGGGTGCCGCCGTCGCGCTGCGGGATGTTGTTGGTGAAGGCCAGTACGTTCTCGTGGTAGCTGTCGTTCCACCACATCGCCACCTCGACGGTGATGCCGTCGCGCTCCGCCCTGATCGCGATCGGAGCGCCGATGAGCGGCTTCTTGGCACGGTCGAGATACTTCACGAACTCGATCAGGCCGCCGTCATAAAGCAGTTCCTGGCTCTTGATGTCGGCGTGGCGCTTGTCGGACAACAGGATGCGGACACCCGAATTCAGGAAGGCGAGCTCGCGCAGCCGGTGCTCCAGCGTGCCGAAGTCGAATTCGGTCATGGTGAATGTTTCGGACGAGGGCAGGAACGTCACCTCGGTGCCGGTCTCGTCGCCGGCAACGCCCGTCACCTTCAGCGGCGCATCGGCATTGCCATGCGTGAAGCTCATCTCGTGGATCTGGCCCTTGCGGCGGATCTTGAGCTTCAGCCAGACCGACAGCGCGTTGACGACGGACACGCCGACGCCATGCAGGCCGCCCGAAACCTTGTAGGAATTCTGGTCGAACTTACCGCCGGCATGCAGCTGCGTCATGATGACCTCAGCCGCCGAGATGCCTTCGCCGGTGTGGATATCGGTAGGAATGCCGCGGCCGTTGTCGGTCACGGTCACCGAACCATCGGGATTGAGCGAGACCGTGACCAGTGTCGCGTGGCCGGCCAGCGCCTCGTCGATGGCGTTGTCGACGACCTCGTAGACCATGTGGTGCAGGCCCGAGCCGTCGTCGGTGTCACCGATATACATGCCCGGACGCTTGCGGACCGCATCCAACCCCTTCAAAACCTTGATGGAATCTGCGCCGTACTCGGCCTCGGCGCCGGGAAGGTTCTCGGACTGGTCGCTCATGAAAAACTTTCGTCTGACTGCCGCAGGAGGACGCGGCAGAATCGGCCCCGAATCGCACGTCCGTTGATCCCCAGATATAGGGGTTAAGTGTGGTTTTTCCAAGTTTTACGGGCCTGTTCGGCGTGGATAACGGCGCACGCCGGGGTGCTCCCGGCATGCCCATGGAGCGATGTTCTTGCGCCTCGAATTGCCGCCTGTTTGGAACTTCTGGCCGGCAGGTCTGTTGATGTCGGTCGTTTTGTGATCCTAACTGCCGGCCGCCACTTGTTTTCATCGTACGGCCCTCGTTTTTTAACTGAGAATTGCGCCCGCCCTATGCCAACAACCCTTCCGTCAAGAGCTGATCCCGCGGGTCTTCACCCCACCCTCGAGGGGGAGATGAACGGCCGCATCGCCGCATTGGATTGGGCTGCCACGCCGCTCGGCCCGATCAGCTCGTGGCCGGCCGTCATCCGCATGAGCGTCCGCATCATGCTGTCGTCGGCGGTGCCGATGTGTTTGATGGTCGGACGCGAAGGCATCATGATCTACAACGACGCCTACGCCCCGATCGCCGCGGGCCGACATCCCGCCTGCTTGGGCAGCTCCGTTTTCGACAGCTGGCCGGAAGTTGCGGAGTTCAACCGCGCCGTCGGGACGAAGGTCCTCGAAGGCGACACCGTGACCTTCGAGGACCAGGAGTTCGTGTTCCGCCGCAACGGCCTTCCCGAACGCGTCTGGCTCGACCTCGACTACAGTCCGTTGCTGGACGACGACGGCAGCGCGGTTGCAGCACTCGCCATCCTCGCCGAGACGACCAAGCGTGTCCGCGCCGAAAAGGCGCTTGCCCGCAGCGAGGAGCGGTTGTCGCTGGCGCTGGCGGCCTCGGGCATCGTCGGCGCGTGGGACATGGACATCTCCAGCCGTTGGATCACCGCCGATGCGCGTTTCGCCCAGATGTTCGATATCGACGTCGCCGATGCCGAGCGCGGCATTCCACAGGCACGCTTCCTTGAACGGATCCACGAAGCCGACCGCGACCGGGTGCTGAAAGCCATCGAACAGGCAATTGCCGAACGCGGCGAACTCAGCGTCGAGTACCGCCTCCCAGGTGCAGACGGCGCGTTGCGCTGGGTATTGGCCACCGGCCGGGTGGTCGGCGATGCGGAAGGTGGCGAGCGCCTGCCCGGCGTCGTCATCGACATCACCGAGCGCAAGGCGTTCGAGGCCGCGCTCGCGGCAAGCGAAGCCGGCTTCCGCACGCTTGCCGACACCATGCCGCAGATGGTCTGGTCGACGCGGCCCGACGGCCATCACGACTACTACAACGCCCGCTGGTACGATTTCACCGGCATGGCGGAAGGGACGACCGACGGTGCCGGCTGGAACGGCATGTTCCATCCCGACGACCAGGAGCGGGCCTGGAACCTCTGGCATCACTGCCTGGCAACGGGCGAGCCCTACCAGATCGAGTACCGCCTGCGGCACCACAGCGGCGAGTATCGCTGGACCCTCGGACGCGCCCTGCCAATCCGCAACAAGGCCGGTGATATCATCCGCTGGTTCGGCACCTGCACCGACATCCACGAAACAAAGCTGGTCGCCGAGGAGCGCGAGGTGGTTGCGCACGAGCTCAGCCACCGCATCAAGAACATCTTTTCGGTCCTCAACGGCATTATCGGCCTGTCGGCGCGTTCCTATCCCGATCTCAAGCCGCTAGCCGACGAATTGCGCCAGCGCATCGTCGCCATGGGCAAGGCGCATGATTTCGTCAGGCCGCACAGCGCGGCCTCCCGTCCGATCGCCAACAATTCGTCGCTGCAGGCGCTGGTTACGCTTCTGCTCGCGCCGCATGTCGGCGCCGATGCCGGCCGGTTTGCCTTCGAAGGCGACGATGCCATCATCGACGATGCGGCGGCCACGCCGCTGGCCCTGCTCATCCACGAACTCGCCACCAACGCTGCCAAATATGGTGCGCTGGCCAGCCCCGGCGGTCGGGTCGTGCTGAGTTCGGCCGAATCCGGGGACGATTACCGCCTGGTCTGGAAGGAGACCGGCGGGCGGCCGTTGGAAGGCGACCCGCAAGCCGAAGGCTTTGGTAGCCGCCTGGTCAAGCTCAGCGTCGAAGGCCAGCTCGGCGGCAAGCTCGAGCGCAACTGGCAACGAGACGGCCTTGAGGTGTTGATAGTCGTGCCTAAGAGCCAGCTCAGCCGTTCGTCGACACTGCGCCGCTGATGCAGGCAGCCGGTGCCTCTATCAGGGTTCGTCGGTAAGCTGGACGTTTGAATTGTCGGCGAAAAGCCTAAGCCGCACCGGTGGCTCGGCAGGGAGACTATGGCGCCGCGCTACCGCATAGGCGATCGCCTGCCGCAATTCCTCATCGATGACAGGTTTCGGCATCACCCCGATCGTGCCGGGAATACCGTCGCCCAACTGCGAGGGATTGGCGGTCATGTAGAGCACGGTCACCCCGAACTGCTCGGCCAGGACGCGCCCGACATGCGACCCTGTCGGTCCGTCGCGGAGATTGAGGTCGACAAGCGCGACCTCGGCCATATGCGCGAGGTCGAGCGCCGCCGCGGCGTCCATGGCGATGCCGACGGGGTGATGCCCCAGTTCTTCGAGTACGCTTTCGATTTCGGTGGCGACGAAGATCTCGTCCTCGACCACCATCACTTTGCAGTTCGTCATTTTCCTACACGTGGGTTCCTGTTGGCTTTTGACCTGAGGGGCCAACGACCATGGCTGCAATAGGTTGCATTCTAGTTGCTGGAATCTGGTGCAGCGGCAGTTTGTCGCCCGCCTTTTCGGTCGGGCGACAAGGTTCGATCAGGCCGCACGCAACGGCTTCAGCGCTTCGCTCCAGCGGAACAGCTCTTCGAGCATCGTCTTGGCGCTGTCGTCGATCAGCGCGTTCGACTTGAACTCGCCATTCTCGTCGAGGTGCTGGGTGAAGGCCGGGATCGCGATTGCCTCGGGGATCGGCATGATCTTGACCGAGGTCAACAGCAGTTTTTCCGACTGCACGGCGCGCAGGCCGGCCGAAACGCCACCATAGCTCAGGAAGCTCGCCGGCTTGTAGTTCCATTCGCGGGACAGATAGTCGATGGCGTTCACCAGCGCCGGAGCGGCGAAGTAGTTGTACTCGGGCGTCACGAAGACGAAGGCGTCGGCGGGCTTGATCGCTTCGGACCACTGCCTGGTGTGCTCGTTCTCGTACTGGCCGAGGCGCGGGTGCTTGGGTTCGTCGAAGATCGGCAGCCCGAAGGCGTCGATGTCGGTGATCACGGGGTCGAACTTGCCGTGCTCGCGTGCAAACGCTTCGAGCCAGCGGGCGAAAACGGGGCCGACGCGACCGGGGCGGGTGCTGGCCACGACGACATTGAGCTGGTGTTTCAAGATTTCAGTCCTTGGTGGGCAGGTATCAAATGGTGACCTGCGGGAGATAGTCGCCTAGACCCTCCAGTGACAAGAAGGCACCTTTTGGTAACCGTGCATGACCCCGAAAATCGGAATCGATTTTCGGAAAGGATCATGCACCGATACAAGGTGGTACAGCGCCTTTGGCGCGTCCAAGGGGACGCGCGGCGCTGTATGTCACATCTGGGTCATCTTGCGGCTCGGTCGCATGGACGCATGCCTCTGCCGCACCTACATTGGGCGGGTGAGGCAGAAAATCTGATGGATACCAGACCGGAACCCTTCGTCCCGCCGGCGCCGATACCGCGCACCAAGCCGCCGTCGACGCTGGAGATGATGCGCATCGTCTACCGCAACCCGCTCGAACTGTGGGGCGAGCCCTCCTACAACGAGCCGTGGATTTCGGTGTCGGGCGTCGGCGGCCCGCTGGTCATCGCCAACGATCCCGGTCTCATCCGCCACGTGCTGGTCGACAACGCCAAGAACTACAAGATGGCGACCGTGCGCCAGATGATCCTCAGGCCGATCCTGCGCGACGGCCTGCTGACCGCCGAAGGCGACGTCTGGAAGCGCTCGCGCAAGGCCATGGCGCCGGTCTTCACGCCGCGTCACATCTTCGGCTTCGCCCAGCCGATGCTCGCCCGCACGCTCGATTTCGTCAAACGCTACGAGGATGCCACCGGTACGGTCGATGTCGCCCAGGACATGACCATGCTGACCTACGAGATCCTGGCCGAGACGCTGTTTTCGGGCGAGATCGCCGGCGAGGCCGGCAGCTTCGCCCATGAGATCGACCGGCTGTTCGAGACCATGGGCCGGGTCGATCCGCTCGACCTGTTGCGCGCACCCGAATGGCTGCCACGCATCACCCGCATCCGCGGCCGCAAGACCATGGCCTATTTCCGCAAGATCGTCACCGACACGGTGGCGATGCGCAGCGACAGGCTGGCCCGCGATCCCGCTGGCGTGCCACAGGATTTCCTCACCCTGTTGCTGCGCGCAGAAGGGCCGGACGGACTGTCGCGACAAGAGATCGAGGACAACATCATCACCTTCATCGGCGCCGGCCACGAGACCACGGCGCGCGCGCTTGGCTGGACCATCTATTGCCTCGCCGAAGCTACCTGGGAGCGCGACCGCGTCGAACAGGAAATCGACGAGGTGCTGGCCCGCGAACCCGACCCGGTGAAGTGGCTGGACGCCATGCCCTACACCCGCGCTGTCTTCGAGGAAGCGCTCAGGCTCTACCCGCCGGCGCCTTCGATCAACCGCGAACCCATCGCCGACGACGATTACAAGGGGCTGAAAATCCCTAGGAAAGCCCAGGTGCTGGTCATGCCTTGGACGGTACACCGCCACCGCAAGCTGTGGGACCGCCCCAACGCCTTCATGCCAGAGCGCTTCCATCCCGAGAACAGGGACAAGATCGACCGCTACCAGTACCTGCCGTTCGGCGCCGGTCCGCGCGTCTGCATCGGCATGAGCTTTGCCATGCAGGAGGCGATCATCGCCCTCGCCATTCTGCTCTCCCGCTTCCGCTTCGACACCGTCGCCGAAACCAAGCCCTGGCCGGTACAGAAACTCACCACCCAGCCGCAGGGCGGCCTGCCAATGCGGGTGACCCGCCGCTAGGCGCCCCAGTCTGCATGATCGAGGGTCGATCTTCGGTCAGCACCCCCACCCCTAACCCCTCCCCACAAGGGGGAGGGGACGATTTCATCGCGGTTGCCACTAGGACAGTCAAAGATCAGCGCTGGCGACCGCGCCTCAGGGTCCCCCTCCCCCCTTGTGGGGGGTGGGGGTAATCACAAGACGCCGCAGTACAGGCCGTCTTGCCCCTCAGACCAGCGCGAAGACGCGGGCCGGGCCGCCGGTGCCGCCGCGCACCTTGGGCGCGCCGACCACGATGGTCGCGCCTTTGGCCGGCAGCTTGTCGAGATTGGCGACGCCCTCGATGCCGTAGCGCCCAGCCGGCAGCCAGGTGTTGTGAACGGCGAAGTCGGGCGAGGGGCCATGGTCGAGCGACAGGGTGTCGACGGCGATCGCCTTGACCGTCGGCTTCTCGAGCAACAGCTGCGCCGTCTCGACATGAAAGCCCGGGAAATGCAGCGTCTTGCCGTCGGCGCCGACATTGCGGAACTTCTCGGTCGCCACATGCGCACCCCAGCCCGACAGCAGCGCCACCACGGCGCCCTCCGGCAGCTCGCCATTTGCAGTCTCCCACGCCTTGATGTCATCGGGCGTCAGCTGCGCGTCGGGATTGTCAGCCGCCTTGGTGCGGATGTCGACCACGACAAGCGGCGCGATCAGGTCCTCGACCGGCAATTCCGCCACGGACTTTCCGTCGGCGCTGAAATGCAGGGGCGCGTCGATATGCGTGCCGGTGTGCTCGCTCACCCGCCATTCGTTCAGGTTGAACGTGTCCTTGGCATGGCTGAATTTCTGCTCGATAAACAGCTGTTGTCCGCCAAAATAGGTCGGGAACTGTTCCCACAGCTCATGGGTCAGGTCTTCGGCCTTGTGCGGCGCATCGGCAGCGAACAGCGGCCTCGGCGGCAGGGCCGAGGCTAGCGCTGCGGCCCCGGCGGCAGTGATGGCTCCCTTGAACAGGCTGCGGCGGCTCAGCATGCCGCTCTTGACGGATTCGATGACGCAGTGATGGCACATGATCTCCTCCTGGGGTTGGGCGGGAGAGTGTGTGCCTGCGCTGGCGCAGCGGCAAGTGGTGCGCTTTGCACCTGACGCTGTCGCTGTAGAAAAGCGTTTCGCGGAAGTTTCGAACGCCGAAATCGGCTGCCAGCCGGGCAGGGCGGCGTATACTGAGGTGCCAGGGGCGTGGCGGAAATCCGCCGCGCAGGTCAGGAGGCCCGAATGCCAGCTCCGTCCCGCGCGCTTCTCGTCCGCATCGCTGGCCGCGTCCAGGGCGTCAGCTTCCGCGTCTGGACACAGCGCGAGGCCCAGCGCCTCGGCCTGCGAGGCTGGGTGCGCAACGAGCGCGACGGTTCGGTCAGCGCTTTGATATCAGGCCCGGACGAAGCCGTGGCGTCGATGCTGGACGCGTTTTGGCAGGGGCCGCGCGGCGCCGATGTCCGAAGCGTCGTGCCGGAGCCGGCCGATCCGTTGGGCGTGCCGGCCGGCTTCGACATCACCGGCTGACAACTCGTCAGGAGCGAACCGAGCGCCTTACGGCTTCGGAAACGGCTCCACCGTGCCCTTGAGCTTGATGGTGATCGGCTCGCCGAAGCGATCCTTCGACTTGCCGGCCGGCACGCGGATCCAGCCTTCGCTGACGCAATATTCGCTGACGTCCTGGCGCTCTTTGCCGTTGAACAGGATACCGACGCCCTGCTCCAGCGCTTCCGCGTTGAAATAGGGGCTGCGCGGGTCGTTGCTCAGGCGGTCGGGAAGGGTCATCGATATCTCCAATATTTCAAGGCGTCCATGCGGACGCGAAACGCGATTGCCCGCGCCGCGGCAGGCTTTGCGAGCGCTGTTAAGGGCATTGGCCATCGGGGTAAAGGCCCGCGCTCAATTCCGCCCCTGGAAAGCGTTCTCGACATGCACCGGCCATCGCCTCGGCAGCACCGCCACCATGTCGAAGCGTATCGAAAGTTTTCCATAGTCCGGCTGTCGCGCCAGCCACAGGTCGGCAGCGCCTTCGATGCGGCGCTCCGAGCCATAGGCCACGGCCTCCATCGCCTCGATCAACGTCTTGCGCGCTTTCACTTCGACGATCAGCACCAGGTCGCCACGCCGGGCGATCAGGTCGATCTCGCCGAGCTTGGTCCTGTAGCGCCGGGCGACGATGCGATAGCCCTTGAGCATCAGCGCGAGCGCAGCCAGCCATTCGCCGCGATGGCCGCGGCCCAGTGCCTTCTGCCGGGCGAGCCGGTCAGTCACCGGCCCCTTCCTTGAGTTCCAGCAGCCGGCGGTAGAGCACGGGCTTCTGCTGCCCGGTCATGCGCGCGGCTTCCGCCGCCGCCTTCGACGCCGGCATCTCCTTGGCCAGCGAAACCAGCAGCTTGTCGATGTCTTCCACCGTCTCGGTCCGCTCCTCGGGCGGTGCCACGCAGATGACGACCTCGCCCTTCGGCGTGTCGGCCTCGGCATAATGCGCGGCGAGTTCCGCCAGCGTGCCGGTGCGGATTTCCTCGAAGGCCTTGGTCAGCTCGCGGCCGATCGCCGCCTGGCGCGTGCCGAGCACCTCAGTCATCGCTTCCAGCGTGTCTGCCAGCCGGCGCGGCGATTCGAAGAAGATCAGCGTGCCGGGCACCGCCTTGACCTCTCCAAGCCGGGTCCGCTTCTGCCCGTCCTTCACCGGCAGGAAGCCGGCGAAGAAGAACGCATCCGAAGGCAGGCCCGAGGCGGTCAGCGCCGCCAGCACGGCCGAAGCGCCGGGGATCGGCACCACGCGGATGCCATGCGCCTGCGCCTGCTCGACCAGCCGGAAGCCGGGATCGGAGACCAGCGGCGTGCCGGCATCCGACACCAGCGCCACGCTGCGGCCATTCTCCAGCGCCTCAATCAGCCGTGGCCCTGCCTCGGAGGCGTTATGTTCGTGATAGGCGGTCGGCCGCTGGCGGATGCCGTAGCGGTCGAGCAGAACGCGGGTCACCCGCGTGTCCTCGCAGGCGACATGGTCGGCGCCGGCCAGCGTTTCCAGCGCGCGCAGCGTGATGTCGCCGAGATTGCCGATCGGCGTCGCCACCAGATACAGCGCCGGATCGAGCGGCCGTGCCGCGATCTCGGTCTGTCCGATCACAAAAACCCGCTTGTTGTCGCCCGTCTGCACTCAACCCCGCTCGCCGCCCGGTTCAGGAATGGACGGCTTTCGCCCTGTTTGGCACGACGCGCCCCGGCTTGCAAAACATGTGATCGTTTCTGCCTTGGCTTTGCCACAGTGCGGCGCAGAAATCGCGGCCGCGGATCGGAACAGAGATTCGCGGAAAACGGCAAAAGCACCGGCCATGCCCCATCGCTTCGACGCCTTCATCTCCCGTCTCGACGCCGCCACCAAGGCAGCCCCGCCGTCACGACCTGGTGGCGACCAGAACCGCGCCCGCCGCGATCAGCGCGACGCCGAGCCAGTTCGCCGCGCTAAGTCGCTCGCCAAGGAAAATGACGCCAAACACCGCGACAAGAACGACGCTTAGCTTGTCGATCGGCGCCACCTGCGCAGCATTCCCCAGCTTCAGCGCGCGGAAATAGCACAGCCACGACGCCCCGGTGGCCAGCCCCGACAGGATCAGGAACGTGTAGGTCTTGGCCGAAATCGTGCCCAGCGCCTGCGTCTGGCCGGTGGCGGCCACGATGCCCGCCAGAACCAGCAGGATCACGACGGTGCGGATCAGCGTGGCGAAATCCGAATTGATGTTCTCGATGCCGACCTTGGCGAAGATCGCCGTCAGTGCGGCGAAAACGGCGGAAAGTATCGCCCAGAATTGCCAGGTAGAGAATGCCGTAGTCATGTCTGGCTCCGTGAATGTGATCTGTTGGCCGCTGGAAAGTTGCTTGTTCGCCTTGTAGCAGTCGCCGCCTTTCTGAAAGTCCCAAAAGAGCAGCAGCCACGATGACGAACGCCCAGGTCCAGCCCTATTCCATCTCCGATCTTCGCGACAGGCCGGAATTCGCCGCCGAGGTCGCCGACCGCGTCTGGAATGCGTGGTGGCGCGCCGACGGCCATGAACTCGCCTTCATCAAGGGTCTGGTGGACGAGAATTTCGCCTCCGCCGGCCTGCCCCGGGCGCTTGTCGCCCATGACGGCGCGACCTTCCTCGGCACAGCCCACTTGATCGACAACGATCTCGAATCGCGGCCGCAATATGCGCCATGGGTGGCGGCCGTCTGGGTCGATGAAGCCGCCAGGAAATCCGGCATCGGCGCAGCCCTTGTGCAGGCCGGGGCAGAGGCAGCGTTCGAGCAGTGTTTCGACACCGTCTATCTCTGCGCCAAGCCGGCGGTTTCCGCCTTCTACGAAAAGATGGGCTGGCAACGCATCGAGGAAGGCGTCGAAGGCCTCAACGTGTTTTCTATGGAGAGGAAGGCCTGAGCGCAGGCTGGAAGTTGGATCATTGTTGGCTCAGCATGGATCCCCAGGTCTGCGCAGTTCGCTACGCTCCTGCTCCGCCCGAGGATGACGAGGGGAGGCTTCGCGCCGCTAATCGTGGACGCTGGAGATCGAGAATACCTACAACAACTGGTCCAATTGGTGGCACCTGTACCACCGTTGGGGATTGGCGGTGACGCTCCCACAGCTTCGTCATCCTCGGGCGGAGCAGGAGCGTAGCGAACTGCGCAGACCCGGGGATCCATGCCGTGACGTTGAAGCCGGCACCTCGGTCAAATGCTGTCACGCTTGCTACCGCACCACGCCCAACGACAAGACCGGCCGCTACCGCGCCAAATCCGCCACCACCGCATCCAGCACGATCATGCCCTCAGGCGTGGCGCGCAGGCGCGAATTGCCGATCGGCGCGACCAGCCCTTCGCCCTGCAGGATCGACAGCCGCGCCGAAGACAGCGACTTGCCCGAAAGCTGCTCGTAGCGGGCGAGGTCGATGCCCTCGACCAGCCGCAAGCCCATCAGCAGGAACTCGTCGGCCTCTTCGGAGCGGTTCAGCGTCTCGCCGCCGGTGATGCCGTGGCCCTTCTGCTCAACCAGTTCGGCCCAGCGTTCCGGCATCTTCTCGGCGATGGTGACGATGCGCCTGCCGTCCTCGATGAAGCGCCCATGCGCGCCTGGGCCGACGCCGACATATTCGCCGTAGCGCCAGTAGGTCAGGTTATGCCGGCTTTCGGCGCCTGGCATGGCGTGGTTGGAAATCTCATAGGCCGGCAGGCCGTGCGCCGCCGTGACATCCTGCGTGATCGCATACAGCTCGGCGGCGTGCTCGCCGTCGGGAATCTCGAACTTGCCGGCATTGTAGAGCTGGAAGAAGCGGGTGCCTTCCTCAATGGTCAATTGGTACAGCGACAGATGGTCGACGGCATAGCCGATCGCCTGCTTCAGCTCCGCCGCCCAGGCGTCCGGCTTCTGGCCCGGACGGGCGTAGATCAGGTCGAACGACAGGCGCGGGAAGATCTCGCGCGCCAGCCCGATGGCGTGCAGCGCCTCCTCGACGTTGTGCAACCGTCCGAGGAAGCGCAAATCTGCATCGTTCAGCGCCTGCACGCCGAGCGACACCCGGTTGACGCCGGCGGCTCGATAGCCGCGGAAGCGCTCGGCCTCCACCGAGGACGGGTTGGCCTCCAGCGTGATCTCGGCGTTGCCTGAAATCGTCCAGTTGGCGGCGATCGCCTCGAGCACCGCGCCCACCGTCTCGGGCCGCATCAGCGACGGCGTGCCGCCGCCCAGGAAAATGCTCGTCACCTCGCGCGGGCCGGTGCGGGCGCGCATGGTCGCCAGCTCGGTGGCGAAGGCGCGCGCAAAACGCTCCTGGTCCACCGGATGGTGGCGGACATGGCTGTTGAAGTCGCAGTAGGGGCACTTGGCCGCGCAGAACGGCCAGTGCACATAGACGCCGAAGCCGGGGTCGCGGCTGAGCGACGCAAATGCCATCAGGCCGAACCGAGCTTGGCGCGGGCGAATTTCTGGAAGGCGCGGGCGCGGTGCGAAAGCGCCTCGGCCTGGCCGGGCTTCCACCCGTGCTTTTCGTCGGCGCTCATCTCGCCGAAGGTCTTGTCGAAGCCTTCTGGCAGGAACACCGGGTCGTAGCCAAAGCCCTTTTCGCCACGCGGCGGCCACACCAGCGTGCCCTCGGCCTCGCCGCGGAAATATTCGGCGTGACCGTCGGGCCATGCCAGGCAGATGACGGCGACGAAGCGGCCGCTGCGCTGGTCCGGGCTGGCCGCGCCGCGCTCCTGCATGGCGTCTTCGGTGCGCTGCATGGCCATGGCAAAGTCGCGCGTGCCGTCGGGCTTCTCGGCCCAGTTGGCGGTGTAGACGCCCGGTGCGCCGTCGAGCGCATCGACCACAAGGCCGGAATCGTCCGACAGCGCCGGCAGTTCCGTCGCGATCGCCGCTGCCAGTGCCTTGATGTAGGCGTTCTGCTCGAAGGTCGTGCCGGTCTCGTCCGGCTCGGGCAAGCCGTATTCCTTGGCCGACTTCGCCTCGAAGCCGAATGGCGCCATCAGGTCGGCGAACTCACGCAGCTTGCCGGCATTGTGGCTGGCGATCACGATCTTCTTGTCGGCGAGTTCGCGCATCAGATACCCCATATTCTCGGTTCGGCGATCTCCAGCGAATTGCCTGATGGATCGCGGAAATAGATGGAGCGGCCGCCATTTGGCCACTCGAAATCGGCTTCGATGGCGATGCCATTGCCTTCGAGCCGCACCTTCCAGTCTTCGATTTCGTCAGCCGTGCCGGCAAAGCACAGGTGGCCCTGGCCTGTCGTGCCATGCGGCGGCACCGGCAGCCTGGCGTCCGGCTTTGGCGGTTGCCGCGTCGCGTCCGCGTTGAACAGGAGCAACACCCCCTGGCCACAGCGGAAAAACACATGCCGCCCCGGCACTTTGGCGATCCGCTCCAGCCCCATCACCTCGCTGTAGAACGTCTCCGCTGCATCGAGGTCGGCGACGTAGAGGGCGGATTCGAGGATCGCCGAGGGCTGCATGCCGCTTGCCTCAGCCCACCGCCATCTTCTGCAGGTCGACCAACCGGTTGATGCCCTTGCGGGCAAGGCTCATAAGCTGCAGGAATTCTTCCTCCGAGAACGGCACGCCTTCGGCGGTGCCCTGGATCTCGACGATTCCGCCCTTGCCGGTCATCACGAAATTGGCGTCGGTGCCCGCTGCCGAATCCTCGACATAGTCGAGGTCGATCACCGGCTGGCCGTCATGGATGCCGCAGGAAATCGCCGCGATATGATCTTTCAGCACTTTCTCGACGCTGACCATCTGGCGCGCTTCCATCCAGCGCAGGCAGTCATGCAGCGCGATCCAGGCGCCGGTGATCGAGGCGGTGCGGGTGCCGCCGTCAGCCTGGATCACGTCGCAGTCGACGGTGATCTGGCGCTCGCCCAGCGCCTGCATATCGACGACGGCGCGCAATGAGCGGCCGATCAGCCGCTGGATTTCCTGCGTGCGGCCGCCCTGCTTGCCGGCCGAAGCCTCGCGGCGCATGCGCTCGCCGGTGGAACGCGGCAGCATGCCGTATTCGGCCGTCACCCAGCCCTTGCCGGAATTGCGCATCCAGCCCGGCACCTTCTCTTCCAGGCTTGCCGTGCACAGCACATGTGTGTCGCCGAACTTGACCAGGCACGAACCTTCGGCGTGCTTGGACACGTTGCGTTCGAAGGAGATGGCGCGCATTTCGTCGAATTGGCGTTTGGAGGGGCGCATTCGGGTGCTTTCTGTGGCGAAATCGGAAATTGTCGCCGGCTTGTAGCTCCATGGCTCCGGGAGCGCAAAGGAAAACAGGTTCGCTTGTGTCCTGACGCTGGACCCGGCGGTTGTGTTCGCGGCTGCGGGGTCTATATCATTTGAGGCGGAGACCACGAACAGACATGACCAAAGCGGTAACCGACCCCAGCCTGCAGTCGCTCGACATGCGCTCGCGCGACATCTTCCGGCGCATCGTCGATTCCTACCTGCGCGACGGCGAGCCTGTCGGCTCGCGCAACCTGTCGCGCATGCTGCCGTCGTCCTTGTCGCCGGCCACCGTGCGCAACGTCATGAGCGACCTCGAACATCTCGGGCTCGTCTACGCGCCCCACATTTCCGCCGGCCGCCTGCCGACGCAGAAGGGCCTGCGCTTCTTTGTCGACGCCTTCATGGAACTCGGCGACCTCTCCGACGACGAGCGTCGTGTCATCGAGGCCCAGGTCAAGGCTTCGGGCGAGGGGGCCACGCTCGAGCACATGCTGACCGAGGCGAGCCAGATGCTGTCGGGCATGTCGCGCGGTGCCGGCCTCGTGCTCGCGGCCAAGAACGAGGTCGCCCTCAAGCACATCGAGTTCATCCAGCTTGAACCGACCAAGGCGCTGGCCGTGCTGGTGTCGCAGAATGGCGATGTCGAGAACCGTGTCGTCGAGCTGCCGCTCGGCGTTACCGTCTCCCAGTTGCACGAAGCCTCCAACTTCCTCAACGCCCACATCCGTGGCCGCACCCTGGCCGAGGCCCGGATCGAGATCGCTCGCATCAAGGACGAGACCAAGGCCGCACTCGACGTCCTGTCACAGGATCTGGTCGAAAAGGGTCTTGCCGTCTGGGCCGGCGCCGACAGCGGCCTGCCGGCGCGACTCATCGTGCGTGGCCGTGCCAACCTGCTCGAAAACGTCACCGCCCAGGCCGATATCGAGCTGCTCAAGCACCTGTTCGAGGACATGGAAACCCAGGACGGGCTGATCCAGTTGCTCGACCTCGCCGAGGAAGGCTCGGGCGTGCGCATCTTCATAGGCTCGGAGAACCGGCTGTTTTCGCTGTCCGGATCGTCGCTGGTCGTCGCGCCCTATCGCGACAAGGATGCCCGCGTCGTCGGCGCGCTCGGCGTCATCGGCCCGACGCGGCTCAACTATGCGCGCATCGTGCCGATGGTCGACTATACGGCGCAGCTTATTTCGCGCATGCTGAGGTAAGCTGAAACCACGGAGGACGGACCATGGCGCTCGAACAGATCAAGGCCCAGATAGCTGTCCTGCTCCAGGAAATGGTCAACCAGCCCGAGGATTCCCACGAATTGCAGGAGCAGTTGCGCGAGAAGCTGAGCGAGCTGCGCGCGCAAGGCTTGCCGCTGCCCAAGGATCTTGTCGATCTGGAAAAGCGCCTCGACGACGACTTCTCCGAGCCGGAGGAATAAGCAGCCAGCGCGCTGCGAACGGGCTCGGCCGTTCGCTAGGCCTGGCCGTTCGCCGGGCCGACCGACAGGTTGCCGTTCTCGACCCTTGCGACGATCTCGCGCCCGGCCATGGTGCCCGTGAACTTGACGGTCACGCTGTCGTTGCTGCCCTCGAAACGGACCGTGACCGTTCCGTCGTCATTGTGCGCGAGCGTGGCCTTTGCAGGATCGAGTCGCGCCGCGCCGTCGCTGCTGTAGCGAGCGATGTTCAGCGGAGCATTCGTCTCGACAATATCGTTGCCATCGCCTTCCGCCATCCTCAGCGTCGCGGCCCGACCGGCGGTGCTGTCGAGCTTGATCAGGTCTTTGCCCTTGCCGCCCACCGCCATCAGGTCGCGGCCAGACAATTGCAGCACATCATTGCCGTCGCCCCCTCCCGCTCTGACCTCAAGGCCGGACAGGTGCAGCACGTCGTTACCGTCGCCGCCACTGGCAAACGCATCCCACCTGGCGGTGACGCGGATGGTGTCGTCGCCATCGCCGCCGTCGATGAAGCTGGTACTGGCTGCGGTGACGGCAATGACGTCGTCGCCGGCGCCGCCGTAGAGGCCGGACACGCTGCCCTTGGCGGAAACGGCGATCGCGTCGCTCCCGTCGCCGCCGGAGACGTGGTCAACGCCGCCGGCCGTGGCAATGGCGATGGCATCGTCGCCCTCGCCACCATCGACCAGTCGCACCTCGCGTTGCGCGGAGATCGAGATCGCGTCGGCGCCACGGCCTCCATCGACGATCCAGATCGAGCCTGCCGTGGTGATGGCTATGCCGTCGTTGCCGTTGCCGCCATCGGTGCGTGTCACATCGCCCCGGCCTGCAATGGCGATCGTATCATTGCCGTCACCGCCGTCGACGAGATCGACGGCCGGTTCGAAGCCTGCGTAGGGTTTGCTGCTCGCCAGTCCAAGCACGGAGATGTGGTCGTTGCCCTTTTCTCCGGAAACGCCCATCACCCGGTTTCCGACAACCTGGATGATGTCGTTGCCGCCCGCAGCACCGGCGGAAATGTAGTCCTTGTTCGAGGATATCACCGACAGGTTGAGGTTGCCCGAACCTGTCGCCCTGACCTGCGTGATGTGGTTCATGTCCTCGCCGCCCGTGTCGAACTCAAATCGCTCGACCTCCATGCCGAGCGCGTTGCCGGACGAACTCACCGAAGCCCGGATGCCTTCCGACTCCACCAGGATGCGCATGATCGCCGATACCGCTGCGCTGGGCGAATATTTGAGGCCTGGCAGCGATTGGTTCTTTGCGGCGTCGGTGCCGGCAGGAAGCCCGCCGCGCGCATTCAGCTGCTGCAGCAGATTGACTGAAACGGACGTGTAGGAAATCGTCGGAGTGTGAATCTTCAGCACTGGCTAATTTCCCGGAAGTCTCACGGCACTCCAGGAATTGTCGTCGGTAGACGCTAACGGAAAGTGAAAGCCAAGTTGATTGGAAGACTTTCTTTTTGCGAAATCTATGCTGATCTTGAGTCTTCGCTCTTGTATTCCTCGCCCCATGTCACCTGCCTGTAGTCAAAGCCGTATTCCAGCGTCGGCTTGACAATGCGGAAATAGGGCGACAGGTCGAAGTCGCGCGGCGTGTACAGCGAGTGGTGGCGGATATGCATGATCTCGCGCCGCATGTAGGTCGATTGCGCCGAGGCGCGGCCCGGCGCACGCGTGATTTCCGGCAGGATCGGGTAGCGGATCTCGCCATAGGCCTCGGCGATCATCGTCGAGCAGATGGCGCGCGTCGGGTCGCCCGACCCGAAGGCGATCATGCGGCGGCGCCAGCGCACCGGCACCGGCGGCCTCGGGATGAAGTAGCGCAGCATGTCGGTGATGTTCTTGAGGTCGTATTTCAGCCCCAGGCGCTGGATCATGAACCTGACGACATGGTCGCGATCCTCCGGCGACAGGCCGTTGGCGCGGCAGATGCGGGTGTTGTAGGTCCGGTACTTCGACAATGGCACGGCCACGCAGCCGTCGCCGAGGTTGACCTCGATCAGCCGTGGCCGCTCCGAGCCGTCTTCCGGCTCGGCCAGGGCGTCGCCCACGTAAAGGGCCGAATGCGACCAGGTCGACTGGGTCAGGTACTTGATGACGGCCGAAATGCGCTGGTTGCCCTCGATCAGCAGGATGTCGCCGGGTTCCAGCGTCCGGCGCAAGGTCTCCGGGTCGGACGGCGTATAGGGTTCGTAGCCGGAGGATGCGACCTGCAGTCGGGCGGCAAGCCAGCGGCCAATGCGGTCTAGTAATGTGTCGGTCTTTTGCGTCATGACGCACAGGACGTAACATGAGCCGGCCCGGGGAGGCCAGCCGCAGCCGCATCAGTCCGCTTCGCTCTCCGCCATGTTGTCGTTCAGGTCCTGGCGAGCCTTCTTGGCGAGCTTGCGCGCCGCACGCCTGGGCTTTTCCTCAAACAGCTTGGCGGCATCGGCAAGGCAGAGCTTGCGCAGTGCTTTTTCCGCGCGCCTGAGCAGCCGCACCAGCTGTTTCGGCTCGGGACCGTCGAAGGGCGCTTCGCGTGCCTCGATTAGCGCGCGCATGACGAACACGTCGTGCAACTCGCCCAGGCTTTCGCCCAGTTCTTCGGCGCGTTCGCGGCGCGGCTTGACGGGTGCGGGCCAGAGCTTGCGCAGCAGCGCCAGATGCGCGGCATGCGTCTTCACTGCCTTGCGCAGGTCGTGGAAATCGTTGGGCTCGCCGCGTTCGCGCGATTGCTGCAGCGCCTTGCGGGCAAAGCGTAAAGTTGCCAGCGCCCCGTCGGCAAGCACATCGGCCGCATTTTCCGGATGATCGGGGAGAATGAGCATTTCAAGTGCGACCATGCCGGCCTGGCATTCCGCGACGGCGTTGTCGAGCACTGCGCCGAGCCCTGCCTGGCCGTAGGCAGTTTCGGTGCGGTGGCGCGCCAGCATGGCGCGAATGCCGGCAAGGCCGGCGCCATCGGCGTCCTCGGGAAAATCCGCGATCAGCCGGTCGATCGTCTCGATCAGCGCCGTCGCCTGGCGCGGGCCGGCGATCGACAGCGAGATGTCGCGGTAGCGGTTGTTTTCGGCGCGGCAGAACGCTTCGTCGCCCGGGTGAACCAGGCGCAGCAGCGCGCGCAGCGCCTTGATGCGCTTGCGGGCGCTGTGCAGCGATTTTTCCGGATTGTCACGGGCAACGTTGAGATGCGCGACGATCTTGTCGATCTCCCCGCCGGCAATGCGGCGAACCTCTGCGGTAAGCGCCAGCCGGGGATCGATGCGAAAGCTCATGCGACGGCTTCCGGCACGTCGCTGAGGGCCAGCGACGCGTTGTAATAGCGCGCGTCGTCGGTGACTTCCTGGCCGATCCACGCCGGCAGGTCCGATGCCGGCACGTCGTCCGGCGTTTCCAGTTCCGCAATCACCAGGCCGCTCAGCTCCCCGCCGAATACATCGATCTCGTAGAGTCGCCCGCGATGGCTAACATGGTGACGTGTCTTCTCGATGACACGGCCGACGGCGAAACCGGCCATCTCCTCGGCTTCGGCCAGCGGCACCTGATATTCGAACTCGTCGCGCTCGCGGCCCCGGGAGCCGAATTTCAGCGTCAGCGTCGCGCGCTTGCCGTCGGAAATCCGAAGCCGGACCGAGCGGCCCGTATTCGAGGCGAGATAGAACTGCCGGATGCGGATTCTGTCTTCGACAAGGCTCCGCCATTCCGGTCCCTTCACCAGGAATTTGCGTTCGATTTCCTTTGCCATGGCGGCAGTAAAGCGCGCCCCGTCGTGCAGCGCAACAATTCACTTGACTTTAATCAATCGATTGATTAAATAGCGAGTATGAACAAGACACAGACCCCGCAAACGACCACCGCAGCCGACGCCACCCGCATGGCGCTGGTCAAGGCAGCGCTTCAGCTTTTCGGCCGGCAGGGCTTCGACGGCACCTCGACCCGCGAGATCGCGGCCGCCGCCAATGCCAATATCGGCTCCATCGCCTATCATTTCGGCGGCAAGGAAGGGCTCCGGCTGGCCGCCGCCGATTACATCGTCGAGACGATCCAGACCATCGCCGCCCAGGCCTTCGGCAGTTCCGCTCCGGCCCTGCCGGATAATGCCGAGCAGGCCGAAGCGCAGCTCGACGCCACGGTCGAGCGCATGGTCGGCTTCATCGTCGCGCGTCCCGAGGCTGGCGAGATCGTCCAGTTCGTCCTGCGCGAACTGTCGACGCCGACCGACGCGCTCGATCGCATCTATAGCGGCGTCTTCGAGCCGGTTCACCGCAGGCTGTGCCAGCTCTGGGCGACGGCCACCGGCGAGCAAGCCGAAAGCGAGAAGACCCGCATCAGCGTGTTCATGATGATCGGCCAGGTCGTCTATTTCCGCATCGCCCGCGCCGCCGTCATGCGGCGCATGGATTGGGCCGACATCGGTCCCGCCGAAGCCGCCAAGGTCATCGGCATCGCCAAGGAAAACGTCGCGGCCATCGTTGCCGCGCGAAAGGCAGGAAAGCCATGAGTATCCTCTGTTCCGTTCCCTTCGCCGCATCCCTGTTCACAGCCTGCGCTGCCCCCGCGCCGCTCGCCGTCGGCTACGTCGAGGGCGACTACGTCCTGCTCGCCCCCATCGAGGTGGCGCAGGTGGAGACGGTTTCCGTCCGTCGCGGCGATCGCGTCCAGGCGGGCAGGCCGATCGTCTCGCTCGAAAGCGGCGACGCCAGGATCGCCGTGACCCAGGCCGAGGCAGCCCTTGCCCAGGCAAGGGCGGAACTCGCCGATCTCAAGGTGGGCAAGCGCCCGGAAGAGATCGCGGCCCTCGAGGCGACTGTCCGCTCGGCCAAGTCCCAGGCCGAGGAAGCGAACCGCGTTCAGGCACGGACGCAGGATCTGCTGAAGCGCGGCATCGCCACCCAGGCCCAGATGGACGAGGCGAGAACGCGGGTCGAGGTCGCGGAAGCGGCCATCGGACTCGCCGCAGCCAACCTGAGCGTCGCCGGCCTGCCCGCGCGTGCGGAAGCCATCAAGGCTGCCGAGAAGGAGGTCGAGCAGGCGGAGTCGGCCCTCGGCCAGGCTCGCTGGCGGCTTTCCAAGCGCGCGCTTACCGCACCCACCGACGGCCGCGTCGACGATGTCATCCGCAACGCCGGCGATACTGCCGGACCGTCGTCTCCGGTGGTCTCTGTGCTCCCGGACGGTGCGGTCAAGCTGACGCTGTTCATCCCCGAGACCGCCTTCTCCTCGGTTCACGTCGGCACCCGCCTGGCCGTGCGTTGCGATGGCTGCCCCGAGGGGCTGACGGCCAAGGTCAGCTATGTCTCGCCCGACCCCGAATTCACCCCGCCGGTGATCTACTCGCTCGAGAACCGGCAGAAGCTCGTCTACCTCGTCGAGGCCCGTCCGGAAGACGCGGGCTCCGCCCTGCAGCCGGGGCAGATCGTCGATGTGGCACTGAAAGAGAGCGAATAGGGAATAGGGAGTAGCGAATAGAGCAGCACGCCATGACAGCCGCGCTAGTCACTACTCGCTACTCGCTACTCGCTATTCTCTACTCGCTCCGCTGCCGGAGGCAGCACCCAATGAACGCCATCGAAGTCACCAACCTGGTCAAGCGCTTCGGCGACAAGACCGTCGTCGACCACGTCACCATGACGGTCGCCGAGGGCGAGATCGTCGGCTTCCTCGGGCCCAACGGCTCGGGCAAGACCACCACCATCCGCATCATGTGCGGCCTGCTCACGCCCGATGAGGGTGACGGCCAGGTGCTTGGTTATGACCTGCGCACCGACGGGCTGAAGATCAAGCGCGAGGTCGGCTACATGACGCAGAAGTTCTCGTTCTACGAGGACCTGACGATCGGTGAGAACCTCGAATTCGTCGCCCGGCTCTACAAACTCAGGCCGGTCGAGGAGCACGTCGCCCGCACCCTCGACGAACTCGGCCTGACCAGCCGCCGCAACCAGCTCGCAGGCACGCTGTCGGGCGGCTGGAAGCAGCGCCTGGCACTCGCCGCCTGCATCATGCACAAGCCGAAGCTGCTTCTGCTCGACGAACCCACCGCCGGCGTGGACCCCAAGGCGCGGCGTGAGTTCTGGGACGAGATCCACCGGCTGGCGCGCGGCGGGCTCACCGTCCTGGTCTCGACCCACTACATGGACGAGGCCGAGCGCTGCCACCGCATCAGCTACATCTCCTATGGCAAGATGCTGGCTTCCGGCACCGTCGAAGACGTCGTGCGCAATGCCGGGTTGACCACCTTCGTCGTGTCCGGCCCGCGCCTCGACCAGATCGCCGCCGCACTCGAGGGCAGGCCCGGAGTCGAGCAGGTCGCGCCGTTCGGTGCCACGCTCCACGTCGTCGGCTCCGACCGCCAAAAGCTCGAAGCGGCACTTGCCGACATCCGCGGCCGCAAGGACGTGACCGTCGAACCGGGCGAGACCAGCCTGGAAGACGTGTTCATCCAGTTCATGGCCGGCTCCAGGGACAACATGTCATGACAAGCCTCACCAACGGCATCTTCTCCTTCGCCCGGCTCGGCGCATTGCTAACCAAGGAGTTCATCCAGATGCGGCGCGACCGCATCACCTTCGCCATGATGCTGGGCGTGCCGCTGATGCAGCTCGTGCTGTTCGGCTTCGCCATCAACAGCGACCCCAAGAGCCTGCCGGCCGCGCTCGTTGCCACCAGCAACGACCAGTACACGCGCGCCATGGTCTCGGCGCTGCAGAACACCAACTACTACCGCTTCGACCACATCGCCGAAACCGCAGCCGAGGCCGAGGAGCTGATGGCCAGCGGCGAGGTCGCCTTCGTCGTCACCATCCCCGCCGATTTCGGCCGCCGGGTGGCCAGCGGCGACGCGCCGCAGATCCTGATCGAGGCCGATGCCACCGATCCCTCCGCGTCCAGCGGCGCAGTGTCGACGCTCGGCACCGTCGCCAACCAGGCGCTGCTGAGAGCACAGGGAATGCAGGCAGCTGCGGCAGAGGCGGCCAAAGGCCAGCTCGAGGTCGTCGTCCACCGCCGCTACAATCCCGAAGGCATCTCGCAATACAACATCGTGCCCGGCCTGCTCGGCGTCATCCTGCAGATGACCATGGTGATGATGACCTCGATGGCGCTGACGCGCGAAACCGAGCGCGGCACCATGGAGAACCTGCTTGCCATGCCGGCAAGCCCGGCCGAGATCATGCTCGGCAAGGTGCTGCCCTATCTCGTCGTCGGCGCCGTCCAGGTGGCGGTGGTGCTGATCGCCTCGAAGCTGCTGTTTTCCATCCCCTTCATCGGCTCGCTGTCCTTGCTGCTGTCGGCGATCCTGGTCTTCGTGCTGGCGCTGGTTCTGCTCGGCTACACCATCTCGACCATTGCCCGGACGCAGATGCAGGCGATGCAGCTGACCTTCTTCTTCTTCCTGCCGTCGATCCTTTTGTCGGGCTTCATGTTCCCCTATCGCGGCATGCCCGGCTGGGCCCAGGCGCTGGGCGAGATCCTGCCGCTGACGCATTTCCTGCGCATCATCCGCGCCGTCATGCTCAAGGGTGCCGAGTTCCCGGCCATCGCCGCCGAGGTCGGCATACTCGCCTTGTTCGTCGCGGTCTTCGCCGGCCTCGCGCTGTTCCGCTTCCGCCGCACGCTGGATTGAGTTCCACTGGCCATTGGCCGCACCGGGCCGAGGGTGCGGCACATGCTTTTCTCAGCCATTCGTCTGAGGCCGCACATTTGCGGGTTGGCATTTGGCGCCCGCTGTCTAACATGATCGCAACTTGCGCGGGGGGAGCCGACGCAAGGCTTCAGATTCACAGGGAGGACACCAAGATGCTGAATGTAAAGACCAGGTTTCTCGCCGCTGGCGCGGTAGCAATGTCGATGGCGTTTGCTGCCATGCCGGCCAACGCCCAGCAGTTCATCAACGTGCTGACTGGCGGCACCTCCGGCGTTTATTATCCGCTCGGCGTGGCGCTGTCGGAGATCTACGGTAAGAGCATCGAGGGCGCGCGCACCCAGGTGCAGGCTACAAAGGCCTCGGTCGAGAACCTCAACCTGCTCCAGCAGGGCAAGGGCGAGATCGGCTTCGCCCTCGGCGACTCGGTGGCGCTGGCCTGGGAGGGCAATACCGAGGCCGGTTATCCCGGCAAGCTCGACAAGCTGCGCGGCATCGCCGCGATCTATCCCAACTTCATCCAGATCGTAGCAAGCCAGGAATCGGGGGTGAAGTCGCTCGCCGACCTCAAGGGCAAGAGCCTGTCGGTCGGCGCGCCGGCATCGGGCACCGAGCTCAACGCCCGCGCCATCCTCACTGCTGCCGGCATGAAGTACGAGGACCTCGGCAAGGTCGAGTACCTGCCCTTCGCCGAATCCGTCGAACTGATCAAGAACCGCCAGCTCGACGCCACGCTGCAGTCGGCCGGGCTCGGCGTCGCTTCGATCCGCGACCTGGCGACCTCGCTGCCGATCACCGTCGTCGCCGTGCCCGCCGCCGATGTCGAAAAGGTAGGTGCGCCCTACATGGCGGTGACCATTCCGGCCGGCACCTATGACGGCCAGACGACCGACGTGCAGACCGCAGCCGTCGGCAACTTCCTCGTCAGCCATGACGGCGTTTCCGAAGAGGTGGCCTACCAGATGACCAAGCTGCTGTTCGAAAATCTCGACAAGCTGTCGGCAGCGCATGCGGCCGCCAAGGGCATCGACCTTGCCAAGGCGCTCGACGGCATGCCGATCCCGCTGCATCCCGGCGCCGAGCGCTATTACAAGGAAAAAGGGCTGATCAAGTAATCGCGGTCTCAGCGTATTCTCGCCTCCGCCCGCCCGACGGCGGGCGGAGGCAATTGCCCTGCCAACTGGAAGTGAGAAACGCTTTCCATGACCGGTATCGAGTCCCAGCCCGCGCCGACCGTCCTTTCGCCTGAAGTCGAAGAAGCGATCGAAGGCCTGCCGCCGGGTTTCGGCGAGGGGTTGGCCGGGCGCATCGCTTTCGGCATTGCGGTTGCCTTCTCCGGCTTCCAGCTGTGGACCGCCGCCTATGGCAACCTGCCGAGCCAGGTGGTGCGCGCAATGCATGTCGGCTTCCTGCTGCTGCTCGGCTTTGCGCTTCTGGCAAACCTGCGCGCCAGGGGCACCGTTGGCAAAGCCTGGTTCTGGACGTTGGGGGTGCTGGGTTTCCTGACCGGCATCTACAACTGGGTGTTCTATTTCGACCTGATCCGCCGTGCCGGCTTCCACACCACGCTCGACCTCGCCATGGGCGCGCTGCTGATCGTGCTGGTGTTCGAGGCGGCGCGACGACTGATGGGGTTGCCGCTGGCAATCATCGCAGGCCTGTTCCTCGCCTATTGCTTCTTCGGCCAGTACCTGCCGCCGCCCTTCATCCATCGCGGCTATGACGTGGCCCAGATCATCGAGCATTTCGGCTTCGGCACCGAGGGTATCTACGGCACGCCGGTCTATGTCTCGGCCGCCTATATCTTCATCTTCGTGGTCTTCGCCGCCTTCCTCGAAAAGGCCGGCATGATAGCACTGTTCAACGACTTCGCTCTCGGGTTCGTCGGCGCCTGGCGCGGCGGGCCGGCGCAGGTCTGCGTGCTGTCGTCGGCACTGATGGGCACCATCTCCGGCTCGGGCGTCGCCAATGTCGTGGCCAGCGGCCAGTTCACCATTCCGCTGATGAAGCGCTTCGGCTTCCGCTCGGCTTTCGCCGGCGGCGTCGAGGCGACCTCGTCGATGGGCGGCCAGATCATGCCGCCGGTCATGGGCGCTGTCGCCTTCATCATGGCCGAAACGCTCAACATCCCCTACGCCGAAGTGGTCAAGGCGGCGCTGATCCCGGCTCTGCTCTACTTTGGCGCCTGCTTCTGGATGGTGCATCTCGAATCCGGCAAGTTCGGGCTCAAGGGCATGGACAAGGCGACACTGCCCGACCCGTGGGATGCGGTGAAGAAGCACTGGCCGCTGGTGCTGCCGCTGGCCGCGCTCGTCTACCTGCTGTTTGCCGGCTACACGCCGATCTTCGCCGGCACCATGGGGTTGGCACTGACCATCGTGCTGATCCTCGGCACGCCGCTCGCGGCGCTGATCGGTCCCTTCGCCTTTCGCGTGGTGTTCTGGGTGGCGCTCGGGTTGGCCGCCGCCGCCTTCATGAAATTCGGCGTCAACCTGCTCGTGCTGGTGATCGGCGCGCTGGTGCTGGCCTGCGCTGTGTTCAAGGGCGGGCGCGAGACGCTGCTGATCTGCGTCGACTCGCTCGCCGAAGGCGCCAAGAACGCGCTGCCCGTCGGCATCGCCTGCGCCATCGTCGGCATCGTCATCGGCACGCTGACGCTGACCGGCATCGCCTCCACCTTCATCGGCGCCATCATCGCCATCGGCGAGAACAACCTGTTCCTGTCGCTGGTGCTGACCATGCTGACCTGCCTGGTGCTCGGCATGGGCATTCCGACGATCCCCAACTACATCATCACCTCGTCGCTTGCCGGCCCAGCACTGCTCGAGCTCGGCGTGCCCTTGCTGGTCAGCCACATGTTCGTCTTCTATTTCGGCATCATGGCCGATCTCACGCCACCCGTGGCGCTCGCCGCCTTCGCCGCCGCACCGATGGCCAAGACCTCGGGCATGAAGATTGCCGTCCAGGCCTCCAAGCTGGCAGTTGCCGGCTTCGTCGTGCCGTTCATGGCGGTCTACACGCCGGCCCTGATGCTGCAGGATCCGGGGCCGATCGCCGCCAGCTTCGGCTATCCCGTCGAGGTCGCCTACATCTTCGTCAAGGCCTGCCTCGGCATTGCGCTGTGGGGGGCCGCGGTGGTCGGCTTCCTGTTCGCGCGCATCGCCGTTTGGGAACGGCTGCTGGCCTTTACCGCAGGCGTTCTGTTGGTGCTGGCCCTGCCGCTGACCGACGAGGCCGGCTTCGCGCTGGCGTTCATCTGGGGCGGCTGGCACTGGTGGCGGTCGCGCCAGGCCGCTGCCCTGGCATGAGCCTGTGCATCGCGGCCGGCTCCAAGGCAGTGACCATGGCGGTCGCCGCCTTCACCCTGTCTTGGACCCATTCGGTCGAAAAGACCCGCTGGGAGGAGGACTGGCTGGTGACGCCGGCCGGGCTGGAGATCGTCGAGGCCCGCGTCAGGGGCTCGGGCGCCGGCATGGAACCCGCCGAAGGCGCCAGGCTGGTGGATGGCTGGTGGATCTACGTGCCCAGGCTCGGGCCGCAGCCAAGCGTCATGCTGGCCGCATCGGGTGCGACCGGCGCGGGCTGGACGCTGTGCGCCGAGGGGCGCTGCATGACGCTCGGCGCCGAGGCCGGCGAGACGGTCGTCATCAGGGCCTGTGCTGCAAACCCTAGCCCCGAACTGGACCGGTGAAAATACCACCCTGGCGGACCATCCCGGCGCTTGAGAAGCCACGCGAGGCCATGTCAAATCACGCCAAGGGGGGACAAGAAAATGTACAAGCTCTATACGCGTGCCGGCAGCGGCGGCTTCGTCGTCGAGGCGGCACTCGAACTGGCTGGCGTGCCATTCGAATGCATCAATGTCGTCAAGGGCACAGACCCCGACGGCAGGTTCCGCACCATCAGCCCGCTCGGCCAGGTGCCGGTGCTGGTGCTGCCGGATGGCAGCGCGATGACCGAGTCGGCGGCGATGTGCCAGTTGATTGCCGAGCGCCACCCCGATGCACGGCTTGCGCCGGCAGCGGGTGCACCCGGGCGTGCCGACTTCCTGCGCTGGCTCACCTTCCAGTCGTCGGTGATGTATCCGGCGCTGCTGCGCTACTACTATGCGCAGCGCTATTCGGCCGACCCGCAAGGCAAAGAGGCGGTGAAGGTCGCGGCCGTTGCCGAAACCGATCGCGGCTTCGGCATTCTCGATGCCGCGTTGCAGGATCGCAGCTGGCTTGCCGGCGAACACATGTCGATCGCCGACGTCTATCTCCTGATGCTTGCATATTGGCATCCCGAGGCCGGCAAGGTCGCTGCGACCTGGCCGGACATCGAGCGCATCTGCACGATGCTGCGCGACGTGCCGGTCATCAAGGACCTGAACGTGCGCCACGAGCTGTGGTGAGGCCGGGAGCGACTCTCGACCTCGGTGCATGGAGCTGTGGGGGCGTGAAGCAGCCGGGCTTGCGCCGCCGGCGGGCGTAGCCGCTAGAGGCGGGTCGAGACGATCGCCCGGCGTTCGCCGCGCAACGTGGTGGTGCGGTGATCGCTGGTTGGCCGGGCGATGCGGCTTTCGTGGCGTCCGGTAACGGTCATGATCAGTGGAACGTTACGCGCGACTGAAGCGTGTTGGTGCGGCGTGCGCAGGCAGGTCCCGGGCCGCGCATGTAGTGGCGCTCGGGGCGGTAGGTCGGTGCGATGAATTCGCGAAGCGCCGATGCGGCGTGAGTGATTTGGTTCCAGATAGCCATTGTTCTTATCCCTGTCCCTTCGGGGCTCGTCCCGAACGTGGAAGCGATCATAGCCGGCGGGTGTGAATCTTCGGTGAACGCGATGTTAATCTTCGTGTGAAAATGCGCCCGATCGGGGCCGAATTGCGTTCTTTTCTAGGCATTTAGGCCTGATCGGGCGGCATTGGTTAAGATGTGTCTTTTGCGCCACGGATGTATCCGCAATTTGCCGTGCGGCTATCCACAGGTTTCAGCCCGTCGTTACATCGAAGGACGGCGTCGGGCAGGGCCGGCTCTGGATTTTGGCTTCAGGCGAGGAAGGTCTTTTCGAATGCGCGCCTGCCCGGAGGCGTGAATTCGACGACGCGGCTGCCGGCCGGCCGGCGCGCCCATTTCTCGGCGATGATCTTGTCGAGGATGGCGCTGCCCAGCGATCCCGCGAGATGCGAGCGACGCACGCTCCAGTCGAGGCAGGCGCGGCACATCGGCCGGCGCGAGGCGCCGAGCCCCGAGGTGTCGATGCCGATGGCGGCAAAGAAGCTGGCGCCCGCCGGGCCGAGCCGGACCGCGTCGTCGTTTTGCACGATGATTTCTTCGGCGACGAAGCGGTCGAACATCGCCACCGCGTGGTCGCCGGCGAGGTGGTCGTAGCAGATACGGGCTTCGCGCATCGACTTGTCGCGCGGCCCCGGCCGGGCGCGCTGGGGCCCGGAGTGGGCGGCGACGCCGCTGATCGCCTCGATCATCGCCGCCACCTCCGTTCCGGCCAGCGCGTAGTAGCGATGCCGGCCCTGGCTCGCCACGGTCAGCAGCTTGCCGTCCATCAGCTTGGCGAGATGCGAGCTTGCCGTGGGCAGGCTGACGCCGGCTTCCAGCGCCAGTTCGCTGGCCGTCAGCGCACCGCCGTCCATCAGCGCGGTCAGCATGTTGGCGCGGGCAGGATCGCCGACAAGGCTGGCGATACGGGCGATGTCGGGGCCTTCCTTCATGGCAGCCTTACCTCCATGGTTAGATGGTAGTCGAAGCGTTCTCGTCAGGCAATGCGTATTCTCCAGCCATGGAAAGGAGCAACGCCATGACACCGAACACCCAATCCGCCACCGCGCCGAAACGCCTGCCGCTCGGTTCATTCGGCCGGATGCTGGCCTTCCTCGCCCGCGGCTATGACCGGCACCTGCAACGGCTCGACCTCTCAGAACTGACCGACGACCAGCTCGACGACATCGGCCTCAGCCGCCGCGACGTGACGCGTGAAGTCGCAAAACCCTTCTGGCGCTAGCACGCCAATCCGGCCGGACGCTTCGATGCCGGCCGAACCATTCCCAACATTTCCGGAGACCAAGATGACCATCACCTGCTTCATTCGCTACCAGATCGACCCCTTCGGCAAGGCGGCGTTCGAGCAGTACGCCCACAACTGGGGCCAGGTGATCCCGCGCTGCGGCGCCGACCTTGTCGGCTATTTCGCACCGCACGAGGGGTCGGCGACGACCGCCTACGGCGTCTACAACATCGAGAGCCTGGCCGCCTACGAGGCCTACCGGGCGCGGCTGATGGCCGATCCGCTCGGCCGCGAGAACTATGAGTTTTCCAAGCGCGAAAGGTTCATCCTGAAGGAGGACCGCATCTTCCTGAAGCTGGCCTCGGGGCCGCATGCCGAAAGGGTCCTGCCGTGATCGCCGTCATCTTTGAGGTCGAGCCGGCGGAGGGCCGGCGCGACGCCTATCTCGGCATCGCCGCCGATTTGCGCCCGCTGCTCGATGGCATCGACGGCTTCCTGTCGATCGAGCGCTTCCAGAGCCTCGCCAATCCCGACCGCCTGCTGTCGCTGTCGTTTTGGCGCGACGAGGCGGCGGTGAAGGCGTGGCGCAACACCGAGGAACATCGGCAGGCGCAGGTGGCCGGGCGTGGTGGCGTGTTTTCGGATTATCGCCTGCGCATCGCCCATGTCGTGCGCGACTATGGGCTGAGCGAGCGGACGGAGGCGCCCACGGACAGTCGGGCGGTGCATGGGTAAAGGCGTGTAGGTGGCAGCGCCTCCTCACCCGGCCTCCGCTGCGCCCGGCCGACCTCTCCCTACGGGGAGAGGAGGATTGAGAGGTAGTCATTCCTCTTCTCCCCACCGGGGAGAAGATGGCCGCGAAGCGGCCGGATGAGGGGGCGACGTGGCTAGGCATTCCCGATCAGCACGCCCGCGGCAAGGACCAGTGCGCCGCCGAGCACCACCTGGAAGGTGGCGCGCAGGAACGGCGTTTCCATGAAGCGGTTCTGGATGTAGGCGATGGCCCAGAGTTCGAAGAAGACGACGACCCCGGCGACCGTGGTTGCGGTCCAGAAATGCGGGATGAGATAGGGCAGCGCGTGGCCGAGGCCGCCGACCGTGGTCATGATGCCGGAGGCGAGGCCGCGCTTGAGCGGCGAACCGCGGCCCGAAAGCTTGCCGTCGTCGTGGGCGGCTTCGGTGAAGCCCATCGAGATGCCGGCGCCGACCGAGGCGGACAGGCCGATGAGGAAGGTCTGCCAGGTGTCCTGCGTGGCAAAGGCGGCGGCAAAGATCGGCGCCAGCGTCGAGACCGAGCCGTCCATCAGGCCGGCGAGGCCTGGCTGGACATAAGTCAGTATGAACTGGCGCCGCTCGCTCGTCCTTTCCTCGTCCTTGACGTCCTCGGGCACGTGCTTGTCGCCCAACCGATGGGCGAGTGTTTCGTGGCTCTGCTCGGCAGCGGCGAGGTCGCCCAGCAGCTTCCGGGTCGAGGCGTCGCTCGTCCGCTTCATCGCCTCGACATAGAAGCGATAGGCTTGGCGCTCCATTTCCTCGGCCTGGTCGCGGACCTTGTCGATGCCGAGCGGTCGCACCAGCCAGTCGGGCTTGCGCTCGTAGTAGCCGCGCACATGCTCGCGTCGGATGAGCGGAATGCGCTCGCCGAAGCGGGCGCGGTGCAATTCGATCAGCGCGGCGCGATGGCCGTCCTCCTCCTCGGCCATGGCGTCGAACACCTTGGCCGATTGCGGAAACTCGTCGCGCAGCCCGTCGGCATAGGCGCGGTAGATACGTCCGTCGTCCTCCTCCGACGATATTGCGAGGGCCAGAATCTCCTGCTCGGACAAGGAATCGAATGCGCGGCGGCCGAAGCCGAAGACACGGGACAGCATAGGCGAATCTTCCAGTTTAGAATAATTCTAAACTAGGTAATCGACGCTCTCCGGTCAATGCTCGAAGTCGAAGCGTGACTTATTTGCCGCACGCCGCAAGGTCGTGAAACGGCATTCCTTGTTATAGCCCAATGTTAGGCTATATAGCCTAATCTCACCTGATAGAAGGAATGCACCATGGCGGCCAGGCAGCACGCGCACCACATCGACCCCAAGCCCGTGCTCGAGCTGATCGCCAGCATCGAGGCAGACCTGGCCCGGCTCAAGGGCATGCTCGAGCCTGCGCCGGAAAAGTTCGACCCCGCCAACCCGCACAACAAGACCTGCGACGGCAAGCTGACGCCCGATGGCGTCGAGTGCTGCTACCGCATGTTCGACGAGGGCAGTTCGCGCTACTCGGTGGCCCGCGCAATGAAGATCTCGTTCGCCGCCGCCACCCACCGCTTCAACGCCTGGCGCAAGGCCGGCGGCGAAAAGCGGGTGCGCTCGCTGCTGGGGTGAAGGGCGTCTTTTTCCTTCTCCCCCTGTGGGAGAAGGTGGATCGGCGCGCAGCGCCGAGACGGGTGAGGGTGCTGGCCGGAGTGCGACGTCTCCTACATCATCGCCGGTCTCTTCAAGGTCGTGCTTCGTCCAGCACCCCTCATCCGCCCCTTCTGGGCACCACAAGGGGAGAAAGGGACGCTGGCTACGGCGCCTCATTCCCCGACAGAACCTGCGCCGCACCTGCCACGGCATTGCGGAAGGCATCGTCGAAACCGACGCCCGAGATGCCCCAGCTGACATGCGGTGCCGGTCCTGCGAGCTGCCAGCTGGCGACCCAGCCGAGGTCCCTGTCGCTCCAGACCACCGTGCCGGTGAGCGCGATGCCGGCACGGGTCGCCTTGGCTAGTCGATCAAGATTGGCCGGGTTCGCTTGCGCCATCGCCGCCGGATCAAGACCGGCTTGCACGAGTTCGTCGCGTGTCGGCAGCGCAAGCGGCAAGGCCAGGCGGGCAGCGGCGGCGAGCAACGCCGTACGCATGTCCCTGTCGCGCGGTTCCGGGCTGTCATCGGCAAGCATCGTGCCCGCGCCTTTCATGTCGCGTATCGCAACGACGGCCACGACAAGGGGACGATTGCGCCACGGCTTGCTGCCGAGCGTGGCCAGGAACGCGTCGAGCTTCCCTTCGTCGAAGACACAGGTCAGGTCGTGCGGCCGGTCGTAGCTGCCCTGCTCGTCATGGATCGGGATGCCGCCCATGCGGTCGCGGAAGGTGTGGCTGGCGATCATGTCGCCGGCATGGCTTGCCTGTTCGGCAACGCGCGGCTCGTTGAGCAGTCGGGAGTTGCCGGTCACCCTGACCACCACGTCGCGCAGGCACTGGGCAAAGCCGATGTCGCGCCGCTCGGGCGCGGTGCCACTCGTGATGGTGTTGACGGTGTAAAGGTCGGATGCCGCTGCCGGGCAAGGCAAGGCCATGGCCAGCAATGCCGCTGCAATCCAGTTACGCATTCCGCCGCGAGGCATGTGCCGCATTCTCTGTTCGGGTGCGCAACCTATCAGAGCAATGGCCGATGCAGAAGCCAGTCCAACGTGCGGCGGAAGCGGCCCCGCGTGGCCCAGTTCCTGCGACCCTTGCCGAAAATCCCGGCATGGATGAAAAATTCCTCCGGCGCCTGTCGAAATCGAGCTCCGTCGGGCGACATCCGTTTGGCCCGCGACGATGCGGCCTGGAAACGCAGGAGACGACGATGCAGTACATGCTACTCATCCACTTCGAAGAGACGCCGGGAGAGGTTCCCGGCCCCGAGGCGGCCAAGCAGATGGGCGCGCCCTATGCCGCCTACAACGAGGCGCTGATCAAGGCTGGCGCGCTGGTATCGGGCGAACGCCTGCAACCTTCGGCCACCGGCACCGTCGTGCGCGTCCGCGACGGCAAGACGCAAGTGCTCGACGGCCCCTTCGCCGCCACCAAGGAACAGCTGGGCGGCTACTACGTCATCGAGGCGCCCGACCTCGACGCCGCGCTCAACTGGGCCGCACGCTGCCCGAGCGCCAGCAACGGCACGATCGAAGTGCGGCCCATCTGGCCGACCCGCTAGGCATGGCCTCTGCCGCGGAACAGGCACGGGCGGCGGCCGAGGCCGCTGCCCGCCAGAGCTATGGCAGGCTGGTCGCCTACCTTGCTTCGCGCACCCGCGACGTCGCTTCGGCCGAGGATGCGCTCGCCGACGCCTTTGCCGCCGCACTTGTCAAATGGCCTGAGACGGGCGTTCCGCTGCATCCCGAGGCCTGGCTGCTGACGGTGGCGCGCCGCCGTTCGATCGACCAGCAGCGGCGGCGCGCCGCCGGCGAGGCCGGCCAGGATCACCTGCGCCTGATCGGCGAGGAGCTGGAACAGGAAATGGCGCGCGAAAAGTTTCCCGACGAACGCCTCGGCCTGATCTTCGCCTGCGCCCATCCGGCGATCGATGCCGGCGTGCGTGCGCCATTGATCCTGCAGGCCATCCTCGGCTTCGATGCAGCCACCATCGCCTCGGCCTTCCTGGTTTCGCCGGCGACCATGGGCCAGCGCCTGGTGCGGGCCAAGGCGCGCATCAGGCAGGCCGGCATCCCCTTCCGCATTCCCGAAGCGGCGGAACTGGGCGAAAGGCTCTCGGCTGTGCTGGAGGCCATCTACGCCGCCTTCGCCGAAGGCTGGAGCGATCCGGCCGGGGCCGAGTCCCGCCGCCGCAACCTGGCCTCCGAGGCCATCTGGCTCGGCCGGCTGCTGGTCGAGCTGATGCCTGGCGAGGGCGAGGCGGCCGGGCTCCTGTCGCTCATGCTGCATGCCGAGGCCCGCCGCGCGGCTCGCCGCGATGCCGCCGGCGAGTTCGTTCCGCTCAGCGAGCAGGACACGCTTCTGTGGGATGCCGACATGATCGCAGAGGCTGACGCGTTGCTTCAGCGCGCCGGGCTTTTCGACGGCATCGGCCGCTACCGGATCGAGGCGGCGATCCAATCGGCCCATGCGGCGCGCCGCTTCACCGGCCGCACCGACTGGGCGGCGATCGCCACCCTTTATGCCGGCCTGATGACGCTCACCGCCTCGCCCGTCATCGCCGTCAATCATGCGGTGGCGGTAGCCTATGCCGTCGAGCCGGCTACAGGGCTGGCCCTGCTCGACGCCATCGATGACGCGCGCCTCGACCAATACCAGCCCTACTGGGCGGCCCGCGCCGAACTGCTGTCGCTTGGCGGCGATTTCCTGGAAGCCGACAAGGCCTACGAGATTGCGACCGGCCTCGAAACCGATGCCGCCGTCCGCCGCTTCCTGCAACGAAAACGGGCGGCTCTCGCCGCCCGGTAAAGCTTCTCCCGCAAGAGGAGAGGGGAAAGTCGCCCCTTAGTTGCCCAGTCCCTCGAACAGCACCGTCGACAGATAGCGCTCGGCGAAGGACGGGATGATGACGACGATGTTCTTGCCGGCGTTTTCCGGTCGCGATCCGACGATCACGGCAGCTTGCAGTGCCGCACCGGAGGAGATGCCGACAGGCACGCCTTCGAGGCGCGCGACCAGGCGGGCGTTGGCCACCGCATCCTCGTTGGAGACCTTGACGATCTCGTCATAGATGGTGGTGTCCAGCACCTTCGGCGCGAAGCCGGCGCCGATGCCCTGGATCTTGTGCGGGCCCGGCTGGCCGCCGGACAGGATCGGCGACCCCTCGGGTTCGACGGCAACCACGTGCAGCGACGGCTTGCGGGCCTTGATCACCTGGCCGACGCCGGTGATGGTGCCGCCGGTGCCGATGCCTGCCACGAAGATGTCGATCGACCCTTGCGTATCGTTCCAGATTTCTTCCGCCGTCGTCGCGCGGTGGATCTCGGGATTGGCCGGGTTCTCGAACTGCTGCGGAATGACTGCGTTCGGGATGGTCTGCACCAGTTCCTCGGCCTTGGCGATGGAGCCCTTCATGCCCTTGGCGCCTTCGGTCAGCACCAGTTCGGCGCCGAGAAGCGCCAGCATCTTGCGGCGCTCGATCGACATCGTCTCGGGCATGGTCAGGATCAGCTTGTAGCCCTTGGCAGCGGCGGCAAAGGCAAGTGCGATGCCGGTATTGCCCGAAGTCGGCTCGATCAGCGTGCTCTTGCCCGGCTCGATGCGGCCGTCGGCCTCGAGCGCCTCGATCATGGCAACGCCGATGCGGTCCTTGACGGATGCGATCGGGTTGAAGAATTCGAGCTTGGCGATCAGGTTCGCCACCACGCCCTTCTCCTTGGCGAACTTGTCGAGCCGCACCAGAGGCGTATCGCCGATGGTTTCGGTGATCGAGCCATAGATGCGGCCGCGACCGGGCGCACGCGTGGAGGTGACGGGCTTGTTCATCGATTTCGCTCCCGAAATAGGCCTGAGATTTGAGCGACGAAGATAGGGTGTCGCAGGGCAAATTCCGAGTGGGCGTCGTGCTGATTAGGCGCATTTCCCGGAAACACGTTTCCGGGAAAGCCAAATTCTAGGAATGAAATTCCTGCTCGTTCCTACTGGCGGACGGCAATCGCTGCCGCGGCACCGACCATGAAGGTTGCGGCGGTGCGGTTGAGCAGCTTCAGCGCTCGTGGTGTCTTGAGGAACCAGCGCGCCTTCGACGCCAAGAGCAGATACGGCACCAGCACGACCATCAGCACCGCCACCGTGATGGCAACCAGGATGCCGTAGTCGCCGAGCGTCAGCGAATGCAGGTCGACGACCGTCGGCGTGATCGCCAGGTAGAAGATCATCGTCTTGGGATTGCCCAGCGTCACCGTCAGCCCGGCGAGGAAGCTCGACAGCAGCCCGCCCTTGCCCTTTCTCGCCTCGATCGTCTCGGGCGTGATGCCGCTGGTCCAGAAATTCCAGGCGAGGTAGGCAAGATAGGCGACGCCCAGCCACTTGATGGCCAGGAACACCATGCCGAAGGACTGGGCGACGAAGGCCAGGCCCAGCACCACGGCGGTGAGGTAGGTCAGGTCGCCGACAACCAGTCCCAGCGACATCGCCAGCGATGAGCGGAAGCCGGAGCCGAGCGCGCGCGCCACCAGTGCGGTCACGCCCGGGCCGGGGATGGCGGCGGCAACGGCCAGCGCGCCGCTATAGGCAAGAAATCCTGCAAGGGTCATCGGAAGGCTCGCGCGTCGATCGGGAGGCGACGATATCGCACGAAAGCGGTTTCCTGTGAATGTCGCGACGGTTGGGCCAGCGATCACATTTTCCCGGAAGACGCTTCAGACATCGACATTGGTCCCCGCCTCGTGTATGCGCACGGTCCCGCTGCGGCCTTTCTCGAGGATCGGCCGCCCGATCACGCAGAAAAATTCAGGACGAGACGATGCGACCGGCTTTCGGCGGCATAGACTTTGGCACTTCCAATTCAACCGTTGGCGTCATCGAGAACGGCCGCCCGCGCCTCGTTGCGCTCGAGGGCGAGAACGTCACGCTGCCTTCGGCCATCTTCTTCAACTTCGAAGACAACCAGACGGCACTTGGCCGCCGTGCCATCGGCGAATACACCGACGGCGCCGAAGGCCGCCTGATGCGCGCGCTGAAAAGTGTGCTCGGTAGTTCGCTGGTGCATGAGAAGACCCGCATCAAGGCGCGCCAGATCGCCTTCACCGACATCATCGGCATGTTCGTCGGCCATCTCAAGGATCGCCTCGAAGGCCATGTCGGCGAGTCGGTCGAAAATGTCGTGCTCGGCCGCCCGGTCCAGTTCGTCGACGACAATCCCGAAGCCGACGCCGCAGCCCAGGGCGAGCTGGAAAAGGCTGCCCGCGCGCAGGGCTTCAAGCACATCGACTTTCAGTTCGAGCCGATCGCCGCAGCCCTCGACTACGAGCGCACCGTGACGCGCGAAGAGCTGGCGCTGATCGTCGACATGGGCGGCGGCACCTCCGACTTCTCCATCGTCCGCGTCTCGCCCGAGCGGGCCGCGGCACCCGACCGCAAGGCCGACATCCTCGCCAACCGAGGCGTCCACATCGGCGGCACCGACTTCGACCGCCTGCTCAGCATCGCCCACGTCATGCCCGAGCTCGGCTATCTCACGCCGACCAAGGACGGCAAGCGCAACCTGCCGGCCGGCTATTTCATCGACCTCGCCACCTGGCAGCGCATCAACCTGCTCTACACGCCCAAGGCCAGGCTCGACCTGCGCCAGATCCGTTTCGAGGCACAACGTCCCGAACTCATCGACCGGCTGATCGAGGTCGTCGACCAGCGTTTCGGCCACGCTCTGGCGACCAGGGTCGAGAAGGCCAAGATCGAGCTGACCGACGCCGACGCAGCCTCCATCGACGTTTCGCTGCCAGCGGCGAAGTTCACCGCGTCGCTGACCAGGCAGGGGCTGGAGGACACCATCCGCGCCGCGGTCGGCCGCGTCACGGCGACCGTCGCCGATACGCTTGAAGAAGCGCAGGTGCAGGCCAGCGACATCACCGCCGTCTTCCTCACCGGCGGCTCGACCGCCATTCCTCTGGCACGCCAGAGCATCCTGGCGCTGGTGCCGGAAGCCAGGATCGTCCAGGGCGATGCCTTCGGTTCCGTCGGCCTTGGCCTGGCTCTCGATGCGCAGCGCAAGTTCGGCTGACGCAGGCTACGATCTTGCCTGTCGGCGGAGGCGGCCCAGAAGGCCGTCATTCCCGGCCTCGTGAGCGAGCGGAGAGTGTCGGGAATCCATGCCGTGACGATGATGACGTCGTCCACAGTTCAGAAAGCCACGGCCGGAGACTGCGGTCAGGCTACCCGACTGCCTTCTCTGCCTTGAGCAGCTCCTGCGCGTCCTTCACCGAGGCGGCATAGCTGACGGCGGGATGCTTGACGCCGTGGTTGATCAGCATCCGCCGCGTCTGCGGCGATGCCCCGGTGATGAAGAATCGGACGCCTGCCTGCCGCGCCTTGCGGGCGGCGCCTTCGAGCACGTTCGCTGCTGTTGAGTCGAGAAACGGCACGCCCGAGCAGTCAAGGATGAAGTTCTTGCGCTGGTCGGCGATGCGGTCGAGCACGGCCCCCACGGTCGAGGCCGCGCCGAAGAAGAACGCTCCCGAAATGCGGTAGATGACGGTGTCGGCATCGCCGGCGTCGCTCGCCTCGTATGCGTGGCGGCTGCCGTTGGTGGCGTCGGCGACATCCTCCTGCACCAGCGGCTGATCGCTTTCCACCGCGATGCTTTTGGCCATGCGGTCGATGAACAGGATCGAGCCAAGCGCAAAGCCAACGACGATGCCTTCGGTCAGGTCGCGGAACACCACCAGCAGGAACGTCACCATCAGCACCAGCGCGTCGCCCCATGACGAGCGGATCAGTGTGGCGAAGGCCTGTTTCTCGACCATGTTCCAGGCCACCACGGCGAGCACGCCGGCCAGCGCCGCGAGCGGGATGTAGGAGGCAAGCGGTGCGGCCACCAGCATGAAGGCGAGCAGGAAAAGCGCGTGCAGCATGCCTGATACCGGACCGTGCGCGCCGGCCCGCACGTTGGTCGCCGTGCGGGCAATGGTACCGGTCACGCAGATGCCGCCGAACAGTGCGGCACCGATGTTGGCGAAGCCCTGTGCCACCAGTTCGCAGTTCGAGCGATGCCGCCTGCCGGTCATGCCGTCGGCAACGACCGCCGACAGCAGCGACTCGATTGCGCCCAACAGCGCGAAGGCCACCGCATCCGGCAGCACCGCCATCGCCTTGTCCACGCTGAAGGCGGGCAGGGCAGGCCAGGGCAGGCTGCGCGGAATGCCGCCAAAGCGCGTGCCGATGGTCTCCACCGGCAGGGTCAGCAGCGCAACGGCCAGAGAAGCCATGCCCACCGCGATCAGCATGCCCGGCCAGACCGGGCGCCAGCGCTTGAGCAGCAGGATGGTGCCGATGGTCAGCACCGCCACCGCCACGGCTGATGGGTTCACCGTGGCCGCCGCCTCGGCCAGCGCCCTCAGCTTCGGCACCAGCGCACCGGGTTCCTTGCCGCCGAGCGTCAATCCGAACATCTCGCTGAGCTGGCTGGCGAAGATGATGACGGCAATGCCGGCGGTGAAGCCGACCGTCACCGGATAGGGGATGAACTTGATGTAGGTCCCGAGCCTGAGGTAGCCGATCGCCGTCAGGAACACGCCGGCCATGGCAGTGGCGAGGATCAGCCCGTCTATGCCTTCGCGCGCCACTGTCGCCGACACCAGCACGATGAAGGCGCCGGCCGGTCCGCCGATCTGGAAGCGGCTGCCGCCGAGCGTCGAGACGATGAAGCCGCCGATGATCGCCGTGAACAGGCCTTTGTCCGGCGACACGCCAGATGCGATGGCGATGGCCATCGACAATGGCAGCGCCACGATCGCCACCGTCAGCCCGGCAATCGCATCGGCCTTGAACTGCCTCGCGCCATAGCCCTCGCGCAGAACCGTCACCAGCTTGGGCGTGAACAGTTCCGCGAAGGTCGGTTGCCTGTGCTGTCTTGAATTGCTGCCTGCGTCCATCATCCGCACCACTGGAAACGCGGCGGGATCGTCGGCAAGACTGTCGGCGGTCGCCGTCGCGACTACATCATGCGGATCGCCGGGAGCCTCAGGCCTTTTTCTTCAGGCGCACGCCCCGGCCGCCGGTCTCGTTCTCGCCGATCAGCTCCACGCCGGCGGCGTCGAGCGCCTCGATGACCTTGGTCAATGTGTCGACCACGCCACGCACCACGCCCTCGCTCGCTTCCATGCGCTGTATCGTCGGCACCGAGACGCCGGCCAGTTCGGCGAGCGTCTTCTGGTCGATGCCTGCCAGCGCTCGTGCGGCGCGCATCTGTGCGGCTGTGATCACTGAGATGTTCCCGTCTCGATCCGCAACATCAATGTATCATACATTCATGTTGATGTTTCAAGCATCATTATTAATGCCTGTAGCATATGTCATTCGTCGCCGGCTTGCGGGCGCATCAGATAGCGGCTGACCAGCCAGCATAGCGTCGCCCAGGCGAAGCCGGCGCACCAGCCGGCCAGTACGTCCGACGGCCAGTGGACGCCGAGATAGACGCGACTGATACCGACCATCAGGGTCGTCAACACGGCCACGGCGAAGATGAAGATCGTCGCCGCCCGTCCGGGCAGGAAGCGTGCCAGCAGCGCGCCGAGCGTCAGGTAGGTCACCGCCGACAGCATCGCGTGGCCGCTGGGAAAGCTCATCGTATAGACCTGCGCCAGATGCGGCACGAGGTCGGGCCTGGGGCGGTCGATGCCGAGCTTGAGCAGGCTCGACAGCACCTGGCCGCCGGCCACCGAGGCGAAGACGAACAGCGCCGGGCCCCAGCGCCTGGTCATGCCGAGATAGATGACGACGATGGCGGTGATGTAGATCAGCACCGATGCGCTGCCGAGTGCGGTGATGTCGCGCATCGCCTCTTCCAGCCAGGACGGGCCGATAGGGTCGGCCGCATTGCCGGCCTCGCGGAAGAACAGCAGGATGTCGGTGTCGAAGGCGTGCGGTGCTGCGTCGCGCGCCACCTCGGACAATTCGACGAAGCCCCACAGCCCGCCGGCGATGATGATGCCGGCTGCCAAAAGCGAGAATTCGATCCTGTTCCACAGTTTTTGATGCATCGTCCTGCCGTCTGCCTGCTGCGTTTGGTTGCGGAGTGAGGCTCCGCACGTCGAAAGATGGGAGACTGTCCTCGTCGGGAAAAGACGTTGAAACGAAAATGCCGCGGTGCTTCGCGCCTGAACAAGGCGCTGTTCCGTCAGGCTCTATAGCCAAGGCCGACTTTCGGCGAAACTGTCATGCTACTGTTATCTCGTCCGATTAGCGGTGCCGGCGAACCCCAAGCCGTACACCAGCCAGAGGTCGACATCATGAACCAGCCCTACGATCAGAAATTCCGCACCAGCCTGCTCGAGGACAATGACGGTCCCGGCCACAACCCGACCGACAACCGCACCATGGGCGACATCATCGCCAAGCGCTTCTCGCGACGCGGCTTCCTCAAGGGCTCCCTCGCCGTTTCGGCCATCGCCGCCACCGTCAGCCCCATCGCCATCATCCTCGCCGACGACGCCCGCGCCGCCGGCGGCTCGGCCTTTAACTTCGACGAGGTCGCGGCTGGCATCGACGACAAGCATCATGTCGCCGCCGGCTACGATGCCGACGTGCTGCTGCGTTGGGGCGACCCGATCTTCACTGATGCGCCCGAATTCGATCCGCTCAACCAGTCGGCGGAAGCCCAGGCCAGGCAGTTCGGCTACAACAACGACTATGTCGGCTACATCGAGCTCGAAGGCTCGTCCGAGCACGGCCTTCTGGTCGTCAACCACGAATACACCAACGAGCACCTGATGTTCCCCGGCATCGTCAAGATCGTCGAGGGCAAGATCGAGGTCGCCCCCGCCGACCAGAAGCGCGTCGACATCGAACTCGCCGCGCATGGCGGTTCGATCGTCGAGATCCGCAAGGTTTCAGGCAAGTGGCAGGTCGTCCGTGACGGCAAGCTCAACCGCCGCATCACCGCCACCACCGAGATGCAGCTGACCGGACCGGCTGCCGGCCACGACCGCCTCAAGACCAATGCCGACGCATCGGGCACCAAGGTCTTCGGCACGCTGAACAACTGCGCCGGCGGCGTCACCCCTTGGGGCACCTACATCATGGCCGAGGAAAACTTCCACGGCTATTTCGGCGGCGAGCTGCCAGCCGACCACCCCGAAGCCGCCAATTACAAGCGCCTCGGCGTGCCGGAAGGCACCTATGAGTGGTTCAAGTTCTACGACCGCTTCGACGTTTCCAAGGAGCCGAACGAGCCCAACCGCTTCGGCTGGATCGTCGAGGTCGACGTCAACGATCCGAACTCGCTGCCGAAGAAGCGCACCGCACTCGGCCGCTTCAAGCACGAGGGTGCTGAATCCATCGTCGCCAGCGACGGCCGCGTCGTCTTCTACCTCGGCGACGACGAGCGCTTCGACTACGTCTACAAGTTCGTGACCGCCGGCAAGTTCAACCCCGACGACCGCGCCGCCAATCTCGACCTGCTCGACGACGGCACGCTCTACGTCGCCAAATTCGCCGAGGACGGTGCCTTCGAATGGCTGCCGCTGGTCCAGGGCGAAGGCCCGCTCACTGCCGACAACGGCTTCGTCAGCCAGGCCGACGTGGTCATCGAGACGCGCCGCGCCGCCGACCTGCTCGGCGCCACCAAGATGGACCGTCCCGAGGACATCCAGCCCAACGGCGTCAACGGCAAGGTCTATGTCATGCTGACCAACAACACCAAGCGCAAGGCCGACCAGGTCGACACCGCCAACCCGCGCGCCGAAAACGCCTTCGGCCACATCATCGAGCTGATCGAGGACGCCGGCGACTTCACCGCCACCAAGGGCAAGTGGGAAGTGCTGCTCAAGTGCGGCGATCCCGCGATTGCCGAAGTCGGCGCCTCGTTCTCGACCTCGACCACCGAGAATGGCTGGTTCGGCATGCCCGACAACTGCGCGGTGGATTCCGCCGGCCGCCTCTGGGTCTCGACCGACGGCAACTCGCCCAAGGCCACCGGCCGCACCGACGGCCTCTGGGCCGTCGACACCGAGGGCGAGGCGCGCGCCACCTCGAAGCTGTTCTTCCGCGTGCCGGTCGGGGCCGAGATGTGCGGTCCGCTGTTTGCGCCCGACGACCAGACCGCCTTCGTCGCCGTCCAGCACCCGGGCGACGGCGGCGAGGACTGGGAAGGCTTTGGGCGTCCGTCCTACTACGAGGACCTGTCGACCCGCTGGCCCGACTTCAAGCCCGACATGCCGGTGCGTCCGGCCGTCGTCGCCATCACCAGGCAGGGCGGCGGCAAGATCGCCGTCTGATACGGACCGAACCGATGTAACGAGAATGGGGGTCGCTTTGCCCCCATTTTTCTTGGTCGCTGCCGTAGCTGACGCGGCGCCTCCTTCCTCCGTCATTCCCGACCTCGTGAGCGAGCGAAGCGAGCGGAGAGTGTCGGGAATCCATGCCGTGAAGGTGACGGACCAGAACCGGTGCAGGACTTGGACCTGCGCTCGATCTCCTACGAGGAATGACGGAAGGTGGGTTTTCGTCTTCCTTCGGTGACGCCCTATTTCCCGGCCAGTGCCGGCCCAAGCGTGATCAGTGCCACCGCCACGACCGCGAGCCCGACGCCGATGCCTTGGATGCCGCTCAGCTTCTCGCCGAAAAAGACGATGGCGACCAGGTTGACGGCGATCAGCTGGATCACCGCCGACAGCGAGAACGACACCGACATGCCGAAGTCGCGCACCAGCCGCAGCATGATCAGGTTGCCGAGCGAATAGAGGATCAGCGTCACCACCAGCTTGCCGATGGTCGGCTCGATGCCCCAGGTCTTGGCCACCATCGCGGCAATCAGGAAGATGACGGTCGAAAAACCGAGCAACGAAAGGCCGATGGCGGACATTTTCAGGCAAGCTCCCACGAATGTCCGCGATTTGCTCCGAATGCCGCACCGGCGTCAAGCAGGTGGGCGACACGCTCCAACGCTATCGCGCCATCGCGCACAAAAACCCTCCCGTCCGGAGACGGGAGGGCGCTTGGCCAAAAGTCTTGGGAGCCCCTGATTCCATCAGGGATAGGTACACTTGCCCTTCTGCGGTTCACCCTGCGGGCCCGGCGTGCCGGTTTCCTCCCAGTCGCCGCCGTGGCCGGCGCAATAGGCGATCATCAGGTTGCACGACGCCTTGTTGTTGCACGTCTCGACATGGCCCTCGGCCTGTCCGCCGCCGCCCGGCGCCTTGAGCCCGAGTTGGTGCGGCGGCGGGGCCGGCACGCGCGCCTTGAGCTGTGCGGCCGAGGCCGCACCGGCAAAGGCCGATATCGAAAGGGCCAGCGTCGCGATCATCGACGAGCGGATGATGGTGTTGGTCATGCTCATGTCAGGTTCTCCTCTGGGACACTTGCGGCTCGCTGGCCGCCACGATCATGTGTGTCCCGGCGGGAGAGGAAGGTTCACGCGCAGATGGAAAAAATGATCGCGCGGATTCCGGTGTCAGGCGTTGGCTTGTGTTTCGGGGCGGAGCGTCAGACGCCGATGTCGGCAGACCAAATCCTGCACCGCCTTTGATCTCGTCATGGTCACGGCATGGATTCCCGACACTCTCCGCTCGTTTCACTCGCTCACGAGGTCGGGAACGACGGAGGCGGGGTGCTTCCGCAAATTTCCAACCCGATTGGCTGGCAGACTCGGTGTTTGGCCACGTCACAACGTTGACGATTGGCCGAGACGACACCCGAAATCCGTCATTCCCGACCTCGTGAGCGAGTGAAACGAGCGGAGAGTGTCGGGAATCCATGCCGTGACATCGGGCGAGATCAAAGGCGGCGCAAGGTTTGGCTTCTTATCGGCCTCCCGCTAAGCTCCCATCATGGGACGGAAGGGGTACGTCTACATCCTCGCCGCGCAGAAGAACGGCACGCTGTACATCGGCGTGACATCCGATCTTGCCGCTCGCCTGCTCCAGCACCAGACCGGAACCGGCTCCAGGTTTGCAGCCCGCTATGGCGCGATACGGCTTGTCTGGTTCGACGAATACGATCTGGTTGTCGATGCGATTGCCCGCGAGAAAGCGATGAAGAAATGGCCGCGAGCGTGGAAGGTCAAACTGATCGAAGAGCGTAGTCCAGAGTGGCGGGACATCTCCTGGCAGTTGATGTGAGGCGGCACCCGGGAGCCTGCCGAAAACACATAGTTGTGCCACTTGTTCTGGACCGTGCCGATCTCGTCTCGGTCACGGCATGGGTTCCCGACACTTTCCGCTCGTATTCACTCGCTTACGAGGTCGGGAATGACGGAGGTGGGGAGTGCTTCCGCAAATTTCCAATCCAATTGGCTGGCAGACTCGGCGTTGAGCCACGTCCCAACGTTGACGATTGGCCGAGACGACACCCGAAATCCGTCATTCCCGACCTCGTGAGCGAGTGAAACGAGCGGAGAGTGTCGGGAATCCATGCCGTGACATCAGTGACGGGCACGGTGGCCCAGAACGTACGGCCGCATTCCCTGCCAGCACTTTCGCACGATACCCCCAGCCGTCCGGACCTCGTGTTGCGCGATATCAGCAGAGCCACGGGATCAAACCAGGCGTCAGCTGCCTAGCCCCCTCCCACCGGGATCGTCGCGATGATCCGCGCGGAAAGCGCCAGGTCGTCATTGGTCGCCTGGATGGTGAGTGACCTCATCGGCAACTCGGCCAGCGTGCGCTGGCGCCACCGCTCCGCCAGCCTGGCCAGGTCCGCCGTCTCCGCAACCGTCAGCACTGCTGCGAAATGATAATAGCCGATCACATAGAACCGGGTCTGCGGTGCGCCACACGCGTTCTGGATCAGCGCGAACACGTCGCTGCCGTCGCGGCATTCCGGATAGACCGGTAGATAGATCCGGCCGGTGTTGATCCTGCCCAGGAACGGTCCGCCGATGCGCAGGGAGACTGCGCCCAACCGTTCGAGTGCGCTGGCGGCGGCGTCGGCATAGCGCGCGATATCCGGCTCGGAAAGGCCGCCAACGATGGTCGCATGCAGCTTGCCGGCGCGCTGGCGGCCGACCTGCCAGGCGATCTTGTCGCTCAACGAAAACGAACGAAGCTCTGCCTCGAACAGCTGGAAAGCTTCGGATCTGCCCAGTTCCCCGGCATCGATTGGCACGACCAGCGAGTGCCGTGGCATCTCGTATCTTCCGTTGAGATAGTCGGTCCCGTCCTTGCCGGCGATGATCTCGGGATGGCCCGGCACCACCAGCGGCAGATGGGCGAGACGGTAGGCATCGTCGAAGGTCAGGGCCTCGCCTGAAACGAAGCTCCGGCGCGCCGCGTCATAGCCCATCGCGGTATATTCGCAGAATTTCACTTGGGAAACCTCGGACGCGGTCGCGCGCCTCACGGCTTCACCATCAGCACCCAGTTCTCGCCCGCGCCGGTCCAGCCCTCCTTGATCATCGGCTCGGAAGCGATCTCGCGGTATCTGGAGCTCTCATAGAGATGACGGGCGGTGGCGTTGGCGTCCGAAACGATGAGGCTGGTGCCCGTGCAGCCGGTGGCCTCGGCAATCGCGTCGGCCATCGCCAGCAGCCGCGAGCCGAAGCCGCGCCCGCGCGCCTCGGGCAACGTCGCCATGACGTTGACGTACCAGCTGCCGGTGGCCAGGGCCTCGAGCATGTTGAACGGCACGAACATGGCCGGCGTGTCGGGATCCGGCAGCGAGGGTACGATCGGATAGCCGATCAGGCAGGCCAGCACCTTGCCGTGCTCCAGGACGACGGCGTTGCGGTAAGAGAAGCTGCCCTCTTCGCGCTGCGCCCGCTGGCGCCCCACTTCCCAGGGATCGCCGCCTTCCGCCATCTTGGTCCAGAGATACAGCGGCAGGCCGTCGCCGGCCATATTGACCAGTTGCGCCAGGATGCCCGCGTCGTCCTTGGTGGCGGGGCGGGCCTCGGCGGTCAAGCCTTCGTCACTGTAAGCAGCCTTCTCGGCCATGACCGCTCCTCCACTCTGCAGCCGCCCCAGGGCTGCGGTCCATATAGGAGCGCGCGTCGCCGCCCCAGTCAACCGCCGCTGTCGGCTGCTGCCCAGGGCAGGGCGGGAACGTCGGCTCTGCCCCGGCAGCGCATGCTGGAACGCCATGTTTTTAAACTTGATATTTTTAGTCCAGTTTTGTATTGGCTCATTCCAGGTGGCGGGTTAGGCTTGCCATGACCGTGCACCATTCGACGCGGTCATGGTCGCGAACGAACGAAGGAGGCAGACCGATGATGCATGTCGCTCCCAGCGCTGGATTTTCCGAGGCGAGCAGCCATGACGCAGACATTGGCCGCTACCTCTCGCATTTCGGTCGTGTCGAGGCTTTGAAATTGCAGGTCGACAGCGCTCGGCGCGCCGCCAACGACAGCCTCGGCCGGCTCAACGCGCTGCCGCAACCCGAGGTCGGCGAAAGCACCTTGTTCGTCGCCGCCCTCGATATCCATCGGCGCGACAGGGAAGCGCTCTTCGAGGCGATGCGTCAGCTCGAAACGGCGCGCGAGGCACTGCGGCTTGCGGCCTCGACGGTCGTCCCCGGCCGATGAATCCACAAGGCGCCCCGATGCGGGCGCACGAGTTTTGATCTGGAGAATTTCTTGTTGGCACATCTGAGCGAGAACGAGCGTCGGCACGAGGAAGCGCAGGCGCACATCCGCGCCACCATCATGAACGAGTTCTGCGAAGTGATGCGCAAGACCGGCCTGCCGCCGATGGTCGTCATGCGGCTCGCCGCCCAGGCGGTGGGCTCGATCTACCGCGAGACCGCCGACGCCCATTCCGGTCCGGCGGCCTGCCCCTGTGGCTGGTGCCCGCGTGAGGGCACCGATGTCGACGTCCTCTGCTCGGCGCTGCTGGCGGCTTGCACCCGCCGCAAGGGCCGCGATCTCCGCTCGATGGCGATTGCCGGAACGGCCTGACCGCGGCAGCCGTCTTCAGGCCGGCAGGCATGCCTCGCAGATCGCCGCGACGTGGCGATGGTCGGTGCCGCAGCAGCCGCCAAGGATGCGCATCGTCGGGAACGACCGCGTCAGCGCGCCGTAGCGGCGGCCGAGATCGGCAGGATCGCCGGCATCCAGCGTCTCGGATTCATCCAGCTCCGCATGGCTCTTGGTCGAGGCGTTGGCCTTCACGCCGGCTACCCGTTCCAGCCATGCTTCGCCTGCGGCAAGTGCCTGGGCAAAATGGCTCGGGTGGGCGCAGTTGATCATGTAGTAGAGCGGATAGGTGCCGGTCGCGCGGTCGGTCGTCTCGATGGCTTCCTTCAGCGTCTTTCCCGTCACCAGCCTGCCGTCGGTCTCCACCGTGAACGAGATCATGCACGGCATGCCCAGCCCTTTCGCGGCGCGGGCGATGCCGATCGCCTCGTTGATGTTGGTCAGCGTATAGGCCGCCACCATGTCGGCGCCCGCCTCCGCAAAGCTGGCGATCTGGGCCGCGTGATAGGCTTCGGCCTCTTGCGCATCCATGTTGCCGGCCTTGTAGCCGTCGCCGCGCGGGCCGATGGCGCCGCTCACCACCAGCGGCGTCTCCGGCGCCTCCCATTTGTCGCGCAATTCCTCGAGCAGGCGGATCGAGCCGACATTGATGGCCTTCAGCGCGTCGGCCCCGTAGCCCAGCTTCTCGCCCCAGTCGGGGTTGGCGCGCCACGTCGCGCTGTCGAGCACGAAGCCGGTGCCGCGCCGGCGGGCGATGTCGAGATATCGCTCGTAGTAGCCCTTCAGGCGCTGCCGGCCCTCGGCGGTGTCGAGCAGCACGAAGGAGGCGAAATGCGGCAGTTCGACGCCGTCATGGAAGATCAGCGTCGTTTCCATGCCGCCGTCGCTGAGGAACAGGCCGCCCTTCATCTGCGGCAGGTCGTTGCGGTACTTGGCCATGTGGGTCTCCGATATCAACGGTTCCCGTCCTGCCGCACGGCCCGGCATCGGGAATGCCGTTTTTGCCTCAACCGTCGGTTCGGAACTAGAAACCTTGCGGTGCGGTGGTCGCGGAAACGCGAATTACGTCGGCACCTCAATGGCTTGGCCAACCATGTGGCGGCATATGCGTCATCGGTGATATTGTCGCGGAGTCAAAAACCGTACCGCAGGTACAGCGTTTTCTCGGATCGGATATGGGCAAGGGCCTGGAAACCCGTGAGCGGATACTCGCGATCGCCGAGATGTCGGTGCTCGCCAAGGGTTTTGGCGCCACCTCGATCGACGAGGTCATCGCCGAGGCCGGCATCACCAAGAGCGGCTTCTTCTACCACTTCAAGGACAAGAACGAGCTCGCCCGCGCCATGCTGCTGCGCTACGTCGAGGCCAACAACCGGGTCTTCGACGACGTTTTCGGCCGCGGTCGCCAGCTTTCCGACGACCCGCTCCAGGCCTTCCTCATCGGCCTCAAGCTGCTCGCCGAGGTCATGGCCGATCTGCCCCACGGCCACCCCGGCTGCCTCATCGCCTCGGTCTGCTACCAGGAGCGCATGTTCGACCGCGAGGTCCGCGCCATCGCGGTCAATTCGGTGCAGGGCTGGAACGTGCGTTTCCGCGCCACGCTCGACGAGATCGCCGCCCAGCATCCGCCGCGCGAGGCTGTCGATCTCGACACCGTCGCCGACATGATGTCCTGCATCGTCGACGGCGGCATCATCATGTCCAAGCTGATGGCCGACCCGCGCCGGCTCGAGCACCAGGTGCTGGCCTTCCGCAGCTTCGTCAAGATGCTGTTCTCAGCCGAACCCGCCGCGCGTGCTGGGCAGGGCGCTGCCCCAGCCTCCCACAGCGCCTCATCACACGTCGACCCCCATCTGCTTTAGGCAGCGCCTGATCGGGAAGACCCAGATCTCGTTGATCGCCAGCGCGCCGCCGAACAGCAGGCCGACCGCGACCAGCCCCGATTTGGACAGGCAGAAAACCACTGCGCCCGAATTGCCTGGGCTCGCCTGGCCGACGATCACGCTGAGCTTGTGGAAGCTGGCATAGATCTTGTCGTGACCGTCGACGGTGATCTGCGCTCCGCCCGGCACCCATGCCGCCCATCGGGCCTCGTGCACGAATTCCTTGGAGACGAAGAAGAAGCGCCGCGGGTCGTTGTTGGCGATCTCGCCATAGCCGACGAGAATGAGGTCGGTGCCGCGGAATCGTCCCGGCGCCACGGCGTTCAGCGCTACCTCGACAAGGGCTGCGTCGCTGCGGATCTCGGCGGCGCCGAGGTCGTCCATGCGCCGCACGATGCCCTCGATCTCGACGGCCGAATGCGGCACGCGCACCGTCACTGGGCCGGGCAGCACGCCGGGATCGGTGACCACATGGGCATTGGTGACGAGAAAATCCCTGTCGCCCTGCCTGAACACCAGTCCCACCGTGCCGGGTTCGCCGTCCGCGCCGAAGACAGCGTTGCCGCCGCGGATCGACAGGGCGACCGGCTGCTCCAGGATCTCGCAGACATCGGTGGCGATCCGGCGCGGGTGCGACCCCTCCTTGTAGGCGAGGTCGAGAAAAGGCGGCACCAGGTGCCGGGCATGTTGCGCGCCCTTCCTCATCACGTAGAACGTCACGCAGGTCGCAGCCAGCTTCTCGCCGCCGCGGTATTTTTTGGACACGCCGAGGTGATGCGCCTGGTAGTGCGCGACGAGGTGGTCGTGGTCCGCATCGATGGTCCGGCAAACCGTCGCATATTCGGGATGCTCGACGATTTCTGCGGTCATCGCCCGCTCACCTCGCCCCGAGCGGTCCCGGCGTGATCCCGCCCGCGTCCGGCTGCTCGGCGACCACAGGTGCCTCCACGACGTTGCGCACCACCTGCGTCGTCTTGACGTGCAAAAGGTCGGGCTGGCTGATCAGCGGCCTGAGCGCCACCAGGTTGCCGTCATGGTCGAACACGAAGTCGAACACCTGGAAGCGGTCCTGGATCCCGCCATTTGGCGCCCGCTGGACCTCGCCGGAAAGCCCCTTCGCCCCCACCGTCTTGAGCAGTTCTTTCAGGAAGCTGATGAACTCGGTCGAATCCATGTTGGCATGGACCTCGCTAAGCACGCCGTTGGTCATCGTCGCCGTGAAGTCGTTCTTGGCCAGGAAGGCGCCGAACTGCAGCGCATAGGCCCGGTTGTAGTTCGGCACGATGTGGATCGCCGCCGCGGCGCCGTTGACCACCAGGATCGGCTTGACGTCGTAGATGCGGATGCCGCTGACCTTCGAGCCCGGCTTGACCGGCACCGCGGTGACATAGGCGCAGCCCGTAAGCCCGGCGGCCAGGACGACGGACAGCGAAAGCAGCATGCGGGAAAGTGCCGGCCTGACCATGAAATCCCCCGATTCACGTTGGCGCTTCGACCTCGCCTCATGCTGGTGATTACCGGCCCGAAAGTCAATCTAAAATTGCACATAAAAATAGATACAACCAAAAGACGAAATCAACCCGGGCCTCCGCGCCCGGCGGCAGGCGCATTGCCCGTCCCGCAGCGTGCAAAGCCGCGCTTGTTAAGCCTTGCCGCCCCTGCTAAAGCGCGGCGCATGACCACACCGCTCGACCACATCCGCAATTTCTCCATCGTTGCCCATATCGACCACGGCAAGTCGACGCTTGCCGACCGGCTGATCCAGTCCACCGGCGGGCTGGAACTGCGCGAGATGACCGAGCAGGTCCTCGACAACATGGACATCGAGCGCGAGCGCGGCATCACCATCAAGGCCCAGACCGTTCGCCTCAACTACCGCGCCAACAATGGCGAGGACTACATCCTCAACCTGATCGACACGCCCGGCCACGTCGACTTCGCCTATGAGGTCTCGCGTTCGCTGTCGGCCTGCGAGGGCTCGCTGCTCGTCGTCGACGCCAGCCAGGGCGTCGAGGCGCAGACGCTCGCCAACGTCTACCAGGCCATCGACAACAACCACGAGATCGTCGTGGTCCTCAACAAGATCGACCTGGCCGCCGCCGAGCCCGAGCGCATCAAGGAGCAGGTCGAGGAAGTCATCGGCATCGACGCCTCGCAAGCCGTCTACATCTCGGCCAAGACCGGCCTCGGCATCCCCGACGTGCTGGAGGCGATCGTCACCCAGCTGCCGCCGCCGCGCGAGGGCGACATCGACGCGCCGCTCAAGGCAATGCTGGTCGACAGCTGGTACGACACCTATCTCGGCGTCATAGTTCTCGTCCGCATCATCGATGGCAAGCTCAAGAAGGGCCAGACCATCCGCATGATGGAGACCAACGCCAAGTATCTGGTCGAGCGCACCGGCGTCTTCACCCCCAAGATGATCCAGGTCGACGAGCTCGGCCCCGGCGAGTTCGGCTTCTTCACCGGCTCGATCAAGGAAGTGGCCGACACCCGCGTCGGCGACACCATCACCGAGGACAAGCGCCCCACCGCCAAGGCCCTGCCGGGCTTCAAGCCGGCCCAGCCGGTGGTGTTCTGCGGCCTGTTCCCGGTCGATGCCGCCGACTTCGAGGACCTGCGCGCCGCCATGGGCAAGCTGCGCCTCAACGACGCCAGCTTCTCCTTTGAAATGGAAACCTCGGCGGCGCTCGGCTTCGGCTTCCGCTGCGGCTTCCTCGGCCTGCTCCATCTCGAGATCATCCAGGAGCGGCTCGAGCGCGAGTTCAACCTCGACCTCATCGCCACCGCCCCTAGCGTCGTCTATCGCATGAACCTCAACGACGGTTCGACCAAGGAACTGCACAACCCCGCCGACATGCCCGACGTGGTCAAGATCGCCGCGATCGAGGAGCCGTGGATCCGCGCCACCATCCTCACCCCCGACGACTATCTCGGCTCGATCCTGAAGCTCTGCCAGGAACGCCGCGGCATCCAGGCCGACCTCTCCTATGTCGGCAAGCGCGCCATGCTGGTCTACGACCTTCCGCTCAACGAGGTCGTGTTCGACTTCTACGACCGGCTGAAGTCGATCTCCAAGGGCTACGCCTCCTTCGACTACCACCTCACCGACTACAAGGAAGGCGACCTCGTCAAGATGTCGATCCTGGTCAACGAGGAGCCGGTCGACGCGCTCTCGATGCTTGTCCACCGCACGGCGGCCGAAAAGCGCGGCCGCGTCATGGTCGAGAAGCTGAAGGAGCTGATCCCGCAGCACATGTTCAAGATCCCGGTCCAGGCCGCCATCGGCGGCAAGGTCATCGCCCGCGAGACCATCTCGGCACTGCGCAAGGACGTCACCGCCAAGTGCTACGGCGGCGACGTCACCCGCAAGCGCAAGCTGCTCGAGAAGCAGAAAGAGGGCAAGAAGCGCATGCGCCAGTTCGGCAAGGTCGACATCCCCCAGGAAGCCTTTATCCAGGCGCTCAAGATGGGCGACAACTGACGCTCTCTTTTTACTTCTCCCCCTCCTGAGCTTGTCGAAGGGGATGACGGGGCTCGCCCAAAACCCTCATGGTGAGCCTGTCGAACCATCGGATTTTGGGCCGTCGTCTTCGTCCACGCGCTTCCACCAAGGCGTGAACGCGGTTCCCTGCCGGTTCTTGGCCAACTCCGGCAACCTCTCATACGCCAGCGCGATCAGCGCTTCCTTCTTCGCCCGGCTCCAGCCCTTGATCTGCCGTTCGCGCTCGATTGCCTCGACGATCCGGTCATATGTCTCGGTGAACACCAACTCCACCGGCCGCCGCTTGCGCGTATAGCCGTCGTAGATGCCCTCGTTGTGCTCCCAAACCCGCGCCTCGATCTCCTGCTTGGTCAGGCCGGTGTAATAGGACCCATCCGAGCATCGCAGGATGTAGACGATGACTTCCATGCCAACAGTCTCCCCCAAAATACAGCGCAGTCCCCAGCGCAGACCCTCATCCTGAGCCTGTCGAAGGATGATTTGATCGCGCTCCCCCCCAAAACCCTCACGGTGAGCTGTGAGCTTGTCAAACGGTGGAAGGGTTTTGGGACAAGTGGAGATCTGCGCTTGGCGTCCTCGTGGTTCGACAGGCTCACCATGAGGGCTACTGAAGCGTGTCCGCCTCTGGTCAATCTGGTTCGGACTGAACCTGCTACCCTTGCACCACCGCCGAACTTGGCTCGACCTACCAAAATCCCTCATGGTGAGCCTGTCGAACCATCGGATTTTGCGCCAAGAATCTAGCGCGCCCAGCGCCCTCATAATGCTAAAATGTATTCACCTCGCAATGGTGTGGATCTTGCTATTCCGTATTTGACGTTGATCTGATGCCTTCGTCAAATTGCGCAGATTTCGCTTTGCGCAAAAGATGTTGGGCGAAAACCAGTAGTTCGATCGCAATTTCCGGTTCATCTACCCAGTTGAATTCATGCGTAACTGGGTTCCGAATACCTAGCATCGCCCCTGAGTATAGTCGATGATAGCCTTTTTGTTCGTCTTGCTCCGAAGAAGACTGTCGAGCGGACCAATAAAGAACAGGCGAATTCGGGCTGAAAACCTGTTCCATCAATTGGGTCCCGGAAAGCTTAAATGTGCCGGTCCTATCGCTAACGTACTTGTCTAGTGCCTTGTAAGCTTCCTGGACGGCTAAAGAATAATGACCTGATGCAAATAAATCTCGTGAAACTATCGAGATCTCGGGTTCTGTAATTGTCAATGTAAAGACGTTTGCAATACCGGATTCCCCGCTTGTTGGCGAGGCGAGAGAAAGCATTCGCGGTGCAGGCAAAGCGAGAACTGATCGAGCTAATCCAACTTCAAGAATATGCTCTTGAAGCTTCTTAAGAGACTCAATCACTCGGTTTGTCATAGAGGTAGCGTCTCATTGCAGCGAATATAGATTCGATTTGTTCTGTACCAGCGTCCGCGCTTATGTGGATTTGCACATTAATATTCAAAGGGATAGCGTCTGGGTTATTTTGATTTCTTGACGTGGCGGAATCTCTTCCGCGAGTTTTGACGTTGGTCGAGCCTACTGATGCAGCGAAGGCTTTCTCGTCACCCGTGCCTTTCCTTTGTGGGCGACTCGCCGCTTCTTCTCTTGCTCTGCCTCCGTTGGTACGGCCCGGTGCTTCATTTGGAGAACTGCTGCCGATGAGGAGATAGGTTGCCGCTTTGTTGCCCGCTGCGCCTTGTCCGAGGCCTTCCTGCTGAAACCACCTGACGACCTTCTGTCTGTCCGCATCTCGTGGAGGTGCCACATGAAGTAGGCCCTCAGGGTAGTTTCTCTCAAGAAGCTGGTTGACCGCTTCGGCGTAACCGTCTTCTAAACGCCATTTGAGCGCTAGTGCCGTTGCCTTATTTTCATCGCTCAGAATTCCCACTGATTTAAGTTCAGAAATATACTGGCGTGCTGCTACTTCTTGTACGCCCAATTGAACAGCTAAAAGGCGCTCGTCAATCGTTGCGCTGGGAGTCTTGTTGATGACAGCACGAGTACCCCACCACACAGTGCTGGGTATTTGAGGGTATTTGTTCTTCTCTGCCATGTGAGTCGCTCCAAATTACATGTGAGCATCTCACGAAGGAAATAATTGTCAAATACCGCACAGAATTGCAATTAATATAATTGACTATGTCAAGATGAACGATATCTGATGAAGATCGACCATCAGTACTGATCGGACCTAGCAAGTAAGGCACTTTCTACAGACCCGCTAACGCGCCCCTTCGAGCTACCCTGTCCCACAGGGCGAAAGCGTCCTCACCTTCCAAACCGCATCACCCAGTTCACCTCCCACGTCTCCCCATCATCCACCGACATCGCCTGTTCCCAGCGCGGGCTTTCCCCCGGCGTCCAGAGAAACCGCACGCGCACCGGCACACCACCCTCGACATCATCGCCATAGAACGCGCCGCGTCCGTCCACGAACCGCCCCACCATCGGCGGAAACAGCCGAAAACTTTTGGTGTCGGACCAGTAGATCGACCATAGCCCTGTCCCGGGATCGTAGAGCCTGAGCGTCATGCCGGTGAAACCGCGCTCGGGCACCGCCATCTGGTCGAGATTGCCGCCAAAGGTGCCGTCGGGCGCCCGCATCACCTTTTCGATGTGCGAGAACGCCGTAAACGTCTCCCATTCGTCCGAGCCCACCAGCCGCTCGCGCAGGCGTTCGTTGGTCACCGTCCAGTCGCCGATCAGGAAATCGAAATCGTCAAAGCCGCTCATGCCATCCTCCCTAGGGTTATCAGGAGAATAGCCGACCCCTCCTGACAGGCTGCTGTCAGGAGATGTCAGGGTGGCTTGACCTAGGCGGCACCCCGGGCTCATCTGCCGCCGCGATCCCGCCACACCTACCGCCTAACGCCCGCACCATGAAATTGCTCGCCGCCCTCCTTGCCCTGGCAACCCTCTCCGCCTGCGCTGCCCGCGCGCCGGTGCCGCCGGCGCCCGTGGCCGCACCGCCCGCCGCCGTGCAGCCGGCCGTCGAGCCGTTGCCGGATGGGGTCAAGCCGCTGACGGTCGAGCAGGACGAGCAGATTTCGCGCGGCTGAGCGGGGAAAACTTCTCCACGGTTTTGAATTTTTTTCGATTTGAGTTCTGCACCGCTGCTGCCTTCCAGCGTCACGGCATGGATCCCCGGGTCTCCGCACGTCGCTTCGCTCCTGCTCCGCCCGAGGATGACGAAGGCATGTTGCTCGCGGCTAATCGCCAACGCCGGAGTTGGCAGATTGCCCGGAACCAGCGGGCCGGAACCGGTAAAACTGCTCATTTTCACGAGCGCGAACGCCTGGATTTTGCGCCGGCGTTGGCGATTGGCGAGAGCAGCCAAACACGCTCGTCATCCTCGGGCGGAGCAGGAGCGAAGCGACGTGCGGAGACCCGGGGATCCATGCCGTGACATCGAAACTGCCGCAGCCGTGCAGGACACTCCAGCGGTTGCACGACGTCACCCCATGTCACCAAACCCCGTGGATACCCACAGCTCTTTCTCCACCCCCAAAGACCTCCCGTACAATCCATCCCGTCCCTGCCGCGGGAACACCGGTCATGACGGTGATTGCGTGGGCGGGGGCCGGCGCCTCCGGCGACGGGCCAGCGTAGCCCGCCGCCCGGGGAGGTTCCGTCCAAGGGTTCCCCCTCGGGCACTACGGCCCGGGTGCGCTGGTCGATGCGCTAGTGGGGCCGGGGCGCTAATGCCCGGGCCCGGAAGCGGAACGGACGGGAACATAAATCGCCGGACGGGCGGTCGCGAGATCGCACTTACACATAGCCGAGCGATCCCGCGACCGCCCGTCTTCCCACCCCATTCAATGGCCAGACCGGCAACGGGGCGTGGCGGCGGGGAAGCGCGTCTTTCCTTCTCCCCATGCGGCAGAAGGTGGATTGGCGCACAGCGCCAAGACGGATGAGGGGTGTTGGACGGAGCTCGACGTTTCAGGCCGTTCACCATCTGGAGTCTTCGTCTGGATGCCCCCGTTTCTTCCACCACCCCTCATCCGTCGCCTTTGGCGACACCTTCTCCCGCTAGGGGAAGGGAGCGTGCCAGCAACCCCAACCCCAGGAGCCCGACATGACCGAAGCCGAAGAGCGCTGGTATCCCAGCTTCAGGATCAACAGTTTCCCGCGCGAACCCTGGTGCACCGACGCGCAATGGGCCTGCGTGCTGCGCGACCAGCAGGAGCACGCCGAGGCCAAGGGCATCTATCTCGGCCTGTTCCAGCTGCTCGCCGCCCATCTTGGTTTCGTGTGCAAATGCCCGCTGCGTGCCTGCCGGCGGCTCAGGAAATGCACCGGCCGCCGCGCCGAGGACGACTGGTCGTTTCCGTTCAAGCCCTTCATCCCGCCCTGCGTGCCGCTCGATGTCGAGATCGTCGAGAAGATGCGGGCCGGGATCCGCGCCGAAACCGACCGTATCCTCGCCCTCCACGAGGCGCGGGGCGATGGCTGACCCCCTTGTTTCAGGCGGCTGGCCAATTTTCCTTCGGCCGGCATATCGGCTAAGCGGGACGGAGATCAAGAACTCCGGAACACCAGCGCATGACCGCCAGCCACCACGCCCCGCTTTTCCTCGGCATCGACACCGGCGGCACCTACACCGACGCCGTTTTGTGGTCCGAGGCGCATGGCCCGCAGGGCAAGGTGCTGGCCAAGGCCAAGTCGCTGACCACCCGCCACGACCTGGCCGAGGGCATTTCGGGTGCGGTCGGCGCGGTGCTGGACAGGGCGGGCGTCAACCCCGCCGCCATCAAGCTGGTGTCGATGTCGACCACGCTCGCCACCAACGCGCTGGTCGAGGGCCAGGGCGGGCGCGTCGCACTCGTGATGATCGGCTTTTCCGAGGCCGACCTCGCCCGCGACGGGCTCAAGACCGCGCTCGGCACCGACCCGCTGGTGCTGTGCGAAGGCGGCCACGACGTCCACGGCAACGCCCGGACCCTCGATCTTGCGGCGCTGGAAGCGGCCTTGCCCGAACTGACGAAAACCGTCTCCGGCTTTGCCGTCTGCGCCTATTTCGCCACCCGCAACCCGGCCCACGAGATCGCCGCACGGGATTTGATCCGGCAGAAGACGGGCCTGCCGGTCACGGCCAGCCACGAGCTGTCGGCAAAGCTCGGCGGACCGCGCCGGGCGCTGACCACGCTGCTCAACGCCCGCCTGATCTCGATGATCGATCGTCTTGTCGCCGCCACCGAAGGTTTCCTCGAAAAGCGCAACATCAAGGCGCCCTTGATGGTGGTGCGCGGCGATGGCGCGCTGGTCTCGGCCGAATTCGCCCGCCAGCGGCCGATCGAGACCATCCTGTCCGGCCCCGCCGCCAGCCTCGTCGGCGCCCGCCACATGACCGGCCTCGACAACGCCGTCGTCTCCGACATTGGCGGCACCACGACCGACGTCGCCGTGCTCGACCATGGCCGCCCGCGGCTCGACCCGGAGGGTGCCACCGTCGGCGGTTTCCGCACCATGGTCGAGGCGGTCGCCATGCGCACCTTCGGCCTCGGCGGGGATTCGGAAGTTTTGCTGCAAGAGGGCGGGCTGCAGCCCAAAATGTCGCTCGGGCCGCGGCGCGTCGTGCCGTTGGCGCTCGCCGGCATGATGCATGGCGAAGCGGTGACAGCGGAGCTGGAGCGCCAGCTGCGCGCGCCCAATCCCGGCCGCATGGACGGCCGCTTTGCCGTCCGTACCGGCGTGCCGGAACATCTCGCCGCCGGCCTGACGGCGCCCGAGGCAAAACTCTACGACCAGATCACGGCCGTGCCGCAGCCCATCGACCGGCTTCTGACCTCCAACGCCCAGAACGCCACGCTCAACCGGCTGGTGTCGCGCGGGCTGGTGCATGTCTGCGGCTTCACCCCCTCGGATGCCGCCCATGTGCTCGGCCGCCAGGCCAACTGGGACGAGACCGCCGCGCGGCTCGGCGCCGAGCTGTTCGCCCGCAAGCGCGACGGCCGCGGCCAGCCGATCGCGGCGAGCCCGGAGGTGTTGTCCGAGCGCGTGCTGGCGACTCTGACCCGGCTTTCCGCCGAAGTGATCCTCGAAACCGCCTTTGCCGAAGACGGGCTCGACGGCGCGGCCACCGTCGCGCATGCGCTGGTGCAGCGCGCGGTCGACTCCCATCCCGGCATCGCCCGTTTCACCGTCGCGCTCGACCGGCCGGTCATCGGCCTAGGCGCCTCGGCCCCGCTGCATTATGCCGGCCTGCCACAGCTTGTCGGCAACGAATGCGTGGTGCCAGAGGACACCGACGTCGCCAACGCGCTGGGCGCCGTGGTCGGCCAGGTCAGGGTCACGGCCGAGGCGCGCGTCAGCCAGCCCAAGGAGGGGCTGTTCCGGGTAGCGGTCGGCGAGCTTGTGCGCGACTTCATCGACGAGGGCGCGGCGATGGCGCTGGCCGAGGCGGAAGCGCGCGCCATCGTCGCCGCCAAAGCGCGCGACGCCGGCACCGATGCCGCCGAGATCGATGTGACGGTCGATTTCAAGGTCTCGACGGTCGAGGGCCAGCGCATGTTCATCGAAGCGCATGTCCTGGCGATTGCCGTGGGCAGGCCCCGGATAGCGGTTTGACGGCTAAATCGATTTGCGGCGGCGCCGGGCGGCAAATCAATGCTGCTTTGCAACATTGGACGAATTGACCCTGCGGGCTTTGCGTGCCAAACGCCCGAAAACCTTGTTTTGAACGCCCCTGCGGCGCCGGAATTTTGGAGCGCATGATATGACCGACACCGTCGAACTCTTTGGCCTTTCGATATCTCGTGAGCTGCACGACTTCGTGGTGTCGGAGGCGATGGTCGGGACGGGTGTCGAGGCGGATGCGTTCTGGGAGGGGTTTGCCGCGATCGTGCACGATCTCGGGCCGAAGAACCGGGCGCTGCTGGAAAAGCGCGACGACTTCCAGCTCAAGCTCGACGCCTGGTACCGCAAGCACGGCGCGCCGCACGACATGGCGGCCTACAAGGCGTTCTTGTCCGAGATCGGCTATCTCGTGCCGGAGGGCCCGGCCTTTGCGGTGACGACGGAAAATGTCGACCCCGAGATCGCCACCGTCGCTGGCCCGCAGCTGGTGGTGCCGGTGATGAATGCGCGTTATGCGCTGAACGCGGCGAACGCGCGCTGGGGTTCGCTCTACGACGCGCTCTACGGCACCGATGCCATTTCCGATGCCGACGGCGCCGAGAAGACCAAGGGCTACAATCCGAAGCGCGGCCAAAAGGTCATCGCCTGGGCCAAGGCGTTTTTGGATCAGTCGGCGCCGCTGGCGTCTGGCAGCTGGTCTGATGTGACCGGGCTCTCGGTCGAGGGCGGGGTGCTGAAGCTGGCGACAGCTGATGGCTCGGTTTCGCTTCGCGAGCCAAAGCAGTTCGCCGGCTATCGCGGTGCGGCGGAAAACCCGGATGCGGTGGTTCTTGTGAAGAACGGCCTGCATGTCGAGGTCGTGGTCAATCGGGAGAGTGCGATCGGCAAGACCGATCCGGCCGGTATTTCGGACATGGTGCTGGAATCGGCTTTGACCACCATCCAGGACTGCGAGGATTCGGTCGCAGCCGTCGATGCCGAAGACAAGGTTGTCGTCTACCGCAACTGGCTCGGCCTGATGAAGGGCGACCTGTCGGAAACCTTCGACAAGGGCGGCAAGCCGGTCACCCGCAAGCTCAATGCCGATCGCAGCTACACTGGCCCCGATGGCAGCACCGTCTCGCTGCCCGGCCGCTCGCTGATGCTGGTGCGCAATGTCGGTCACCTGATGACCAACCCCGCAATCCGCGACCGCGACGGCCACGAGGTGCCCGAAGGCATCATGGATGCGGCGATCACCGCCTTGATTGCCCTGCACGACGTCGGCGCCAATGGCCGCCGCATGAACAGCCGCGCCGGCTCGATGTATGTCGTCAAGCCGAAGATGCATGGCCCCGACGAAGTGGCCTTTGCCGTCGAAATCTTCGACCGCGTCGAACGCCTCGTCGGCATGCCCAGGAAAACCATCAAGATGGGCATCATGGACGAGGAGCGGCGCACCACCGTCAACCTCAAGGAGTGCATCCGCGCCGCCAAGGAACGCGTGGTGTTCATCAACACCGGCTTCCTCGACCGCACCGGCGACGAGATCCACTCGTCGATGGAAGCCGGCCCCATGGTGCGCAAGGGCGACATGAAGCAGGCGCCGTGGATCAATGCCTACGAGGCCTGGAACGTCGACACCGGGCTGGAATGCGGCCTGTCCGGCCATGCCCAGATCGGCAAGGGCATGTGGGCGATGCCCGACCTGATGGCGGCGATGCTGGAGCAGAAGATCGCGCATCCGAAAGCCGGCGCCAACACCGCCTGGGTGCCGTCGCCGACGGCAGCCACGCTGCATGCCACCCACTACCACAAGGTCGACGTGCACCAGGTCCAGGACCAGCTGAAGAGCCGTCCCAAGGCGCGGCTCGACGACATCCTGTCGGTGCCGGTGGTGGTCCGTCCCAACTGGACGCCGGACGAGATCCAGCGCGAGCTCGACAACAACGCGCAGGGCATCTTGGGCTATGTCGTGCGCTGGATCGACCAGGGCGTCGGCTGCTCGAAGGTGCCCGACATCAACGACGTCGGCCTGATGGAAGACCGCGCCACCTTGCGCATCTCGTCCCAGCACATCGCCAACTGGCTGCGCCACGACGTCTGCTCGCACATCCAGGTGATGGATTCGCTGCAGCGCATGGCCGCGATCGTCGACCGGCAGAATGTCGGCGACCCGCTCTACAAGCCGATGGCGCCCGAGTTCGACCAGTCGACCGCCTTCCGCGCCGCCTGCGACCTCGTCTTCGAAGGCCGCGCCCAGCCCAACGGCTACACCGAGCCGGTCCTCCACAAGCGCAGGTTGGAGCTCAAGGCCAGGGAAAGAGTTTAGAATTCTCGGGTATGATGCCCGATGTGATTTTGACAGCCTGATAGTTATGACAGCGCTCTACGTTGCCCCCCTCTGGCCTGCCGGCCATCTCCCCCACAAGGGGGGAGATCGACCAATCGCGACGGCGCAACCCCTTGCCCATGCTGTCCAGCGGGCGGCGCGTTCAACGCGGCTGATCTCCCCCTTTGTGGGGGAGATGGCCGGCAGGCCAGAGGTGGGCGTGCAACGCCCTGCCTTGCGCCATTCTGCCTGGAGCGCATCATGATCCTGCTCGCCATAGACTGTGCCGCAAGCCTCTGTGCCGCCAGCGTCCATGACGTCGACGCTGGTCGCGAGCTTGGCCGATGCGTGCGCGATCTCGGCAAGGGCCATGCCGAGCACCTGATGGCCGTCATTGATGAGGCGCTGGAGCAGGCCGGCAAGGCCTATGCCGATCTCGGACGGATCGGCGTTTCCACCGGTCCCGGCTCCTTCACCGGCGTGCGTGTCGGCGTCTCAGCCGCGCGCGGCTTTTCGCTGGCGCTGAAGATCCCGGCAGTTGGGGTCACCACGCTTGAAGCGCTTGCTTATGAAACACGCCAGGCGCTCGGACCGATGAAGGTGCAGGCAGCCCTCGATGCGGGGCGCGAGGAGCTTCATGCGGCATTGTATGATGCGAACGGAAAGGCTCTTCGCGAACCTGCCGTCTTGTCGCTGGCCGAGGCTGTCGAGATCGCCTCTTCCGCGCCGATGGCGCTAGCAGGAACCGCAGCCCAGTCTATCGCCAATGCGGTCGGAGTGGACAAGGCATTGCAAATCGGCCCGCTCGCGGCGACTGCAGATATCGGCACCTATGCCCGGTTGGCCGCCGCCAAGCAGCCCGGTGACCGGCCCAAGCCCCTTTACCTGAGAGCACCGGACGCCAAGCCGCAAGCCGGCTTCGTGCTGGCGAGGGAGCAGAAATGAAATTGCCGTTCTGGCCGCTGCGCCGCGACTTTGCGCTCCTGCCGCTCTCGGTCGACGACAGCGCGGCCATCGCACCCCTGCACCGCGAAGATTTCGTGCGCCCATGGTCAGGCGAGGAGTTTTCGTCGCTGCTCGCACAGGACACGGTTTTCGGTTTTGCCGTCCGTGAGGTCGGCCACGGCGCCGAGGCGCCGGCAGGTTTCGTGCTGGCACGGCTGGCGGCGGGCGAAGCCGAAATCCTGACCATCGCGGTGTCGCGGTCGCATCGCCGCCATGGCCTCGGCTGGCGCCTGATGGACGCCGTGTTGCGCGAACTGCACGCCCAGCGCGCCGAGGCGTTGTTTCTCGAGGTCGACGAAACCAATGCGGCGGCGATTGGCCTCTACCGCAAGTTCGGCTTCCACGAAGTAGGCAAGCGCCCGAACTACTATCAGTCGGCGCAAGGGGCGACGGGCGCGCTTGTCATGCGGCTCGATCTTCGCTAGCCAGAGGCCCGTTCAGGGATTTTGAGGGCTACATGATCGGAAAGATCCGCACGGGGCTCGCGCTCTTCTGGATGGTTGCGGCCTCGCTGGTGCTGGTGCCGCTGCAGGTCATCTCGATGAAGACCGGCCTGTGGCCGGAAACGTTCATCCTCAAGATCTGGCATCGCGCCATGCTTTGGGGGCTCGGCATGCGCGTCCGCATCGTCGGCAAGATGGTCGAAACCCGGCCGCTGATGATCGCCGCCAACCATGTCTCGTGGACCGACATCATGGCGCTCGGCTCGCTGGTCGACGTCACCTTCATCGCCAAGTCGGAACTGAACGGCTGGCCGGTCTTCGGCTTCCTGTCGCGGCTGCAGCGCACCGTGTTCGTCGAGCGCGAGCGCAAGCGCAAGTCGGGCGACCAGGCGAGCGAGATCGCCCAGCGCCTTGCCGCCGGAAACGCCATGGTGCTGTTCGCCGAAGGCAGCACCGGCGACGGCAACCTGCTTCTGCCGTTCAAGAGCACGCTGTTCGGCGCCGCCTCGATGGCGATTGCCGAGGGGGCTGCCGCTCACGTCGTCATCCAGCCGGTTTCGATCGCCTATACCCGCATCCACGGTCTGCCGATGGGCCGCCAGCACCGGCCGATCGCCAGCTGGATCGGCGACATGGACCTGGTGCCGCATGTCGGCCAGTTGCTCGCCGAGGGCGGGCTCGACGTCGAGATACGCTTCGGCGAGCCGATCGATTTCTCGGCCAGGTCGAGCCGCAAGGAGGCGACGCGGCTGATGGAGGAGCGGGTGCGAACGATGATGCTGCAATCGCTCGCCGAGCCGCATCCGGCGCGCTGAGCATTGGCCGAGGGAAACTGCCTGCACGTCTCATCGAATGGCCGACGGTGCCGCAGCTTCGCCTGTGGGGCCTGGATAGCACCAGTTTAGAGAGGCAAAAAACTCCGGCGAGAGCCGGGATCCCCAAGGTCTGACTGTCTTAGAACCTGTACGCGACGCCGGGTCATCAGAGGATCTTCAGTACGCTTCCAATTAGGAGGTTCGTGGCGAGGTCCTTTGTGCTCACGATTGATGAACTTTGGTTTTTTCACCGAGATAGAGCAGCGCCGACAAGGCGCCAACGCCGAAGATCGGGTGAGTGGTCGTGCCAGAGTAGGGAGATCACATGCGATCGGTTATCAAGATCACGGCTAGGGCAATGGCCGACGCGGCTGCGGTGATTGCCTGTTGCCATCTCTTATCTCTGGCGAATGACCCTGCAATGATCATGATCACAGGCACGCTGGCTAGTGATGCATACCAAGCGACGAGTTTTAGCGTTTCCATCGATCCTCCCGTAACGATCGGCTGCGTGTAACACTGCCAACGAATATGTTCACCTGGCAAACGACGAGGGATCGTAGGCATACTAAAGGTTGCCGCGGCCGGGTTTTATGGAGGGGGCCTTCAGCCATACCGAACGGGGAAGAGATGGTTAGACTAATGCTTGCCGGAGCGTTGATGCTCGCAGGCTCGAATGCCTTTGCTGCCGGCATGGGCGTTTCATTTGATTGGGGTCCGACGAAAAAGTGCCTGGACCCGAAGTCTCCGCCGATTGCACTGTCGAATGTGCCGCAGGGAACGGTAAATCTTGAGATCAAGATGATCGATCAGAATGCAAGCTTCAGCCACGGGGGCGGCAAGGTGGCGTTCAAGGGACAGTCCCAGCTCCCCTATGGTGCCTTCAAATACAAAGGGCCTTGCCCGCCTGCAGGCACGCATCACTACAAGATCACGGTGAAGGCGCTTGACGCGAGTGGCAAGGCCTTGGCCAGTGGGTCGGCTACCCAGCCCTTCTCAAAGAAGTAAGCATTAATCCTTGAAAGGATCGCCCCGCTGCCGAAAAGGTGGTGGGGCTTTTTGCGTTCCAGGCACAAACAAAAAACCCCGGCCGGAGCCGGGGTGTGAGGACGGCGGGAGCGTGCCGATCAGAACTTGTAAGCCGCCCCGATGCGGAAATCGTGTGTTCGGATTCGAGCGACAAGATTCTCATCCGAGGATGGGACAAAGTCCTTGTCATTGAATCGGACGTAACGATATTCGCCACGCAGGATCCAGTTGTCCGACAGCGCGTATTCGGCGCCGCCTCCAATTGTCCATCCCATAAGATCGACTTCGGCGTCGGAATAGAAGGCACCCCCCTCCCGCTCTTCGTAACTCAATCGACCGAATGCCACGCCCCCGGTGACGTAAGGTAGGAACCGGTCGGTTGAATAACCAAGACGCGCTCTGATCGACCCGGTCCAATCGAAATCATTCGTGCTGCGATAGAGTGTGGAGCCGACCGGGTTGCCCGATGCACCTGCATTGCCAATAGCGAAATCGCCTTCGGCTCCCAATACGATACGGTTTGCGAATTGTTGATTGTAGCCAACATACAGACCGCCAAACATCCCATCGGGACTGAGATTGTAGCTGCCATTGGTGTCGGTGGCCAATGTGTGATCAACCGAGCCGCCTACCATATAGCCCGCTTGAAGGCCGATGTACCCACCGGTCCAGACGAAGCCGGCTTGAGCTGCCGCCTCCGGAACTGGTTCATAGACGACTGCATCTGCCGCGATGGCACCGCCTGCTACGGCAAGTGAGAATGTCGAAGCGAGAAGAATCGTTTTCATGGCAAGCCCTAGATTAGATTTATGCCGCAGCAGATCATTCGGCTCTGACACGGTCAGATAGTTCCGTCACCATTGCGACCGCACGTTGGGACGCAAAGTCATGAAGATGGGACGCACAGTCATCAGCCGAAAGGCGGTGGGGCTTTTTGCGTTCCAGGCACAAACAAAAACCCCGACTTGAGCCGGGGGCCAGGATGCGATGTGGTGGCCCTGCCGTCCAAACGGCTCCCACGTCTTCCAGCCAAGGCTGGCGGCACCAAAGGCGTAAAGCGTCTGTTTTTTGCCGCCGAAAGGCGGTAATAGGCGCGGCATGGAACTCGAAGATATGTTTGAAATCATGCCGGCAGCCTCTGGTGAGGTCGCCGCGGCAAGCACCAGCGCTGCCAAGAAGGTCTTCATCAAGACCTATGGCTGCCAGATGAATGTCTACGACTCGCAGCGCATGAGCGATGCGCTCGCGGCCGACGGCTATGCGGCGACCGAGGCCATCGAGGACGCCGACCTCATCTTGCTCAACACCTGCCATATCCGCGAAAAGGCTGCCGAAAAGGTCTATTCGCAGCTCGGGCGCCTGGGCAAGCTCAAGGCGGAGCGGGCGGAAAGCGGCCGCGAACTGATCGTCGGTGTCACCGGCTGCGTCGCCCAGGCCGAAGGCCGCGAAATCCTGCGCCGCGCTTCGGCGGTCGATCTCGTCGTCGGCCCGCAAACCTATCATCGCCTTCCGGAAGTGGTGAAGAAGGCGCGCGGTGGCCAGAAGGTCGTCGAGACCGAGTATTCGCTTGAAGACAAGTTCGAGCACCTGCCGCAGCCAAGGAAGTCCGAAGTCGCCAGGCGCGGCGTCACCGCCTTCCTGACCGTGCAGGAGGGTTGCGACAAGTTCTGCACCTTCTGCGTCGTGCCTTATACCAGGGGTTCGGAAGTTTCGCGCTCCGTCGCCCAGATCGTCACCGAGGCCGAAAGGCTGGCCGAGGCCGGCGTGCGCGAGGTGACCCTGCTGGGCCAGAACGTCAACGCCTGGCACGGCGAGGGGGCCGACGGCAAGGAATGGGGGCTGGGCCGCCTGCTCTACCGCCTTGCAGAAATCCCCGGCATTGCCCGGCTGCGCTACACCACCAGCCATCCGCGCGACATGGACGACGAGTTGATCTCAGCCCATCGCGACCTCGCGGCACTGATGCCCTATTTGCACCTGCCGGTGCAGTCGGGCTCCGACCGTATTCTCAAGGCGATGAACCGCCGGCATACGGCATCGGACTATCTCCGGCTGATCGAGCGCATCCGCACGGCACGCCCCGACATCGCCATGTCGGGCGATTTCATCGTCGGTTTTCCGGGCGAGACGGATGCCGATTTCGAGGCTACGATGGAGATCGTGCGAGCCACCAACTACGCCTCGGCCTATACGTTCAAATATTCGCCGCGTCCCGGCACGCCCGGCGCCGACATGGACGGCCATGTCGAGGAAAAGGTCAAGGACGAGCGCCTGCAGCGGCTGCAGCAGCTGATCACCAAGCAGCAGCACGCCTTCGCCGACGGACTGGTCGGCATGACGATTTCGACGCTGATCGAAAAGCCCGGCCGCGAGCCCGGACAGATCGTCGGACGATCGCCTTGGTTACAACCGGTTATTGTTGATGAAAAGGCCGGCGAAATCGGTGACATTGTTGATGTGCGAATCACGAAGACAGGTACCAACAGCCTGTTCGCCGAAGCGGTCTGATCGGCCGTACGGCAGATGAGGAGAGACGGTTGAGCGCTGCTGAACTCAAGAACCTGCCCTCCGGGGCGTCTGACATGGCGCACATCGTACTGACCTTCGACAACAACAAGCTAGCCAGTGCGCTTTACGGCCAGTTCGACGAAAACCTGGCCCGTCTCGAACAGAAGCTCGGCGTCGACATTCGCTCGCGCGGCAACCAGCTGACCATCAAGGGCAGCGCCACCGCAGCCGAGCAGGCACGCCGCGCCCTCGACCATCTCTATGCCATCCTGCAGAAAGGCGGCGAATTGGCCCAGTCCGACGTAGACGGCGCCGTCCGCATGGCAGTTGCCCCCGACGATCAGCTGACGCTGCCGACGCTCGAGCGCAAGGGCAAGATGGCCGCCGCCCAGATTTCGACGCGCAAGCGCACGATCTATGCCCGCTCGCTCAACCAGGACGCCTACATGCGGGCGCTGGAGCGCTCCGAACTGGTGTTCGGCATCGGCCCGGCCGGTACCGGCAAGACCTATCTCGCGGTCGCCCACGCCGCCATGCTGCTCGAACGCGGCATGGTCGAGCGCATCATCCTGTCGCGACCGGCGGTCGAGGCGGGCGAGCGCCTCGGCTTCCTGCCCGGCGACATGAAGGAAAAGGTCGATCCGTATCTCCGCCCGCTCTATGACGCGCTCTACGACATGATGCCGGCCGACAAGGTCGAGCGTGCCATTGCCGCCGAGGTCATCGAGATCGCACCGCTCGCCTTCATGCGCGGCCGCACGCTGGCGCATTCGGCCGTCATCCTCGACGAGGCGCAGAATACCACCTCGATGCAGATGAAGATGTTCCTGACGCGTCTCGGCGAGAACTCGCGCATGATCATCACCGGCGATCCGACCCAGATCGACCTTCCGCCCAACACCAAGTCGGGCCTGGTCGAGGCATTGCGGATCCTTGACGGCGTGCCGGGCGCGGTGACGGTGCGCTTCAACGACACCGACGTGGTCCGCCATCCGCTCGTCGCCGAGATCGTCAGGGCCTATGACCGCGACGGCAAGGTCGCCCGCGGCCTTGGCACCGAGGGTTGACCGGGAACGAATTTGGCAATGCCTGACAAGGATTTACAGCCGTCTTCCGGCGTGGAGGGCGGCCTCGACATCGACCTGATGGTCGAGGAGGGCGCCTGGCCGGGCGAGGATGCGCTCAGGGCGCTGGTCGACCGCGCCGTGCCTGCGGCTTTCGCGGAAGCCGAGGTCGAAGCTGCCGACGGCGTCGAACTGAGCCTGGTCTTCACCGACGACGCGGCGATCCGCAAGCTCAACGCCGAATGGCGCCAAAAGGACAAGCCGACCAACGTGCTGTCGTTTCCGGCCTTTCCGGTGGCGCCCGGCGATCCGCTGCCGCCGATGCTCGGCGACATCGTGCTCGCCTACGAGACGGTGGCCCGGGAGGCCGAGCTTGAAGGCAAGACGCTGGAAAACCACATCACCCACCTCATAATCCACGGACTCCTGCATCTTTTGGGGTATGATCACGAGACCGACGAGGAGGCCGAGGAGATGGAAGCGCTGGAACGCCGGGCGCTGGCGAGGCTTGCCATTCCCGATCCCTACGCGTAACAGGGACGAGCAATCGACCGGAAGAAGATGAACGACAAAACAGAGACTGCCGCCACGCCCGAACCGGGAACCGCGGCAAGGGCCTCCGACCAGACAGAGGACGGACCTAGTACCAGTGCGCCGTTAACCGCGACGCACGACACGCAGGCCGAGCGGCCATCCTTCATCGAGCGGCTGACCAGGCTTTTCCGGCACCGCAGCAACGGCACCAATATCCGTGAGGAAATCGTCGACGCGCTGGCCGAGACCGGCAGCGACGCCGACTCGTTCTCGCCCGGCGAGCGCGCCATGCTCAACAACATCCTGCGGCTGCGCGAAGTGCGCGTCGAGGACGTCATGGTGCCCCGCGCCGACATAGAGGCGATCGAGCTTTCCACCACGCTCGGAGAGTTGTTGTCTGTTTTCGAGCAGTCCGGCCACTCGCGTATGCCCGTCTATGTCGAAACCCTCGACGATCCGCGCGGCATGGTCCACATCCGCGACGTGCTTGCCCACATCACCCGTGGTGCCCGCGTCAAGAAGGGCCGCTCACGCAAGGCGCAGGCCGCCGAAGCCCAGCTCGACCTGTCGCAGGTCGATCTCCAGCGCAGCATCGGCGATCTCAACCTCGTCCGGACCGTGCTGTTCGTGCCGCCCTCCATGCTCGCATCCGACCTGATGACCCGCATGCAGGCGACGCGCACCCAGATGGCGCTGGTCATCGACGAATATGGCGGCACCGACGGGCTGGTCTCGCTCGAGGACATCGTCGAGATGGTCGTCGGCGACATCGAGGACGAGCACGACGACGACGAGCCGATGATCACCCAGGCCGGCGATGGGGTCTACGTCGTCGACGGCAAGGCCGAGATCGAGGAGGTCGCAAAGGTTCTCGGCGAGGAATTCTCTGCCGGTGAGCACAGCGAATATGTCGATACCATCGGCGGCATGATCTTCAACGCGCTCGGCCGCGTGCCGGCCCGCGGCGAGGTGGTGCAGGCGATACCGGGCTTCGAGTTCCACGTGCTCGACGCCGACCCGCGCCGGGTCAAGCGTGTCCGCATCGTCCATAGCGTCAAGAGCGAGCGCCGCCGCCGCGCCAAGGCTGAACAGGCGTGAGCCTGGCCGGCCGGGGCGGTCCGCCATTTGGTGCCGCCTCGCGGTGCTGCTACACCTTCGATCCGTGATTCTTGGACGAGGGGACAGGATGGCGCGCCTTGCTGGGCGGATAATTCTGCTGTGGGGATGGAAGCGGGCACTGGTGGCCTTTCTGGCCGGCGCCCTGGCAGTCATGGGCCAGGCGCCCTACGATTTCTTCGCCGCCTGCTTTGTTTCGTTCCCTATCCTGGTCTGGCTCATCGACGGCGCCGTCGCCGACAGGCCGGCAGGCTTCGTGCGGCAGCTAAGGCCGGCCTTTGCCGTCGGCTGGTGGTTCGGCTTCGGCTATTTCCTTGCCGGGCTGTGGTGGGTCGGCGGCGCGCTTCTGGTCGAGGCCGACAGTTTTGCCTGGGCACTGCCCCTGGCGGTTGTCGGCATTCCGTTGATCCTGGCCTTCTTCCATGGTTTCGCAGCGGCCCTGGCACGACTGTTGTGGAGCGACGGCATCGGCCGCATTTTCGCGCTGGCCTTTGCATTCGGCCTGGCCGAATGGCTGCGCACCTTCCTGTTCACCGGATTTCCCTGGAACCCGCTCAGTTTTGCCGCGATGCCGGTGCCGCTGCTGATGCAGAGCGTGACGGTGATCGGCGTCGTCGGCATGAACGTGCTGGCCGTCTTCGTCTTCGCCGTGCCGGCGCTACTGGCCGACCGGCGCAATCTCAAGCTCGGAGCCGCGCTGGCCGTGCTGCTCGTCGCTGCTCACGCTGCCTACGGCTATTTCAAGCTGGCAGCGCCCGCCGCGGCGCCGGCGCAAACGATCAACGTTCGCATTGTCCAGCCGAACATCGACCTCAGCGAAAAATGGGATGGCAGCGTCCGCGACCGCATCTTCGCCGGCATGCTGCAGCAGTCGGCCGAGGCGCCGAAGGCTGGCGCCCCGAAGCCGGACCTCATCATCTGGCCCGAAACCTCGGTGCCGTTCCTGTTCACCGAGCGGCCGGATGCGCTTGTGGCGATCGGGGAGATGCTGTCCGAAGGCCAGATGCTGATGGCCGGCATTGTCCGCGACGAGGGCGAATCGGTAGCCGGCACGGAAACGCGCTATTACAATTCGGTCGTCAGCATCAACGACAAGGGCGAGATCGTCGGTTCGATCGACAAGGTCCATCTGGTGCCGTTTGGCGAATACATCCCCTTCGCAGGCCTGATGGAGCGTGTCGGCCTGACGCAACTGGTGGCCGGCCCGATGAATTTTGTCGCCGGTACGGACCGGCGCCCGTTCGCCCTGCCGGGCGGCATCAAGGCCTCGGCCTTCATCTGCTATGAAATAATCTTTCCCGCTCTCGTTGCAGTTGACGCGGCGTCAACTCAGATTATGGTGAATGTCACCAACGACGCGTGGTTTGGCGATACTCCGGGTCCCTATCAGCATTTCCGGCAATCGCAGATCCGCGCGGTCGAAAACGGGTTGCCGGTCCTGCGCGCGGCCAACACAGGAATTTCCGGCATTGTCGACCCGAGCGGGCGAGTTGTGGATGCACTTGCGATGAATGTTCGCGGCACCATCGATGTCTCGCTTCCGGTGGCCGCCTCCGGCGCTGCCTCGCCGCCGTTTTCGCGCGTTAACGGTTTCCTGATCATGTTCCTTATTGCCGTAGCGGCAAGTGGCTTGAAGCTCAGACAGAGGCTCAGGGCGAATTGACACTGCTATTGTTAGAAACTCATATGCCACCGCGCGGCTTCAGGCTGTGCCAATCGGCGTTCATGCCCGGACGCTATAAATTGCCCTGAACGGGGCTACCTGCCCAATAATAAGCTGGAAAAATCCGGCGAGGAAAGACAGTGGAAAAAGAGAACAAGAAAAAACCAAACCCGACCGACGTATACGTCGGCGGGAGAATTCGCCTGCGACGCAACATGCTGGGAATGAGCCAAGAGAAGCTCGGAGAAAGCCTCGGCATTACATTCCAACAGATTCAGAAGTACGAAAAGGGGACCAATCGCGTTGGAGCGAGTCGTCTCCAGGCCATCGCCTCGATCCTCAGTGTGCCGGTCGCATTCTTCTTCGAAGACGCTCCAGGGGCCGATGGCGGTGAGCACAAGGGGCTTGCCGAGGACTCTTCCACCAGCTTCGTGGTCGATTTTCTTTCGAGCGCCGAAGGCCTGCAGCTCAACCGCGCCTTTGCCCGGATCTCGAACCCCAAGGTCCGGCGCAAGGTCATCGAATTGGCCAAGGTCCTCGCCGACGACGAAGAGCAATAATGCCAGCGAGCGCCGTGCGTCCGAAAGGGCGCACAACGGGCGCTCCAAGTGCCTGAACTGTGCATCGTGCTCTCCGGAAATCGGTTCCGATTTCCGGCCGATGCGCGAGAGCGGCGGCGGTGCGCCGTCGCCACGCCCTCGCAATAACCGGCCTTCCGCGACGAAAGCCTGCTTGACGAGTTCCGGCAGGCTTCGCTAACACGTGACGCGCCAAACCGATCGGCATAGCGCCGATCCTTTCCAAGAGGGGACATCCCGTGTCGCGGCAGAATTATCTTTTCACTTCCGAATCCGTATCCGAAGGTCACCCCGACAAGGTGTGCGACCGCATTTCCGACGAGATCGTCGATCTCGTCTACCGTGAAGCCAAGAAGACCGGCATGGATCCGTGGAAGGTCCGGGTTGCCTGTGAGACCCTGGCAACCACCAACCGCGTCGTGATCGCCGGCGAAGTTCGCGTGCCCGACACGCTGCTGAAGAAAGACAAGAACGGCCAGATCGTGAAGGACGCCGCTGGCCATCCGGTCGTCAATCCGTCGAAGTTCAAGTCGGTGGCCCGCAAGGCCATCCGCGCCATCGGCTACGAGCAGGCCGGCTTCCACTGGAAGACCGCCAAGATCGACGTGCTGCTGCACGGCCAGTCGCCCGACATCGGCCAGGGCGTCGACAACGCCGCCGACCGCCAGGGCGAAGAAGGTGCCGGTGACCAGGGCATCATGTTCGGTTATGCCTGCCGCGAGACACCGGACCTGATGCCGGCTCCGATCTACTACAGCCACAAGATTCTCGAACTGCTGGCCACCGCCCGGCACGAGAACAAGGGCGACGCAGGCATGCTCGGCCCGGACGCCAAGAGCCAGGTCACCGTCCGCTACCAGGACGGCAAGGCCCGCGAAGTCACGCAGATCGTGCTTTCGACCCAGCACCTCGACGGCAGCTGGGATTCGGGCAAGGTTCGCAAGGTGGTCGAGCCCTACATCCGCGAAGCCCTTGGCGATCTCGAGATCGCCAATGACTGCAACTGGTACATCAACCCGACCGGCAAGTTCGTCATCGGCGGTCCAGACGGCGACGCGGGTCTCACCGGCCGCAAGATCATCGTCGACACCTATGGCGGCGCTGCCCCGCATGGCGGCGGTGCGTTCTCCGGCAAGGACACCACCAAGGTCGACCGTTCGGCAGCCTATGCCGCGCGCTACCTGGCCAAGAACGTGGTTGCCGCCCGGCTTGCCGACCGCTGCACCATCCAACTGGCCTATGCCATCGGTGTTGCCCAGCCGCTGTCGGTCTATGTCGACCTGCACGGCACCGGCAAGGTTGACGAAGCGGTGCTCGAAGACGCGCTGCGCCAGGTCATGGACCTGTCGCCGTCTGGCATCCGCCGCCACCTCGACCTCAACAAGCCGATCTATGCCAAGACCTCGTCCTACGGCCACTTCGGCCGCAAGGCTGGTCGCGACGGTTCCTTCTCCTGGGAGAAGACCGACCTGGTCAAGGCGCTCAAGGACGCCGTAGCCAGCAAGGAAGCGGTCGCCGCCTGAGGCGACTGTAGGTTACATGGAACAGGAACCGCGCCGCAGTCGCACGACGGAAGCCTTTTTCGGGCGGCGGCGCGGCAAGCCTGTCCGCCCGCATCAGGCGATCGCCCTTGAAAATGGGCTCGCCCGCATGGGCATAGACATCAAGACCCTGGCACCTGACGACCTGCGCACGCTGTTTGCGGCCCCGGTTTCCAGGGTCAGGCTGGAAATAGGCTTCGGCGGCGGTGAGCATCTTCGCCATATCGCGGCGAACAATCCCGACGACGGCTTCATCGGCGTCGAACCCTTCGTCAACGGCATGGCCAAGATGACGACGGCTCTTGACGGCCAGCCGCTCGCCAATATCCGCCTGTACGACGAGGATGCGACCCAGCTGCTCGACTGGCTGCCGCAGGCGTCGCTCGCCGGCATCGACCTGCTCTATCCCGACCCGTGGCGGAAGAAGAAGCACTGGAAGCGCCGGTTCGTCAGCCCGGTCAATCTCGACCGCTTCGCCCGCGTGCTGAAGAGCGGCGCGAAGTTCCGTTTCGCCTCCGACATCGACACCTACGTCAACTGGACGCTGCTGCATTGCCGCGCCCACGCTGCCTTCGAGTGGCAGGCGGCCGACGCCGCCGACTGGCACACGCCTTACGAAGGCTGGACGCGCACCCGCTACGAGGCCAAGGCGATCCGCGAAAACCGGACGCCTGCATATTTGACCTTCGTCAGGGTGTAGGCGGCACTTCCCTTCTCCCACAAGGGGAGAAGGGGCTAACCGTCACGCCTCGGCTTTCCCAAACGACACCCGAACCCTGAGCCCGCGCCCATCTGCACCCGCCAGAAGCTCCAGCCGGCCGCCGAACAGCGAGGCGATCTCCTCGACGATGGGCAGGCCGAGGCCGGCGCCGGGTTTGTCGCCCTCGCGCCCCCGGACGAAACGCTGGCGCACATTCTCCATTTCGGTAGCCGGAATACCCGGCCCGGTGTCTTCGACTTCCAGTACAACGTCGGCACCCTGGTCGAGCACCTTGACCGTCGCTTCGGTGCCCGCACCTGCGTAGGCCAGTACGTTTTCGATCAGATTGCGGATCATTTCGCTGAGCAGCATCGGCTCGCCGCGCACGAACAGAGCCTGCTCGCCTTCGAAACCCAGATCGATCCCTGCCGCATGGGCCTGGGTCACGCGGTCGGCGGTGAGTTGCTGGGCAAGCGCGGTGAGATCGACCGCGTCGAGGCTCTTCAGCCGGTCGGACGCGGCTTCGTCGACCTTGGCGAGCAGCAGGAGCTGGGCGATGACGCGTTCGGCATGGGCCACCGCCTCGTCGCCGATGCGCGCCGCCTGCCGGGCTTCCTCCAGCGAATGTGCGCGTGAGGCGAGCGCAAGCTGGGTGCGGATGATGGTCAGCGGCGTGCGCAACTGATGGCTGGCATTGCCGGTGAAGTGGCGCATCGCGCCGAGCGCCGATCCGAGCCGGCCCATGAAGGAATTGACGGTGTCGACGAGGCCGCGCACCTCCTTGGGCACCGACTGCTCGATCGGATGCAGGTCGTCGGGGTTGCGCTCGGCAATCGCGTCGCGCAGCCGGTAGAGCGGGCGCAGCGAGAAGGTGACGGCAAGCCAGACGATGGCTGCCGCACTGCCGATCAGGATGGCAAGCCGCAGCGCCGAGCGCAGAAGGATCGTCTGCGCCAGTTGGGTGCGGGCAATCGTCGTCTCCGCCACGGTGACCACGAAGGGGATCGAGCTCGCGCCCGTCGAGGCGGCACGGGACAGCGAGGTCAGCCGGATCGGCTCGCCGCGGAAACTGGCGTCGGTATAGCCGCTTTCCTCCTGCTCCAGCCCTTCGATGATGGGCAGGGTCTGGTAGCCGGTGATGAAGCCGCTGGGGCCGTCGACACGGTAGAAAACGCGGTCCTGCGCCGCCGAGGTCAGCATTTCCAGCGCGACATAGGGGATGTCGACCTCCAGCGCGCCATCTTCTGCCACCACCACCCGCTCGGCGATCGCCAGGGCCGAGCCGGCCAGCACGCGGTCGGAGACGGCGTTGGCGGTGTCGACCGCCTCGTTGTAGGTGTCGGCGAGCGCGACCAGGCCCAGGGCGACCAGCGGTACGAGCAGCCAGAGCAGCAGTCGCCTGCGCAGTGAATATGGCTTGGCTCGGGCCATCAGGCGCTGGGCAGCTTTTCGAGGTAGTAGCCGATGCCGCGGGCGGTGCGGACGGTCAGCCCATAGGGCGCCAGCCGCTTGCGCAGCCGGCTGACATATTGCTCGATAGCGTTGACGCTCAAATCCTCGTCGAAGCCGGCGAGCGATTCGATGATCGCCTGCTTGGCGACCACCTTGCCGGCGCGCATGAACAGGGTCTCGAGCAGCGCCAGTTCGCGCGCCGGGATGTCGATGGCCGCCCCGTGCGACGAGAAGCTGCGCGTGGTGAGGTCGAGCGTCACGTCGCCGAACGACACGGTCGAAGCCTTGAGCCCGGCGCGGCGGCGCAACAGCGTGCGAACGCGCGCCTCCAACTCGCCGACGTCGAACGGCTTGACCATGTAGTCGTCGGCGCCGAGGTCGAGGCCCTTGACCCGCTCGTCGAGCGAATGCCGCGCCGACAGGATCAGCACCGCCGCATCGTGCTGGCGCCCGCGCATGGTGCGCAGCACGTCGAGCCCGTCCATTTCCGGCAGGTTGAGGTCGAGGATGACGAGGTCGAAGCGCTCGGTGGCAAGCACGGCCACGGCAGAGGCGCCGTCGCCGACGACGTCGACGGCATAGCCGCTGCCCTTGAGCACCGCCGCCAGCCCCCCGGCCAGCGTCGCATTGTCCTCGACCACCAGAATGCGCACCCGAATTCTCCTTGCCCGCCCGTTCGAACGATGCCTATTCGCTAGGCAAAGGTCCAGTGCCCGTCATGCGCGTCGATAGCGCTTCGCCGTTGTGCGGCTCGCCCGGCTGTTGCATGGTCTGGCGATCATGCGCCTGGCCATTTTCACCGTCCTTGCCTGCCTCTCATCGCCCGCCTGGGCCGAAGTCACCGTCTTTCCGGCGCTGAATGGCGCCGCCGATGCCCGCACGCTGGTCGTCTACTCGTCGCTCGACGCGCCCTTGGCCAAGCCAATGATCGAAGGCTTCCAGAACGCAAACCCTGGCGTGGCGGTCCGTTACGAGGATCTGCAGACGGTCGACATCTATGACCGGGTCGTCGCCGAGACGGATGCCGGCAAGGGCACCGCCGACATCGCCTTTTCCTCGGCCATGGACCTGCAGGTCAAGCTCGCCAATGACGGCTATGCCCAGGAAAGCCGGCTGCCGCTGTCGGATCGCTGGCCGCGCTGGGCCAACTGGCGCGATACCGCCTATGCGCTGACCTTCGAGCCGGCGGTGTTCGTCTACCACAAGCCGAGCTTCAAGGATGCGCCGCCGCCGGCGACGCGCGGCCAGTTCGTCGAATTCCTCAAGACGCAGGGTGACAGATTCTACGGCCGCATCGCCACCTACGACATCGAGCGCTCCGGCGTCGGCTTCATGTTCATGGCGCGCGACCAGGAGCAGTACCCCGACATCTGGTCGGTGATCCGCGCCATGGGGGCGGCGGGCGTGAAGCTCTATTCGACCAGTGGCGCCATCCTCGAGCGCATCGCCGACGGCCGTTTCGTGCTCGGCTACAACATCTTGGGCTCCTATGCCGCCGACTGGGCGGCGCGGAACCCCGACGTCGGCATCGTCCTGCCCAAGGACTACACCGTCGTCATGTCGCGCATCGGCCTGGTGCCGGCTGCCGCCAAGTCGTCGGATCTCGGCCGCCGCTATCTCGAATATTTCATGTCGGCCGAGGGCCAGACGGTGATGGCGCGGCAATTGCATATCGCAGCCGTCAATCCGGAGGTCTCGGGCGAGAATACCGCCAATCGCATGCAGGAGGTTCTCGGCGGGCAGTTGCGCCCGGTGCCGGTCAGCCCGGGGCTGATGGTCTATCTCGACCAGGTCAAGCGTTCCCGGGTCATCGAGCGCTGGAACGAGGCGCTGCGCAGCCCGTGATTCCGGCGATGTTCCCAAGCTGTTGCATCGGTGTCAGTCTGATGTCAGGTTGCTGCGATAGGGAAGTTTTGGCCCATCCGTTGGAGGCGGCGAGGCTCGGAAAGTTCGGGAGGATTTCGAACACGTTTCCGCAACGGCTACCCGACGGCGATCCTATCGCCGAGCAGAGGGGCCGGGAAACGCTGCTCTGATGGCAGGCCCCTTGGCCGGCCAGTTCCTTCCCCCGAAATGCCGAGACGCTGCCCTGGCGCGGGCCTCGAAACTGAAAAGCATCTGCCCCGCGCATGCGGGCAAGGGAGGAACAGCAATGAAGCAGTTCGTATTGGCCACCATCGTCGCAGGCGCGCTCGCCCTGCCGGCTGCGGCCGCCGACTACAAGATCATGGCACCTGCGGCCCCTGGCGGCGGCTGGGACCAGACCGCGCGCTCGATGCAGACCGCGCTCCAGGACGAGAAGATTTCCGCCTCGGTCCAGGTCAACAACGTTCCGGGCGCCGGCGGCACCATCGGCCTCGCCCAGTTCGTCAACCAGGCCAATGGCGACCCGGCCCAGCTCATCGTCGGCGGCTACGTCATGGTCGGCGCGATCCTGACCAACGCCTCGCCGGTGACGCTCGACCAGGTCACCCCGATTGCCCGCCTGACCGGCGAGTTTGAGGCGCTTGTCGTTCCCGCCGCTTCCGACATCAAGGACATGGCTGGCCTCGTTGCCAAGCTCAAGGCCGATCCGGGCGCGGTTTCCTGGGGCGGCGGCTCTGCCGGCGGCACCGACCACATCACGGCAGGCCTGATTGCCAAGGCCGTCGGCGTCGACCCGACCAAGGTCAACTACATCGCCTATTCCGGCGGTGGCGAGGCTCTTGCCGCCATCCTCGGCGGCCAGGTGACGGTCGGTATTTCCGGTTACGGCGAATTCGCCGAGCAGATCAAGGCCGGCACGCTCCGCATCATCGGCATCTCGTCCGACGCCAAGGTCGAAGGCATCGACGCACCGACCTTCAAGGAAGGCGGCGTTGACGTCTCGATCCAGAACTGGCGCATGGTCGCTGCCGCTCCCGGCATCTCGGCCGAGCAGAAGGCGGCAGTGCTCGCCGACGTCGAAAAGATGGTCACCTCGGCTTCGTGGACGAAGATCCTCGCCGACAAGGGCTGGGCCAACACCTACCTCGCCGGCGATGACTTCGCAGCGCAGCTGAAGAAGGACACCGAGTCCACCGCAGCGATCCTGAAAGACATCGGCCTGGTGAAATGAGCCTGGACAACCAGCAACAAGAAAAGCGCCGCCCCGATTGGGCGGCGCTTGTCATCGCCGCTCTGCTTATGGCGGTGTCTGTCGTCATCGCCTGGAGCACCGCCAGCCATGGCGCCGGCGCCAGCTATGCCCGCGTCGGCCCGACAACCTTTCCCTACGTGATCGCCGTGGCGTTCTTCGGCCTGTCGATCTGGACGGTTTTCGAAGCTTTCCGCGGTGATTTCCCCGAGCGCGAGAAACAAGAGATCAGCCCGATCCTGTGGATCGTCGGCGGTCTTGCCGCCCAGATGCTGCTGCTCAAGGCAGCCGGCTTCTCGATCGCCACCGGATTGCTCTTCGCCGCGACAGCACGCGCGTTCGGACGCGGGCCGCTGTGGAAGACGATCCCGATCGGCATCGTGCTTTCCTTCGTCGTCTGGGTCATTTTCGCCAAGGGATTGCAGCTCTCGCTGCCCGCCGGCCCGCTCGAACACCTGCTGTTCTGAGCGATCATCAAGGGAGCTCGGCTCTAAATGGATACCTTTGGTCTGCTCGCGCAGGGGCTGCTCACGGCACTCGAGCCGATGAACATGCTCTATGCGCTGATCGGCGTGACGCTCGGCACGGCTGTCGGCGTTCTTCCCGGCATCGGCCCGGCACTTACCGTCGCCCTGCTTTTGCCCGTCACCTACAAGCTTGATCCCGCCGGTTCGCTGATCATGTTCGCCGGCATCTATTACGGCGGCATGTATGGCGGCTCGACGACGTCGATCCTGCTCAACACGCCTGGCGAAAGTGCCTCGATCGTCACGGCGCTCGAAGGCAACAAGATGGCGCGCGCCGGGCGAGGCGGCCCGGCACTGGCAACCGCCGCCATCGGCTCGTTCGTCGCCGGCCTGATCGCCACCATCGGCCTTGCCTTCGTTGCGCCGACGGTCGTCAAGATGGCGCTGTCCTTCGGTCCGGCCGAATATTTCGCGCTGATGATCCTGGCATTCATGACCGTCTCCGCCGCCTTCGGCGACTCGACGTTGCGCGGACTGACGGCGCTGTTCATCGGCCTTGGGCTCGGTCTGATCGGCATCGACCTGCAGACCGGCCAAGCGCGCCTTGCCTTCGGCATTCCCGACCTGCTCGACGGCATCGAGGTGACGACGCTTGCGGTTGCGCTCTTCGCCGTTGGCGAGGCGCTCAGCGTCGCAGCCAGCAAGGGCGGCGATTCGACGATCCAGGCGATCAAGGGTTCGGTGTGGATGACTCGCGAGGACTGGCGCCGTTCATGGAAGCCATGGCTGCGCGGCACCGCGATCGGCTTCCCGATCGGTGCGATGCCGGCCGGCGGCGCCGAAATCGGCACCTTCTTGTCCTATTCTGTGGAAAAGAACCTGGCGCAAAAGCCCGAAGAGTTCGGCCATGGCGCCATCGAAGGTGTCGCCGGCCCGGAAGCTGCCAACAATGCATCGGCGGCCGGCACGCTGGTGCCGCTGTTGACGCTCGGCCTGCCGACCACGGCGACCGCCGCGATCATGCTCGCCGGCTTCCAGCAGTTCGGCCTGCAGCCTGGGCCGCTGTTGTTTGCGACCAACCCGCAGCTCGTCTGGGGCCTGATCGCCTCGCTGCTGGTCGCAAACCTGATGCTTTTGGTGCTCAACCTGCCGCTGATCGGCGTCTGGGTCAGGCTCCTGACCATCCCGCTGCCCTGGCTCTATTCGGGCATCCTGCTGTTTGCGACGCTTGGCACCATCGGCGCCAATCCGTCGACTTTCGAGCTCGGCATGCTGCTGGCATTTGGCCTGCTCGGCTACGGCCTGCGCCGCTTCGGCTATCCGATTGCGCCTGTCGTGGTCGGTCTGATCCTTGGACCGATGGCGGAGCAGCAGCTACGCCGTGCGCTGGCCATCAGCCAGGGCGACCCGATGATCCTGGTGCATTCGCCGATTGCGATCGTGCTGCTGCTCTTGGCGGCAACGGCGGTGCTGCTGCCGCTCTACCTGCGCGCCCGTGGCCGCGGCAAGGTGCTGGCCCAGCTGGGCGCCAACGAGGACTGAGGCCTCTTGGTTGCGAAACAAAAAAGCCGAGGCCCGGAATTCCGGCCTCGGCTTTTTCTTTGCCTCGACAGCGAGGCGGAATACCCAGGGACAGAGCGACGGTCAGATTGACCGGCCGCTCCGGAGCACTGCCCGGCTGGCAACGCCTTGGCAATCGCCAATGACGCGGCCAGCGGTGCGCTCTCTACCCTGAATGCCTGTAATCAGTATTTGCGAATGCGGTCGAAGTGGAGCGGGTCGATGCCGAGCATCACCAGGTCCTGGTTGGTTGGGCGATGACCGCGCTCGACGGCTGCTGCGGCAGCGACGGCGCTACCAAAGGTGCGGACCAGTTCGCCAATGCGGCCAAGGGGCTTGCGGGTGTTCATCTCTTTATCCTCTTTTGCGCTGCATCATCATTTCTTGTGCAACGCAACAAATATAGGTGACGCAAAGGGAAGCGGTAGGGGTATCTGCGCATGCTTGCCATGCATCCGCTGCATTGGTTGGCTAAATAGGTGCCAGTGGACGCCGCCGGCCACGGGACTTGAAAGCGCCGCCGCCTTCGGCTATATCAGCCTCAAATTCTTGGTCGGTATGACGAAGAGTGGGTCCACCCGGTCCCGCTCTTTTTTGTTACCTGCCGACCGTCTGGAGATTCTATGACCGAAAACGCAGTCGAACAGACAGGCGACGACCGCATCATCCGCGAGACCGGCATCGACGCCCGCATCGCCCTGATCGTCCAGCCCGTCCTTCGCGCGATCGGCTTCCGCCTCGTTCGCATCCGCCTTTCGGGGCAGAGCGGGCTGACGCTGCAGATCATGGCCGAGCGCGAAGACGGCACCATGACCGTCCAGGATTGCGAAGAAGTGAGCCGCGCGGTTTCGCCTGCTCTCGATGTCGATGATCCGATCGAAAAAGCGTATCATCTCGAAGTGTCGTCGCCGGGCATCGACCGGCCGCTGGTCCGCAAGTCGGATTTCGGCAACTGGATCGGTCACATCGTCAAGATGGAGACCTCGGTCATGGTTGCCGACCGCAAGCGGTTCCGCGGCAAGATCGCCGAGGTCGACGAAGAAGGCATCCTGATCCAGCGTGACCAGGCTGCCTACGGCGAGGAGCCGACCGTGCGCGTGCCTTTCGAGGCGATTTCCGAGGCGCGGCTGATCCTTACCGACGATCTCATTCGCGATGCCCTGAGCAAGGACAATCAGGCGCGCAAGGAAGCACGGAAACGTCGCGGCGAAGACGAAGATGCGCCGGAAGACGAAGAAACCGAAACGGAAGATTGATAGAGCCGCGCGGCTGGACCAGGTTCGGCCGAACGCTCCGGGAGAAAGACAATGGTTGTAAGCGCCAACAGGCTCGAACTGCTGCAGATCGCCGATGCGGTCGCCCGCGAGAAGTCGATCGACAAGTCGATCGTCATCGCCGCGATGGCCGACGCGATCCAGAAGGCAGCGCGCTCGCGCTATGGTCAAGAGACCAACATCCGCGCCGACATCAACCCCAACACGGGCGAGATGAAGCTGCAGCGCCTGATGGAAGTTGTCGAAAAGGTCGACGACTATGCCATCCAGATCGCGCTGAGCTCGGCTCGCGAACGCAACCCCGACGCCCAGCTCGGCGATTTCATCGCCGAACAGCTGCCGCCGATGGATTTCGGCCGCATCGCCGCCCAGTCGGCCAAGCAGGTCATCGTCCAGAAGGTGCGTGAAGCCGAGCGCGACCGCCAGTACGACGAATACAAGGATCGCATCGGCGAGATCGTCAACGGCACGGTCAAGCGCGTCGAGTATGGCAACGTCATCGTCGATCTCGGCCGCGGCGAGGCGATCATCCGCCGCGACGAGCTGATCCCCCGCGAAAACTACAAGTACGGCGACCGCGTTCGCGCCTACGTCTACGACGTGCGCCGCGAGCAGCGCGGCCCGCAGATCTTCCTGTCGCGTACCCATCCGCAGTTCATGGCGAAGCTGTTCACCATGGAAGTGCCGGAAATCTACGACGGCATCATCGAGATCAAGTCGGTTGCCCGCGATCCCGGTTCGCGCGCCAAGATCGCCGTCATCTCGCGTGACAGCTCGATCGATCCTGTCGGAGCCTGCGTCGGTATGCGCGGTTCGCGCGTCCAGGCCGTTGTCGGCGAGCTCCAGGGCGAAAAGATCGACATCATTCCGTGGTCGCCTTCGGCCGCTTCCTTCATCGTCAACGCCTTGCAGCCGGCTGAAGTCGCCAAGGTCGTCCTCGACGAGGACGCCGAGCGCATCGAAGTGGTGGTTCCCGACGACCAGCTGTCGCTGGCCATCGGCCGTCGCGGCCAGAACGTACGCCTGGCTTCGCAGCTGACCGGCTGGGATATCGACATCCTGACCGAGCAGGAAGAATCGGAGCGCCGCCAGAAGGAATTCGTCGAGCGTTCGACCCTGTTCATGGAATCGCTCGACGTCGACGAGATGGTCGGTCAGGTGCTGGCTTCCGAAGGCTTCACCTCGGTTGAGGAAGTGGCTTACGTCGATGCCGACGAAATTGCCTCGATCGACGGTTTCGACGAGGACACCGCTTCCGAGATCCAGACCCGTGCCCGCGAGTATCTCGAAAAGATCGAGGCCGAGCACGACGAGAAGCGCAAGACGCTCGGCGTGCAGGACGAACTGCGCGAAATCCCCGGCATTACCACCGCGATGCTGGTGGCGCTCGGCGATGACGGCGTGAAGACGATCGAGGACTTCGCCGGCTATGCCGCCGACGACCTCGTCGGTTGGAAGGAACGCAAGGACGGCGAGACCAAGTTCTTCCCGGGCGTGCTCGCCGACTACGGCGTGTCGCGCACCGATGCGGAACAGATGGTCGTTGCTGCCCGCCGCATGGTTGGTTGGATCGCCGAGGACGAAGTCGTGTCCGAGGAAGAGCCAGCCGACGTCGCCGGTGAGTGACGTGAGGCCGGCCGGAGAATCTGTTGGACGAGATGAACGATCGCACCTGCATCGTCACGCGCAAGAGCGCCGAACCGGATGATCTGATCCGTTTCGTCGTCGGCCCGGATTCGACCATTTTTCCGGACCTCAAGAGAAATCTGCCCGGCCGCGGTTGCTGGGTGACGGCCGACCGCCTACATATCGACAAGGCGGAGGCCAAGGGCATGTTCGCCCGCGCTTTCAAGGCGCAGGTCGTCGTGCCGCCTGAATTGGGCGCCATGGTCGATAATCTGCTCGCCAGATCGGCGCTTGGCGCGCTTGGGCTTGCCCGAAAGGCCGGTCTGGTGGCACTAGGTGCCGCCAAGGTCGACTCCACGGTCCGCGCCGGCAAGGCGCTTCTTGTACTCCATGCTTACGAGGGTGCTGAAGACGGCGTCCGCAAGATCACCCAGGCCCGCAAGGCCACAGTGCATATCGGCGGGCCTGCAACGCCTGCCTATAAACTTTTTTCGGAAGCCGAATTGGGTTTGGCATTGGGTGCAACAAATGTGATACATGCTGCCGTCCTCGCGGGAGAAGCGGGCAAGGCGGTCGCGAAGCGCATGGTTGCGCTTGACCGATATCGGGGCGGATCCCCGGATGATCTGGCAATGATTGCGGCGATTGCCTACGACGATGATGCCGCAGAGGATATGGAATGAGCGACACTAAATCGGGCGATGACAACACGTTGAGCGTCACTCCGAAGAAGACCTTGACGCTGAAGCGCCCGGGATCGGAGCAGGGAACCGTACGCCAGAACTTCTCGCACGGCCGCACAAAGCAGGTCGTCGTGGAGACCAAGAAGCGTAAGTTCTCCATGCCCGGCGATAAGCACGAGCCGACACCGGCTGCAGCCGTCTTTGCGCCCAAGCCTCAGCCCGCAGCTCCGGTGGCCGCAGCTCCGGTGGTCGCAGCACCTGCGCCAGCGCCCGCGCCGGTCGTCGTGCGCGAAACGCCGCGGCCCCAGCCCGAGCGTTCGGGCATGGTCCTGAATGAATTGTCGCGCAGCGAGATGGATGCGCGTCGCCGCGCGCTTGAAGGTTCTGTCGCCCGCGAGCACGAGGAGCGCCAGCGCGCTGCCGACGACGCACGCCGCCGCGCCGAGGAAGATGAACGCCGCGGCCGCGAGCGCGAGGAATCGGCTCGCCGCCAGGCGGAAGAGGAAGCCCGTCTCAAGGCGGAGTCGGAATCGCGCCGTCGCGCCGAGGACGAAGCCCGTCGCCGCGCCCCCGCTGCAGCGCTCGAGGCCAATGTACCCGACGAGGTGGACGCCAAGCCGAAGGGCCGCGTCGGTCCCGGCGTCGCTGCTGCAGCGCCCATCCGCCGCATTGCGACCCCCGAGGTTGCCCGCCCGGCCAAGACCAAGACCGAAGACGACCGCCGTCGCGGCAAGCTGACGCTCAATACGGCGTTGACTTCCGGGGATGGCGACGCCCGTTCGCGTTCGCTGTCGGCGATGCGTCGTCGTCAGGAGAAGTTCAAGCGTGCGATGCACCAGGAAACGCGCGAAAAGATCGTGCGTGAGGTTATTCTTCCTGAGACCATTACCATTCAGGAACTGGCCCAGCGCATGTCCGAACGCGCCGTCGAGGTCGTCAAGTTCTTCATGAAGCAAGGCCAGATGTTGAAGCCGGGCGACGTCATCGACGCCGATACGGCTGAACTGGTCGCTTCCGAATTCGGCCACACGGTTCGCCGCGTTGCCGAGTCCGACATCGAAGAAGGCCTGTTCGACATCGCCGATCACAGCGCGACCCTGGTTTCGCGTCCGCCTGTCGTCACCATCATGGGCCACGTCGACCACGGCAAGACCTCGCTGCTCGACGCCATCCGCAATGCGAATGTGCAGTCGGGTGAAGCCGGCGGCATCACCCAGCACATCGGCGCCTACCAGGTCGAGAAGAACGGTCAGAAGATCACCTTCATCGACACCCCCGGCCACGCCGCCTTCACGGCGATGCGTGCTCGTGGTGCCCAGGCGACCGACATTGCGATCCTCGTGGTTGCGGCCGACGACAGCGTCATGCCGCAGACGATCGAGTCTATCAGCCATGCCAAGGCGGCCGGCGTGCCGATCATCGTGGCGATCAACAAGATCGACAAGCCGACGGCGGATGCCCAGAAGGTCCGCACCGAGCTGCTGCGCCACGAAGTCTTCGTGGAATCGATGGGCGGTGAAGTGCTCGACGTCGAGGTTTCGGCCAAGAACGGCACCAATCTCGACAAGCTGCTCGAGGCGATCCTGCTGCAGGCCGAAGTGCTCGACCTCAAGGCCAACCCCGACCGTACGGCCGAGGGTGTCGTCATCGAAGCCAAGCTCGACAAGGGCCGCGGCCCGGTCGCGACCGTCCTGGTCCAGACCGGTACGCTGATGCCCGGCGACATTCTCGTCGCCGGCAACCAGTGGGGCCGTGTCCGCGCGCTGGTCAATGACCGTGGCGAACACCTCGAAGAGGCACCGCCGTCCATGCCGGTCGAGATTCTCGGCCTCCAGGGCACGCCTCAGGCTGGCGACCGCTTCGCGGTGGTCAACAACGAGGCCCGCGCTCGCGAGATCACCGAGTACCGCCAGCGCCTGGCGCGTGACAAGGCTGTCGCCAAGCACGCCACCCAGCGCGGCTCGCTCGAGCAGATGATGTCGCAGCTGCAGTCGTCCGGCCTCAAGGAGTTCCCGCTCATCATCAAGGGTGACGTGCAGGGTTCGGTCGAAGCGATCGTGGCTGCCCTCGACAAGCTCGGCACCGACGAGGTGCGTGCGCGCATCGTCCATTCGGGCGCCGGCGCCATCACCGAGAGCGACGTCACGCTCGCCGAGACCTCGGGTGCGGCGATCATCGGCTTCAACGTCCGCGCCAACGCGCAGGCGCGCCACGCCGCTGAACAGTCCGGGATCGAGATCCGCTACTACAACATCATCTACAGCCTCGTGGATGACGTTAAGGATGCGATGTCGGGCCTGCTGTCGCCGGAACGCCGCGAAACCTTCATCGGCAACGCCGAAATCCTCGAAGTCTTCAACATCACGAAGACTGGCAAGGTTGCGGGTTGCCGCGTCACCGAAGGCAAGGTCGAGCGTGGCGCAGGCGTCCGCCTGATCCGCGAAAACGTTGTCATCCACGAAGGCACGCTCAAGACGCTCAAGCGCTTCAAGGACGAAGTCTCCGAAGTGCCGGTCGGCCAGGAATGCGGTATGGCCTTCCAGAACTACGAAGACATGCGCCAAGGCGATGTCATCGAGTGCTTCCGCGTGGAGATGGTGACCCGGAGGCTCTAAGCCTCTGGCATTTGTCTCATCGTTTGGACGGTGGCCGGTCGGCCGCCGTCCGTTTTCGTGCAGCAGGAAGCGCGGTCCCATTCCGCCTCCTGCGACATATGGATTTTCAGGACCATGTCGCGTTTTCAGAGTTCAGGCCCGTCACAGCGCCAGCTTCGCGTCGGCGAACAGGTGCGCCATGCGCTTTCCGAAATGCTCCCGCGCGGAGAGATCATCGATCCGGTGATTGAAACGACGGTCATTTCGATCACCGAGGTGCGCATGTCGCCAGACCTCAAGATCGCCACCGCCTTCGTGTCGCCGATTGGCGCCAAGGATCCCGATACGGTCATCGAGGCGCTCAACAAATACGCCAAGTTCATCCGTGGCCGCGTTTCCTTTGCCTTGCGGCAGATGAAATACATGCCGGAATTCCGTTTCCGGCTGGACACCAGTTACGACAATTTCGCCAAGATCAACGATCTGCTGCGCTCGCCCGAAGTGGCGCGTGACCTCGACGGCGAAGAAGACAAGGAAGACTGACATGTCGCGTCGCGGCAAGAAGAAAGGCCGGCCCGTCTCCGGCTGGCTGGTGCTGGACAAACCTGTGGGCATGGGCTCGACCGAGGCCGTCTCCAAGATCAAGTGGCTGTTCAATGCCGAAAAGGCCGGCCACGCCGGAACCCTCGACCCGCTCGCCTCCGGCATGCTGCCGATCGCGCTGGGCGAGGCGACCAAGACGGTGCCTTACGTCATGGACGGCGCCAAGGTTTACCGCTTTACCGTCTCCTGGGGCGAGGAGCGTTCCACGGACGACCTCGAAGGCCCGGTGACCAAGAGCTCCGACAAGCGTCCTTCCGAGGACGAAATCCGTGCCATCATGCCGAACTACACCGGCGTCATCATGCAGACGCCGCCGCAGTTTTCGGCGATCAAGATTGCCGGCGAGCGCGCCTATGACCTTGCCCGCGAGGGCGAAACGGTCGACATTCCGGCCCGCGAGGTCGAGATCGGCCGCCTCGAGATCATCGAAAACAGTGCTGATCGCACCGTTTTCGAGATCGATTGCGGCAAGGGCACCTATGTCCGGTCGCTCGCGCGCGACATGGGCCGCGATCTCGGCTGCTTCGGTCATATCTCCGAGCTTCGCCGCACCGAGGTCGATCCGTTCACTGCCGAAGACTTCGTCACCATCGCTGAACTCGAAGCTGCTCGCGCCGCCGGCCAGCCGGACGGCGAAGAGGGCAGCTGGGATTTCACCGCTATTGACGAGTTCGTCGTCGACACCGCCGCAGCGCTGGATTGCCTGCCGCAGGTCGCCGTGACCGACGAGGCAGCCAACAAGATCAGGCTCGGCAACCCGGTCATCGTGCGCGGCCGCGACGCGCCCGTGGAGGCCGAGGAGGCCTGCGCCACCGCGCGTGGCAAGCTGGTCGCTATCGGCGCCATCGAGCAGGGCATGTTCAAGCCCAAGCGCGTCTTCACCGCCTGACACTTGTACGCGGCTGCCGTTTCCGCTTGGATCGTCCCAGATGATTCCGCGGGCGGAACGCGAATGGCAGGGGCTGAGACGATAGCAGTACGTCCATCACGACACGTGCGGCGGGCCCCTGTAGGGGCCTCGCCTGGCACGTTGATTGCCGATCCGTCCGCACGGCAATCGGCGCTCAACCTGACACTGATATCGCCCGACGCGTGCGAATTCATCAACAACGCCAGTCTGGACGATGTCGCGGCCGCCTGTGAGAAATGGCCGCTGATCTGGCTCGACTGCGTCGGTCTCGCCGACATCGCGCTGATCGAGGAAATCGGCAACATCTTCAGCCTGCACACGCTGGCGCTCGAGGATGTGGTCAACACCGGCCAGCGCCCGAAGGCCGACTTCTTCGACGACCATGCCTTCTTCGTGCTCAGCATGATCGACGATGCCAAGAGCGGCCGCTACGAGCAGATTTCATTCTTCTTCGGCGAGAACTTCGTCGTCACCTTTCAGGAGCGCGAGGGCGATCCGTTCGAACCGGTGCGCCAGCGCATCCGTATCTCGAACCCGAGCCGGCTGCGCCATCGCAAGGCCGACTATCTCGCCTACGCCCTTATCGACGCCGTCGTCGACAGCTATTTCCCGATCGTCGATGCCACCGGCGACAAGGTGGATGCGATCGAGGACGAGCTGCTGGCCGCCCCCAGGAAGCAGCACATCAGCCAGTTGCACGGCCTGCGTCGGGCGACCAATCTGCTCAAGCGCACGCTTTGGCCGCTGCGCGATGCCCTGACGACCCTCATCCGCTCCGACGCCGCCTTTATCTCGGCCGAGACAAAGGTCTATTTCAACGACACGCTCGACCACTCGATCAGGTTGGCCGAGACAGTCGAATCCCAGCGCGAAACGATGATCGGCCTTATCGAAATGCAGTTGTCGCTGTCGCAATCGCGCACCAACGAGATTATCGGCGTGCTGACGATCGTCTCGGCGATCTTCATCCCGCTGACCTTTCTCGCCGGCATCTGGGGAATGAATTTCGACCCCACCATATCGCCCTGGAACATGCCCGAGCTGTTGTGGCCTTATGGCTATCCCGTGGCTCTCGGCTTCATGGCCCTGGTCGCGATCTCGCTGGTGTTGTTTTTCCGCTGGCGGAAATGGCTCTGAACCCCGGCCCGGAGCCGGCTTGCGAAATAGCTGGCATTTGCCGCCAAATTCCACTATATGCGCCGCAACATCGCGTCTTTTGCCGCTTTGTTCATCGGCCCCAGCTGGACGACATCCCGGCCGTGGGCGTCCCGTTTCCTCCAGATCGAAAGGAAAAACACGATGTCGATCACTGCCGAGCGCAAGTCGGAACTCATGGGCGAATTCGCAACCGTCAAGGGCGACACCGGTTCTCCGGAAGTCCAGGTTGCCATCCTCTCCGAGCGCATCAAGAACCTGACCGAGCACTTCAAGGACCACAAGAAGGACAACCACTCCCGTCGTGGTCTTCTGGCGCTCGTCTCCCAGCGTCGCAGCCTGCTTGATTACCTCAAGCGCAAGGACGACGCACGCTATCAGACGCTGATCGAGAAGCTCGGTCTGCGCCGCTGACGAATTGACCGGCGGGCTCTCCTTGTGGGAGCCCGCCGGTCGCGCATTCAGGGCCATCAACCGGATGGTCCCTCGGCCCGATCCTGCCACAGGGTGCGGTCGCGTCGAAAAGGTTCCGGAGCGCCAAAGGGAAGCGCCCGAACCGCCCATGGACGGTCATGGGGCAGGATTGCAGGACGTTCGGTCGGCCGCCTTCGCGGCCAACATCCACCACCGAGCTTCTTGTTGTCTTGCCCGTGGCTGGCCAAACTGAAGCCAGGCACATGATCCATCAGGAAGGCCCTGTGGTTTTCCCGGATCCCGTGCCTAACAAGCCAGGGAATGGGCGCGCCGCCGAGCGGCGTTGCCACTCCCGCTACGAAGGACAAGATATGTTCAAACACCACAAAGTCGAAATCGAGTGGGCCGGCCGTCCGCTCATCCTCGAGACCGGCAAGATCGCGCGTCAGGCTGACGCCGCCGTTCTCGCCACCTACGGCGAGACCGTCGTTCTCGCGACGGTCGTTTCGGCCAAGGAGCCGAAGCCGGGCTTCGACTTCTTCCCGCTGACCGTCAACTACCAGGAAAAGACCTACGCAGCCGGCAAGATCCCCGGCGGCTATTTCAAGCGTGAAGGCCGTCCGAGCGAAAAGGAGACGCTGGTCTCCCGCCTGATCGACCGCCCGATCCGTCCGCTCTTCGCCGCCGGCTACAAGAACGACACCCAGGTCGTCATCACGGTTGTCCAGCACGACCTCGAAAACGATCCCGATATCCTGTCGATCGTTGCCACCTCGGCTGCCTTGACGCTCTCGGGCGTGCCTTTCATGGGCCCGATCGGCGGCGCGCGCGTCGGCTACATCAACGGCGAATACGTGCTCAACCCGCACATCGACGAGATGCAGGAATCCAAGCTCGACCTCGTTGTCGCCGGCACCGATGCCGCCGTGCTGATGGTCGAGTCGGAAGCCAAGGAACTGGCCGAAGACATCATGCTTGGCGCCGTCATGTTCGGTCACCGCGGCTTCCAGCCGGTCATCGACGCCATCATCAAGCTGGCCGAAGTGGCCGCCAAGGATCCGCGCGACTTCACCGCGCCGGACTATTCCGAGCTTGAAGCCGAGATGCTGAAGATCGTCGAAGGCGAACTGCGCGACGCCTACAAGATCACCGACAAGCAGGCCCGCTACACCGCCGTCGACGCGGTCAAGACCAAGGTCAAGGCAGCCTTCGCTGCTGAAGGCGAAGAAGCTCCGAAGTGGTCGGCCGACAAGGTCGCCACCGTGTTCAAGGAACTCCAGGCCAAGATCGTGCGCTGGAACATCCTCGACACCGGTTCGCGCATCGATGGCCGTGACCTCAAGACCGTCCGCCAGATCGTTTCCGAAGTCGGCGTCCTGCCGCGCACCCACGGTTCGTCGCTGTTCACCCGCGGCGAGACCCAGGCGCTTGTCGTTGCCACGCTCGGCACCGGCGAAGACGAGCAGTATGTCGACGCGCTGACCGGCATGTACAAGGAGAAGTTCCTCCTTCACTACAACTTCCCGCCCTATTCGGTTGGCGAAACCGGCCGCATGGGCTCGCCCGGCCGCCGCGAAATTGGCCACGGCAAGCTCGCCTGGCGCGCTGTCCGCCCGATGCTGCCGGCCGCCGAGCAGTTCCCCTACACGCTGCGCGTCGTCTCCGAGATCACCGAGTCCAACGGCTCGTCGTCGATGGCCACCGTCTGCGGCACCTCGCTGGCGCTGATGGATGCGGGCGTTCCGCTGCAGAAGCCGGTTGCCGGCATCGCCATGGGCCTGATCAAGGAAGGCGAGCGCTTCGCCGTCCTGTCCGACATCCTCGGCGACGAGGATCACCTCGGCGACATGGACTTCAAGGTTGCCGGCACGACCAACGGCATCACCGCGCTGCAGATGGACATCAAGATCGACGGTATCACCGAAGAGATCATGAACATCGCGCTCGGCCAGGCCAAGGACGGCCGCCTGCACATCCTCGGCGAAATGGCCACGGCCCTGTCGGAAGGCCGCTCGGAACTGGGCGAATTCGCTCCGCGCATCGAGGTCATGCACATCCCGACCGACAAGATCCGTGAAGTCATCGGCTCGGGCGGCAAGGTCATCCGCGAGATCGTCGAAAAAACCGGCGCCAAGATCAACATCGAGGACGACGGCACGGTCAAGATCGCTTCGTCGAACGCCAAGGAAATCGAGGCGGCCAAGAAGTGGATCCACACCATCGTGGCTGAGCCGGAAGTCGGCGAGATCTACGAAGGCACGGTCGTCAAGACCGCTGACTTCGGCGCCTTCGTCAACTTCTTCGGCCCGCGCGACGGCCTCGTCCACATCTCGCAGCTTGCCAACGACCGCGTTGCCAAGACCTCGGATGTGGTCAAGGAAGGCGACAAGGTCTGGGTCAAGCTGATGGGCTTCGACGAGCGCGGCAAGGTCCGCCTGTCGATGAAGGTCGTCGACCAGGAAACGGGCAAGGAAATTGCTCGCGACAAGAAGGCTGAAGGCGAAGAATCCGCCGCCTGATAGCCTGATAGCCTGATAAGTTGATAAGAAGCGGGCGCGCCGTAAGGTCGCGCCCGTTTTCGTTTGTTGTGCGTTCTTCGAGGCTCGCTTCGCTCACACCTCAGGATGAGGTAGGTAGCGGCTCGGTGGCAGCATGACAGGTTCCATCAAGCCACAACATCTCCGGTTGGTGGCGCCACCCGCCCTCATCCTGAGGTGCTTGCCGAGGGCGAGCCTCGCAGGACGCACGACTAGGATGCCAGAATGCGCGATGCCCTGAAAACCCTGTTCTATCCCTTCGAGGCCGACGTCCTGGCGATGCCGGGGCAGGGCGCGCGCGTGCTGTTCATCGGCGCCGAGCCGGGCTTCAGGACGCCGCAGGGCTTCGACGCAAAGCTTTCCCTGGTTCAGGGCTTTCGACCCCACGTGCTGGCCTTGGCGGCCGCGGGACATGATGTGACGGCCCGCGCCGAGGAGGACGGCTTCGACACCGCTCTCGTGCTCGCTGGCAGGCATCGCGGCCTCAACGAATTGCGAATTGCCGAGGCGATCGAGCGCGTGGCGGCCGGCGGCCTGATCGTTGTTGCCGGCGGTAAGGACGACGGCATTGCCAGCCTGCGCAAGCGGCTTGGCTCGATGGTCGAGATCGAGGACCATCTGCCCAAGTATCACGGCACCGCATTATGGTTTCGGCGCACCGCGCAGGCGGACGCTGCCGCTGCCACCTTGCGCGCTGACAATCCCGAGCAACTGGTCGAGGACCGCTTCCGCACCGCGCCCGGCATGTTCTCGTTCGAACGCGTCGACGCCGGCTCGCGCCTTCTGGCCGACAACCTGCCGTCCGACATCAAGGGCAAGGTCGCCGACTTCTGCGCCGGCTGGGGTTATGTCGCCGCCGAGGTGGCCGCGCGCGCCAAGGAACTCAAGGCGCTCGACTTGTTCGAGGCCGACTTCGACGCGCTGGAGGCGGCCAAGGCCAACGTGCCCAATACCCCTGTCCAGCCTGCGTTCCACTGGCAGGATCTCGCCAAGGAACCGGTCGAGCGGCGCTACGATTTGGTGGTGATGAACCCGCCGTTCCATCAGGATCGCGATGCCGATCCGGAGATCGGCCAGCGCATGATCAAGGCGGCATCTGCCGCGCTCAAGCCGGGCGGCAGGCTGTTCATGGTGGCCAACCGCCATCTGCCCTACCAGCCCGTGCTGGCGGCAACATTCTCATCGGTTCAGGAAATAGCCGTCGACAGCGCCTTCAGGGTCTATTCCGCCAAGCGCTGAGCGTACGTTTTCAGTGCAGGCTGGTGGGGCGGTCAGCGGGAACGACAAGCCCTGCGTCGCCAATGACCAGCGGCGCCGGCCGTCCGAAGAAATAGCCCTGCACCACCTGGCAGCCAGCCGCCCTGAGCAGGGTGGCCTGGTTTTCCGTCTCGACGCCCTCGGCAATGGTGCGCACGCCGAGCGCCCTGGACAGGCCGACGATGGTCGAGACCACGGCGCCGGAATTGCTGTCGGTTTCCATGCGGCTGACGAAGGAACGGTCGATCTTGAGCTTGTGGAACGAGAAGTCGATCAGGTAGGCGAGGTTAGAGTAGCCGGTGCCGAAATCGTCGACGGCCACCGAAATGCCCATCGCCGTCAGCTGCTTCAGGATCAGGGCGGCGCGGTCGCGGTCCTGCATCATCGCCGATTCGGTCAGCTCCAGTTCGAGCCGCTTGGGCGCGATGCCGGTTTCCTTGATGATCTTCTCGACGATGCCGACGAAGTCGCGGGTCATGAACTGGACCGGCGAAATGTTGACCGCCACGAAGCAGTCTTCCGGCAGCAGGCGTGCATCTGTACAGGCCTTGCGCAGCACCCATTCGCCGATCGGGGCGATCATGCCGGTTTCTTCGGCGACCGAGATGAACTCGTTGGGCGCGATCATGCCGCGCTCGGGGTGGTTCCAGCGGATCAACGCCTCGTAGCCGACGACGCGGCCGGTCGGCAGGTCGAGCTGCGGCTGGTAGTGAAGGTCGAAGTCGCCGCGCTCGAAGGCGACATGCAGTTCCGACTCGACCCATTGGCGGTGATCTGCGACGCGGCCCATCTCGGGCTGGAAAACGGTCCAGGCGCCGATGCCGCTGGCCCGCGCGTTCTGCAGCGCCAGGTTGGAGCGGCGCAGCAGCGTCACCGGATCGTAGCCGTCCTTGGGCATGGCGACCACGCCGACGGACACGTTGACCGACTGCAGATGCGATGCCAGCGGGTAAGGCCGCATGAGATAGTGGATGACGCGGTCGATGAGCGCTTCGAGCGACCCGTGCAAGGCCTGGTCGGGATAGAGGATGGCGAATTCGCCGGCGCCGATGCGGCCGACGACCACGTCGCGCGGCAGCGCCGCCTTGAGCCTTGCGGTGAAGGCACGGATCAGCGCGTCGCCATTGCTGTAGCCGATGGCATCGTTGATCTGCTTGAAGCGGTCGATATCGATGTCGATGAGGAACACCGGCTTGCCGGTTCGTGCCGTGGCCGACGCCGCCTCGGCGATCTTGCCGACCATCGCGGTACGGGCCAGCAGCCCGGTCAGCTTGTCGAAATGGGTCTCGTTGAAGACGTAATCGGCCGATTCGTCGATGCCGGCGAAGAACGACATGGCTGCAATCGACGCAGCGAGCGCGCAAAGCGCGGCGATGACCGCGCTGGCAACTTCCGTGGGCATGCCGCCGATGTTGTCGCCAAGGGCGAACTTCAGCCCCCACATGCCCAATGTGAAACTGCCCAACCCCGAACTGGCGATGGTGACGAGCCGAAACAGCGGGCTTCGACGGGGATTCCTGACGGCAGGCATGCGTGACTTTCCTAACTTGCGTGGCATCACTACCGATTCGCTCGTTAAGATCGCTTGCGGCGATTGTCTACAATTTTAATTTGGGCAAGAATTTTCACCCCGCCGCAAGTCTTCCCATAAGCGCAAAAGACGCTGCAAAAGCATGAATAGGTACATGGGGCTTGCCGGAAATCGAATCCGATTTCCGGATACTACTCGCGGCCACCGTCCATCTGCTTGAGCTCGTCCAGCGTCGGCATCGAGACGATGTGATAGCCCGAATCAACGTAATGGATCTCGCCGGTGACGCCCGACGACAGGTCCGACAGCAGGTACAGCGCCGAACCGCCAACCTCGTCGAGGGTCACGGTGCGCCGCAGCGGCGAGTTGCGCTGCTGGTAGGAGAACATGTGGCGGGCATCCGAGATGCCAGCACCTGCCAGCGTGCGCACCGGGCCGGCCGAGATGCCGTTGATGCGGATGCCGCGCGGGCCGTAGTCGTTGGCAAGATACCGGACACTGGCCTCGAGGCCTGCCTTGGCGACGCCCATGACGTTATAGTTGGGCATGACGCGCACCGACCCGGCATAGGTCAGGGTGATCATCGAGCCGCCTTCGTTCATCAGGGCCGCAGCGTGCTTGGCGACTTCGGTGAACGAAAAGCACGAGATCACCATGGTGCGCACGAAATTTTCGCGCGTGGTGTCGGCGTAGAGACCCTTGAGCTCGTTCTTGTCGGAGAAGCCGATGGCGTGGACCAGGAAGTCGATGCCGCCCCACTTTTCCCTGAGCGTGTCGAAGGCGGCAGCCACCGAGGCGCTGTCCTCGACGTCGCAGGGCACCAGGATCTCCGCGCCGACCTTCTCGGCCAGCGGCTTGACGCGGCGGCCGAAGGCCTCGCCCTGATAGGTGAAGGCAAGCTCGGCGCCGTGCTGGGCGAGCTTCTGCGCGATACCCCAGGCAATGGAGTGGTCGTTCGCGACGCCCATGATGAGCCCGCGCTTGCCCTTCATCAATCCATCCATGTCGGTGTCCCTATGCGGAGAGGCGCTGGAAAACGAGCGTGGCGTTGGTGCCGCCGAAGCCGAAGGAATTGGACAGCACCGTGTCGATCTTGGCGTTGTCGATGCGCTTGCGCACGATCGGCATGCCTTCGAATTCCGGGTCGAGCTCCTCGATATGAGCGCTCTCGCCGATAAAGCCGCCCTGCATCATCAGGATCGAGTAGATCGATTCCTGCACGCCGGCCGCACCCAGCGAGTGGCCGGTCAGCGACTTGGTCGAGGTGATGTTGGGGAGCTTGTCTGCAAAGACTTCGCGGATCGCGCCCATTTCCTTCGAGTCGCCTACCGGCGTCGAGGTGCCGTGGGTGTTGATGTAGTCGACCGGGCCCTTCACCGTCGACAGCGCCTGCCGCATGCAGCGCATGGCGCCTTCGCCCGACGGCGCGACCATGTCGTAGCCGTCTGATGTCGCGCCGTAGCCGACCAATTCGCAATAGATCCTTGCGCCGCGCGCCTTTGCGTGTTCGAGCTCCTCGAGCACCAGCACGCCCGCGCCGCCGGCGATGACGAAGCCGTCGCGGTTGACGTCATAGGCGCGCGAGGCGACCGAGGCGCGGTCGTTGTACTTGGACGACATGGCGCCCATGGCGTCGAACAGGTTCGACATGGTCCAGTCGAGGTCCTCGTGGCCGCCGGCGAACATGACGTCCTGCTTGCCCCACTGGATCATCTCGGCGGCGTTGCCGATGCAATGCGCCGAGGTCGAGCATGCCGACGAGATCGAATAATTGACGCCGTGGATCTTGAACCAGGTGGCGAGCGTTGCCGATGCGGTCGAAGACATCGCCTTCGGCACGGCGAATGGCCCGATGCGCTTGGGGCTGTTGTTCTTGAGCGTGATCTCTGCGGCTTCGACGATGGTGCGGGTCGAAGGACCGCCCGAACCCATGATGATGCCGGTGCGTTCGTTGCCGGAAATGACGTTCTCTTCGAGACCGCTGTCGGCGATCGCCTGCTTCATGGCGACATGGTTCCACATGCCGCCCTGCGACAGGAAGCGCGCGGCGCGACGGTCGACAAGCTCGGTCGTGTCGAGATTCGGCGCGCCCCAGACCTGGCACTTGAAGCCATGTTCGGCAAAGGATTCGGAAAAGCTGATGCCGGACTTGGCGTCACGCAGCGAAGCCTGAACCTCGGAGGCGTTGTTGCCGATGGACGATACGATGCCAAGGCCAGTTACGACGACACGTCTCATGAGAATCTCCGGTCCAGTGTATGGGGCCGATCAGACGGCCGAGGCTTCCTGCTTCGAGAGCCCGACCTTCAGGTCGGTAGCCTTGTAGATAGGTTCGCCGTCAGCCTTCAGCCAGCCATCGGCAATGCCGAGCACCAGGCGGCCGCGCATGACGCGCTTGAAGTCGATGCCGTATTCGACCTTCTTCACCGAAGGAGTGACCATGCCCTTGAACTTCACCTCGCCGGTAGAGAGCGCCATGCCCTTGCCGGACTCGCCGAGCCAGCCGAGGAAGAAGCCAGTCAGCTGCCACATGGCGTCGAGGCCGAGGCAGCCCGGCATGATGGGATTGCCGATGAAGTGGCAGGGGAAGAACCAAAGGTCCGGCTTGATGTCGAATTCGGCGCGGACGAAGCCCTTGTCGAACTCGCCGCCGGTCTCGCTGATCTCGGTGATGCGATCGAACATCAGCATCGGCGGGGCCGGCAGCTGGGCATTGCCGGGTCCGAACAGCTCACCGCGGGCACATGCCAGCAATTCTTCGTAGCCGTAGCTGGATTTCTGATCGGCCATGAACACCTTCCCCGTAATAGTTCTCGGGCGGTGCCACGCCCTTCTTGTGTGCTCTCACTAGCACAGACTGTTTGCAGCCGGAAACCGGCGTTTGCGATTAACGTGCCCGTCCGCCTGGGTCAATGCGCGCTATTGATCGCATTTGAACGACAGAATATATGTCAGGCATAGCTTGCCGGCGTTCCATTCGGATTTGAGGGCGCCTGGCGGATATTATTGAGGCGAAGGCCAACTTCGACGAGGCAAACCGAGTGGATTCCCGCAAGGCCAGTATTGCTGTGGAAGCGCGTGTCCGTGACGCGGGGCTGAGGCCCACGCGGCAGCGTATCGCGTTGGCCGAACTCCTGTTCGCAAAGGGCGACCGCCACCTCTCGGCGGAGGAGCTGCACGAAGAGGCGCTGGGCGCCGGCGTGCCGGTGTCGCTGGCGACCGTCTACAACGCGCTGCACCAGTTCACCGAGTCCGGGCTGTTGCGCATTCTCGCGGTCGAAGGCTCGAAGACCTATTTCGACACCAACACCTCCGACCACCACCACTTCTTCATCGAAGGCGAAAACCGCGTGTTCGATATCGAATCGGGCCCGGTCACGGTCACCAACCTGCCGGAACCTCCGGAAGGCATGGAAATCGCCAATGTCGATATCGTGGTGAGGCTCAGGCCCAAGCGCACGGCCTGAGATCGGCGATCCCGGCTGCGGCAGCCGGGAAGATAACTCAGTTCTCGATGCTTTCGCCGGGATATGCACCCCAGACCTGCGACTGGTTGAGCCAGCCGCTCGTGCCGGCAAAGGTCATCTCGCACCATTCGCCGTTGCACTGCTTGATCGAGCCGATCACGCCTGGGTCGATGACGGCGACGGTGCGCGCGCCCTGTTCGGGCTTGGCCAGCAGGTTGAGCTGTGCCGGCTTGCCGCGCTGCCAGGGAGCCGTCATCGCCGTGCGGTGGCCCGACAGCAGCGACTGGTTGATCCAGCCCTCGGCACCTTCCGAGTCGCGCACGCGGCGCCAGTTGTCATATTCCTGGATGATTTCCATCGGCAGGCCCGGCTTGAGATAAAGCCAGTCGACCGGATAGTTGACGCCGGGGCCGATGCGCGAATTGACCTTGCCGGATTTCAGGCTGACGAATCGCGGCAGCGGCAGCCCGCTCGGGCCGAGCCTGACGTCCTGGGCCGCCACGGCGGGGCCGACCAGACCGGCATTCGGCGAAACGAAAGCAATGCCGATCAGTGCTGCGCTGACGGCCAGGCGGAGCGACGCGAAACCAGACACTTCCGTAACCTCTGTTTGAACCTGGTGTCCTTTTGGCGGGCACCCTTTTTCTTTGTCTTCGGCGGCACTGCTTGTTACACAGATTACCGCTCAGTGATCGGTTCCCAGTTTCGCCGGTCTTGGTTAAAGAGGTCTCAACGAGATCTTCGTCGAGGATAGAATGGCCGGTCGAAAAAAGCCTCTCGTCGTCATTACGCGCAAGCTGCCCGACCAGGTCGAGACGCGCATGCGCGAATTGTTCGACGCGCGCCTCAATGTCGACGACCGACCGATGACCCAGCCGGAGCTGGTGGCGGCGGTCAAGGAGGCCGACGTGCTGGTGCCGACGGTCACTGACACCATCGACGCAGCCCTGATCGAGCAGGCCGGGCCTAACCTCAAGCTGATCGCCAATTTCGGCAACGGCGTCGACAAGATCGATGTCACCGCTGCCGCGAAACGCGGCATCACCGTCACCAACACGCCGAATGTCTTGACCGAAGACACGGCCGACATGGCGATGGCGCTGATGCTCGCCGTGCCGCGCCGCCTGACCGAGGGCGCGAGCGTTCTCACCGGCGACAAGAAATGGGCTGGCTGGTCGCCGACCTGGATGCTCGGCCGCCGCATCGGCGGCAAGCGTCTCGGCATCGTCGGCATGGGCCGCATCGGCACCGCCGTCGCCCGCCGCGCCAAGGCTTTCGGCCTGTCGATCCACTATCACAACCGCCATCGCGTGCTGCAATCGGTCGAAGACGAGCTGGAAGCGACCTACTGGGAAAGCCTCGACCAGATGCTCGCCCGCATGGACATCATCTCGATCAACTGCCCGTCGACGCCGGCGACCTTCCATCTGCTGTCGGGGCGCCGGCTGGCGCTGATGCAGCCGCACGCCTACCTCGTCAACATCGCCCGTGGCGACATCATCGACGAGGATGCACTGGTCAAGATGCTGCAGGACGGCAAGCTTGCCGGTGCTGCCCTCGACGTCTTCGAGCATGAGCCGGCGGTCAACCACAAGCTGCTCAAGCTCGCCGCCAAGGGCAAGGTGGTGCTGATGCCGCATATGGGCTCGGCCACCATCGAGGGCCGTATCGACATGGGCGAGAAGGTCATCATCAACATCCGTGCCCATGTCGACGGGCATCGCCCGCCGGATAGGGTGCTGCCGCTCAGGACCTGATCAGCGAGGGCGCTGCACGTTCGCTGCGTCCTTCGAGGCTCGAAGGACGCACTGATGAATTCAGTCCGTCAGGTCCGAACCCCGAATCGTCACCTCGCCGTCAGCCCCGACCCGCACTTGCTGGCCTTCGAAGGCGCTGAACGCGTCGCGCGGCAACTTCACCGCCACCGGCGTCTGCCAGCCCATCTCGCGCGAAACGATGAGCCCGAGCAGCAGGATGGCGTCGGGCTCGTGCAGCACCAGGGCCGCCGGCGCATGGCCGGCATGCACCAATTCCATCAGCACCGCCGACGCCGACGATGAGCCGATGGTGCCGGGCAGGAACAGCACCTTGCCGGCGATGCTCTCTCCGCACTCAGGATGGCGCACGTCGGCGATGCGTCCGGACTTCGGATCGACCCCGCCCCAGAAGCTGATCGGCGCCGACAGGATCAGTGCCGGGCCTTCGCCCGCCTGGCCTGGCACCAGGATTGCGGCCTGGCTCATCGTCCGATCTCCGCAAACAGCGGCCTGCCGGCGACGGCGCTCTCGACGCAATCGGCGAGCGAGCCATAAAGCACGGCATAACCGGTATTGCCGGGCGCATAGTGGGCGAACTTGCCGGAATTGGTCATCAGCACGCCGCCCGACCGGTCGGGCAGGATCGGCGTCACCACCACGCAGGTATCAGCGACGATGACCACGCCCAGGTCTTCCAGCACCTTGCGCCTGCCGTCGCGGTCGAGTTCGCCAAGAACATGCCGGCCGGTGCAGGCGTGGATCGGCACAGTGAGTCGCCGCCCTGATATCAGCCGCTCCAGCGCGTCGAATTCCGCCAGCGACAAGTGCGGGCTGCCGATGGCGACGGCGTCGATGCGGTTGGTGCTTTCAGTCGTCGACAGGCGCGCCTGCGCCTTGGCGATCATGTCCGGCGTGACGCGGATCACAGTTTCGGCCTCCGCGCCGCCCAGCGCCGTCTCGGCATCGGGTGCTTCCGGCGTCACGCCTGCGATATGAAACAGCCCGACCGCGCCCGATGATGCAGCGGCGGCACCGAATGCCTTGAGCGCGTCCTCGCCGGGATCGCGCGAAACGCCTGTCACCACGCCGATGGCGTCGCCGACCTCGCGGCCATAAAGGCTGCCCAGCACCGGCCAGGCGATCTCGGAAGCTAGGAAATCAGGGGGCAGGGCGGAGACGTCGAACACCAGCCTGGCCAGGCGATTTTCTGGCCGGTGCAGGCCATAGTCGGGCGCTCGGCCCGATATGGCGCAGGCGATGTCGAGGAAATCGCCGTAGCGGTTGGTGCGCGCGCCGAGGACCGAATTGCAGAACACCACCGCGTTCGATTCGCCCCAGGCGACGTCAGTGCCCAGAATGGGCCGGTGGCCGGCCTGATAGGGCGCGCAGGTCCAACTCTGCTCGCAGCCGAGCTTGCGGTAGGCCTCCATCATGCGCCGCGCCATCGAGCGTTGCGGCTCTTCCAGGCGCACGCGCGCGCAGCCCATGAGGTCGAGCGCGCCGACATTGAGCGTCGAACGCACCGCTACCCGCGCGCCGCCTTCGACCAGTCTTTCTGCGAACAGCGTGCCCGAATCGCCATGGTAGAGCGCGCCGTCGATATGCGCCGATGCGATCGGGAGCAGCCTGGGGGCGCCGAGTAGGGCGGCACTTTCGGCGACGATGCGCATCGCCATCGCCGCACCTTCGGTGCCATTGGCGATCCGCCGCTCGTCGGCTGTGAGTTCGAGGCTCAATTGAGCCTCTTCCGGTATGTGATCGAGGTCGGGCGGTCGTAACCCTCGTGTGCAGTGCGCTCGAATTCGACAAAACCCATCCGTCCGAAGGTCGCGTGATTGGCTTCGAGTTCGATTCGGGTCTGCAGTTCGAGTGTGGGTTTGCCTTGCGCGACGGCATGGTGTTCGGCCGCCTGCATCAGCTCCCTGCCGATGCCCATCCCGCGGGCACTGTCATCGACCGCCAGCTTGCCGACATAAAAGGCGTCGGCGCGCTCGGCGGCGAAGATGCAGCCGGCGAGCCTGCCGTCCAGCGTGGCGATGAAACAGATCTCGTTTCTGGCCTTGTCGCGAAGGTTGGCCGGCGTCAGCCGATGCGCCGAGGACGGCGGGTCGATGACACCGTCCATGTAGGCGAAGGACCGCATGATCAGGTCGTGCAATTCGGCCCAGGCCGAAAAATCCTCGGGGAGGCGGGTGACGATCAGGCCGGTCATCGTCAGGGCGCCTTGTAGCGGACCGTGTCGAACCGGGCGCCGAGCGCATCGTAGAGCAGCAGGCGGCCGACCAGCGGTTCGCCGATGCCGGTGATCAGCTTGATCGCCTCCATTGCCTGCAGCGTGCCGATGACGCCTGTCAGCGCGCCGAGCACGCCTGCCACCGCGCAGGAGGGCACAAGTCCCGCCGGCGGCGGTTCGGGAAACAGGTCGCGGTACGAGGGGTTTCGGCGTCCGTCGGCGCCGGACTCGAACGGCTTCAGCACGGTGATCGAGCCGTCGAAACGACCGACCGCGGCATGCACCAGCGGCCGTTTCACTTCGGCGCTGGCGTCGGCCACGGCGTAGCGTGTTTCGAAATTGTCGGAACCGTCGATGACCATGTCATAACCGGCGATCAGATCCGCCGCATTGTCGGGCGTCAGCCTGAGCTTGTGCAGTTCGACTGTCACATGCGGGTTGATACGCAGGATCGCGGTCCTTGCGCTTTCGGCCTTGGAGATGCCGATCGACTGGGTGTCGTGGATCACCTGGCGCTGCAGGTTGGACAACGAGACATGATCGTCGTCGACGATGCCGAGCGTGCCGACGCCTGCCGCCGCCAGATATTCAAGAACCGGCGCGCCGAGCCCGCCGGCGCCGATCACCAGCACGCGGGCGCGCTTCAGCTTCTGCTGGCCCGGGCCGCCGATCTCCGGCAGCACGATGTGGCGGGCGTAGCGTTCGAGTTCTTCTGAAGAGAGCGGGGCTGACTGGTTCATGACGCAACCATATCGCCGCGAGTTCTGCTTGTCAGTCCGGTAGCGGCGCGATCTATGGGGCCATGCCGTCCGGACCGACTGTCGCTCGAACGCTGCCGTGGTCGACGGTCAGGAACTGCGCCCTCCCAGCGAGGCTCGAAAACAGGCTGGCTTCGGTGCCGGTCATAAAGGCCTGGCAGTTGAGCTCCTCGAGAATTTCGAACAGCGCCGCGCGGCGTCCGGCGTCGAGATGGGCGGCGATCTCGTCGAGCAGCAGGATGGGGGCTGCGCCCGCCATCTCGCCGGTCAGGCGCGCATGCGAGATGACGATGCCGACCAGCAGTGCCTTCTGCTCGCCGGTCGAGCACAGTTCCGCCGGCATCGATTTCGGCCGATGGCGGACCAGCAGGTCGGAGCGATGTGGGCCTTCCAGCGTGCGCCCCGCCGCACGGTCGCGGTCGCGGCCGCTGGCGAGCGCCTGGCGGAAGCGCTCTTCCAGTTCCACCGCCGGCATGTTGCCGATGCTTTCCTCCAGCGTTCCGGAAAGCGCCAGCTCGGCCTGCGGGAAGGGGCCGGTCTCGGGCATGCGGCCGATCATGGCGGTGAGCAGCCGCACCATCTCGACGCGGGCGGCGGCGATAGCCGCACCGGTCTCGGCCATCTGGATCTCGATCGCATCGAACCAGGCGTTGTCGCGGCGGTCGTCTGAAAGCAGCCGGTTGCGGCCGCGCATCGCCTTTTCGTAGTCGAGCGCGCGCTGACCGTGTGCCGGGTCGATGGCCAGCACCAGCCGGTCGAGGAAGCGCCTGCGGTCGCCGGTCGGCCCGGTGAACAGCGCATCCATCGACGGCGTCAGCCAGACCACGCGCAGCCAGTCGAGCATCTCGTCGGCCGACTTTGCATTGGCGCCGTTGATGCGAACGCGCCGGCCAGCTTCGTTGGCGGCTTCCGGTGCGGTGCCTGTGCCGATCTCGACATCGCCGAACGATCCTTCGATGCCGGCATGCACGGCAAAGCCGCCGGCACTGCCTTCGCGCGCCACGTCGGGGTAGGGCGCGCGGCGCAGCCCGCGTCCCGGCGTCAGAAAAGAAATAGCCTCGAGCAGGTTGGTCTTGCCGGCGCCGTTGTCGCCGGTGAACACCACGGCACCAGGCCTGAGGTCGAGCGCAAGCGAGGCGTAGTTGCGGAAGTCCGTAAGCATGAGCTTACGGATATGCGTCGAGGGGGTGCGTTTTCGCTCGCCCCCCGGTTCCTGGTCTGGCACGGGCGTCGGGGCGCTACACGCGCATCGGCATCAGCACGTAGAGAGCGTTCTCGTCGGCTGTGTCGTGGATGAGCGTGGGGGAGCCGGCATCGGCCAGCATGAAGCGCGCTTCGCTGCCCGAGAGCTGGGCGGCGACGTCGAGCAGGTACTTGGCGTTGAAGCCGATCTCGATCGGGTCCGACGAGTAGTCGGCGGCGAGTTCTTCGGTCGCGCTGCCCGAATCGGGGTTGTTGACGGCAAGTGTCACCTGGCCGTCGGCGATCGTCAGCTTCACCGCGCGGCCGCGCTCGGACGAGATCGTCGAGACGCGGTCGACGGCCGCGGCAAAGCTCTGCCGGTCGATGATCAGCTGCTTGTCGTTGCCGCTCGGAATGACGCGCTGGTAGTCGGGGAAGGTGCCGTCGATCAGCTTCGAGGTCAGGATCACGCCGCCGATGGTCAGGCGGATCTTGGTATCGGAAAGCTCGGTCGTCACCGCCACGTCGGGCGAGTCCATCAGCTTCTGCAACTCGCTGACCGTCTTGCGCGGGATGATGATGCCCGGCATGCCTTCCGATCCGGCCGGAGCCTCGACCTCGGCACGGGCGAGGCGGTGGCCGTCGGTGGCAACCGCACGCAGCATCAGGTTGCCGCCGCTCTCATGCGTGTGAAGGTAAATGCCGTTGAGGTAGTAGCGCGTCTCTTCGGTCGAGATGGCAAACTGCGTCTTGTCGATCAGGCCCTTCAGCGCCTGGGCGTCGAGCCGGAAGATATGCGAGAAGGTGCCGGCCGAAAGCTCCGGGAAGTCCGACTGCGGCAGGCACTGCAGCCGGAAGCTCGAACGGCCCGACACCACCGACATGGCGTTGCCGTCTTCGTCGGTCCTCAGCATCACTTCGGCGCCGTCTGGCAGCTTGCGCACGATGTCATAGAGCAGGTGGGCGGGTACGGTGGTCGCACCGCCTTGCTCGATATTTGCCGGCGTAGCTTCCGAGATCTCGAGGTCGAGGTCAGTGGCCTTGAGTTCGAGGCTTGCGCCATTGGCCTGCAGCAGCACGTTGGAAAGAATCGGGATCGTGTTTCGCCGCTCCACCACGCGGTGCACGTGGTTCAGCGACTTCAACAGGTTGGAGCGTTCCAGGATAACACGCATGACGAAACAGGCTCGCTTATTTGAAGGTGCGGGCTCACGGGCTCGAATGCGCCCGGGAAAGCCCGCAACACGATCGGAATTGCGCCGAGTCTGACAGTAAAAACTATGGAAAGGCAAGCCCGCGCAGCCATTCCAGGGCGGTTGCGCGGGCGTTCTGGGGATAAGTGGCGGACGTCGATCGATCGCCGCCGCCATCGAACCGTCAGGCCTGGTCGTTGATCAGCCTTCTCAGCAGCTCGAGTTCCTGCGCCAGCGTGTTGTCGCCGCCCGAGAGGTCCTCGATCTTGCGCACGGCGTGCAGCACGGTTGTGTGGTCGCGGCCGCCGAAACGCCTGCCGATCTCGGGCAGCGAGCGCGGCGTCATCACCTTCGACAGATACATGGCGATCTGGCGCGGCTTGACGATGGTGCGGGTGCGGCGGTTCGAAAGGAGCTCCGTCTTCGACACGTTGTAGTGGCGCGCGACGACGCGCTGGATGTCTTCGATACGCACGCGCTTGGGCTCGCCCGAGCGATAGATATGGCCGAGGATCTCGTCGATCCGCTCGATCGACAGCTGCGGTTCGAACGACTGGCGGAAGATCAGCTGGTTGAAGGCGCCTTCCAGCTCGCGGCCGCTGCCGGTGACCGTGCGGGCGACATGGGCGAGGATCTCCTCGTCGATGGCAAGGTTCGGGTCTTCGTTCTTGGCGCCGGCAAAGCGCATCTTGAGCATGCCCAGGCGCATGCCGAAGTCCGGCGCCGACATTTCGAGCGCCACGCCGCCATTGAGGCGTGAGCGGACGCGGGGTTCGAGCGATTCCAGTTCTGCCGGCGGGCGGTCGGCTGCCACCACGACCTGCTTGGCCGAGTCGAGCAGCATGTTGATGAGATGGCAGAACTCGTGCTGGATCGACTTGCCCTGCAGGAACTGCATGTCGTCGATGATCAGCAGGTCGATGTCGCGCAGCTGTTCCTTGAGCGTCAGCGCGTTGTTGTCGCGGATCGCGGTCGCAAAACGCCACATGAAGTATTCGGCCGTCAGGTAGACGACACGCGACTTCGGGTTCTGGCGCAGCGACTCGGCGGCGATCGCCTGGAGCAGGTGCGTCTTGCCGAGACCGACGGTGGCGTGGAGGAACAGCGGGTTGAAGCGCGAGTTCGATTCCGCCACCGCACGGGCGGCGGCCAGCGCCACGCGATTGGACGGACCTTCGACGAAGGACTGGAACGTGTAGCGCGGGTCGAGCGGCGAGCCGAGAACGCTCTGCTTGAACTCCGCATCCGCCGTGCCGTTGCGGGCAGGGGCGGGGCGTTCGGTGCGTCCGGCAGCCACGGTGCTGGTGGCCAGGGCCGTCTGAGCCTGGCGCACCGGCTTGCGCAGTGCTGCGGCCTCGGCTTCGACGCCGGGACGCATCTGGCGGGTGGCCGTGCGGATGATGATTTCGAGCTTCAGGAGCTCGGGTTCTTCCTGCCGCCAAAGCTCGGAAATCAGATCCAGATAGTGGCTGTTGATCCAGGAACGCAGGAAGGCCGTCGGCACCGAAAGGCGCACCACGCCCTTCGAAGTCTCGGCAAGCTTCATGCGGCCGAACCAGCTCGAGAATACTTCGCTGCCCAGGCGAACCTGCAGCTGCGTCTTGACCCGGTCAAAATTCTTCTCTGCGGCGCTGGTTGCTGCCACTTCGTTCCCCTCGATCAGTTCGCCGGTAAAAAGAAAGCCCGCATTTGCTTCCCTTTCGATGCCGCTTTGCAT